>JBAYTX010000004.1:0-151642 GCA_041675415.1 Rhizobium sp. | reverse complement strand
GGCGGGCTCAAGGCGCTGGTCTTCCAGTTGGCGACGCTGACTGACGTTGGCTGGCAGATGTCGGGCGAAGTCATTCTCATGACCCTGCTCGGCGGTATTGGAACCCTGATCGGACCTATCATCGGCGCGGGTTTCGTCGTTACGCTCGAAAACTATCTGGCGACCTCCGAATTCCCGGTCACCATTATCACCGGCGTTGTTTTCATGGTCTGCGTATTGTTGTTCAGACGCGGCATCGTTGGGGAATTTTATGCATCCCGTCTCGGACGCAAACTCGGTTTCGAGCATCGGCACTAGGCCGGAAACGCAAGCGAACGATCCGACAGGCGGTATTTTGAAACGTTTCGAGTGGCAGTTCCCGGTTCCCGCGAACCGGGAGACGGTATTCTGCGGAGTAGGCAATGGAAACCTTTGACTATATTGTCGTCGGCGCCGGAAGCGCCGGATGCGTGCTTGCCAACCGGCTGGCCGCCGACCGAGCGACCCGCGTCCTGCTTCTCGAAGCGGGAGGAAGCGACAATTATCACTGGGTCCACATCCCGGTCGGCTATCTCTACTGCATCAACAACCCGCGAACCGATTGGTGCTTCACCACCGCCAAGGAAGACGGGCTGAACGGCCGTGCATTGAGCTATCCCCGCGGCAAGGTGCTCGGTGGATGCTCCTCCATCAACGGCATGATCTATATGCGCGGCCAGGCCCGCGACTACGATCTTTGGAGGCAAATGGGCTGCGAGGGCTGGGGTTGGGACGACGTGCTGCCGCTTTTCCGCAAGTCGGAGGACCACTATCGCGGCGCCGACGACATGCATGGCGCAGGCGGCGAGTGGCGGGTCGAGAAGGCGCGGGTCCGCTGGGCCGTGCTGGAGGCATTCCAGGAAGCCGCCAAGGAAGCCGGCATCCCCGAAACCCCGGACTTCAACCGCGGCAACAATGAAGGCTCTGGCTATTTCGACGTCAACCAGCGTTCCGGCATTCGCTGGAATACCGCGAAGGCCTTCCTGCGACCCGCGCTGAAGCGCGGCAACCTGACCGTTCTGACGAAGGCACAGGCGAAACGCCTGCTGATCGAGGACGGCGCGGTCACCGGCGTCGAGGTCTGGCACGACGGCATGTCAAAGACCTTCCACGCCCGGCGCGAGACCATTCTCTCGGCCGGCTCCGTGGGCTCACCGCATATTCTCGAGCTCTCGGGTGTCGGGCGGGGGGATGTTCTGCAACGCGCCGGCATCGATGTCGTCTCCGAGGTCAAGGGCGTCGGCGAAAACCTCCAGGACCATTTGCAACTTCGCCTCACCTACAAGGTAACCGGCGTGCCGACGCTGAACGAAAAGGCATCGAGCATTTTCGGCAAGGCTTCTATCGGGCTCGAATATCTGCTCAAACGATCAGGTCCGATGGCCATGGCGCCGAGCCAGCTGGGCATCTTCACCCGTTCGGGTCCGGACAAGGACACGCCCGACCTGCAATACCATGTCCAGCCCGTTTCGCTGGACAAGTTCGGCGACCCCGTGCACCCCTTCCCGGCGATCACAGCCAGCGTCTGCAATCTGAGGCCCGAGAGTAGAGGCTCGATCCATCTTCAAAGCCCGGACTTTACCGTGCAGCCGGTCATCAGCCCACATTACCTTTCGGCGGCGGCGGACCAGGAGGTCGCGGTACGTTCCATCCGTCTCACGCGAAAAATTGCCGCCCAGCCCTCTTTCGCCCGATTCAGCCCCGAGGAATACAAGCCGGGCCCGGCTTTCGAGACCGATGAGGAACTGGCGCGGGCCGCCGGCGACATCGGGACAACGATCTTCCACCCGGTCAGCACGTGCCGCATGGGCGGAGATCCGGAAAGCGTGGTCGATCCCCGGTTGAGGATGCGTGCACTGCGTCGTCTACGCATTGCCGATGCCTCGATCATGCCGACGATCACTTCCGGTAATACCAATTCGCCGACCATCATGATTGCCGAAAAGGCGGCCGAGATGATACTGGCAGACAATCGCTGACGCGTGAGGAGAGGAGACTGAAATGGCCAATATCGCATTCATCGGACTGGGCAACATGGGGGGCCCAATGGCCGCCAACCTCGTCAAGGCAGGTCATGCCGTGAGTGGCTTCGACCTTTCGAACGAGATCCTCGCGGCGGCTGCGGCAAATGGCGTGACGCCGGCTGCTTCGCTCGCGGACGCGGCCAGCGCCGCCGATGTCGTCGTTACAATGCTGCCGAAAGGCGTGCATGTGCTTTCCGTCTGGGGCGAACTCGTATCCGCGGTGAAACCGGGTACACTGCTGATCGACAGCTCGACAATCGATGTCGACAGCGCGCGCAAGGCCCATGATCTCGCGGCCAAGGCGAATTGCCTTTCGCTGGACGCCCCGGTTTCCGGCGGCACCGGCGGAGCTGCGGCTGGAACGCTGACCTTCATGGCCGGCGGCAGCGAGGAGAGCTTTGCCAGGGCCAGACCCGTGCTCGAAGCCATGGGCAAGAAGATCGTCCATTGCGGCGGCAACGGCGCCGGCCAGGCTGCGAAAATCTGCAACAACATGATCCTCGGCATTTCGATGATCGGCGTTTGCGAGGCCTTCGCCCTCGGCGAGAAACTCGGCCTCTCCCATCAGGCGCTGTTCGACGTTGCCTCCACCTCGTCCGGCCAATGCTGGTCGATCAACACCTATTGCCCGGTCCCGGGCCCGGTACCGACCTCGCCGGCGAACAACGACTACAAGCCGGGCTTCGCCGCAGTCCTGATGTTGAAGGACCTGAAGCTCGCCCAAGAGGCTGCCCTTGCCTCCGGTGCCGCGACGCCACTCGGCGCGCAAGCGGCCCAGCTCTTCGATCTGTTCGAGAAGCAGGGACATGGCGGGCGCGACTTTTCGGCAATCATCGAGATGCTGCGCGGCTGACACTCCCCCGAACCTCGCATCGGCCGACGGAACCAAGTTCCATCGGCCGATTACGTTTTGGGGGTGGGAGGAGCACGACTCTGGGGGGTGGGGTGTGTCGAGCTCCTCCCGCGATGCCTATCGGGATCATGGGCCGTCCGGCTGGGGCCTATAGGACGGCGCCGATAGGCATCGCAACGGTCACAGCAGGGCTGCGACCGATGGGGTGACGGTAAGGTCTGCACGGCGAATAGAGAGACTGCGGCACCCACTCGCGCATGAAGCGTGACGCGGGCAGGTCCGAGCACGGTCGGATGTCTGAGAGGGGCGGATTGTGCCGGTCCAAGTGCAAAGGCGGGGGAACCACGGGGGACGCTATATACGGCGACTCGAGGCCGGTCACGGACCGTGAAGGCGAGGAACCACTTGTGCCCGCAATGATTGCGGACCTTGCCGTGCACGTCATGTGCCTCACTCCCCAAGTTCATGATCCGCCACGTCATGCGCGGAGCTCCATCCTGGAACCATTCAAGAGTTAGGCTTCAAATCTAAACGAATGGTAAACAGGACCGGTTCATCCCCTGCTTTGCCGCGGGCCCCGGAGCCACTTTCAACGTCCGCTGATCGAACCGGTCAGCGATCGTCGTCCGCCATGGCGCCAAGCAGCTTCGGCAGATCGCCGAAACGGGCGACCAGACCGAAGACCAGCGCCGCAACCAAGACGAACAGAATCGTCACCGAGGCCATGGTCGGCGTATAGCCGTAGCGTAGGGCATTGAAGATCTTGATCGGCAACGTCTCCATGGTGAAGCCCACCGTCATGTAGGCGACGATATACTCGTTGAGCGAGAGCACGAAGGCAAACGCGTATCCGGAAACGAGGTACGGCCGGATCAACGGCAATACGATAGTACGGAATACCGTCCGGTCATCCGCACCCATTGTCGCAGCCGCCTCCACAAGTGAGCGGTCGATGGCAGAAAATCCCAGTGACAAGGTGACGAGCGGCAGCGTCACGAAGAAGATCGCGTGCCCGATCACCGCCGTCCACGGCTGGCCATAGAAGCCCGTCGTCGCCCAGAAGGTGAGCAATCCAAGCGCTGTAATGACCGGCGGAAGAGTGAAGGGCGCGATGCCCAGCACCTGAAAGATATTGGCCCAGGGCGCGATCCGCCGCCAAAGGAACCAAGCGAGCGGCAGGGCGATCGCGACCGCGAGCGCTGCCGAGGCAAGCGCCAGAACAACTGAGGCGAAGAAAGCGGAGCGCCAGCCTGTGTCGGTGAAGATCGCGCCGTACCAGACAAACGAAAAACCTTGCGGTGGAAAGGTCAGGCTTTGCTTCTCGTTGATCGATACCCCTGCGACCACGACCAGGGGCGCGGCGAGAAAAATTGCGATCAGGGCGAAATAGACGCGGGTGAAAAGCCTGTTCATGCCGTCTCTCCCTTGCGTCCGACCATGAGCGTGAGCGCGACGAGCGCCAGCGTCACCAGCACTAACAATACAGCCATGGCCGCGGCGAACGGCATGTTCGACTGGTAGATCGCCTGGTCGGTGATCAGCACCGAGAGCGTCCAGTGCTGCGGTCGGCCGAGGATTTGCGGCAGCAGATAGGAGCCGAGCGCGAATATGAAGACCATGATCAGCGTCGCGAGAATGGTGTTGCGAAGGGCCGGCACCACCACGGTGAAGAAGGCCCGGATTGGCGAGGCGCCGAGTGTGCGGGCCGCTTCGGTTAGCGTCGGGTCGAGCCGGACGAGCGCGGGATAGAGCACAAGCACGGTATAGGGCAGTGCCTGATAGGTCATACCGGTCAGCACCGCTCCGAAATTCGGCATCAGCGCCACGGGCTTTTCCATAAGTCCGAGCATGACCAGCAGATTCGTGATGCCGGCGGTGCGGGAAAAGAGCGTCGACCAGGCAAAGCCGATGATAACTTCCGAAAGCGACAGGATCGAAAGCAGCGCGACCAGCCATACGACCTGCGTCTTACGGCGCATGCGCGACAGCAGATAGGTGAAAGGCAGTCCAAGGACGACGCAGACCACAGCGACCGAGATTGCCAGCGTCAGCGAGAAGCCCAGGACGCCGGCGAAGAAGGTGCTGAGAAAGCGGGCATAGTTGTCGAAGACGAAAGCGGGCTCATAGAAACCACCCTGCTGACGCTGAAAAAAGCTGACCGCGATCATCGTGGCGAACGGGACCACAAAGAAAAGGATCAGCATTCCCGCCGGAAAGATCAGCGGCGCATAGTCGAGTGCTCTTTGTGGCGGTTCGCGTCTCATGTCGTCAGCACCACCGCTGTTTCGGGATCGATCGCAATACCCACTTCCTGGCCGACGCTGACAATGGGACGTTCGCGCGGCGTCGAGACGGCGATAACCTCGGTTCCAGCGATATCGACAAAGGTCTCGATCACTCCACCAAGATCGCGGATGAAGGTGACACGGCCGGTCACGCGCCCCTCGCCCGGCGCGGCCAGATGGACGTCCTCTGGCCGGACGGAAACCGTTGCCGAGGCCTGCCCGCCAGGGACGGTAAGGCCCGGAACCGACTGCCCGAGCACAGTGACGCGACCGCCTTCGACGGCGAGCGGCATGAGATTGGTTGAGCCGATAAAATCGGCCACAAAACGGTCCGCCGGCCGCCTGTAAATTTCGATCGGACTCGCCGCCTGGCGGATCTTGCCGCCGTTCATGACGACGACGGTATCCGCCATGGTCATCGCCTCGCGCTGGTCGTGGGTGACGACGATGGTGGTGATGCCGAGTTGCTGCTGCAGTTTGCGAAGCTCGACCTGCATGGCTTCACGCAGCTTGGCGTCGAGCGCAGAGAGCGGCTCGTCAAGCAGAAAGAGCTTTGGCGAGATGGCAAGTGCCCGCGCAATCGCCACGCGCTGGCGTTGGCCGCCGGAAAGCTTGGTGACCGGGCGGTCGGCATAGCCCGGCAGATGGATCATCGCGAGCAGTTCCTCGACGCGTTTCACCTGCTGCTCGCGCGCAACACCACGGATGCGCAGCGGATAGGCGATGTTCTCGCCGACGCTGAGGTGCGGGAACAATGCGAGCGACTGGAAGACCATGCCGAGATTGCGCTTGTGGGTCGGGACGGCCGTAATGTCCTCACCATCGAGCACGATCGAGCCGCCGGTCGGCAGGTCGAGCCCTGCGATCATCCGAAGCAGGGTTGTCTTGCCGCAACCCGACGGGCCGAGCATGCAGACGAAGGTGCCGTGCGGCACGGACAACTGCACATGGTCGACGGCGGTGAAATTGCCGAATTCCTTGGTGACACTGTTGAGGATGAGTCCGGACATCATGTCTCCGAGAGCAGTTCAAATATTGGGATCGTACCCCCTCTGCCCGGAAGAGCAGAGGGGGCCCAGGCCCCCTCGCCGTTTCTCCCTCTTTCAAGGAGAGGCAGGCAATCAGCCAACGATCAGCTCGGTCCACTTCTGGTTCAGCCAGTCCGACTTCGTCTGGTAGAGGTCGTAACGCGGAACGATCGGATCGATGTCCGACGAAACGGAAGCGAACTCCTCGGCTGTCAGGTCGAGCAGATCGCGCTTGACCGTCGGCGCAGTGCCGACCTTGCGCGACAGCGTCGCCTGGATCGACGGCTGGCACATATAGTCGATGAAGACATGGGCTTCTTCCGACTTGGTCGAGGCTCGCGACAGCGCCCAGCAGCCTGAATCCTGGATGCCGCCTTCCTTCGGGAAGGTGGAACGGACCGGATGGCCATCGGCGGCGGCAAGGCCGGTAACGTCGTGGTAGTACTGCCCCATAGGGATTTCGCCCGACTTCAGTGCCTGCTCGAACTGGGCCTCGTCACGATACCAGAGGCGGACATTCGGCTTCACCTCGGCGAGCTTTTCGAAGGCCTTCAGGATGCCTTCCTCGGTATCGAGCGCGTTGGTGCCACCAAAGAAGGTTTTTGCCGTGACCTCCAGAAGGAAGGAGTTGGAGACCAGAGCCAGCAGGCCGAGCTTGTCGGCGTTTGCCGGATCCCAGAGGGCTTCCCAGGATGTCGGAGCCTCCTTGTAGACGTCAGTATTTGTCACCAGTGTAATGTACCAGGCGACCGCACCGACCCCGGCAACACGGCCGTCGGGATACTTGTTCACAAAGCGGTCGATCAAGCCGGAGGCATTCTTCAGCTTGCCCATATCGATAGGCGCCCAAAGCTCGGTCGCCTGACCTTTCAGCATCGCGACCTGTGACATCATGGAAAGGTCTGCGGGAGCCTGGCCGGCCTTGGCGGCCTGTTCGAGCTGCACCAACCAGGCTTCGCCCGTCGGCTCCGCAACGGACTCGACTGCAATGCCGGTCGCCTTGGTGAAATCGGGGAAGATGTTCTTGTCGAAGGAATCCTTGAAATAGCCGCCATAGACGCCGATTTTCAAAGACTTGTCCTGCGCCCGCAGGATGGAGGGCATGGCAAGCATGCCGGCGCCGGCGATACCGCCAGCCAGCACGCCGCGGCGGCTGATCGATGAATGGAGGAGTTTCTTCATGGTCCTGTTCCCTTTATATGCCTGGGTTGCTGTCACTCAGTTGAAACCGGTAAGTCCCGACGCGCAAGGTTTCCCGGCAATATTTCGGCTCCGCGCCATCAGCGGCCTTTGACCGCCGGACTGAAAACCATCAGACTCAATATCTCGAAGAGGACTTGCGCGCCCGCATGGGCGGTATTGGCTGTCGCGTCATATTGCGGCGCCACTTCAACCACGTCGCCCCCGACGAGATTCATACCCTTCAGTCCCCGGATCAGTTCGAGTACTTCGCGGGATGTCAGTCCGCCGACCTCCGGCGTTCCGGTCCCTGGCGCGACGCTCGGATCGAGGCTGTCGATGTCGAAGGAAAGATAGGTCGGACCGTCACCGATGACCTTCCTCGCCTTCTCGATGATTGCCGGAATGCCCATGCCGGTGATTTCCTCGGCATGAATCACCGTCATGCCGGAATCATAGGAGAATTCCCAGAGATATTCTGCCGGGCCGCGAATGCCGATCTGGATCGTGCGGGTCGGGTCGAGCACGCCGTCGAGCACGGCATTGCGGAACGGTCCGCCATGGTGGAATTTCGTCTGATCGAAGGCGCCGCCCGTGTCGCAATGGGCGTCTATGTGGACGAGCCCGACCGGGCCGGTCTTCTTCGCCACCGCCTTCATGATCGGGTGCGTGATCGAGTGATCGCCGCCGACCGAGAGCGGCAGCACGCCTGCATCGATGATCTTCGAAAGATGCCGCTCGATATCCTCATGGCTGAGTTCAAGCCGGTAGCGGCTGGAAAACGGCACGTCGCCGATGTCGGCGACCTTGAGGTCGAAGATCGGCGCGCAGTCGAGCACGTGGTTGTAGGGGCCGATGCGGTCGATGGTGCGCAGCGCGCGGGGTCCGAAGCGCGACCCGGGGCGGTTGGACACCCCGAGGTCCATCGGCACGCCGACGATCGCGACCTGCAGGTCACCGAAATCCGGGTTTTGCGGATCGATCGGCCGGTGCGGCGCGCTGAGGAACGTCGGGACTCCTGCATAAGGCGCTGCGCGGGTACCGTTCGAGAAGATCTTTTCCCCGACCCTGGCAAATTTCGGATCGAAGATTTCGCCCGCCCGATCGCTGTCATATTTCGCCCGCAAGCGCTGCAGTTTCGCTTCATTCCACGTCATGTCTTGCACTCACTTCCGTCTATGGCCTCGTGTTCGGTCGCCCCAGCGCATCAGATCTCTGCCCGATGCCGACCGGCTTACAAAGCGGCATTGTTCTCGTCTGCCTCTATTGTGAGCATTATCCGTACAAAAGGGATAGAAAATCAATTGACAATGTAATAGCAATCACTGTGAGAAAAATTCATACTCGGTAACCCTGATGGCCGTTCGCCTGCCTCCGCTCAATCCATTGCGCGCCTTTGAGGCGGCCGCGCGGCACGGCTCCATTTCCGCCGCCGCTCGCGAACTGAACGTCACGCACGGCGCGGTCAGCCATCAGATCAAGACCCTGGAAGCAAGTCTGAACGCCACGCTCCTCGAACGCGGCGGCAAGCGGCTGAAAGTAACGCCGCAGGGGGCCCTGCTCCTTCCCGCCGTTTCCTCCGCGTTCGAAGGGATCGCCACGGCGACCGCCTTGATGAACCGGCCGTCCACAAGCGGCAATCTGCGGGTGTCTTGTGTGCCCGCTCTCCTGTCTCTCTGGCTGATTCCCCGCATGAACGCCTTCGGCGAGCAATATCCCGAAATCAGCCTGACGCTCACATCCAGCAACGATCCGGCCCTGATCCATTCCCCGGACATCGACATTTCCATTCTCTATGGACCTGGCGGCTGGCGCGATTGCTGGGCGCGGCTCTGGAGCAATCTCGAACTCTTCCCCGTCGCCAGCCCGACCCTTCTGAACAGCCGACCGCTGCGCTCGGTCCGCGATCTGCGCGACCACGTACTTCTACACGGCGACGACGGACGGGAATGGAACACCTGGCTTGCCGCCGCCGATCAACTCGACGTCCCGCGCGGCCGGCAACATTACATGAGCGACGCTAGGCTTTCGACCGAGGCGGCCCGCCACGGCCAGGGAATCGCGCTTGGCGACACGATCACGGCAAGCAGCCTGATCGCGTCGGGGGAACTGGTCATACCCTTCAACCTGTCGGTCCCGGCCTCCGACGCATTCTATGTCACGTGCCGGAACGAAGCGCGCACCACACCGATCGCCAAGGCCTTCATCGACTGGATTTTCTCGGCTATCGAAAGCGAGCGCGTTTCGCAGCCGCGAACCTCTGCACGCCACGTGATCCGCAGCCGCGCCTCGCGCCCGGCCATGCCGCCGTCGCCGCTGGCAACTGACTCGCATATTCCGGTGTCGTCGCGCGCCCGCCCGCGGATCGCCGGTCCCGCTCCAAAATCACGCCGCAAGGCCGATAAACGCTGACCCAGAGAGTCCGTCATCATGCCGTCCCCTAAATTCAACCCGCTCGTCGCAAGGCTCTCCCCTCCGCCGGTTCCCTCGGTCTTCGCCTGGGCGAAAGCCTATGGCGGAGAACGCGGCCCGCTCATCGATATGTCCCAGGCCGTGCCCGGCTACCCGCCTCATCCGGATCTGCTGAAATGGCTCGGCGAGGCGGCGGCATCAGTGGCCTGCGCCGGCTACGGCCCGATCGAAGGAGAGACCGGCCTCCGCGAGGCCTATGCCAAGGAAATGACGGAGGTCTACGGCACATCGGTCGGGGCGGAAAACATCCACATCACCTCGGGCTGCAACCAAGCCTTCATGGCGGCCGCCATGGCGATTGCCGGAGCAGGCGATACGGTGGCGCTGACCGACCCCTATTACTTCAACCAGGAAACCACGCTCGCCATGTTGGGCATCAAGCGGGAGCTTCTGCCGCTTTCACCCGAACAGGGATTTGTGCCGGATCTCGTGTCGGTCCGCGCGCTCCTCGCGCGTGGCATCAAGGCGCTCGCACTGGTCTCTCCGAACAATCCGACCGGAGCGATCTATCCGGCCGGCCTGCTTCGGCAAATCTTCGAGCTCTGCCGGAATGCGGGCACCTGGCTGATTCTCGACGAGACCTATCGCGATTTCCTGCCCGAGGGCGAGCGCCCGCATGACCTTCTTTCCATCGAGGGGTGGGAAGACAATCTCATCCTGCTCTACTCTTTCTCGAAATCCTTCTGCATTCCCGGCCACCGGCTGGGTGCGGTGACAGCAGGTCGACAAGCCGTCGCCGAGATCGCCAAGGTGATGGACAACCTGCAGATCTGCGCCCCGCGCGCACCTCAGGCGGCCGTCGTCCGAGGCATTCCCGCCCTTCGCGAATGGCGCAACGGCAACCGCGCCGAGATCCTGCGCCGGGCCGACGCCCTGCGGAATGTCATGGCTGCACTTCCGGAATGGAAGATGGACTCCCTTGGCGCCTATTTCGCCTTCATCCGTCATCCTTTCGACGGCGTGGCGTCGGCGCAGGTCGCGGAAAAGCTAGCCAGACAGGCGGGCGTCGTCTGCATTCCCGGCGCCTATTTCGGCGAGGGGCAGGAAGCGTATCTCCGTTTCGCCTTCGCCAATGCGGATGCGCCCACGATCGGCAAACTGAAGGCACGGCTTTCCGGATTCGACCTTGCCTGACCGGAGGATGCCTCTGGACGTCAGCGCACAGGCTTTACGAAAAGGCTCGTCCAGCTGGCGATGAACCGCTCTCGCTGGGCCCTGTCCTGGGCGGCGAGCAGTGCCGGACCAATGCGTATGGGACGGCCGATCCCCGATTCCATCAGGGCGGGAGGACCATCGACCCCGGGCGGCAAGGGGGACTTCTCGGAGAAGAAGAAAGCCTTCTCCCGCGCAACGCGCTGGCCGCGTCCCGACAGAAGATAGTCGAGGAAACGTGCTGCGAGGTCCGGGCGCGCGGTTTTTGCCGGAATGAGCGCGCCGCGCGACAGGATCAACGCATAGTCGCGGGGAACCACGATCCTGAGATCGGGATTGTGGCGATAGGCGGCATAGGCGTAGGAACCGAGGATGTTGTAGGCGATGCGGATCTTGCCGCTGGCAATCTCCCCCAAAACCTCGTTGTTGCAACAGCGGGTTACGGCCTCGGCCCGGCTGAAGCTTTCAAGCAGCCGGCCATAGACGGTCGGCGCCTGTCGAGCGTCGTGAAAAGCCAGGAGATAGCCGATCCCCGAGGCGTTGATATCGTATGTGCCGATGCGGCCGCGATAAACCTCAGGCTTGCGGCGCAGGAGGTCGGAAAGGTCCTCGTGGCTGCGCGGCACATCCTCCGGGGGCACCCTCGCGCCGTCATAGACAATCACCGCCGGTTCGAAGGTGAAGCCGTAGACTTCCTCGCGCCAGTTCGCCCAGTCGGGAACCGACTGGGTGACGAAGGAGCTGTGAGGCGAAGCGCAGCCGTCATTGGCAAGCTTGACCAGTTGGTCGACCGAGGAAGAAAGCAAGAGATCGCCGTCTGCCCGTCCCTCCCGGCAGGCCTCTTCCGCCTCCCGGAAAAGGTCGTTGGTGACGTAGTCCGTGAATTCGATGGCGATATCTGGCGCAGCCTCCTGGAAGTCGAGGATCAACGGCCGCATGGCTTCGAGATCGGTGGCGGCGTGGATGATGAGGCGCGCTTTTTCTTCCTGTTTGGCGGGAAACAGGGCACGTTCACCCTCGAGTGCGGCGGCCGGATAAGCGGCAAGGACGGCAAGAAACGCCACTATCGCCCTCAACGCCATTTTCCTCATAGCTTGTCCTCCCGATGGAGCGGCAGCTTCAGCAGGACGGTGAAACCATGGTCCTCTGTCTTCTCGCGAAAGGTCAGCGCACCGCCAAGCGCGGCGGCCACTTCCGAGGCGATGGCGAAGCCGAGGCCGGCACTGCCCTCGCCGGACTTCGAGGTCACGAAGCGCTGCGTCACATGGCTCCAGTCATTCGGGGGAATGCCTGGGCCGTCATCCTCAACCTCCACAAACCCGAAGCCTTCACTGCGGGCCACGCGCACCTCCAGCCGAGACACGGTCCCGTGGCGTAGCGAATTGTCGATGACGTTTATGATCGCTTCGCGCAGGCTCAACTCATCGCCCAGCACGGTCACGTCCTCATCAGGGGCTTCGAAGGACACGACGATGTCCGGATCGATGGTGATCGGCACTGCGGCGCGAAACGCCTTGCGCGCCACCCTCGTCAGATCGAGCGGCAGGAGTTGAGCCGAGTCGAAGCGATGGATCACCATGGCATGGTTGAGCAACTGGTTGGTAAATCGGGCAAGCTCGCCGGCGCGGTTTCGCACCCTTTCGAGATGCCGCCGGTCGCTGTCGGAGAGATTGTCCTCATTGATCAGGCTGACCTGAGCGGAAAGCGCGGTCAGCGGCGTACGGATCTGGTGGGCGCTGTCGGCGATGAAACGTTGAAGCAGCTTCACCCGCTCGTCCAGGCGCCGCACGAAGTGATTGATCGACGCGACGAAAGGCGAGAGTTCGCGCGGTACGGTCACGGCGAGCGGTGTCAAGTCCTGGGGATCGCGGGAGGCGAGCGTCTCACCGAGAACGGCGACCGGCCTCAGCGAGTACCGCACGGCCAGCGCCGTGCCGATCAGGGCAAGGCCGCTCATGATGACAACCATGACGAGGGCCCGCGTCGTAAGCTCGGAAGCCAGTGCCTGCCGGGCCTGGGTGGTCTGAGCCACAACGACATGCGCCCAGCCCGACATCGCCGGATCGGAAATGGCGCGCCCTGCAACCACCACGCGGAGCGGTTCGCCACGATAGCGAAGATTGAGAAAGACAGGTCCGGGGCCGACCTTGGTGAGATCGACATCAGGCGCGAGGTCCTCATAGCCTGTCAGCGTCCGACCTGACGGATCGGTGACCCTATAGAAAATGCGATCGCGCCCGGCAAGTCCGAGCAGCTCGAAGGCCGACGACGGCAGATTGACTGCAAACGCGCCCTCCTCCACCGCGAGCCCCTCCATCATCTGGATCGCCGCTCCCAGCAGCAGCCGGTCATAGGCATCGTCGGCGGCGGCGCGGGCATAGAACCAGGCGCCGCTCATTAGTATGGCGGCCCCGGCCGCCAGCACCAGTGCTACCCGCAGCACAAGCCGGGAGAAGAGCGACGAGTCACGCCTGTACATCGGAAACCAGCTGATAGCCCAGACCGCGCACGGTGACGATCCGGGCCTGCGCGCCTTCAAGCTTCTTGCGCAAGCGTCCGATATAGAGCTCGATGGCATTGGAACCGGCCGGCTCGTCGAAGCCGAAAAGCATGTCAAGCAATTGGTCCTTGCTGAATACCCGGCCCGGGCGTGTGGCGAGAATCTCGAGCAGGGTCATTTCCCGGCGCTTCAGCTGCACTTCCCGTTTGCCCACCTTGACACTACGATTGGCGCGGTCGAGCAGGATGTCGCCACAGGCGATGATATTGGTCGCCTCGCCGCCGCTGCGACGGCGCATGAGCACTCGGGCGCGAGCCTCCAGTTCGCGGAAATCGAAGGGCTTCACAAGATAGTCGTCGGCGCCGATGTCGAGCGCGCTCACCCGGTCATCGATTTCCGAGCGCGCCGTCAGCACCAGCACCGGCACCGCGTTGCGGCCTTGACGCAGCCTGCGCAGGACCTCGAACCCGTCGAGACCTGGAAGCATCACATCAAGGATCACGAGATCATAGTCGGTGAAATCGAGGATCTCGGACGCCGCGCGGCCGTCGATTTCCCAGTCGACCATGTGCCCGATTGTTTCGAAGCGGCGACTGATCGCCTCGCCAACATCGTGTGTATCTTCCACCAATAGAATGCGCATGGCGGCAAGCGTGACACGGATATGAACGCCGATCAAGCAGAGGCAGCCGCGCCGGGCCGGTATTCTGCCGCATACAGGCAGGCCGCACCGTGACAGCATCGTGACAGGTTTCCGGGTTACAACATGCTCGCCTGTCTCGGGAGAGAGTACGGACAGGCCCGGGGAGGAGCAGCCCGAAAAACAGGGCGCCAACGAGCGCGCCAAAGCGAAAGTGGTCAAGGGCTGCTTCCGCCCATGTTTCCGTTGCCGGACGACTGACATCCGGCCGGTGCGGTTTTTCTTTCCCCGGTCGTGCAACCGCGCATGAGCCTTCCTGTGCCTCGGTCAAGAAAGCTTGCGCAGCAGATCAATTGGGAGAGAGACATGATCCGATTTCTAACGAAAACACTTGCCGGGGCCGCGATGGTTACCCTCGCCGCCGGCACGGCAGCATTTGCCGAGCCGCAGAAGCCCGAATGCATCGCCGGCGCGAAGCCGGGCGGCGGCTTCGACCTCACCTGCCGCCTTGCAGCGAATGCCCTTCTGGAAACCAAACAGATTTCCAAGCCCATGGCGGTCACTTATATGGAAGGCGGCGTCGGGGCGGTGGCATACAATCATGTCATCGGCAAGCGCGGCAAGGACGGCAATGTGGTGACTGCCGCATCTTCAGGCTCCGCACTTCTGATCGCCCAGGGCAAGTTCGGCAAGTATGATGAAAACGCCGTCCGGTGGCTCGGAGCCCTCGGTGCGGACTATGGCGTTCTCGTCGTTGCCGCCGACGCTCCCTACAAGACCCTCGGGGAACTGGTCGAAGCCTACAAGGCCAATCCGGACGACTTTGCAGTCGCCGGCGGCGGCGCTGTCGGCTCGCAGGATTGGATGAAGGGATCCCTGCTTGCCAAGGCGGCCGGACAGGATCCGAAGAAGATGCGCTACGTGGCGCTTGAAGGCGGTGGCGCCGTACTGACCGCCCTTGAGGGCGGCCACGTCAAGGTCGGCTCCGGAGATGCCGCCGAAATGGTCAAGCATCACACCGCAGGCAAGATCCGCATTCTCGCCGTCATGGCACCCGAGCGGCTCGCCGGCGAACTCGCCGGCGTGCCCACTGCCCGCGAGCAAGGCTTCGACATCGATTGGCCGGTCTGGCGTGGATACTATGTCGGCAAAGACGTTTCCGACGCCGACTATGACTGGTGGGTCGCCGCCTTCGAGACGATGAGCAAAACGCCGGAATTCGCCAAGGAACGCGAAGCCCGTGGCCTCTTCGAATTCACCATGGTCGGCCGTGATTTCGACAAGCGCGTCAAGGACGACGTCGCCCGCTTCAAGATCCTTGCCAAGGAAGCCGGCATGTAATTGCCGCCTCCCGAGGCAGTGGCTCTCCGCCTTCCCGGGGCAACCCTGGAAGGCGGATGCTCAATTCCCGCAGGTCCCTCGGATTGCACGGGAAGACGAAGAACGCCTTGACAAGTCAGGCGAGAGTTTCGGGGCCCTGAGGAAGCCAGCGCCCGGCATGAAACGAGCCAGCTTTGGATTTCGCCCGATTTCCCGCAACCGCGTGGAAGATGGATATCGACGCCAGTTGTTTCCCCTCAGGAAGGAGATGAATCATGTCGGACAATACCCGAACTACTCTGCTCATCGGTCGGATCGGTGCGCTTTGCCTCCTCGGCTTCGCGGCGGCATATGGAATTGCCGCCAGCCGGATCGATTATGCTTTCTCATCCGATCCCCTCGGTCCGCGTGTCGTGCCCCTGATACTGGCTGCAATTCTGTGCCTGCTTTGTCTTCTCTACTTGCGGTCACCGGGCACTGCAGAACGCTTTCCCACTGGACCGCTTCTGTGGCGGGTCCTCGCGGTGCCCGTTCTGCTGGTCATATCGGTGGCGCTGTTCGAACCGGCCGGTTTCGCTCCTTCCATCTTCGTGCTGACATTCGGAACCGCGCTGATCTTCGGCGCACCGGTCACGAAGGCGCTGTTTGGCGCCATCGGCCACGCCGCCCTGTGGTGGTTCACCTTCGCCTGGCTTCTTGAGGTCTATTTGCCCGCCGGCGCCCTCTTCGACTGATCCGGTCAGGCATCTTCAAGCAAGCATACCCAAACCGGGAAAGGTCATACTCATGAATCTCGAATATCTCTGGCAGGGTTTCGCCGTGGCACTGACCTGGCAGAACCTTCTGATCGGCTTCATCGGCTGTTTCATCGGCACCATGGTCGGTGCCTTGCCAGCAATCGGGCCAATCAACGGCATCGCCCTCCTCCTGCCCATCGCCTATACGATGGGCCTGCCAGCCGAAAGCACCATGATCCTGCTTGCGGCAATTTATTGCGGCGCCGAATACGGTGGGCGGATTTCCTCGATCCTGCTCAATGTACCAGGCGACGCCGGTGCCGTGATGACTGCTCTCGACGGCTATCCGCTCGCCAGGCAGGGACGTGCCGGCGAGGCACTTGCACTTTCGGGTATCTCTTCCTTCGTCGGAGGCATTCTCGGCTCGATCGGCCTGGCGCTCTTCGCCCCACTGCTCTCCGGACTGGCGATCGGGTTCGGTCCTGCCGAATATTTCGTGCTGATGGTGTTTGCCTTCGCCACCCTCGGTTCCATGGTGGGCAGCCAGCCGGTGAAAACCCTGATCGGCTGCACGCTTGGCCTGATGCTCGCAACCGTCGGCATAGACGCAACGTCCGGGGCCTACCGTTTCACTTTCGGCGAGCCAGAACTGGGCGACGGCATCGAGTTCGTGATCCTTGTCATCGGCCTGTTCTCGATCTCCGAGGCACTCATCATCCTTGAGCATCAGGGCCGAGGGTTCACCGTCATCCGTGATCTCGGGCGAATGACGGCGCGTATGTCGGATATCATCTTCTGCACGGCTGCCACGCTGAGAAGCTCGGTGATCGGCTTCGTCGTCGGCGTGCTGCCTGGAACCGGCGCCTCCGTTTCCAGCGCTATCGCATACACGACCGAGAAACGCCTGTCCGACACCGAAGGTACATTCGGCAAGGGTGATGTTCGCGGTCTGGCGGCACCGGAAGCGGCCAACAACGCAACCGCGTGCGGCGCCTTCGTGCCCATGCTCACGCTCGGCGTCCCGGGATCGGGCACAACTGCGGTCATGCTTGGCGCATTGATGCTCTATAACATCCAGCCGGGTCCGATGCTGCTTGTCGAACGCCCGGAAGTGGTCGGCGGCCTGGTCGCTTCGCTCTTTGTCGGCAACCTCATCCTGCTGGCCCTGAATCTGCCATTGGTCAACATCTTTGCCCGGGTCCTGACTGTCCCGAACTGGCTCCTCGTACCGGGGATCCTTGTGCTCTCGATCGTCGGTGTCTACTCAACCCACGCCTCGGTCTTCTCGATTTATCTGATGCTCGGCATCGGTATCGTGGGTTGGCTACTGCGCAAGGCCGGTTTCGACATGGCGCCGATCATTCTCGGCTTCGTGCTCGGACGGGTGATGGAGGTCAATCTCCGCAACGCGTTGGCAATCAGTGGCGGGGACATCTCGATCTTGTTCGAGAGCACCATTTCGATCGTCTTGTGGATCATGGCCGCAACCATTGCCGTCTTGCCCGCTCTCCTCGCCCATCGCGCGCGAAAGCGAATCAAGGAGGCCGCCCTGTCGGCCTGAAGGCTGACCGCCTCCTGATTTCACACGAGAGCCGTGCCGACACCTTTTGACGTGCGACACGGCTCCTTCCGTGTGAAGCCCGTGCCATACCGGGAATTGGGCGATCGTACTATATGTTCTCCCGGTCGTGGAATTCCCGCATGACCAGATCCCGCAGACGAGCTGCGACCGGCGTCATACGCTTTCCCTTGACCGTGAGGAGGTGATAGGGCGCCACGACGATCGGCGTTCGGACATCAAGCCTGCAAAGCCCGGTCCCGGTGGTATGGCGGCACAGGAGATCGGAGACCTCCCGCGACATCGGCGCGATGGCGTTCGATGACGCCAGCATGGCGATCATCACCAGTAGCGACGTCGTATTGACGATATTGGATGGGATCGGCGCAGAGTTCTCGATGAACACGCTTTCGACCGCCTGACGCACCGGTGCGCCTGGCGCTTGCATAACCCAGGCGAAATGGACGAGGTTACCAACGCAGAGGTTGGAAGCGTTCGCGAGCGGATGGCTCTGGTGAACCAGGAGATCCACTTCCTCGACACGCGCGTCGAGAATATCGAACTGCCGGGCATCGATGCCGGCCGGTATGCGCCCCAAGGCGAAATCGAGTTGTCCGGCCAGAAGATCCGCGATCAACATCCCGCTCGAAGCGACATCCACGTGGATATCAGCGGTTTCGGCCTCGGCCTTCAGTGTCTGAATGGCCGGAACGATAAACCCGACGGCGCCGCCCGTCACCGCTCCAACCCGGACGGTTCCGGTCAACCCGCGCTTGATCGCATCGACTTCACGGGCCGCCTCATTGATTTCCTCAAGCAGGTTTCGCGCCCTGCGCGCCAGCGCACTTCCCACCGTCGTCGGTTCCATGCCCTTCGGGGTCCGCACGAAGACCGGCGCACCGACGTGACGTTCGATGTCGGCCAGCATACGCGATGCGGCCGGCTGTGTGATCGCCAGCGAGTTGGCGGCAAGGCTGAGCTGACCGTATTCCGCGACGGCGCGGATCAGACTGAAGTGCTTCGGCAGAAGGCGGCTCGTGGGAGTATCAAGCATAGTCCACATATCAACTTTGATATGCAAAATGTCAAATAAATCATTTGAATGGCATATTCTAGACGATAAGACTCCCGACCGGATCAGGCGGCGTTGTCCGCTCGCTGGTTCTAGCAAGGGACGGCTGCCGGAAGGATCTGGGGTCGTCTGGATCGCCAAGGGAGGAATCCATGAATAAAATCACCAAGCTTATCGCGTCGTTCGCATTGGGCGTCGCAGTGTTTTCGACATCGGCATTTGCCGAGACAAAAGGCGTTGTCGGCATTTCCATGCCGACCAAGACGTCGACGCGCTGGATCTCGGATGGCGAAACCATGGAAAAGCTGTTCAAGGACGCCGGTTACGAACCGGACCTGCAGTTCGCCGATGACGATATCCCGAACCAGCTCGCCCAGATCGAGAACATGGTGACCAAGGGCGCCAAAGTGCTCGTGATCGGCGCCATCGACGGCACTACGCTGTCCGACATCCTGCAGAAGGCGGCCGATTCCGGCGTCAAGGTCATCGCCTATGACCGCCTGATCCGCGACAGCGGCAACGTCGACTACTACGCCACTTTCGACAATTTCCAGGTCGGCGTCCTCCAGGCCACGAGTCTGGTCGAAGGCCTGAAGGCCAAGTTTCCCGACACCAAGCCGTGGAACGTCGAACTGTTCGGCGGCTCGCCGGACGACAACAACGCCTTCTTCTTCTACGATGGCGCCATGTCTGTCCTCCAGCCGATGATCGACAGCGGCGAGATCGTCGTAAAGTCCGGCCAGCAGGGCATGGAACAGGTCGGCACTCTACGCTGGGACGGCGCTGTCGCCCAGGCCCGCATGGAAAACCTCCTGTCCTCGACCTACACCGATGCCAAGGTCAACGGCGTGCTTTCGCCCTATGACGGCCTTTCGATCGGCATCCTGTCGGCCCTGAAGGGCGTCGGCTACGGCTCGGGCGACATGGCCATGCCGGTCGTCACCGGTCAGGACGCCGAGCTTCCCTCGGTCAAGTCGATCCTTGCCGACGAGCAGTACTCGACCGTGTTCAAGGACACCCGCGAACTCGCCAAGGTCGCGTTCTCGATGGTGGAAGCGGTCATGGAAGGCAAGGAGCCGGAAGTCAACGACACCAAGACCTACAACAACGGCGTCAAGGTCGTTCCGTCCTACCTGCTGAAGCCGGTTGCAGTGGACAAGGCCAACATCAAAGATGTCATGGTCTCTTCCGGTTACTACACAGCCGATCAGATCGACAACTGATCCAAAGCGATCATTGCGGGTTCGCGATCCGTCGCGAACCCTCTTCTCATCGCGTTTAGGGAGCTAGCGCCTTCGACTTGACCTTTGTTGTCGAATCCGCGCCGGAATTCTGCATATGGACAATATCATTCTCGAGATGCGCAGCATCACCAAGACGTTTCCCGGCGTGAAGGCCTTGGACAGTGTCAGCTTCAAGGTGCGCAAGGGCGAGATTCACGCGCTGGTCGGCGAGAACGGTGCCGGAAAGTCGACCCTGATGAAGGTGCTGAGCGGCGTATACCCGGCCAGTACCTATGAGGGCGAGATCCATTTCGACGGCGAAGTGCGCCGCTTCTCGACGATCGCAGACAGCGAAGAACTCGGCATCATCATCATCCATCAGGAGCTGGCCCTGGTGCCGCTCCTGTCGATTGCCGAAAACATCTTTCTCGGCAACGAGATTGCCAGCAATGGCGTGATAAATTGGCCCGCAACTTTTGCCCGCACCCAAGAGCTCCTGACCAAGGTCGGCCTGAAGGATTCCCCTTCGACGCTGATCACCGATATCGGCGTCGGCAAGCAGCAGCTCGTCGAAATCGCCAAGGCGCTGTCGAAGAAGGTGCGCCTCCTCATCCTCGACGAGCCGACCGCGTCCCTGAACGAGACCGATTCCGATGCGTTGCTCAACCTGTTGATGGAATTCCGCAAGCTGGGCATGACTTCGATCATCATTTCCCACAAGCTGAACGAGATCCGCAAGGTCGCCGACCAGATCACCATTCTGCGCGACGGCGGAACGGTCGAAACGCTCGACTGTCACGGAGCGGAAATCAGCGAGGACAGGATCATCCGGGGCATGGTCGGCCGCGCCATGGAAGACCGCTATCCGCCGCGGGAGCCGAAGATCGGCGAAACGCTGCTCGAAGTGAAGAACTGGAACGTCTTCCACCAGAATCACCGCGACCGCCAATTCCTGTACGACGTGAACTTCAAGGTACGTGCCGGCGAGGTTGTCGGCATCGCCGGGCTGATGGGCGCCGGACGCACCGAGACGGCCATGAGCATTTTCGGCAAGTCGTGGGGCCATAAGATCACCGGCGAAGTCACCATGCACGGCAGGCCGGTCGATGTCGGCACGATCCCGAAGGCGATCTATGCAGGCCTGGCCTACGTCACCGAAGACCGCAAGCACCTCGGTCTCGTGCTGAGCAACAACATCATGCACAATACGACGCTCGCCAATCTCGAGGCAGTCTCGGCGCGAGGCTTCATCGACGAGCGCAAGGAAGCGAAAGTCGCTTCCGACTACAGGTCGAAGCTCAGGATCCGCTCCCATTCGATCTACCAGGAAGCCGTCAACCTGTCCGGCGGCAACCAGCAGAAGGTCGTGCTGTCGAAGTGGCTGTTCACCGATCCGGAAGTCCTCATCCTCGACGAACCGACACGCGGGATCGATGTCGGGGCGAAATTCGAAATCTACACCATCATCAACCAGCTTGCCGCTGAAGGTAAGGGCATCCTGATGATCTCCTCGGAAATGCCCGAATTGCTCGGAACCTGCGACCGCATCTACGTGATGAACGAGGGCCGGATCGTTGCCGAACTCTCCAAGGACGAAGCGAGTCAGGAATCCATCATGCGTGCCATCATGCGCTCGGGGGAGAAACACTAATGGCTATCGAAACCAGTACTGAAACACCCAATGTTTCCGTCAGCGACTACCTTCGCAAGAACATCCGCGAATACGGCCTGCTCCTGGCACTTGTGGTCATCATGCTGCTGTTCCAGTTCCTGACCGGCGGCGTTTTGTTCAAACCGGTCAATATCACCAACCTGGTACTGCAGAACTCGTTCATCGTCATCATGGCGCTCGGCATGCTGCTGATCATCGTCGCGGGCCATATCGACCTGTCGGTCGGGTCGATCGTCGCCTTTATCGGCGGCATCTCTGCGATCATGCTGGTGAAGTGGGGCTGGCATTTCTCGCTCGTCGTGCCGCTCTGCCTCATGATCGGTGCCGCCATGGGCGCTGCACAGGGTTATTGGGTAGCCTACCAGAAGATCCCGTCCTTCATCGTCACACTGGCCGGCATGCTCGTCTTCCGCGGCCTGACCTATGTGGCGCTCGAAGGCCGGCCGATCGGCCCGTTCCCGAAGGAATTCCAGCTGCTCTCCACCGGCTTCATCCCGGATTTCCTGTCACTCAGCGACCCGGCAACCAGCTTGATCAAGAACTATGTCGCGCTGATCGCGGTTCTCGCCCTCGTCGCCTGGGCGATCTATTCCGGTATGAAGAACCGCCGACTGAACGAACAGCATGGCACGCCGAACGAACCCTTCGTCTTCTTCGCCGCGCAGATGCTGGTGATCGGCGCGGTGGCGATCTTCCTCGGCTTCCAGCTGTCGACCTATCGCGGCCTGCCGAATGTGCTCGTGGTCATGGGCATACTGATCGCCTTCTACACCTTCGTCACGACCCGCGCGACGATAGGTCGGCGCATCTATGCCATGGGCGGCAACGAAAAGGCGGCCAAACTTTCCGGTATCAACACGGAGCGGCTGACTTTCTACGCATTCGTCAACATGGGTGTGCTGGCGGCGCTTGCCGGGATGATCATCGCGGCACGCCTTAACTCGGCGACACCGAAGGCCGGCGTCGGCTTCGAGCTGGACGTGATCGCCGCCTGCTTCATCGGCGGCGCCTCGGCATCGGGTGGTGTCGGCAAAATCATCGGCGCGGTCATCGGCGCCTTCATCATGGGCGTTATGAACAACGGCATGTCCATCATGGGCATCGGCATCGACTACCAGCAGCTCATCAAGGGCCTGGTGCTGCTCGCCGCCGTGTTCTTCGACGTCTACAACAAGAAAAAAGCAGTTTGAGGTAAAAGAATGTATCTTTCCCAGTTGAAGACAGGCGGCGTAATCTGCCGCAATGGCGAAACGGCCCGCATGGTGCCGGGTGTCACCAGCACCTATGCGCTCGCAACAGCCGCGATCGCCGAGGGGATCTCCCTTGCGGACGCCATTGCCCGGCGAGGCGAAGGCGAAGTGGTGGATCTCGCATCGCTCGCGGATAGGGGCGCACTCGACTGCCCGGTCCGCCATCCGGACGCCGCCCACATGTACCTGACCGGCACCGGCCTCACGCATCTGGGTTCCGCCTCGACCCGCGACAGCATGCACACCGATACGACCGGCATGAGCGATTCCATGAAGATGTTCCGCATGGGCATCGAAGGTGGCAAGCCCAAGGCTGGCGAGACAGGCGTCCAGCCGGAATGGTTCTACAAGGGCAACGGCATCAACGCCGTTGGCCCAGGCGAAGCGCTCATTTCGCCGTCCTTTGCGCTTGACGGCGGCGAGGAGCCGGAAATCGCCGGCTTCTACATCATCGGCACGGATGGAACCCCATACCGTGTTGGCTTTTCGCTCGCCAACGAATTTTCCGATCATGTGACGGAAAAGATCAACTATCTCTATCTCGCCCACTCGAAGCTGCGCCCGGCATCATTCGGTCCGGAACTTCTCATCGGTGCGCTGCCGGGCTCCGTCGAGGGAACCTCGCGGATTCTACGCGACGGCAAGACGCTGTGGGAAAAGGCCTTCGTCTCCGGCGAAGAGAACATGTCCCACACCATCGCCAACCTCGAATATCACCATTTCAAATACGCCCTCTTCCGTGAGCCGGGCGACCTGCATGTGCACATGTTCGGCACGGCAACGCTCTCCTGCGGAGATCAGGTAGTGACCAAGGAAGGCGACGTTTTCGAGATCAGTTCTCCGCAATTCGGGCTGGCGCTCAGAAACAAGCTGGCAATCGCGGCTGAGGAAACCATAGCAGTCGAAATGCTTTGATCTGGCGCGGGAGCGCGCCAGACAATCAAACCGGAAAAGAATCGAGAACTACAATGAGTGCATTCAAACCCGCAGCTTGGCCTCGCAAGTTGAGATCGCAGGAATGGTTCGGCGGCACCAGCCGCGACGTGATCTATCACCGCGGCTGGTTGAAGAACCAGGGTCATCCGCATGATCTGTTTGATGGCCGTCCGGTCATCGGTATCCTCAACACCTGGTCCGACCTGACCCCCTGCAATGGTCATCTTCGCGAACTTGCGGAAAAGGTGAAGGCCGGTGTCTGGGAAGCCGGAGGCTTTCCGGTCGAAATCCCGGTCTTCTCAGCATCGGAAAACACCTTCCGCCCGACCGCGATGATGTTCCGCAACCTCGCGGCGCTCGCCGTCGAGGAAGCGATGCGCGGTCAGCCGATCGACGGAGCGGTACTCCTAGTCGGCTGCGACAAGACCACGCCTTCGCTCGTCATGGCGGCGGCCTCGACCGACCTTCCCTCCATCGTCGTCACCGGCGGTCCCATGCTGAACGGCTATTTCCGCGGCGAGCGCGTCGGCTCCGGCACGCATCTGTGGAAATTCTCCGAGGCGGTTAAAGCCGGCGAGATGACGCAGGAGGAGTTTCTGGAAGCGGAAGCCTCGATGTCGCGCAGTTCCGGGACCTGCAACACCATGGGCACCGCCTCGACCATGGCCTCCATGGTCGAAGCGCTCGGCATGGCGCTTTCCGGCAACGCCGCGATCCCGGCAGTCGACAGCCGCCGCAAGGTGATGGCGCAGCTGACTGGCCGGCGTATCGTGCAGATGGTCAAGGATGATCTGAAGCCTTCGAACATCATGACCAAGAAGGCTTTTGAAAACGCCATCCGTGTGAACGGCGCGATCGGTGGCTCCACCAACGCGGTGGTGCATCTTCTGGCAATGGCCGGGCGCGTAGGAGTGGATCTTTCCCTTGACGACTGGGATCGCCTCGGCCGCGACATCCCCACCGTGGTCAATCTTATGCCATCAGGCGAATACCTCATGGAAGAATTCTTCTATGCTGGCGGCCTGCCCGTGGTGATCAAGATGCTGGGTGAGGCCGGCAAGCTCCACAAGGACGCATTGACCGTTTCCGGCGACTCGATCTGGGACGAAGTCAAGGACGTGAAGAACTGGAACGAGGATGTCATCCGTCCGGTCGAGAAAGCTCTCACCCAGCAGGGCGGCATCGTCGTCCTGCGCGGCAATCTCGCACCGAAGGGCTGCGTGCTGAAGCCATCGGCGGCCTCGCCGCACCTCATGAAGCATCGCGGTCGCGCCGTGGTTTTCGAGGACATCGACGACTACAAGGCGAAGATCAACGATGAAGCGCTCGATATCGACGAAACCTGCGTCATGGTCATGAAGAACTGCGGCCCGCGCGGTTATCCCGGCATGGCGGAAGTGGGCAACATGGGGCTTCCTCCGAAGGTGCTGCGCAAGGGCATCACCGACATGGTGCGCATTTCGGACGCCCGCATGTCCGGCACGGCCTATGGCACGGTCCTTCTCCACACCTCGCCGGAAGCGGCTCGCGGTGGCCCGCTCGCCATCGTTCGCAACGGCGATTTCATCGAGATCGACGTCGATGCCCGCCGCGTGCATCTCGACATCTCGGATGAGGAGATGCAGCGCCGTCTCGCCGACTGGCGTCCCTCGGTGGAGCCGCCGGCCAGCGGCTATGCACGCCTCTTCCACGATCACGTGGAGGGAGCCGACACCGGCGCCGATTTCGATTTCCTGAAGGGGTGCCGAGGCGCACCCGTCGGCAAGGATTCGCACTAGGAGCGATAAGGCATGACCGTGCAGAACCGTATTGCCTTGGCGCTCGCGGGCGTCGGCAAGATCGCACGCGACCAGCATCTCCCGGCAGTGGCGAACGGCCGGGATTTCGCGCTTGTGGCGGCCATCAGCCACCACGGAAAGGTCGCGAACACGGAAAACTTCGAGAGCTTCGATCAGTTTCTCGAAGCCCGCCCGGATGTCCGGACTATCTCGCTCTGCACCCCGCCCAATGTCCGCTTCGAAATGGCGAAGAAGGCGATTGCGGCGGGCCGTGACGTTTTGCTGGAAAAGCCGCCCGCCACGACGCTGGGCGAGGCCGAAGCACTTGCCGCAATGGCCGCGGACGCAGGTGTCACGCTTTTTGCGACCTGGCATTCCCGCTTTGCTCACGGTGTCGAGCCAGCCCGCCAATGGCTGACCGACAAGGCCATCCGCAGGATCGAGATCGTCTGGAAGGAAGATGTCCGCCGCTGGCATCCCGGCCAGGCCTGGATCTGGGACGCAGGTGGTTTCGGGGTCTTCGATCCCGGCATCAACGCGCTCTCGATCCTGACGGCGATCGTACCAGGCGCCATCATCGTCGATCACGCTTCATTGTCCTTTCCCTCCAATCGTCAGCAACCAATCGCGGCGCGCCTGGGCATGGCAACCGCCGAAGGCGCCCCGATCAGCGCCGAGTTCGACTGGCGGCAGGAAGGACCGCAGGCCTGGGACATATCAGTCGAGACGGATGCGGGCACACTGCGCCTATCGAAGGGCGGGGCGGAACTGTATATTGCCGACGCACTGGCAACCACCGGACCGGATCGTGAGTATCCCGGCATCTATGACCGCTTCGCCGCGCTGATAAGATCGCGGCAGAGCGATGCCGATTTTCAACCGCTGCGGCTCGTTGCCGACGCATTCCTGCGCGGAGAACGGCAGGACGTGGCACCGTTCCGCGAAGAAGACGGCAAAGCGAAATAGAAGGAACATGCGATGACATTCGAATTCACCGGAAAGCACCTCATTGCGGGCATCTGGACCGCAGGCAACGGGACCTTTGCCTCCACACCGGCGCACGGACCGGCGCGGGAATTCGCGGTCGGCACGCCGGAACTCGTCGATCGGGCGGCAAAAGCCGCTGAAGAAGCCTTCCTGACCTACGGTAATTCTTCCCGCGAAGAGCGCGCCGCCTTTCTCGAGGCCATCGCCGAGGAAATCGACAAGCGCGGCGACATAATCACCGAGATCGGCACGCAGGAAACCGGCCTGCCGGAAGCCCGCCTGATCGGCGAGCGCGGCCGCACCACCGGCCAGTTGCGGCTCTTTGCCTCCCATATCCGCAAGGGGGACTATCTCGATCGCCGCCACGATGAAGCATTGCCCGACCGCCAACCGCTGCCCCGTCCGGAGATCTTCCTGATGCAACGGCCGATCGGCCCGGTCGCGGTCTTCGGCGCGTCCAATTTCCCGCTAGCCTTCTCCACGGCCGGTGGCGACACGGCCGCAGCACTCGCAGCCGGCTGCCCGGTGATCGTCAAGGGTCACGGCGCACACCCCGGAACCGGCGAGATCGTTGCCCATGCAATCGA
The DNA here is from genome assembly GCA_041675415.1 of Rhizobium sp. Classification (GTDB taxonomy): domain Bacteria; phylum Pseudomonadota; class Alphaproteobacteria; order Rhizobiales; family Rhizobiaceae; genus Allorhizobium. Next base: position 124,371 of record JBAYTX010000004.1, on the reverse strand, counting down.
CGCCGCGGTCAAAAGGCTTGGCCTCCATCCGGGCGTATTCTCGCTGGTTCAGGGCGGCAAACGCGATGTCGGCGAAGCGCTCGTCCAGCACCCGCTCATCCGAGCCGTCGGGTTCACCGGCTCGCTGGCAGGCGGCCGCGCCCTCTTCAACCTCTGCGCTCAGCGGCCGGACCCCATTCCGTTCTTCGGCGAACTCGGCTCGGTCAATCCGATGTTCCTTCTTCCGCAAGCCATGGCCACGCGCGGCGAGGCAATCGCCAAGGGCTGGGTCGGATCGCTCACCATGGGTGCGGGCCAGTTCTGCACCAATCCCGGCATCGCGGTCGTTGTCGCAGGCGCACAAGCCGAGGCATTCGCGGCTGCGGCCCGCAAGGGCCTTGAAGGCATCGGCGCCCAGACCATGCTGACGGATGGCATCGCCTCGGCATATCGCTCCGGCGCCAAGCGCATAGAGGGAACCGCCGGCGTCCAGGCGGTACTGACCAGCACCTGTGACCTGCGCGATGCCACGCCCTATCTCTTTGCCACCACCGGCAAGGCCTGGCTCGAAAATCATGCCCTTGGCGAGGAGGTCTTTGGCCCTCTCGGCCTGATCGTAACCGTCACGGACGAGCAGGAAATGATCACGATCGCGAATAGTCTTTCCGGTCAGCTGACATGCACGCTTCACATGGACGAGGCCGACACCATGCTCGCCCGGCGGCTGATGCCGATCCTCGAGCGCAAGGCCGGCCGCGTGCTTGCCAACGGGTTCCCCACCGGCGTGGAAGTCTGCGACGCCATGGTCCATGGCGGCCCCTATCCGGCATCGACCAATTTCGGCGCAACCTCTGTAGGCACGCTGTCGATCCGGCGCTTCCTGAGGCCGGTCTGCTATCAGAACCTGCCGCACGCCATCCTTCCGGAAGACCTGCGCTGATGGCCGGGAGCGCGTCGTGAACAGCAGGGCACAGGATAAGGCGGCAGGCGCGGGCTTTTGCGCCCTTGCCGATTGGGGCACGAGCAACTTTCGCCTCTGGCTTGTCGACGGTAACGGCAACGTCCTGGGCAAACGGCAGTCGGACGAAGGGCTCCTCGCCTGCGCCGATGGCCGGTTTGCGAACGTGCTCGAAAGCCATCTTTCGGCGCTTGGTGCTGCACCGGACCTTCCCGTGGTGATCGCCGGCATGGCGGGAGCACGCACCGGTTGGCGCGAGGCGCCCTATGTGGAAACGCCCGCTTCGCTCGACGCGCTCTACCGCCAGGCAGTCTCGCCTGCCGGCATCAACCGTCCAGTCTTCATTCTGCCCGGCGTCTGCCAGCGCACAACCGGCCCCTTCGACGTCATGCGCGGGGAAGAAACGCAGCTTGCCGGCGCGGTCGAGACCGGCCTTTCCAATGGTGTTTTCTGCCTGCCCGGAACTCATTCGAAATGGGTGTTGCTGACAGACGGCAGAATTGCCGCCTTCAGGACGGTCATGACAGGCGAACTCTTCGATCTCGTGAGCAAGCAATCGATCCTCAAGCACTCGATAGACCAAAACCAGCCTTTCACCGCCGATGATCCCGGCTTTCTTGGCGGGGTCATGGAGGCCCTGGCCGACGGCTTTTCGCTGACGGCCCATCTGTTTTCCATCCGTGCCGCGGGCTTGCTTGGCGGCGACGCGACGTCTGCCGCCGCGCGTCTTTCGGGCATGTTGATCGGCGCAGAAATCACCGGCATGAAGTCCTTCATGCCGCACAACGCAACTGTTCACCTGATCGGTTCATCGCGCCTCACGGCCCTCTATGGCAAGGCGCTTGAGATTGCGGGCGCCCGGTCCGCTGTCCTCGATGGGGACGAACTCGTCCGCAAGGGCCTGTTCGCCGCCGCAAAAGCCCTCTTCCTGAATTCCGAGAAACTGAAATGACAAAACAGAACGTTTCATGGCCCCGGCTCAACCGCGACCTCGTCGCCATCTTGCGCGGAATTACGACCAGTGATGTCGAAAGCGTGGTCGGCGCACTGGTGGAAGCAGGCTTCGAGGCGATCGAGATCCCGCTCAATTCGCCCGACCCCTTTGCCTCGATCGAAAAGGCCAGGCGGATTGCGCCGGCAAACTGCATGATCGGCGCCGGGACCGTGCTGACGCCGGAAGATGTCGACCGCCTCTACGATTGCGGCGGCAATCTCGTCGTGACGCCCAACACTGACCCTGCTGTGATCACCCGTGCCGTCAGCCGTGACATGGTGACCATGCCCGGCGCGTTCACCGCTACGGAAGCTCTTGCCGCGATCAAAGCCGGTGCGGCGGCGCTCAAGTTCTTCCCCGCGAATGTGCTCGGGCCGAAGGGTATCGGCGCCATTCGTGCCATCCTGCCACCGGATATCCCACTGGGCGCGGTCGGCGGAGTTGCAGAAGGTGATTTCGCCGATTACATGCGCTCCGGCGTACGCTGTTTCGGGCTCGGCTCCAGCCTCTACAAGCCGGGCGACAAGGCGGACGTGATCACGGAGCGTGCCGGACGGGTTGTGCGCGCCTATGACGAGGCAATTGCCGGGAACTGATGACAGAGCCTAGACGGTCGGTCGGGGCCGCGTCAGCACGAATACGGCGCATGCGAGCAGGACGAGCCCGAGGCTGACTTTGAGCCAGAGCATCGGCGGTCCGGCAAGCCAGATGATGATGTAGCTGACGCTCATAAGACTGACCGAGGCAATCTTTGCAGGCCCCGAAATCGCCCCTTGCCGGCGCCAGTCGAGGAGCGGTTTCCCGTAGCGCGGATGATCCAGAAGCCACTGCTCGAAGCGCGGCGACGAGCGGGCGAAGATCGCCGCAGCAAGGATCATGAACGGCGTCGTCGGCAGCACAGGCAAGAAGACCCCGACGATACCGATCGCGACCATCGACCATCCCATTGCCAGCAAGACTATCCGCATATGCGCCCTTCTTTGTCCCGTCGCGAAACATGTAGGGATTATTGCCGGGCCGTCAAACCCAATCACAATCCGCGGCACTTGATGGGAGCCCGTCAAACGCCAGAAATTTTCACGGAACTACTTCGAAAATTCTCCGAAACATACAGAGAAATGGCGACCTCAAAGCAGCCGGAAGAATGTGCGGATACGGCAGGCCGGCACTTGATCTCTCGCTGCGGAATCGGATGTATTTTCTACCCAGCGCGGGCACGATTGCCAACACGATCCAGCGAGCCGCAGGCGCGATCGGGGATTGCCTTTGGACCCGCGATCTTACTTTTTTCGTTCGTCCGGGGATTTGCCGGCATTTCCGGCCTGGTCTGCACCGTCGCCCGCCGGCAAGTCACGTTTGGCGTCGAATACTCCCGGCATCTGGAATTCCGTCGGCCGGTCGGTCGCCGAGGTATATGTCGCCGCCTTGGCGCCGTAGCGGAGGATGCCGAGTCTGGCGAGCATACGCAGCAGACGATCCAGCCATCCAGATTTTTCTGGCTTTTCAGGAGAGTCCATCAACGTTCCACTCCTATGAAGAGACAAATTGTCAAAACAAACCGCACCGCACTAAGGTGCGCCAGTTCACACAGACTTGCAAGGGCGATCGATCGGGCGGAGAGCACATCAAACCGCACGGTTCGCGACAATCGGCCGGGTCGTAGCAGTTGCCAAAACGGCAATCTTCTCCCTGCAACGAGGTTTGCCCGCTCCCTGCCCTTTTTTCAGTGATAGTCTAGACGGATGATTCGCATGGCGCCTTTATTTGCGCCGTCCAAGGAAATGCAGTCGCCTTCGGTATTCGCACGGCGACACAAACTGCTCGGGAGATGGGCCATGACAGCCGGCAAGAAGCCAGAGATCGCCGAAATGCGCCCGAAAATCACTGTCGTCGGTGTCGGAGGCGGTGGGGGCAATGCGGTCAACAACATGATAGCCGAGGGCTTGCAGGGTGCGGAGTTCGTCGTTGCCAATACCGATGCGCAAGCGCTCTCGATGTCGAAGGCCTCACGGATCATCCAACTCGGGGCTGACGTGACGGAAGGCCTTGGCGCAGGTTCCCTGCCGGAGATCGGGCGGGCCGCGGCCGAGGAATCGATCCACGAGATCATGGATCACCTGGCTGGCACCCATATGTGCTTCGTAACGGCCGGGATGGGTGGCGGAACGGGTACCGGGGCGGCTCCGATCATAGCTCAGGCCGCCCGCGCGGCGGGCATCCTGACTGTTGGCGTTGTGACCAAGCCGTTCACCTTCGAAGGCAAGCGACGGATGCAGACAGCGGACGAGGGCATTGCGCGCCTTCGCGAGTGCACTGATACCGTCATCGTTATTCCGAACCAGAATCTTTTCAGGATCGCCGATGCGAAGACCACCTTTGCCGATGCGTTCGCAATGGCGGACCGCGTGCTTTATGCGGGCGTCGGCTGCATTACCGACCTGATCGTGAAGGAAGGCCTGATCAACCTGGACTTCGCAGACGTGAAGACGGTGATGAAAGACATGGGACGGGCGATGATGGGGACGGGCGAGGCTTCCGGCGAAGGCCGGGCCATGAAGGCCGCGGAAGCTGCAATTGCCAATCCATTGCTCGACGAAGTCTCGATGAGAGGCGCCAGGGGCGTGCTCATTTCCATATCCGGTGGAACGGATATGACGCTGTTCGAAGTCGATGAAGCCGCAACTCGCATCCGCGATGAAGTCGACCATGATGCCGACATTGTGGTCGGCGCCATCTTCGACAAGGAACTTGCCGGAAAATTCAGGGTGTCGGTGGTGGCGACCGGATTGGGCGAACCTTTGCCTGGCGACGAAGCCGCTCTCGCGTCACAAAACAGGGATGGACAATTGGGGGATGTCGCTCCGCGCATCCTGCAATAGCACGGTCTTTACTCCGTATAAGGATAGCCGGCAGCCCTGGGCGCGCTCAGGGCCGCGCCATAGCTTGCAGGGTTCAGGCCGTGGCGCCGGCGAAAACCTCGAAACCTGTATCGATTACCGACGGCTCCGGCGGTCGCTGCGCCGATTCGAATGCCTTTTCCACCGCTGTGCGGCCGATCAGAAAGCGGTTCGACCGGATAGTCGAAAGCGGCTGGGGAAGTTCGCGACCGATATCGAGGCCGTTGAAGCCGAAGACGGCGAGTTGGTCCGGGATGGTGATATTCGCACCCATGCAGTGGAAGATGCCGCCGACGGCCATGTCGTCATTGGAATAGACAATGACATCGAGCTTCGGCTCGTGAGCGCACAGGCGCGCGGTCATCTCCTTGCCCACGCCCACCGAACTCGGCGCCTCCGCTATCGCTTCCGCCGCGATCGTCAGGCCCGCGTCGCGAAGGGCATCGACAATGCCCTCGTAACGCAGGCGCGCGCGCCGGTCTGCTTTCCAGTCATGCCCCGCATAACCGAAGCGGCGATAGCCGCGCCCGACCAGATACCTCCCCGTCGCATATCCAGCGCGCCGATGCGACATTCCGACGGCAATGTCGATCGGCACGGCATCGATATCCATCATTTCCACCACCCGGATATCGCTTTGAATGAGCATTCGGCGCGTCGCGTCGGTGTGATCAAAACCGGCAATGAGGATCGCGCTCGGCTTCCACGATAGCAGCCCCCGCACGACCGCCTCTTCGCGCTCGATGTCATATTCTGTGACGCTGATGACCGGCTGGTTCTCGCTCTCCCACAGTGCGGCGTGAATGCCCTGAAGTACTTCCGGAAAAACGATGTTCGACAGCGAGGGGATGACGACGCCGACAAGATGGGAATCGAGCGAGGCCAGCGAGCCCGCGATCCTGTTGGGCACATATCCGGTGGCGCGAACCGCCTCCATCACCCTTTTGCGGGTTTCCTCCGCGACCGGCCCCTTGTTGCGCATGATGCGCGACACCGTCGATTCGCCGACGCCGGCACGCTGCGCCACTTCCTTGACGGTAACCTTGCTCTTCCTGTCCGGCAGTCGCAGCCTTGGTTGCATGCCTTCCCCTCTTCTTCTTGGTTCAGCGCCCCAATCAATGAAACCTATCGGTTGGCTGCCGACCGCTTGTCTTTGGGAACCCCTTATACCAAATCACCCGACACTGCGAAGAGCATCGGGCGATTTGCTTTACGAAAGACTGTCGAGAGAAAGCGCGAGGCCCCTCATTTCTGCCCTACATATTTGCGCCACGAATGCTGCTCCCGAAAGCCCAGGACCTCACGTGCCTTGCGATTGGAAAGCAAGCTCTCGTACTCGCCCATCGGACGGGTTAATTTTACGCCGGGATAGAAGCGGTCGATCAGTTCCTGCGTCGGCAGATCGGCGGAGGTTTCGTCGTTGGCGGCGTTGAAGATCTCGAAGCCAAGCCCGTCCTTGTGGATGGCAAGATCGACGATCTGACCGAGATCACGCGCATCGATATAGCTCCAGGCGATCCGCTTGCGGAAACCGGGATCGGCGAACCATTTCGGGAAGAGTTCATATTCGTGCGGCTCGATCACATTGCCGATACGAATGGCATAGATGTCCGCGCCGGTCCGCAAGGCGAAAGCCTGCGCGGTCTTCTCGTTGCAGATCTTGGACAGTGCGTAGCTGTCCATCGGATCGGCGGGATAATCCTCTTCCAGCGGGAAATGCACCGGATTCCGCGGTTCGTTGGCGAAGACCAGGCCATAGGTCGTCTCGGAGGAGGCGATGATCACCTTCTTGATCCCGAGCTTCACCGCAGCCTCGATGACATTGTAGGTTCCCATCGTGTTGATGCGGAATACCTCGTTGTCCGGCGTGATCATGATGCGCGGGATCGCGGCGAAATGGACCACTGCGTCCACGGGCTGGGCCCTCAGGGAGGGATCGAATTCATGCAGACCCATATAGCTCGAAAATGCGTTGAAGACCTGGCCGCTATCGGTGATGTCGGTGATCAGCGTGCGGACCTTGGGATTGTCGAGCGGCTTGGTGTCGATATTCAGGACCTGATGGCCCTGATCTACGAGGTATTGGACGACATGCTTTCCAGCCTTGCCGCTACCACCGGTGAACATTATGCGTTTGCTCATCTCATGCTCCATTACTGCTGATATTGCTGTTGCGGATGTCGCGCCGTCGGACCGGGTTCAGCCCGTCGCCGCCAACATCACGTTTTCCTGATTGGCTTCCTGATGGGTGAAGCCACCGCTGATCCGCCCCTCCTTGAGGACGATGATCCGGTCGCTGATCGCGAGGATTTCCGGCAGATCCGAGGATACCACGATGATCGACATGCCTTCTTCCGCCAGCTTGTTGAGCAGGGCGTGGACCTCGGCCTTCGCTCCGACGTCGATGCCGCGGGTCGGCTCGTCGACGATCAGGATGCGCGGCCTGCGGGCAACCCACTTTGCGATAATGACCTTCTGCTGATTGCCACCCGAAAGATTGACGACTTTCTGCTCCGGGCTGGGCGTCTTGATCCCCAGCGACTGGATGAACTCCCGGCACCGCCTCGTTTCGCGGCCGCGATCGACGAAATCCAGGCGGCAATAGTCCGCAAGATGGGTGAGGCTGAAGTTTTCTCGAACCGACATGCCCAGGACCAGACCTTGCGCCTTGCGGTCTTCCGTGACGAAGCCCAACCCCTCGTTGATGGCTACTGACGGATCGGTGATCTTGACCGTCTTTCCGTCGATGCTGATCTCGCCGACATAGGCTCGGCTGCCGAAGATCATTTCCATGATCTCCGTACGGCCGGCACCGATCAGGCCGAAGAAGCCGAGAATCTCCCCTTTGTGCAGGTTGAAGCTGACATCGCTGACGCGAGCCGAATGATGGGTTGGCCGGGACATGCCCAGATTGCGTACAGACAGCAGCACGTCGTCGGTCGCATGGGAAACATGTTCGCCGAAAAATTGCGAAAGCTCACGATCGACCATCTTGCGCACCAGCAGATCGCGCGTCATCTCCGCAATGGGGCGCGAATCCACGGTTTCCCCGTCGCGCATGACGGTCACGGTATCCGCAATCTCGAAGATTTCTTCCAGCCGGTGCGAGATATAGACGATGCCGATGCCCTGCGCAGCAAGCTTCTTGACCATGCGCATCAGGACCGTGGCCTCGTGATGGCTGAGTGATGCGGTCGGTTCGTCCATGATGATGAGCTTCGACTGATAGGAGATCGCGCGCGCGATCTCGACCATCTGTTTCTGTCCAATGCTGAGATCGCCGACCAGCATCGCCGGATTGAGCTTCATGTCGAGCTCGGCGAGAACGGCCGCCGCTGCCGCATTCATCTTCCGCCGGTCGATCAGGCCGGCCATGCTCAAGGGTTCCCTGGCAAGGAAGATATTCTCCGCGATCGACAGATTGTCGACCACGGCGAGCTCCTGGTAGATGATGGTTATTCCCAGGGATCTGGCATGGACGGGATCGGTGATCACGACCTCCTGGCCCTCGACCTCGATCCTGCCACCCGGATCGCAACGCAGCACGCCGGTCATGATCTTCATCAACGTGCTTTTTCCCGCCCCGTTCTCGCCGGCGACGGCATGGACCTGGCCGCGATGGAGGGTGAGATCGACCCCCTTCAAGGCCTTCACCCCTGGGAAGGTCTTTGAAATATTTCGCATTTCAAGAAATGGCGTCATGGTCTGCTCGAATCCCGGTCCAGATTGAATGGATGCGGAAGCGCGGCGGCTCCCGCATCCGGGTTCTGCGGATGTTACTTCGTGTAGCTTCCGAGATTGTCGGCAGTCACGACGGTAACGCCCGTATCCACATTTTCCGGGTTCTTCTCTTCGCCAGTGATCTGGGCCACCAGATGCTCGACGGCCAGCCGTCCCATCGTCACTGGACGCTGGACCATAATGCCGTCGATGAAGCCGTCCTTGACACCCTTGATCGTGTCCGGAAGGTCATCGAAAGCAAACACCTTTACCACACCCTTGCGGTCCGAAAATTCCTTCTGCGCCAGTACCTTCGCCACAGCCGGTCCGCCAACCTGGCTCATACCGAAGATGCCCTTGAGATCCGGATTGGCGCGCAGCAGAGCTTCGGTGACCGAGACGCCCTTGGCGAGATCATCCTCGGTGCCTTCGGTCGCAACGATCTCGATGTTGGGATAGGCTGCGAGCGCCTTCTTCACACCATCGATGCGCTCGTTGAGGTTCGAAGCACCGAGCTGGCCCGTCACGATGGCAACTTTGCCTTCACCGCCGATGGCTTCGGCCATTGCCTTGCCCATGGTCTCGCCGGCGGCTTCGTTGATCGTACCGATATACATGCTGCGGCCGCTATTGGCGCTGTCGCTGTCGAAGGTGAGAACGGCGATGCCGGCATCAACGGCCTGCTTGATGATGCCTTCAACCGACTTGGGCTCGTTCACCGAAATCGCGATGCCATCGACGTGGCGGGCGATCAGGTCCTCGACAATCTTCACCTGGGTCGAACCCTGGGTGTTCTGCGGAACCACCCACTGATACTTGACGCCGAGCTTGTCGGCAGCTTCCTGCGCACCGGTATTGCAGTCGTCAAAGAACGGTACCGCAACTTTCGGAACGACGGCGATGGTGATGTCGGCCTTGTCCTTGGCAAAGGCAGCGCCGGTTGCCAACAGCGACATCGTCAAGATTGCCGCACGAGCGGAATTAAAAAGTACACGCATGAAATCCTCCTCCTCTGCAAGCTCTCCTCGAGCCTGAACTCTTCGTGGTTGTTCTAGTTGTTCTAGATGTATGCCTATGCTTGCTGTCTATCGCCTTAGCTCTTTCCTCCCATGATTTTGTTCCGCAGCACGTCAAGGCTCACGGCGATCAGGATGACGCCGCCGGTAATGGCCTGTTGCGCGTAGGTATTGATGTTGAGCAGCACGACGCCGTTGGCGATCACGCCCACAAGGGCAGCGCCGATGACGGCGCCCGTAACGCTGCCGACCCCACCTGCGAGGCTCGCTCCGCCGATCGCGGCGGCTGCGATCACATCCAGTTCAGAGCCGAAACCCGAAGCCGGCTCAGCCGAGAGGTAGCGGGAAAAACCGATCACGCCAGCCAAAGCGGCAATGGTGGAAGACAGCACATAGACCGAGAGCTTGACGCGATCGACCTTGACGCCGCTCAATCGTGCGGCGTGTTCGTTACCGCCGGTAGCATAGATATGGCGGCCAAAGCGGGTGCGGCGCATGATCACCGCGAAAATCAGCATCAGCGCGACCATGATGATGACCGGCACCGGCACAGGACCGAGGTAGCCCTGGCCAAGGGTCGCGAAGGCTTCAGGCGTTTCCGGCGTAACCGGAACGCCCCGTGTGATCATGTACATCAGTCCGCGACCGATACTCAGCGTACCAAGGGTCGCTATAAACGGCGGCAAGCCGATGAGAGTAATCAGCAAACCGTTGCACAGCCCGAAGATGACACCAACTCCCAAGCCTGCCGCGATGCTGACCTCGGTGGGATAGCCCATGCTGAAGCAGAGGGCGGTCACGAGTGAGGCGAGCCCCATCGCCGAGCCGACGGACAGGTCGATCCCGCCGGTGATGATCACCATCACCATGCCGATGCTCATGATCGCGGTCAGCGAGAAAGCCCGAAAGACGCCCATCAAATTGTTCGTCGTGAAGAAGTAGGGAGTATAGAGGCTGATCAGCGCGCCAACTACGACCAGCGCGATCAGGACGTTGAACTCGCGAACCTGAAACAACTTGCCGGCCTCGGCCAGAAGGCGCGAATGCAGCGATCCAGATGCATTGTGGTCCTGATCGGTCGCGAGCATTTCTCAATTCCTCCCAAATATTGTTCCGAATGCCGCCGCCTCTATCCAAGGCGCTCCTCAACGCCGTTGGCGCCTCCCCGCCTCCTCCACCGAAGAAGCAACAAAGGTGACCAACTTGTGGCAGCGCTGTCATTCTGTGTTTCAAGTGATCCGTTTTGTCAACAGACTTTTTGAGCTCTGCAGATCTCCGCACTTCGGATGCAGATTCTCGCAATTGTAGAGCCGGATAGCTCGCAACCGCGCAATTGCGCGCAGAATAGATATTGCGTTGATGCCGATAAAAAAGATAACGTGGCAGCGCTATCACAAGAGAGATCGCAATCTCGCCAATTGCGGGACAGACGATTCCGACACGGAGGCCCAACGCATGACCGTCACGACAACAGCACCCTCCATGTCCATTGCCATGATCCACACGGTCGCCGGGCTGGTTCCAACCCTCGACGCACTCGCCAGGCGTGAACTGCCCGGCTGTGAGCCCTTCAACATTCTCGACGAGAGCCTGCTGAGAAATACGATCCGCGAAGGAAGCCTCTCGAAGACGACGATGCGGCGCCTTGCGCAATACGTATGGTCGGCGGTCGACGGCGGTGCCGGAGCTGTTGTCGTCACCTGCTCCTCCCTCGGTCCTGCAGTCGAGGCGGCGCGGCCATTGTGCCCGGTGCCGCTCTTTCGCATTGACGAGGGCATGGCGTTAGAAGCGGTATCACGCGCCTCGCGGATCGGCGTTCTGGCGACATTGCCGACGACGCTCAAGCCCACCGGGGATATCATCAGGACGTCTGCGGACGATACCGGACGGACGCGCTGCCAGATCACGGAAATGCTATGCGAGGGGGCCTTTGAGCGCCTGTCTCGCGGCGACCGCGAGGGTCACGACGCACTTGTGATCGAGGGGTTCCGGCGCCTCGCACCCAACGTTGATGTGGTCGTCCTCGCCCAGGCCTCGATGGCAAATGCCCTCGCCCCTCTGGGCTCCGAGCCGGAGGGGATCCCGGTGCTAACGAGCCCGGAGCTCGGCATGCGCCACGTCAGAGACCGGCTTTTCGCGGGAGATGCACCGATGAGGCTCCCAGTCTCGCCGTTGTCCTGAATACAGTATCAATCCTGCCGGGACCTCGTCCCGAATAGCCTCAATCCAAGGAGCAAGTCATGGAATATCGACTACTCGGCCGCTCGGGTCTCAAAGTCTCAGCAGTGAGCATGGGCACGTTTTCGTTCGGCGGAAGGGGCGATTTCGCCATGGTCGCCAGCCAGGGCGTCAAGGAGGCGCAGCGGCTCGTAGATACCTGCATCGAGGGCGGCATCAACCTGTTCGACACGGCCAACATGTATTCTGCCGGACGCTCCGAGGAGATCCTCGGCGAGGTTCTCGAAGGGCGCCGCGACAAGGTTCTCATCTCCAGCAAGGCGCGGATGCGCATCGGAGACGGTCCCAACGACGAAGGCGTGTCGCGCTATCATCTGATCCGCGAATGCGAGCGAAGCCTAAAACGCCTGCGCACCGATCACATCGACGTCTATTTCATGCATGAATGGGACGGATTGACCCCGCCGGAGGAGATGCTTTCGGCGCTGGATATGCTGGTAAATCAGGGCAAGGTCCGTTACATCGGCTGCTCGAACTATTCCGGCTGGCACATCATGAAGGTGCTGGGGGTTGCGGATCTCAAGAATTATCCCCGCTTCGTCACGCAGCAGATCCACTACACGCTGGAGGCACGGGAGGCGGAATACGAGCTCCTGCCGATCTCCGTGGATCAGGGCCTCGGCGTCATGGTCTGGAGTCCGCTTGCAGCTGGGTTGCTGTCGGGTGCGTTCCGCCGCGATCGCAAGCCGGCAGATTCTCGTCAGGCTGCGGGCTGGAGTGAGCCTCCGATCCGCGACAAAGAGCGCCTGTGGACCATCGTCGACGTTCTGGTCGAGATCGCCGGAGCACGGGGCGTCACACCGGCACAGGTCGCACTGGCATGGACGCTGTCACGACCGGCGATTGCCTCTGTCGTCGTCGGCGGACTTACGGAACAGCATTTCCGCGACAACATCGCCGCGGTCGACCTGGAACTGAGCATTCAGGAGCTGGAACGCCTGAACGCCGTCAGCCGTCTCCCCTACATCTATCCCTATTGGCACCAGCACAATTTCGCCAGGGAACGCTTCTGCGCAGGCGACTGGGCTCTGCATCAAAGCTACGAAGATCTCGGGAAAATCTGAGGAAGGCAGGCGGGTCCGGGACCCGCCTCCAAGACTTGCCTCCAGCCCCGGCAGGATCAGCCGGCGAACGCTTTCAGCCAGCCGAGCCCGGCGACGGTATCGCCCGCCGGGCGATATTCACAGCCGACATAGCCGGCATAGCCGAGCGCATCGAGCTCCCGCAGAACCCGGAAATCATCGAGTTCCCCGGTTCCCGGTTCGTTACGTGCAGGCACCGAGGCGATCTGGATGTGGCCGATGATCGGCATCATTTCGCGCAGCCCGCGGATTACGTCGCCATGGATGATCTGGCGATGATAGATGTCGAACTGCAGCTTGAGATTGGGGCGGCCCATATCGGCGATGAGATCCGCGGCGAAATTGAAATCATTGAGAAAATAACCCGGCATGTCGCGGGGATTGATCGGCTCGATGAGGACGTCAAGACCCGCCTCGCCGGCCTTGTCGCAAGCGAGGGCGAGCGAGGCGCGAAAGGAATCGCGGGCCTTCGCGTCCGAGCGGTTCGCAAGGCCACTCATCACGTGCAGCCGCCCCACGCCGGTGGCACTAGCATAGCGCAAGGCCGTGTCGACGGACTGGCGAAACTCGCCCTCTCTCCCCGTCAGCGCGGCAAGACCCCGTTCCCCGGCAGCCCAATCTCCGGGAGGAAGGTTGAACAGCGCCTGGGTCAATCCGGCGGCTTCCAACTGCGAACGGATGACATCCGCGTCGAATTCATAGGGAAAAAGGAACTCGACCGCCTTGAACCCAGCGGCAGCGGCGGCAGCGAACCGGTCAAGAAAGCCGGTCTCGTTGAACATCATCGTCAGGTTGGCGGCAAAACGCGGCATGGTCAGCGCGTCCCGGGCGCTTCTGGCAAGGTCAGTCCGGTCATCTGCGCAAGCAACCGGGCGACCGAGGCGTCGTCATCGCGCCCCATTCCGGCGGCAGACGTCATTATGAACATCTGCAGGGCGGTTGAGGCGATAGAAAGAGGGAATTTCAGGTCTCGACCGATATCCGAGACGATGCCGAGGTCCTTGGTGAAGATATCGATTGCGCTTCGCGGCGCGTAATCGCCTTCAAGAATGTGGGGAACACGGTTTTCGAACATCCAGGAATTGCCGGCCGATGCCGTAATGACTTCATAGACCTTGTCAATGTCCAGGCCCAGGGCCTTGGCGAAGGTGATAGCCTCGCAGGCGGCGGCGATATGAACGCCGGCCAGGAGCTGGTTGACAATCTTGAAGGAGGCGCCGATGCCGGCGCGATCGCCCAGTTCGTAGACCTTCTGCGCGATCGCATCGAGCACCGGGCGGACCTTGTCGAAGGCCGCCGGACGGCCCGACCCCATGATGGTCAGTTCGCCGGCCGCTGCCCTGCCGGCACCACCGCTGACCGGTGCGTCGATATAGCCGAGCCCGAGCGCTTCAACGCGCTCTTCAAGACTGCGGGCGGTATCCGGCCCCATCGTTGCGCAGGAGAGCACGACGCCACCCTTCGTCATCGCCGCAGCCGCGCCGTCCTTGCCGAACAGGACGGCCTCCGTCTGGGCGGCGTTCACCACCACCGTAATGACTACGTCGGCGCCTTTTGCCGCCTCTGCCGGATTTGCGGCCGCCTTTCCGCCCGAGGCTGAAAAGCGCTTCATGGCCTCCTCACTGACGTCACAGCCAACCGTTTCGAAGCCGCCTCGCAACAGGGAGGTCGCCACGCCCATGCCCATCGACCCAAGTCCGATGACGCAGACTTTCAAATCCGTTCGTTTGCTCATGTCAGAAACCCAATCTCCCAATCCATCATCCGCCAACCGGCCCGCAAGCGCTTGCTTTTCGCTTCCCGGAAAAGTAATGATAGCGTTGCCACAACATGGTTAGCCTATCCGCGAATTGCATTGCAAGCCCTTATTTTCGTCTGGAGATCAAGGGTTTCAATGATCTTGCGGAGGGAGGCTTGCGAGCGTCCTGCTGCGGCCGGGCAAGGGAGGAAAGACGTGCTTATTGGCGCTGTTGCCGACGATATAACCGGGGCCACGGACCTGTGCCTCATGCTGTCCCGCGAAGGTATGCGCACGATCCAGGTGATCGGCGTGCCCGCAAATGATATGGATTTTTCCGGCGCGGACGCCGTCGTCGTGGCGCTGAAGTCGCGAACGATACCCGCTCGGCAAGCCGTTGATATGTCGCTGGCTTCCGCGCGTGTCCTTCTGGCCGCAGGCGCCGAACAACTCATTTTCAAATACTGCTCGACGTTCGATTCGACGGATGCCGGGAATATCGGCCCCGTTGCGGAAGCGCTTCAGGATTTGACCGGCACGCCGGTGACGATCGCCTGCCCATCCTTTCCGGCCGCCGGGCGCACCGTCTATAAGGGACATTTGTTTGTCGGTGACAGGCTTCTTTCGGAAAGCCCGCTCAAGGATCACCCGCTGACCCCCATGCGCGACCCGGACCTTGTTCGCGTGCTGCAGCGACAGTGCAGCCGCCCGGTGGGTCTCGTTCAGGCCGACACAGTAGCCAAGGGGACAGAGGCGCTGAAGGAGGCCATTGAAGAACAATACGCGGCCGGCAAGCGCATTCTGGTCGTCGACACGCTGAGCGACGCCGATCTCAGGGTCATCGGCAAGGCCTGCGCCGAGATGAAACTTGTCACCGGTGGCTCCGGCGTCGCCATGGGACTGCCTGAGAATTTCAGGCGGACGAAGGAATTCACGCCCAGGGACCAGATGACGCGAATGGCAGCTCCGTCCGGCCGCGCGGCAATTCTTGCCGGCTCGTGCTCGGCGGCGACACGCGGCCAGATCGAGGTGGCGGAGGCCGCCGGTTTGCCCTTGCTGCGCCTCGACATCACGGCGGTCGCGGAAGGCCGGCAGACGGCGGCCGATCTTGCCAATTGGGTGATCGCCGCTCAGGGCGACCGCCCGCCCCTCATCTATTCGAGTGCCGATCCGGCGGAACTGACCGATATCCAGGCGCGGATGGGGCGCCATGAGTCCGGCGCCCTTGTGGAAAGGACGCTGGCAGACGTCGCACGTCGCCTTAAGGATGCCGGTTTCTCCCGGTTTCTGATCGCCGGCGGCGAGACGTCTGGCGCGATTGTCGAAGCGCTCGGCGTCAAGGTCCTGCTGATCGGGCCGGAGATCGACCCGGGCGTGCCCTGGACACGCAGTATCGCCGGTCCCGACCTTGCGCTGGCGCTCAAATCAGGCAATTTCGGCGCCAGGGACTTTTTTCTGAAGGCCTGGACCTTGCTTGAGACGGAGACTGCGGATGCATGACGTCAATCGCCTTCGCGATGAGGTTTGCCGTGTCGGGCAATCCTTGTTCCAGCGCGGTCTGACCTCCGGTTCGACCGGCAACATTTCCGTCCGCACGCCCGACGGCGGCTGGCTGATGACGCCGACAAATGTCTCGATGGGCACGCTCGATCCCGCGCGATTGTCTCTGTTCGACGCCAACGGACGCTTCGTATCGGGCGATGCCCCGACCAAGGAAGCGTTCCTGCATTTCTCGATGTATGGCGAGCGGGCCGATGCCGGCGCCGTCGTGCACCTCCATTCGAGCCATTCGACCGCCGTCAGCATCATGGCGGATGTCGATCCGGAGGATGTGCTGCCGCCGCTGACGGCCTACTACATCATGCGCGTCGGCCGTCTGCCGCTCGTGCCCTACTTCCCTCCGGGCGATCAGGCGCTCGCGGAAGCGGTGCGCAGTCTCGCCGGCCGACACCACGCAATGCTGCTCGCCAATCACGGACCGGTGGTCGCCGGTACCAGCCTTGCCAATGCCCAGTATGCAACCGAAGAGCTCGAAGAGACAGCCAAGCTTTTCCTGATGTTGCAGAACCACGCCAAGCGCGTGCTGACCCCTGAGCAGGTGGCGGATCTGCGTCGGCGCTTCAACCTTACCTAACGCAGCTGACCTCCCGTCGGCAGCAAACGACAATTTCCGGATTTATCCCGCAGGAGAACAACAATGAACACGACAGCAAAAGAAAAAGTTGGCTTTGTCGGCCTCGGCCTTATGGGCCACGGCATGGCCAAGAACATCGTCGAGAAGGGCTATCCGCTCACGGTCATCGCCCACCGGAACCGCAAGCCCATCGAGGATCTCGTGTCGCGTGGCGCCACCGAAGCCAAGTCTCTGGCAGAACTCGCGGCGGCCTCGACGATCGTCTTCCTCTGCCTCACCAGTTCGCGCGAAGTCGAGGCCGTCGTCAACAGCATGAAGGGATCTCTTGCCCCGGGATCAGTGATTGTCGACTGCTCGACCAGCGAGCCGACGGTCACAACCAGACTTGCGGCAGAAATGAAGGCTCTGGGCGTCGACTTCGCCGATGCGCCCTTGAGCCGGACGCCGAAGGAGGCCTGGGAAGGAATGCTCGACGCGATGGTCGGTGCCGACGACGACGTCTTCACCCGGATCCGGCCGGTGATCGATACCTGGGCGGGCAAGATTGTCCACATCGGCGGGATAGGCGACGGGCACCGCATGAAACTGCTCAACAATTTTATCTCGCTTGGAATGGGCGCCCTGTTCGCGGAAGCTCTCGCCCTGTCCCGGAAGGTCGGCATCTCTGTCGAGCGGTTCGATAGCGTCATTCGCGGCGGCCGAATGGACAGCCTGTTCTACCAGACCTTCATGGGCTATGCGCTCGAGGGAAACAGGGAAGCCCACAGGTTCACCCTTTCGAACGCGTACAAGGACCTCAAGTATCTCGAGTCCATGGCCAATGACGCAACCGTCGTCACCCCGCTCGCCAGCGCGACCAAGAACGCCTATGCGACCGCAGTTGCCGGCGGCGGCAACGGTCCCGAGGACTACGTGCCGCACCTGGCCGACTTCATAGCCAAGCTCAACGGCCTTGAACCGCGATAGAAGAAGAGGTTTCCGTTGATGGTGGCCAGCGCGCGCGCTGGCCCATAGCCTGGCATCAAGACCCCGAACAGAAGACGCAGGGGTTTTATGGCCTCAAGTTTTGCCACTCTGGGGTCATGCCGCGCGTGCCTTCTTGCAACACGAATGCACCGACGATTATGGTAGACGAGGAATGAGCCGGGCTCATCCTCGCCACCGGCGATCTTCGCGCGTGAACTCAATGGGACCAAACCGACGGCGCCAATACCGGCAAGGCTCCACGACAGGAGATTTCGTGACCTCCATAGATCCGCGCCCGTTTCTGACGTCGCTTTTCGAGACAGCGGTCATTGCCGCTGACCCGCTGGCAGCAATCCGCACCCATCTGCCGCAAAGGCCGAAAGGGCGCACCGTCGTGGTCGGCGCCGGCAAGGCGGCGAGCCAGATGGCTGCCGCTTTGGAGGCCTGCTGGGATGGTCCCGTCGAGGGCGTGGTCATCGCCCGCCACGGCCCGGTCGAAACATGCAGGCACATCAAGGTCCTACAGTCGGCCCATCCGGTTCCCGATGAGGCCGGACTTGCCGGATCGGCAGCCCTCTTGAAGGCCGTCGGGGGCCTGACAGAGGACGATCTGGTGATCGCACTGATTTCCGGAGGCGGCTCGGCTCTGCTGCCTGCACCGCCGGAAAGTTTGACGCTCGGAGACGAAATCGCGGTCAACAAGGCACTGCTCGCCTCCGGCGCGCCAATCTCGGCCATGAATGTCGTTCGAAAGCACGTCTCTCGCATCAAGGGCGGGCGTCTTGCCCTTGCCGCGGCCCCGGCTAAGGTTGTCAGCCTCATCGTCTCGGATGTTCCCGGCGACAATCCCGCCTTTGTCGCCTCGGGGCCGACCGTTCCGGATCATTCCACGCCGGAAGACGCCCTCAAGATCATTGCCGAATACGCAATGGACCTTCCAGCGGCGGTCATGAAGCATATCCGGTCCGCTGCGGCTGCCGCACCGGCACCGGGTGGCCCCGCCTTTGCGCGGAACGAGGTCCACATCATCGCCTCCGCACGCGTCTCCCTCGAGGCGGCCGCCAAAAGGGCGCGCGAAGCGGGCATCGACGCCGTCATACTATCGGATGCAATCGAGGGCGAGGCCCGGGATATCGGCCGGATGCATGCCGCCATCGCCCGCGAGGTCGTGAACTGCAACCAACCATTCACGAAGCCGGTGGTGATCCTGTCTGGCGGCGAAACAACGGTGACGATCACATCAGGAAAATGCGGCAAGGGTGGCCGGAACAGCGAGTTTCTTCTGGCGTTCGCGCTAGATATCGACGGCATGGAGGGAATCCATGCGCTTGCCGCCGATACCGACGGTATCGACGGTTCTGAAGACAACGCGGGCGCCTTCTGTGACGGCGATACGGTCTCGCGCATGCGCGCCAAGGGAGGAGACCCTCGCGCCCTTCTTTCCGGACACGATGCCTGGACGGCATTCACCCTTTCCGGTGATATTTTCACCCCGGGACCTACGGGCACGAATGTCAACGATTTCAGGGCGGTCCTGATTACCGGCTGATATGCGTGATTGCTGTAGCCTAGAGGCGATCCATGGCGCTGCTGCTCCTCTCGAGCGCCCGGCGGGCAACCTCGATCCAGTACTGCACGCCAATGGTGAGTGCGTCGTCATTGAAGTCGTAATTGGGATTGTGAAGGTTGCGCCCGCCCTCGGCGCTGCCGTTGCCCATCCAGATGTAGGCACCCGGCTTCTTTTGCAGCATGAAGGAGAAATCCTCCGCCCCCATGCTCGCCGGCATGTCCTGGCGAATGGCGTCCTCGCCGGCCACGGCTTCGGATGCCGCACGGGCGATATCGGTTTCCGCCGGCGTGTTGATCGTGGCCGGGTAGCGCCGCTGATAGTCGAATTCCACCCGTGCGCCGAAAGTTTCGGCAACCAGCCTCGCCCGGTGCCCCATCTCGGCCTCGAGCCGGTCGCGGACATCGGGCGACAGGGAACGCGCGGTACCCCTGATCAGCACGCTTTCGGGGATAATATTCCAGGTGTCGCCGGCGTGGATCTGAGTGATGCTGATCACCCCTGCGTCAGCCGGGCTCAATGTGCGGCTGACGATCGCCTGCCATGCAGTGTTGACCTGCCCGGCCACGAGGATCGGATCGATGCCCTGATGCGGCATGCCGGCGTGGGAACCCTTGCCGATGATCTTCAGCTCGAAATTGTCCTGCGCCGCCATCATGGCGCCGCTATGGAGGGCGAACTGCCCGACCGGAAGCCCGGGCCAGTTGTGCATGCCGAAAACGCAGTCGACCGGGAAACGATCGAACAGGCCGTCCTCGACCATGACCCGGGCGCCGCCCTCGTTTTCCTCGGCCGGCTGAAAGATGAAGACCACGGTGCCACGGGTCGGCGGATTGGCCGCCATATGACAGGCCGCGCCCAAAAGCATCGCGGTATGGCCGTCATGGCCGCAGGCGTGCATCTTGCCGGGCGTCGTCGATGCATAGGGCACCCCTGTCGTCTCGGTTATGTCGAGGGCGTCCATATCGGCCCGCAGGCCGACCGACGGTCCATCGCCATTGCGCAGCACGGCAACGACGCCGGTTCTGCCGATGCCTTCGTGAACCTCGAGACCGGCGGCCCGCAACTCGCGTGCCACAAAGGCCGCGGTGCGGTGTTCCTCGAAGGCCGTTTCCGGATTGGCATGCAGGTCGTGACGCCATTCGATCAGGCGCGGTTCGAGCGCCTTGACGCTATCGGAAACCTTCATCGCTATGCTCCAAACAACAGTGTGCCAGCCACGCCCAGCGCCGTGCCGACGAGCAGCCAGGCGACCCGGTCTATTAGCGCAATATGCCCGCCGCCGGCATATGCTCCCTCTGGCGCAGCGGCGCCAGGCGCGCCCTCGCCCCGCTGCCGCGCCTCGGAATGACCTTTCCCCCCGGTGACGACACTGGAAAAGGCCGAAAAGAAATCGTCGGCATTCTTCTTGGCAACGCTCTGGATCAGCCGTCCGCCGACACTCGCGAGTTTGCCGCCGATATCGACATCGGCGACATAGGCCAGCCGCGTATCGTCGCCTTCCTGCGTCAGGCGGATCTTGGCCGAGCCCTTGGCAAAACCCGCCGGGCCGCCCTGCCCTCGCCCCGACAACGTATAGCCATGCGGCGGATCGAGATCGCTCAATTCCACCTTGCCCTTGAAGGTAGCGGATACCGGCCCCACCCTCACGACCACGGAAGCCGTGAATTCGCTGTCGCCGGTCTGCAGCATTTCAGTGCAACCGGGAATGCTGCGCCTGAGAATCTCCGGATCGTTGAGGCCCGCCCAGACCTTGTCGATGGCCGCTGGGATCACATGTTCGCCAACAAATTCCATTGCCGTCTTCCCTGTTGCGCGGTCTAGTTTCCGTAGACCCTGAAGATCGCCTGGGTTCCCTCTTCGCCAAATCCGCCTGCCGCCAGCTTTTCATAGAGCTGCTTGGCCAGCGCCAGCGCCGGCAGGTCGAGTTTCATGCGCTCGGCCTCCGTAATGGCGATCGACATGTCCTTGATGAAGTGGTGGACATAGAAACCCGGCGCATAGTCGTCGTTGAGCATCTTCGGGCCGAGATTGTTGAGCAGGAAGCTCGACGCCGCCCCGGTGCCGATCGACGACAGAACCCGTTTCGCGTCGAGCCCGGAGGCTTTGGCGTAGGCAAGGCTTTCACTGACGGCGAGCATGGTCGCGGCAATGGCGATCTGGTTGCACATCTTGGTGTGCTGCCCGGCGCCCGGTCCGCCCTGGTGAACAATATTCTCGCCCATGAGCTGGAAAAGCGGCAGCGCCGCTGCGAAGGCTTCTTCGGTGCCGCCGACCATGATCGAAAGCTTGGCGGCCCTTGCGCCGATATCGCCGCCGGAAACCGGCGCATCGAGCACGGGGACCCCTCTTTCCGCCGCCCTGGCAGCGATCTCGCCTGCAAGGGTCGGGCTCGATGTTGTCATGTCGATGAGGATCGTCCCGGCCTTTGCCCGCTCCACGATACCGCCCGCACCGAGATAGGTTTCCTCGACGTCCTTCGGATAACCGACGATCGTGATCACAACGTCGCACGCGGCGGCAGCGTCTCCCGCCGTGTCGTGCCAGATAGCGCCCCTGGCGACCAGTTCGTCCGCCTTGCTCCGGGTCCGGTTGTAGACATGCAATTCATGGCCGCCGTCGAGGATATGGCCCGCCATGCTGCGTCCCATGATCCCCAGCCCGATGAAGCCGACCTTTTTCCTGCCGTTCGCAACGCTCATGTAAGTTCCTGTCCTTCGTGCAGGGCCGTTCCGCTGCGCTCACGCAGCAACGACCGCAGATATTGCGGAGAAAGCGGCTGGCGATCCGCCACCACGCCAAAGGGCGCCAGCGCGTCATTGACGGCGTTGGTCACCGCCCCGATCGCCCCCATCACGCCGCCCTCGGCCATGCCCTTGATGCCGGCAGGCGTGCGCTTATTCGGCGTGTGATGGTGCAGGATATCGAAATTCGGCAGTTCGCAGGCTGTGGCCACCAGATAGTCGGCGAAGGTCGCAGACAAATTCTGCCCGTTCTCGTCGTAGACGACCTCCTCCAACAATGCGCCGCTCAGGCCCATGGCAATCGCGCCCTGCTGCTGGCCGCGCACCACGATCGGATTGATCACGGTGCCGCAATCCTCCGAGACCACGTATCGGGCGATGCTGAGCGCACCGGTGGCGACATCGACCTCCACTTCGCAGGCATGGGACGAATTGGAATAGGTCATCGGTGGCGGATCGTAGGTCAGCGAAAAATCGAGCCCCGGTGCCACCCCTTCGGGCAGGTTGGTGGGATCGAGATAGGCCGTACGGGAGATATCGGCGAGCGACAGTCCCGTCCTGTTCCATTCGCCGTTGATAAGGCGCTCGACCTGCCCGTCGAGCAGACGGATATCCTGCGCCGAATTGAGACCAAGCTTGTGGGCGGCAATTCGCAGCACTTGGTCGCGGGCCTTCTGCGCGCAGAGATACAGCGAGCCGCCACCCGCCGTACCTCCGCGCGCGCCACGGCTTCCCATGCCATAAGGAGCCACATCGGTATTGCCGATATGGATCCTGACATTGGACGGATCTACCCCTAGACCCTCAGCCACGGCCTGAGACATAGCCGTCTCATAGCCCTGTCCCGTCGCGCCGAGGCCGACGGACGCATTGACGACCCCGCTCGGCTCGATTCGTACCCATGCCGCCTCGTGCCCCGAGCCGGGAATACCGGTCGACTTGTAGAAGGCCGATCCATAGGTCGTGGATTCGACCACGGTGCAAAGCCCGAGACCGATATACCGCCCTTCGGCGTGCAGGGCCTGCTGGCGTTTGCGGAAGGCTTCATAGTCAATCGCGTCGATCACGCTTTCGAGCGTCTCGGCCGGCGTGATGTCCTCCAGCACTTCGCCGGTCGCCATGCGATAGGGAAGATCGTCGGGCCGCAGCATGTTGATCCGCCGGACCGCCAGCGGATCGAGACCCAATTGGCGGGCGATGGCGTCAATGGTCCCATCCATCACCCAGCTGGTAATCGCCATCGGCGCCCGCATCGGCCCGTTGCCGCATTTGTTCGTGAGCGCGATCTTGACCTCGAAGGCATAGTCCTCGATCCGGTAGGGACCTGTCAGGATCATAGCGACGACGCGCGACATATAGTTGGCCGGATAGAAGCAATAGGCGCCGAAATCCTCGGTGATCTCGAGTTCGAGCCCGAGGATCCGCCCGTCCGCGTCAACGGAAGCGCGGGTGCGGCACAGGTTCTCCCGCGCGTGACTTGCCGCCATCAGGTTTTCCGTGCGGTCCTCGCGCCACCGCACCGGGCGATTGAGCTGGCGCGCGAGCGCGGCAACGGTCAGCTCCTCGCGATAGAGCGCGATCTTCTGGCCAAACCCGCCGCCCACGTCGGGCGACATGACCGTGATCTGGCTCTCCGAGAGCCCGAGCCGCCCGGCCAGCTGGCTCCTGAGTGGATGCGGCACCTGATTGCCGATATGAAAGGTCAGGTGTTCGCGCCCTGCGTCCCAGACGGCGGCGCATCCACGCGTCTCCATCGGTACGTGGGTCTGGCGATGCTGGTAAAAGGAAGCCTCGACCACCTCATGAGCTTCGCCACGGCGCTGAGCGACGTTTCCGGCAGAGAATGTCTGGTGCGAAACCAGATTGGAGGGCAACGTCTCGTCGACAAGCGCTGCATCCGGCGCAAAGGCGCCTTCCAACGACGCGATCGCCGGCAGAACCTCGTACTCGACCTCGACCAGTTCCGCCGCATCCTCGGCGATATAGCGGTCTCGCGCCACCACGACAGCCACCGGGTCGCCGTGAAACCGCACCTTGTCGGTCGGCAGCGTTGCTATCTCAGTCGGGTGAAGCCCTTCGATCTGCGGCGCCAGCCTGAGGCGATTGGTCCATTTGTCGAGGTCCTCGCCAGTGAAGACGCCGGTTACGCCTGGCAGGTCACGCGCTGCATCCGCCGAAATTCCCAGGATTCGGGCATGGGCATGCGGCGACCTCACGAAACTGACATGCAACGTACCCGGTACGACGACGTCGTCCAGATAGCGCCCTTGCCCGGTGACGAGGCGCTTGTCTTCCTTTCGCGCCAACGGCTTGCCGATATAGTGGAAGTCATTCGTCTCGTTCACGATCGTACCTCCCGCATCGCAGCCGCTGCCTTCATGACGGCGGCAACGATGTTCTGGTAGCCCGTGCAGCGGCAGAGATTGCCCGAAAGAACATCGCGCACCTCCTCCTCCGTAGGATCCGGCGTATCGCGCAGAAAGGCCTCGAAGGTCATAACGATGCCCGGCGTGCAGAAGCCGCATTGCAGCCCGTGTTCCTCATGCATGGCCTGCTGCAGCGGGCTCAGGCCTATTCCGCCCACCGACTCGATCGTCGTGATCTCGTGCCCTTCCATCTGGACGGCATAGGTGAGGCAGGCCCGCGCCGGCTGGTCGTCGATCAGGACCGTGCAGGCGCCGCAAACCCCATGCTCGCAGCCGACATGCGTTCCTGTCAGTCCGAAGTCCTCGCGCAGAACGTCGGCAAGCAGCTTGCGCGGTTCCACCATCGCCTCGCGGGTTTCTCCGTTTACGGTGAGAGATATCAGTCGGGCGTCGCTCATGCTGTCTCTCCGCGTGCACGCGCCAGCGCTGCCGCCAACGTTTTCTCCATGAGCGATGCTGCCACTTCACGGCGGAAAACCGCCGGGATCGACGCTGTGTCCTCAGGGGAGATGGATTGCGCAGCGAAGGCAGAAACACCCGCGATCCATTTTTCGGTCGGAATCGCTCCGGCTTCTGCCACCGCCGACACATCAAGCCGTAAGGGCACGGAACCGACGCCGCCGAATGCCATTTCCAGGGACGCCAGTCTGTGGTCTCTGTCCAAGAGCAGCGTCACCGCAACCGCGACGATCGCAAAATCGCCACGTCGCCGGCTGAAAAGCTCGAAAGCCCAACCAGAATTCGCCGGCAAATGGGGAAACCGGACCGAAGTCACCATCTCGCCGTGTCGGATATCGACCGTCATCACGGAGCGGAAGAAATCGACTGCATCGATCTCGCGCTGACCGGAAAGCCCACGCACGACAATCTTCGCCCCACCCAGAACCGCGATGAGCGGCATTTGTGCAGCGGGATCCGCATGGACCAGGCTGCCTCCCAGCGTGCCGCGCTGGCGGATCGCATAGTGTCCGATCGTCGAAGCCGCTGCCGCCAGCAGAGGATGCGCCCGACGTACTTCGGGTGCCGTCGCCACCCGCTGATGCCGGGTCATGGCACCGATTTCCAGCGCGCCCTCCGAGACGCGAATGAAATCGAGTTCAACAAGGTCATTCAGATCGATCAGATGCTCGGGCCGGGCGAGCCGCATATTCAGCATCGGGCCTAGGCTCTGCCCGCCCGCGATCGGCTTGGCCTTGTCGCCATAATGCGCGAGCAGGCCGAGCGCCGCCTCCAGAGTTTGCGGTCGATGATAGTCGAATGACGCTGGTTTCATCCTGCTATCCGATCAGGCTTGCTTCGGTATCCGCGTCGAAGACATGCAGCCTGCCGGTATTCGCCGACAGCTTGATCTTGTCTCCGTAGTTGTGACGCAGATCCTTGTTGATGCGGAAGAACAGTTCCTCGCCCTCCACCTTGAGGCCCAGGAACTGGTCGGACCCGACAGGAAGCACCGAGGTCACGGTTCCGGCGATCACCTCTCCACTGGACGGCTCGGCCCGCTCATCGACGTCTTCCGCACGAATGCCAAGCTTCACCTTTCGTCCGCTTTGGCCGACAAGCTTCTTGCCGCGCTCCGGCGCGAAATCGAGCCTCGTTTCCCCGCGCACAAAGGTCACCTTGTCCCCCTGGACGACCAGCTCACCGTCGAGATAGTTGATCGGTGGACTGCCCAGGAATGAGGCAACGAAGGTATTCGCGGGATGCTCGTAGATTTCGTCCGGCGTACCGATCTGCTGCACAAGTCCGTTGCGCATCACCACGATGCGGTCCGCAAGCGTCAGCGCCTCGGCCTGATCGTGAGTCACGTAGACAAAGGTGGTCTGCATGCTGCGATGCAGTTCCTTGATCTCGGCGCGCATGGAAATGCGCAGCGCCGCATCCAGGTTCGACAGCGGTTCATCCATGAGGAACACCGCCGGTTTGCGCACCATGGCGCGTCCAAGCGCGACGCGCTGCCGCTGCCCGCCGGAGAGCTGGCTCGGTCGGCGGTCGAGCAGATGGGTGATCTCCAGCCGCTGCGCTGCGTCACGCACCCGCCGGTCGATGTCGTCCTTCGGGTGCTTGCGCATCATCAGGCCGAAAGCGATGTTCTCGTAGACGGTCTTGTGCGGATAAAGCGCATAACTCTGGAATACCATCGCCACGTCGCGGTGATGCGGCGGCGTGAAATTCACCGTCTCGTCATCGAAAAACAGGTTTCCTTCGGAGACCTCCTCGAGGCCGGCGATCATGTTGAGGGTCGTCGATTTACCGCAACCCGAAGGTCCGAGCAGGACGACGAATTCCTTGTCCTTGATCTCGAGATTGAGATTTTCGAGCGCGACAAACCCGTTCGGGTAGCGCTTGGATGCATTTTCAAAGAGGATACGGGCCACTGGCGAACTCCCTGTTAACCCTTCACCGCACCAGCCGTCAGACCGGAGACGATGTAGCGTTCGAAGATGATGGCGACGATCACCGGCGGCACGATTGCGAGAAGACCCGCCGCGTTGATGAACGAGAAGCTGATGGTGAAGTCGGACGTGAACGATGCAAGCACGATCGGCAGCGTCTGGGATTGCGCCGTCTGGGTGAACATCAAGGCCAGGAGGAACTCGTTCCAGCTGGTCAGGAAGGCGAACAGGATCACTGCGACTAGAGAGGGAAGAGCAAGCGGCAGATAGACCTTTGTCAGGGTCTGGAAGCGCGAACAACCGTCCACGCGCGCCGCCTTGTCCAGTTCATCCGGAAGCCCTTCGAAATACTGGATCAGGATGAACACCGTGAACGGCACGGTGATCGCCAGATAGGTGATGACGAGCGACATGATGTTGTCGAGCAGGCCGAGGTTCTTGATGACCAGGAAGAACGGCACTACCAGCGCGATATCGGGAATGACCCGCGTCGTCAGAATGAAATAGACCGAACCCGTTCGTCCGAGGAACCGGATCTTCGCCATCGCATACGCCGCCGGTACACCGACCAGCAGATTCAGGATGACCACCAGCGTCGCCACCACAAAACTGTTGCGCATGGCCGGCAAGAGGTTGCGCGCAGTCGAGGGAATATAGTTGCCGGAGGACGGGTCCTGTGTGCTGCGGGTCTCATAGGTGACATCCTCGTCTCCAGCCGAGAAGATCGCCCGGAAATTCTTCAGCGTCGGCTGGTCGGGAATCCAGTGCGGCGGGACCGAAACAATTTCGGCCTCGGTCTGCATCGAAGAGGAGACGAGCCAGGCGACTGGCGCCAGAACAATGAACAATATCGTCAGCGAGCCGAGCAAGATTACGCCGCGATGCACCCAGCTGAAGATCTCGCCGCGCCGCTTGTAGTCGATGCCGCGCGTGTGGACCGGTTTTCCGGCGAGGCTTTTGCCCGCAGGGGTCTGGTGAACCGTTTCCATTTAGACGCTCCTGCCAAGGGTTCGAATGATGAAAAAGGCGAGCGCGAAGGTAACCAGCGCCAGGAGGTAGGACATCGCCGCACCCGAACCGAAGGAAAGGTTACGGAAAGTCTCGACGTAGATCTCCCAGGACAAAACGTGCGATGCCGTCCCCGGACCGCCTTCGGTGAGAATGAAGAACAGGTCGAAATGGCGGATGGCGATCATGGTCTCGTAGATAATGACCAGCATGAATCCGGTTCGCATCGAGGGAAGTGTGACGTGGATGAACCTTTGCCAAAGAGGAGCGCCATCGACACGAGCCGCCTGGTAGAGGTCCTGAGGAATGGACTTCAACGACACCAGAAGCAGGATCGTCGCCAGCGGCACTTCCTTCCAGACGAAGGCGTTGGCGATCAGCGGCAACGTTTTGTTCTGGTCGCCGAGCCAAACCATGTATTTGTCGATGAAATCCAGCTGATACAGAAGGCCGTTGAGCGCGCCGTAGCCCGAATCGTAGATCCATTTCCACATCAGCGCGTCAGCGACATAGGGTATCGCCCAGGGGATCAGCAGCACTGTGCTGACCAAACGCCGTCCACGAAACTTCTCGTTCAGCAACAAGGCTGCCAGGAGCGCAAGGACGGTGATCGCCGTCACGGAGATGACTGTGAATGTCACCGTTCGGAATACGGCGGTCCAGAACAATTCGTCGCTAAAGAGTTCGAGATAGTTGTCGAACCAGACGAAAGGTGTGCGATTGGGACGGGTCAGCTTGATCTGGAAAAAGCTGAGATAGAACGAGTACGCGATCGGGAAAACCGCAACAAGGCCAAGGACTGCCATGACCGGCGCTATGAAGAGATACGCCGTGCGCTCCTCATAGTTGAAATGCCGCCGCAAGCTCGCGGCCATTCCCCCTGTCGTCTTCACCATGATCCGGAGATCCCCCTCAATTTCCGGCCGCCAACCAACGGGTGGCCGAGTTCGAATTCATCAATCCATTTGCCCGGCACCAGGCGCGCCGGGCAAAATCAGTTGCGCTCGACATGCGCCCGCCTAGCCGCATGTCGCATCGCACCCGGTATTTTTATGCCCGTATTGAGTGGCCCGCGCTCCTCATCGCGGGCCACCCGGTCCGCCACCTTATGACTGCGACTTGAGGTCGTCCCATTCCTCGCCTGCCTGCTTCAGCGCATCCGCCGGAGAAGCGTTGCCGAGGATCGCCGATTGCCAGGCCGCGCCATTCACCTCGTTCCAATCACCGAACCAGGGAGTGACGACATCCTTCTTCAGCGCGAGAGCCTGCTGCTGCTGGATCATCTCCACATCGCCATACTTGTTATAGGCGGCGCGCACATCGGCATCCTCGAACAGCGGCTTCACGCCGAAGCCGGAGCCAAGATCGAGGAAAAGCAGCTTCTGGAACGTGTATTTCCCGTCTGCCTTGCCGCCGAACCACTCGATCAGCTTGGCGGCATTGTCGGCGCGAGCCTTGTCGGCAGCAGCCTGTGCAGACATGCCATGGAAGCGCATCCAGCCGACCGTTGCATGGGAGCCGTTTGCGCCCATCGGCATCAGCGCCTGCTTTGCGCGACCGGCAATCTGCGACTGAGCCGGATCGTTCAGCATGGCAAGGCGATACTTCGGCAGCAGTGCAAAAGCGTGATTGCCGGAGGCAAAGGCCTTCAGACCCGCGAGTTCACCCGTCTCGACGCAGCCCGACGAAACGATCTTGTGCTTGCTGACCGCGTCGACGACCCACTGGAGGGCAGACAGAGCCCCGCCCTTTTCCTCCTGCATGATCGAGTCACCCTTGTCGTCCGTGAAGCGACCGCCATGCGAGAAGACCATGGCCGACATGAACTCGATCAGCCAGCTTTCCTTGGCCATGGCGAGCATCAGCGGGAATTCGGCAATGCCCTTTTGCTTCATCACCAGCGCCTGCTCTACGAGTTCATCCCAGCTTGCGGGAGGAGCAGAGAAGCCGGCGGCGGCGAGCTTTTCCGCATCGTAGATGAAGCCCATGTAGTCGGTGTAGTAGGTGAGACCGTACTGCTCACCCTTGTAGGTCATGGAATCGGTACAGAAGGCCTCGGCATCGCTGTTGTAGGCCATCAGGTTGTCGTAGGCGTTGATCGGAGCAATCCACTTCGCCTCGGCCCATTCCGGCAGCCAGGCGTCGGATACCCATAGAACGTCCAGCGGCGCTGCGCCGACGAACTTGGTGACCATCGCGTCGCGATACTGCGCCCAGGGCGCGTTCGCATAGTCGACAGTCAAGCCGCTGGCCTTCTCGAAGGCTGCGATGTGGCTCTTCACCAGATCCACGGCCGCCGACCACGTCTGATAGTTGATGGTATTGCCGGCAGCAAACGTCATGCTCGGAAATGCCAGCGCGGCACCCCCGGCTACGGCTGAAGCCTTGAGAAAATCGCGCCGTCCGAGTGCGCGTCCAAACCCAGTTTTCATTTCGTATTAGCTCCCCTGCTTTGGGTCGACTCCGCGCCTGACCGGCACTCTGCCGGCGAGGCATTTCCGACCTCGACGAAAAAAGCTAACAGCGATTCCAATTGTCGTCAATTGACGACTTTCGTTTGAGATGCGAATCGCCTGGCGGTCGTTTCAAGTCACTGAAAAGTCAGGCCTCGATTTGCTCGAATTGGGTAACCATCGCATCGAAACCACTCAAGAAGACCCGGACATGCATGTCGACGACCTGGTCCTGCGGCATGATCTGGCTTGCTTGGTAGATGTGGCGACGGATGCCATAGTGCGAGATGGCACCGTGAATCGTCCAGCCGATCTCATGAATCGCTTCCGGCTCCATCGCAAGCCGCCGTCCGCGTTCTTGCGCAGTCTCAGACACGATCGTCTCGGTCAGCTTGGTGATGATCGAGGAGATATAGTTCGGGGCCATGTCGGCCTCTGCGAGGGAGGAATACAGGAAGAGGCGCAGCCACCGCCGGCCGAGCACGGTATCGAGATAATCGTTGTAGAAATCGTTGAGACGGTCGTGCATCGGGCGGGTGCGATCGCTCAGTTCCGCGAACCATGCCGCCTGGAACGGGCCGACAATCGCGGTGTCGTAGACTTCCTTGAGCAGGTCTTCCTTGGTCGGAAAAAATCGGTAGAGAAGCCGCTGTGATATACCGCACTCCGCCGCAAGAGCCCTTGTTTGTGCGGTCAGCCCATATTCGGCGAACAGTTCCGTTGCCTTTGCCAGGATCTGCGCGCGCCGCTCCGCATAGCGCATGCGCTTCTCCTTCTTCTTCGGCGGACGCACCTGGCCAGCGCCGGACTGGCTTCCGCGTAGATTGGTGGATTTCGCCTTCAAGTTATCCTCGCTTCGAGCGTTTCGGTCCTCCAGGACTCAATCCGTTCTTATCATCAAACCGATCACAACTATCAATACTGCACATTATGTCGTCAATTGACGAATTATTATACGCAGTGCATTCTTCGAAAAGATGGATCGGCTTCCGCTTGTCAGCCGACAGCAACCCGCAGGAAAGGTTTTGAAATGATTTACGAGCAGCGCGTGTACCAAATGAAACCGGGTTCGGTTGGCGAATTTCTGAAAGTCTATGAAGCGGAAGGGCTCGCCATCATCACCAAATACGCAAAACTGGTAGGCTGCTGGACCGCCGAAAGCGGTACCCTGAATTCCGTGGTCTTCATTTGGGCGTATGAGGATTTCGGCCACAGGACGGCACAACGCGCCAAGATGGGCGCCGACCCGGCCTGGCAGGCATTCGTTCCGAAGATCCTGCCGTTCCTGGTCCATCAGGAGAGCCGCTTCATGCTGCCGGCAGCTTTCTCTCCGCAGAACTAGACGATCGGTTCCATGAACGGCTGCAGCCTCGTCTCGATGGGGCGCACACTTCAGCGCCTTTCGGTAGGCGTGTTTGACTCCCCATAGAAGGGAATCGGCAACTATTGACGATTCCTTTATTTACTCATGTTAAAGGAGATGAACCTCACAGTTTGGAACCCTGCATTGTATCTGCAGGACATCCGGTAGCTTTAGGAATTGGTCGAATGCCTGAGGTCCGCGCCCTTCGTGAACATGATCTGGCCGCTGTCGCTGACATGTTCCAGCGGATCCTGCGCAAGAGCCGTAATCCGGCAACGCCATCGCTTCAGGCTTATCTCAAGACACTCTTCCTCGATGCACCCGATTTTGATCCGCAGCTCGCCTCCAGAGTACATGTGCGGGATGACGGTCGCGTTTCAGGCTTCATCGGTATCCTGCCGCTTCTAATGGAATTGCGGGGAGAGCCGTTGCGCGTCGCGATCTGCAGTAGTCTGATGGTCGACGCCCGTGAGGACGATCCTTTCGCAGCTGCCCGCCTGTTGCGGGATGTCCTGGCGGGACCTCAGGACCTGTCCTTTACCGAGACGTCCAATGACATTGCGACGACGATGTGGCGCAGGATGCACGCTTCGGTTCTTGCAGACTATAGCCTCGAATGGCTTCGCGTCATTCGTCCCGTTTCCTTTGCGCTGGAAATGGCGGCGGGCCGGATTGGCGTTCTGAGCGTTCTCAAGCCTCTTGCCGCGCCGTTCGATGGCGCGTTCGGCCAACGTGCGGGACCGGAAGGACAGGCCTGGCCACGCTATGTACCCATTGCCGAAAAGGCTGATGCCTTCACGGATACGGACGCGACAGAGGACGATCTTGCCACACTTATTCCAGAGCTTCTCGACGCCTTCTCGCTTCGTCCGCAATGGACACGGGAACAGCTCTGCACGATGCTTGTTCATGCCCGTCGCAAGGCTGTCCATGGCGAGCGCGTGCAACGGATCGTACGTAGCAGAGCCGGCAAGCCTATCGGCTTCTTCCTCTACTATGGCAATCCGGGTCGCGTGGGGCGCGTCGTGCAGATCATGGCCATTCAGGGACAGGAAGGAACGGTCATAGACCGTTTGTTGAAGAACGCCCACGCTCGCGGGATGGTGGCGATACGGGGACGAACACAGCCGGCGCTTCTTGAAGCGATGTTGGGTCGCAAGATTATCTTCGTCAACGCGTCTTCGACGGTCGTTCACTCGCGCCGCCCGGACCTGCTTGAGGCCCTCACTTCGGGTCGCGCATTTCTCAACGGCTTTGCCGGCGAGGGCTGGACACGCCTCATCGGCGACCGGTTCGACTGACAACCGGGAGCAGCGGCCATGTGCGGAATTGCAGGCTATGTCGGAAAGGGGGTTCGTCCGGATCACGCCGCTCCGTTGCTGCGTCAGATGGCTGGCGAACTGACCTATCGGGGCCCCGATGAGAACGGCATTCACATTTCTGGAGAGACCGGGCTCGCGCATACCCGTCTGTCCATAGTCGGTCTTTCAGATGGCCAGCAACCGATGACGCACGCCGACGGTGCGCTGGTGATTTCCTACAACGGAGAGATCTATAACTATGTGGAGCTGCGCGATTCCCTGATCGCGCGCGGACGGCGCTTTCGCACCGGCTCCGATACCGAGGTCATACTGCAACTCTATGAGGAGATGGGTCCGGATTGCCTGAACCTTCTCAATGGCGATTTTGCCTTTGCGCTGTGGGACGTCCGCAAGCAGCGGCTGATGCTAGCGCGCGACCGGATGGGCGTGCGGCCACTGTTTTACACGGAGCGGGACCAGACCCTGTTCTTCGCATCAGAGATCAAGGCATTACTGAGAGTACCCGGCGTCGAAGCCGAGATCGATCCGATCGCGCTGGACCAGATTTTCACGCTCTGGACACCGATCCCGCCGCGCACGGCGTTCCGCGGGATTTTCGAACTGCCTCCCGGCCATTTCATGCTCATCGAAGGTGAGCGTCGAACGGTCCGTCCCTGGTGGAAACTGGAGTTTCCCGACCGTGGTGCCGAAAGGGTCGGTCCTCAACCGGTTGACGAACTGAAAGCGCTTCTCGATGACGCGACCCGCATCCGCCTTCGTGCCGATGTCCCCGTCGGCTGCTATCTTTCGGGAGGTCTGGATTCATCTCTCATCTCTGCCATTGCCGCCCGCGCAGTGCCGGAGCAACTGCGGACCTTCTCCGTAGCTTTTGATACCGCCGAGCACGATGAAAGCCAGTGGCAGACGATGATGGTGGAAAGGCTCGGCGTTCGTCATTCCGCGATCCATTGCAAGGCCAGCGACATCGCCAGAATCTTTCCACAGGTCGTTCGGCACATGGAGCAGCCGGTATTGCGAACGGCGCCAGCACCCCTCTACATGCTGTCGCGACTGGTGCATGACAATGGCATGAAAGTTGTTCTCACCGGAGAAGGCGCCGATGAAATCTTTGCCGGATACGACATCTTTCGCGAAGCCAAGGTGCGCCGCTTCTGCGGGCGTCAGCCCGCCTCGCTGAGGCGGCCACTCCTGTTTCAGCGTCTTTACTCCTATCTGCCGGGACTGAAGCAGCAGACCCCGGAATATCTGGCCAAGTTCTTTGGCGCCGGTGCCGACGATATCGGCGATCCGCTGTTCTCACACCGCGCGCGGATCCGCTCGACGGCAGCCACAAAGCTGTTTTATTCAGCAGGTTTACGGAAGACGCTGGGCGATTATGATGCGGCCGACGAACTCATTGCGCTTCTGCCGGAGGCGTTTTCCCGCTGGCACCCGCTTCATCAGGCCCAGTACCTCGAAACCACCTTTCTCCTGCCTGGCTATATCCTCTCCAGCCAGGGCGACCGGGTGATGATGGCGAACAGTGTCGAGGGACGCTTTCCCTTCCTTGATCATCGCATAGTCGAGTTTGCCTCCCGCCTGCCGCCGGAAATGAAGCTGCATGGCCTGCAGGAAAAACACATCCTGAAGGAAGCCGCGAAGGGGATGGTTCCGCAAGCCATCATCGAGCGCCCCAAGCAGCCCTATCGCGCGCCGGACAGCCAGGCGTTTGCCAGCAAGCCGGTAGTTGATTATCTTGAAGAGGCACTCTCACCACGTGTGCTTTCGGATGGGGGGTTGTTCAATTTGGCCGCCGTCGGAAAGCTGAAAGACAAGGCTCTTCAAGGACAGGTAACAAGTTTCCGGGACAATGCAGCCTTCATCGGCATTCTATCAACTCAACTCTGGCAGAAGGCTTTCCCGGCAATAGCGGCTGATACTCGCATTCTCAACAAGGACTGAAGAGCATGTCTGACCTGACCCGGACCGAAATCCGCAACTTCATTGTCGAGAACTTCCTTTTCGGCGATGACAGCCGGCCGCTGCCCGACGAGATGTCGCTGATCGACAACGATCTGGTTGATTCCACCGGCATCCTGGAATTGGTTGGGTTTCTCGAAGAACATTTCGAACTGAAGATTGCCGATTCCGATATCGTTCCAGCAAATCTCGATTCCATTGAGAAAATCGTCGTCTTCGTGAGACAGAAGCAGGCGAACTGATTGGCGAAAGAGGCCGCAGGCGATGCGCATCGAGGAATATCTTCGCAACAGCACCGGAAAGAACGGAGCCAAGGCAGCGCTCGTCGCCGATGGCAGACGTATGAGCTACGCGGAGATATCTGATCTGTCCGATCGCCTCGCCGCATCCTTGATGGAGAGAGGTGTCGCCAAAGGCGACCGCGTCCTCGTTTTCATGGAAAACACCTGGGAAGCGGCGGTCTCCATCTTTGCCGTATGGAAGGCGGGCGCCGTTCTTTGTCCCACGAATCCTTCTGTAAAGGCAGCAAGGCTTTCCTTCGTCATCCGCGATTGCCGCCCAACCGTTGTCATTGCTCAAGGCAAGCTCGCGGGCGTAGTCGCGGAAGCAACCGCCAACACGCAGACGGTCCCGCAGGTCATTCTCACGGCGCCCCACGCCGCGTTGCCGGAGGCGCTCGATTTCGAGGCGTGTCTCCAAGGGAAGCCGCGGCCGATGCCCGGCGGCATGTCGGAGAATGATCTCGCGATAATTATCTACACGTCTGGTTCGACAGGTGAACCGAAGGGCGTGATGATGGCGCATTCCAACATGGACGCAGCTGCGGGAAGCATTGTCGGTTATCTGGAGAATACCGCCGACGACATCATTCTCAACGTTCTGCCGATGGCCTTCGGTTATGGTCTCTATCAGCTTCTGATGAGTGTGCGGCTCGGCGCCACGCTTGTGCTGGAAAAGTCCTTCGCCTTCCCTGCGGCCATCCTCCAGCGCATCCGTGACGAGCGTGCGACAGGCTTTCCGCTGGTTCCGTCCATGGTGGCCATGATGCTTCAGATGCGCGATTTCGATCCGTCGTATTTGGCGAGTCTGCGTTACATGACCAATGCCGCTGCCGCCCTGCCGGTGGCCCATCTTGCACAGATCCGCGCACTCTTGCCCCATGTGCGCTTCTACTCGATGTACGGCCTGACGGAATGCACCCGTGCAACCTGGCTGCCGCCGCAGGAACTCGACCGTCGGCCGGGATCGGTCGGCATTGCCATTCCGGGCACATATGCGGCGGTCGTCGACGAGACCGGTGCCCGCGTTCCGGCTGGCGTCACAGGCGAACTGGTCGTTTCCGGTCCGCACCTCATGCTCGGCTATTGGGAAAATCCCGAGGCGACAAAACGCGCTCTTCGACCGGATCCCGCAACCGGAAAGATCCGCCTTCACACGGGTGACTTGTTTCGGACCGACGCCGAGGGCTTCCTCTACTTCGTGGCGCGCAAGGACGACATCATCAAGTCACGCGGCGAAAAGGTGGCGCCAAAAGAGGTCGAGGCCGTCCTCTATACACTGCCCGGCATTGTTGAAGCCATTGTCATCGGCGTTCCCGATCCTGTTCTGGGTCAGGCAGTGAAAGCGCTCGTCGTCTCCTCCGACCCCAACTTGACTGAGCAAGAGGTCATCCGCCATTGCGCGCGCAATCTTGAGAACTTCATGGTGCCAAAATCCGTTGAATTCCGCGCCTCCCTTCCGAAGACCGATTCGGGCAAGCTTAGCCGCAGGCTCGCGGCCGCTGTCCCTGAGCAGACAGGACCAGACCAGTGAACCGTCCCGCATCCACCGCCTTTTCCAAAGCAACACTTGAACTCGATCCGGCGGTCGAAACCGACCGCATCGTCACATGGATCCAGGAAAAGCTACGCGGGGTCCTTCGCAAGCGCGGATTGGTTCTGGGCATCTCCGGGGGGATTGATTCCAGCGTCTGCGCGGCGCTGGCCGTGCGCGCCATAGGAGCGAAAAACGTCCTGGGCCTCTTCATGCCGGAAAACGATTCCGATCCAGAGAGCCTTCGGCTCGGTCGGGTTGTGGCGGAAACGTTCGGATTTGACAGCACCATCGAGGACATAGGCCCGGCCCTGGCAGCGATGGACTGCTATAGGCGCCGTGACGGTTTCATTCGAGAGGTCGTGCCGGAATATGGCCCGGGCTGGACCTCCAAGATCGTTATCGACAATGCTCTGACCACAGGTGGTTACAACATTTCCTCTCTGCTCGTGCGGTCGCCGGCAGGCGAGCTGCGCAAGCTGCGTTTACCCGCTCACGTCTATCTCGGCATCGTCGCCGCAACCAACATGAAGCAGCGCACCCGCAAGCAGTTCGAGTACTACCATGCCGACCGCCTAAATTTCGCGGTCGTCGGAACACCGAACCGGTTGGAATACGATCAGGGCTTCTTCGTCAAGAACGGTGACGGCGCAGCCGATCTGAAGCCAATCGCCCATCTTTATAAGTCACAGGTCTATCAGCTTGCGGCTTATCTGGGGGTGCCCGCCGAAGTGCGTTCACGTCCACCGACAACCGACACCTATCCGCTTGCCCAGACACAGGAAGAGTTCTTTTTCGCCTTGCCTTACGAGAAGATGGACGTTTGCCTCTACGGTCTCGACAATGGCGTTTCGTCAGTCGAAGTCGGTGCGGCAATCTCGCTGTCCGCCACTGAGGTGGAGGCCGTATGGAAGGACATCGCGGCGAAACGGAAGGCCGCACGCTACCTCCACATGCCGCCAATCGTCATGGAGTAAGAAGCCTGGTCACGCCAAACAGGCTGGGAGTCTCGGATGCGCGGACAGTGCCCGGGCCATCTTCAGACCGCGCCTGCTCTCCGCCGATGGCCCGTTGCATATCACCTCCGACCCCGGTGAGTGGCTCGAAAAGGCATACATCGAGCAGGCCCACGGTGCGCCCCGACGCCCACAGCCCCAAGGCAAGATCGCGTGCTGACGCCAGACGCTGTAGAACCGCTTCCTGCTCGAATACTACTTCTTTTCAGAGAAAATGAAGGCACAGGTCGCGGTCTTCATCGGACACTATAGTTCTCGCGATATCCCGAAAGGACTAGCTACCTGACCCAGGCCGACGCCTGCCTCGGGCGTGGCCAGAGACTCCAAACCTTCCGGACCAGATCTACCTCAAATCACTCGCTGAGGGACGCCGCAGATAGGGTCTCGGCATCTGGTCCTAATCCTGTTGCAGAACCGGGATCCACGTCCTGACGGCAAAACCATCGCCCCCCCTGGAAAAGGCGATGCTGCCTCCGATCCTTTCAAGCGCCATCTGGACGATCGAAAGGCCAAGCCCGCTTCCGATCGAACCAGCGCGGGAGTTCCTGTAAAATTTCGCCTTCACGCGCTCGTGTTCGGCGGGTTCGATACCTGGGCCCTGATCGCTGATCTCAATGGTCGCACCCTTATCGGACGCGGCCACCCGGCATGTCACTTCCCCTCCCTCCGGCGAATGCTGCACAGCGTTCTCCAGAATGTTGCGCAGGGCCAATCGCAGCAAGGTTCTGTCCGTTCGCACGCTACACGTCCTGTCGCCGTCTGCGAGCGTGACCACGCGCACGTCTTTTGACGCCGTGACCCCCTCAAGTTCCGTAGCGATGTCGCCAATCAGGAGTGCGACATCCACCTCCTCCGGCTCCATCGGCACATCGGTCGAGTCCACCGCCGCCATATCGATGAGCTGGCGCACCATGCGGCTGGTGCGGTCGACGCTGGTCGCGATGCGTGCCAGCGCCTGCCGCTGGACGGCAACATCCTTGCTCCGGATAGCGATTTGCGCCTGCGTCTTCAGCCCGGCGAGCGGCGTTTTCAGTTCGTGAGCCGCATAGGCAGTGAAATTTCGCTCCCGCTCGCGCGCCTCTCCGACACGCTGGAAGAGACTGTTCAGGGACATGATGATCGGCTTTACCTCGAGAGGCGCTGCTGTATCGTCGACGGGATGGAGTTCGGTCGCCGCGCGCCCTGCCAGACTGGCCGCGATCCGGTTGAAAGGTGCCAACCCGCGCGCCAGGCTGAGCCAAATCAGCATGGCGAGCAACGGCAGGATGACGACGGCTGGCAGCAGCAGCCCCTTCACCACATCGCCAATGAGACGCTCCCGGATCTCGATGCTGTCTCCGACGAGCACTCGCACGCCAAGTGTCGGATTGACAATGGCATAGACGCGCCAGCGCTCTCCGTTGATCTCCGTATCTTCGAATCCGTCGGTATGGGCGGCGAGCGACGCCGCCGGTGCACTCTCCGATCGGCCGAGGAGATCTCCCTGGAGGGACCATATCTGGCAGGAGAGCTGTCTGTTGTAGTTCTCTTTTGCAGCTTGGAAAGAATCTGGTGGCCTCTGGCTTGCGGCTACCTCGGCCGCCGAAGCGGCATCGATGCGATGGTCAGTGATGAGCGAGCTCACCATCCGAGCGGCTTCGGTCAGACGCGCGTCGAGAACCCTCTCCACCTCGGCCTGGGTGCTGGCATAGATCCAGATGGTGGCGAACAGCCAGACGGCGCTTGTGGTTACCAACAGGATCGTGAACAGCCTGAGACGCATAGACTTCATTCCGCTGTCCTCAGGCGATATCCCACGCCTCGCACCGTCTCGATGAAGGAAGCGCCAAGCTTGGCGCGGAGCTTATGGACGTGCACCTCGACCGTATTGCTCTCCACCTCCTCCTGCCATCCGTAAAGCTTCTGCTCCAGGCTCGGCTTCGAGTGGATCGTGCCAGGGTTCTCCATGAGCGCCTGCA
This sequence comes from Rhizobium sp., assembly GCA_041675415.1. GTDB lineage: Bacteria > Pseudomonadota > Alphaproteobacteria > Rhizobiales > Rhizobiaceae > Allorhizobium. The sequence goes on along the minus strand of JBAYTX010000004.1, from coordinate 84,628 downwards.
GGATTGCGAACTCTCGCCGGGACAATGTTGTCAGGGCGCCGCCCCGTTCCACCGTCATTCTTGCTGGATCCAGCGCGGCACCTTGCCAGATCAGCCGGCTCTCCGCCCGTCCCTGGCCACGGCGAATGATCGCACGCAGACGTGCGGCGACCTCATCCAGATCGAACGGCTTGCCAAGATAGTCGTCGGCTCCGGCATCCAGTCCGCAAATGCGATCGGAAACCTCGTCCTTGGCCGTCAACAGCAGCACGGGCGTGCGATCCTTTGCGCGGCGCATTGCTGCAAGGACATCGAGCCCGGAGCCGTCGGGCAGCATCAGGTCAAGAACGACGGCCTCGAAGGTATCGGCGCGGACCGCCGCCTGCGCATCGGCCACGGTCGTCACCGCATCCACCGTGAAGCCGCACATCTGCAGGCCGACCTTCAGGCCGTCCAGAAGAACTTCATCGTCTTCAACCACTAGCAAGCGCATCATGTCCTCATTGAACCGCACGCCACGACAGCTGCACCCACTACCTTAAGCCTGCCTTAAGGTAGCGGGGAGATAGGAGCCGCGATCACCGATTTCCAGCACTGGAGCAAAAGTTGCGGTTCCTCCTGATCCTATCGTCATTCGCGCTGCCCCTTCTCATGGCAACGACCACACTGGCCCTAAAGCAACCGCTTCCGATGGACGAAGCCTTCCGCTTCACCTCTCACCGTTCCGGCGGGAACGTTGTTCTGAACTGGGAGATCGAAGATGGCTACTATCTGTACAGGGACTACCTTTCAGCCAAGGATCAAGACGGACAAGCATTGAAAATCGTTAGTCCGGCCGGAAAGATGAAGGAGGACCCGGGCTTCGGCGCCACGGAAGTCTACTACGACGCCGCGACTGCAACAATCGAGGCACCGCCTTCCACGTCGATTGAAGTCACCTATCAGGGCTGCCAAGACGGCGGTCTGTGTTACCCGCCAACGACGCAAAAGGTCGATGTGGTCTCCCTGCCTGGCGAAGGAGGAGAGCGTGCATCCGGTTCTCCGCGCCAATCCTTCACCGCTCTGCGTCTTGTCTCTGACGCACGTAATCCAGAAAAGGCAGACGGCGACATCCGGATAGCCGACACGCAGACAACAGGCATGGTTGAGGGACTGGTCGATCGAGGAGGTGTTCGTCTTCTGCTCGCCGCCTTTCTGGGTCTGGGCATACTCCTCGCCTTCACGCCCTGCGTATTTCCGATGTACCCGATCCTCGCCGCTTCGTTGGCGAGGGAAGGACAAGCACTGTCCGCTGGACGGGGCTTCGCTATGTCGACGGTCTATGTCCTGGCGCTTGCAACAGCGTTCAGCCTCTTCGGAGTTCTCGCGGCGTGGTCGGGACAGAGCTTCCAGATCGCGCTCCAGTCGCCAGCGGCAACAACAATTGTCGTTGTGATCTTCATCGCCCTTGCGCTATCGAGCTTCGGCCTCTTCGAGCTGCAATTGCCGTCCTTCGTCACGAAGGGAATTCTCCGGCGGCAGGCAGTCGGCCGAGGCTCGCTGTCGTCTTCTGCGGTACTCGGCTTTACATCGGCGCTGATCATCGGTCCTTGCGTCACTGCTCCACTGGCAGGTGCACTGCTCTATATCGGACAGACGGGTGACCTCGCGCTCGGAGCAGCGGCGCTGTTCGCGCTCGGTGTCGGCAAGGGCATCCCGCTGATCGTCATGGGCACTTTCGGTGCAGGTCTTCTTCCAAGCGCCGGGCACTGGATGGAGCGCGTCCGGCAGGTGTTCGGTTTTCTCTTCCTCGCGACCGCGATCTGGCTCGCCGATCGCCTCCTTCCCGCAACGGTGGCCCTCGCTCTCTGGTCGACCCTGCTGGTGACCTTTGGCGTGTTCATGGGCGCGTTCGACCAGCTTCGGCCGGATTCTGGCGGCCTGGCCCGGCTCGCGAAGTCGGCAGGCCTGTTGGCAAGTCTCTATGGTGGGTTCCTTGCATTCGGATCGGCCACCGGAGCCAGCGATCCGCTCAAACCGCTGGCTGTCCTGGCGGCCCCGGCCGATGGAGCCATCGCAACGCCCTCGATTACCAAGAAGGATTTCACCAAGGCGGCATCGACGAGGGAGCTTACTGGCTTGCTTGACGAGGCGAGCGCTGCGGCCGAGCCGAGCCTTGTCTATTTCACGGCCGACTGGTGCGTGACCTGCAAGGTGATCGATCGGTCTGTGCTGTCGGACGCAAAGGTCACGTCCATGCTACGGGCCGTCCGCCTCATCACTGTGGATCTTAGCGAGATGACTGCCGAGCGGCAGGCGCTCATGAAGCAGTTGAAGGTGGTCGGCCCTCCGACAATGCTGTTCTTCAATGGTGACCGTGCCGAAGTGCCATCCACCCGCCTGGTAGGCGAGATCTCCGCCGATGGCGTCGTTACATCCGCCATGGCGGCGAAGGGTGGACACCGGTGAACGCCGTGGCCATTGGTCCCTTCGCATTCGATGCCGAACGCTTCACGGCCGTCATCGGTGTGGTGGTGTTCCTGTTCTTCTCTGCATTCCTCGCCCGTCAGGTGGATGATCGTCTCGGACGATGGTCCACCTCCACGGCGCTTGCAGGACTGGCCGGAGCACGATTGTTTCATGTCGCCAGCCATGCCGAGAGCTTTCTCGGAGAACCGTGGCGGGTCCTCGCACTGTGGCAGGGCGGCTTCTCTTGGATCGGCGGAGTGGCAGGCGTCGCAGTGATGCTTCTCGTTCTGTTCATTCGCAACAGATCGGCTTTCCCCTGGGCCGCCTTGAGCGTGGTTGTCGGTGCATCCGCGGCACTGTCGACAGCGATGGTGACTCTGGAGAGCGAGACACGCCTGGCGCCTCCCGCCGCGGCCTTTCCGGCATTATCCGGAAAAAGCATTTCCATCGGCTCCGGGGGGCGTCCAACCGTCGTGAACCTTTGGGCGACCTGGTGCCCGCCGTGCCGGCGCGAACTGCCCATGATGGCGGAGATGGCGACCGCTAGCCCCGACGTGGACTTCGTCTTCATCAATCAGGGCGAAGGATCAGCGGCTGTCGAGGCCTATCTGCGGCAGCAGGACCTCAAACTGAGCGATGTCGTCCTGGATCCGTCCCTGCAGCTCTCCGGCCACTATAACGCACCGGGTCTTCCGGCAACCTTGTTCCTCAACGCTGAAGGCATTCTCGTTGGGTCACACCTTGGCGAGATCTCCCGCGAGGTCCTCGCCGAGGAAATCGTGAAGCTTCAAATACCACAACAAGGAACGAATGAATGACAGTCCAGAATTCGGGCCGGCTGCGGTTTGCCTGCCTTGCGATAGCACTGACGCTTGCGCTCTCCGCCTGCTCGCAAACGACTCAGAAGACAGCGGAAGCCAAAGCGCCGACGGCGAATTCGAGCGTCGCAAGCATGTATGCTCCACTCAAGGACGACGACACAGTCGTACCAGGCGTCGATGTGTCCAAGATGGACCCGAAAAACGTTAGGCAAGTCGTCGACTACCATACCGGCTATCCGCCGGGCACGATCGTGGTCGACCCGTATGCCCGCTTTCTGTATCTCGTGATGGAGAACGGCAAGGCCATGCGCTACGGCGTAGGCGTCGCGAGGGCGGGCCTCGAATTCCAGGGCGAGGCGGACATTGCCCGCAAGGCGCAGTGGCCGGGCTGGGTCCCGACACAGAACATGATCAAGCGGGACCCGGAGCGATATGAACCCTTGGCAAATGGGCTGGAGGGCGGCATCAAGAACCCGCTCGGAGCGAGGGCGCTCTACCTCTATCAGAACGGCAAGGACACGCTCTACCGAATCCACGGCACGAACGAACCTTGGTCGATCGGCAAATCCGTCTCGTCCGGATGCATCCGTCTTTTGAACCAAGACATCATCGACCTGTACCGCCGCGTGCCGAAAGGCTCCCGCGTGGTTGTGCTCGGTCCGGAAGAATCAGGAAAAGGAGAAGTCTGATGATCACCCGTCGCAATCTGCTTGCAGTAACAGCAGGCACGGCCGCGCTTGGCGCGCTTATGCCTCGTCTCGTCCTGGCCCAGGAAATCACCGAGAAAACCGTCTTCTATGACAAAGACGCGCCTGTCCTCGGCAATCCGAAGGGTAATGTCACAGTAGTCGAATTCTTCGACTACCAATGCCCCTATTGCAAGAAAACCCATCCGATCGTGAAGAAGGTCGTCGAGGAGGATGGAAACGTCCGCCTCGTGCTCAAGGACTGGCCGGTATTTGGCGGCGCATCCATCTTCGCGGCGCAGGCAGTGCTCGGCGCGGCTCAGATCGGAAAGTATGAACCCGCCATGGAAGCGCTGATGAAGACCAAGGGCAAGCTCAGCGAAGAGGACGTCGAAAAGGCCCTGACCGGAGCCGGCTTGGAGATGAAGGAGATCGCCGCCGCCGTGAACAAGTACACCGGCAAGATCTCAGGCCTGCTCGATCGCAACTACAATCAGGCCCTTGCCTTCAATTTTGCAGGCACGCCTTCATTTGTAATCGGCAAAACCACCTTCGCGGGGGTCCTTGACGAGAAAGGACTGAAGGCGGCAATTGCGGAGGCAAGAGGATAAGCTCTGGCCGCTTTCCCCATTTTCAGCAGAGCCCCGCTGGCGTGAGCCAAGCGGGGCCTTATGTCAGCTACCAACCTGCGTTTGGGCATCTGGTTTCGCCCCCCGATGCCACAGGCCTGCGGCGCTCACGTCCGGTGCAGCCACCACCTGGGCCTCATCAGGCCCGATCCTCCCGCTGCGGGAAATGACCGTAGCCAACAGCAACCGTCATGCCCACGTCATGGAACCTGCGTAGATGGCACGCCGACGGGATGCAATCCGCGAGGCCAATCTCTCGGCACGCTGACGGCTCACTCCCGCGAGATATGAAGTCCTGGCTCCCAGGGCAAGCAGGAAATCGACGCAGCATCCCAAGAGATGCACGTGGAGGCGGAGTATCTGATCGATGAATAACTATCTCACGCTCGGAGATCTGACCGTTTCGTTCAATGGTGTTACCGTGCTCCACGGTGTCAACCTTACGATCAGCCGTGGCGAGACGGTTGGTTTCGTCGGCGAATCGGGATCAGGAAAATCGGTGACCTGGCTCGCCGCCCTTGGGCTTCTGCCCGGCATGGCAAGCGTTTCAGGCCGGGTTCTGCTCGACGGGGACAATCTCGTCGGCATGGCGCCTTCGAAGCTGTCTCGGATCCGCGGCGGACGGATAGCGATGATTTTCCAGGATCCGGCAAGTGCCCTCAACCCCATGCTGACGATCCGCCGTCAGATCGGCGAGGCGCTGTCGCTGCATCGCGGCCTTTCGGGACCGGCAATTGCCGCCGAGGCCCGACGGCTGCTCGATCTGGTCGGCATCCCCGACGCAGCCAACCGGCTCAACGCCTATCCGCATGAGTTTTCCGGTGGGCAGAACCAGCGCGTAATGATCGCCATGGCGCTGGCCGGTGAGCCGGACCTGCTGATAGCCGACGAGCCGACGACGGCCCTCGACGTCACCATCCAGGCGCAGATCCTTGACCTTCTGGCACAGGTACAGCGCGAGACGGGCATGGGGCTGGTACTGATCAGCCATGATCTCGGCGTGGTATCGCAGACCTGCGATCGCGTGGCGGTCATGTATGCAGGGCGGATCATCGAGGAGGCTTCGGCAAGCCAGCTCTTCGCGGCACCGGCGCATCCATACACTCGCGGGCTGATTGAGTCCCTGCCGGTAATCGGCGGACCGCGCCGGCGTCTGGTGGCGATCGGCGGACAGGTGCCCGATCCGCGCGACATGCCCAAAGGCTGCTCCTTCGCACCGCGTTGCGCCCACACACATTCGGAATGCAGCAAATCGACCCCTGCCCTTTCCGGAATCGGACAAGGACGCAGCACTGCCTGCTTCCTCGACCGCGGAGTGCTGCACAGAAATACCGCAGCCGAGGGCCTCCAGATGGAGCACGCCGAGGCATGAGCGAGCCGCTGCTGAAAGTAACGGGCCTGGCACGGTCCTATGAAATGCACCGCGGTCTGTTCGGCCACGGTTCGACCGTCAGGGCCGTGGATGACGTTTCCTTCTCGGTCGCGCCGGGCGAAACACTCGGCATCGTCGGCGAATCCGGTTCCGGCAAGTCGACCACCGGACGGGTCGTGCTCGGTCTGGAACCGCCAAGCGCCGGAGAGGTTCTGTTCGAGGGCAAGCCACTCCCGCCCATGGGCAGTCTGGAATGGCGGCGCCTGCGCACCCGCATGCAGATGATATTCCAGGATCCGCTCGGCGCGCTCGACCGCCGGCTGCCGGTGGCGACGCAGGTGCGCGAACCACTCGATATCCATAACATCGGCACGCGTATAGAACGGGACGAGCGTGCAGGCGAACTGCTCTCCTCCGTCGGCCTTTCGCGCAGTATCGGCGCGCGCTACCCACACGAGCTTTCCGGTGGCCAGCGGCAACGCGTCGTGCTGGCGCGCGCGCTGATCACGAGGCCTGCGCTGCTCGTTTGCGACGAGCCGGTCTCGGCGCTCGACGTTTCGATCCAGGCACAGGTGGTCAATCTGCTCTGCGATCTGCAGGCGGACCTCGGCATCGCGATGCTGTTCATCAGCCACGATCTCCGGGTCGTCCGCCAGGTCAGCCATCGCATCGCGGTCATGTATCTCGGCCGGATTGTCGAAGAGGGCGAGGCCGACGATCTGTTCGCCGACCCGGTCCATCCCTATACCCGCGCCCTCGTCGCAGCAGCTCCCGTCCCAGGCAGGAAACCGTCCGAGCGGGCAATGTTGCAGGGCGAACCGCCCAATCCGGCGAATCGGCCTTCCGGCTGCGCCTTCCATCCCCGTTGCGCCATGGCCGTCGATCGGTGCCGAAGCGACGTGCCGGCGCTTGCAAGCCTCGGCAACGGGCGCCGGGCGGCTTGCCATCTCGCCGGCCAGCCGATTGCCGCTGTGCCGCCGGGCGCTGCGGCAGCCCAGCAGGAGATATTCGCGAAATGACCATGGCCACCCTCAAGGCGATAGGCTTCCGCGCTTTGCGCTCCGTCGTCACCCTGCTCTTGTGCGTCACGCTGGTGTTCGTCGTTCTTCGTACGGCGGGTGACCCCGTGGACCAGCTGCTGCCGGCAGAGACACCGCCCTCCGTTCTCGAGGAATACCGCATCGCCTGGGGCCTCGACCGGCCGCTCTACGTTCAGTACTGGTCCTTCGTGTCGCGCGCCATGACCGGAGATTTCGGCAAATCCTTCGCCAGCAACCTTCCGGTGCTCGACGTTGTGCTCGAAACCATGCCCAGAACCCTGCTGCTCGGCTTCTCGGCACTTCTGCTTGCCTCCCTGATCGGACTTTCGCTCGGCATTCTGGGCGCCGTCCGGCGCGGCACCGGCATCGACCGGGTGGCCATGGGCGTCGCCGTGCTCGGCTATTCGATGCCTATCTTCTTTCTCGGCATCGTGCTGATCCTGCTTTTTGCCCTGCAGTTGCGGCTGCTGCCATCCTCAGGCGCCTCATCGCTCCTGCACCTGATCCTGCCAACCGTCACGCTCGCCCTGCCGCTCGCCGGCCGCATCGCCCGCTTTGCGCGGACCGCGACGCTCGAGGTGATGGGAAGGCAATTCATCCGCACTGCCCATGCCAAGGGTGCTGGCCGTTTGCGGGTGCTGCTACAGCATGCGCTTCCGAACGCGATGGTGCCCCTCCTGATGTTCTATGGGATAGAAATCGGACTGATCCTTTCCGGCGCCGTGGTGGTGGAGACGATCTTTGCCTGGCCGGGGCTCGGACGGCTGCTGGTCTCCTCGGTTTCCATGCGCGATCTTCCGCTGGTCCAGGGTGTCATCCTGACGATCACGCTGGTGATCGTCCTATCCAATCTTTTCGTCGATATTCTGCATGCGCTGCTCGATCCGAAGGTCAGTCTGGCGCGGACGCTCGGAGGTGCCGGATGAGCAGTGTTGAACGCAGTGAAGCCAGGGCGCCGCTCTTCGCCGACCTCCCGCCGGTCATCATGCTGTGCCTGTTTTGGCTCGCTACTATCGTGGTGGTCGCCGTTTTCGCCGATCTCTTCGCTCCGGCCCACTACACCACCCAGGATCTGCTGGCGCGCTTCCGCCCGCCCGTCTTCCTGGGTGGCGACTGGGACCATGTGCTCGGCACCGACCACCTCGGCCGCGACATTCTTAGCCGCATCATCTACGCGCTGCGCACTTCGATCCTTATCGCCGTCCTGGGTACACTGATCGGCGCGATCGGCGGAACGCTGGCGGGGTTGGCGGCAGGGCGCCTGCGCGGCCCCGTCGACCTTTCCGTGATGATGCTGACCGACGTGCAGACGGCGCTGCCGTCGCTGTTCATCGCGCTCACCTTTCTCGCGTTCTTCGGCAACAATATCTTTCTTTTCATTATCCTCGTCAGCCTCGAAGGCTGGGAGCGCTATGCGCGGCTCGCACGCGGCCAAGTTATCTCCGAACAATCGGCCGACTATATCAAGGCGGTGGAAGCGCTCGGCGCAGGACCGGGTCGGGTAGTTTTCCGCCACCTCCTGCCCAATATCGCCGCCTCGCTGGTGGTGCAGGCGACGCTCAATTTTCCGGGCACGATCCTTCTCGAGACCTCCCTTTCCTTTCTCGGCCTCGGCATCCAACCCCCAGGCACCTCGCTGGGGCTGATGCTGGGCGAAGGGCGCGGCTACCTTCTCAACGCATGGTGGATCGCGGTTCTGCCGGGCATCGTCATCTTCCTGACGACGCTGGCCATGAGCCTGTTCGGTGATTGGCTGCGCGACCGCCTCGACCCGACCGTGGAACGAGACTGACAGGACCATGAACGATATTCTCGGAAAGACCGGTTCGATCTGGTCCTCAGCGCATCCGGCCGGTCAGAAGACCTTCATTGGCGGCCATCGCGGTTCCAGCATCGGAGCAACGGAAAACACCCTTGCCGCCGTCAAACTGGCGATCGCGGAGGGAGCGGATTTCATCGAGACCGATCTGCGGCTGACACGGGACGGAATTCCGGTCGCCTTTCACGACGCCAACCTGGAACGCCTTCATGGCGATCCGCGTTCCGTCGCCGAACTCGATCTGGCGGAACTTCGCGCCATCCATCCGCAAGTGATGACCATCGCCGAAGCCCTGGAGGCGGCGGCGGGACACGTTTCGGTCCTGCTCGATACGAAGAGCTCCGAACCGCAAGCCCTTCGCCACAGCATTGAGGTTCTGAGGCCCTGGCTCGGCGGCGGCACCGTCGCCTTCGGCACACGTTCGATGGCAGCGAGCGAACTCATCCGTCAGGAGCTTCCCGGCTGCCCGGTTCTGGGCCTCTACCAGGATTATTCCGACTACCCGGCCTTGGCCGCAATGGGCGGGCAATGGGCGAGGCTCTGGGAAGAGGATGCATCGCCCACGGCGATCGCCGAACTGCAGGAACTCGGACTCAAGGTGATCATCATGGCCGGCAGGCACGGGGCAAACGCAGTCGGCCTGATCTCGCCGGATACGCTCGCCACGCTGCTGGAATGGCATCCCGACGCGGTAATGCTCAATGATGTGAGAACCGGCGCAGCAGTCCGCGACGCCACTCCCCGCCAGCCCAATTTCACTCAAAATTCATAGTAGGGTCACGGAACTGTCAACAGGGACGCCTACAGAAGTCCGCCATGCAAACCGGTTCAAGCGGTTGCTACCCCTTCCTGAATACTCGGAGTGAACCATGTTCGAAATCAACCGCCGTCGACTGTTGCAGGGCGCAGCCATTGCCCCCTTCGTATTCAATGCCATCCCGTCCTTCGCGGCGGCAGGAACCCGTCCGGACTTCACCGTTGCCGTCGCCGGCCTTCCCGCTACGCTTGAACCCGCCCGCGAGCTTTCCAATGTCGGCACGCGCGTTACCTACTCGATTTTCGACACGCTGATCCGCCGTGACTTCCTTGGCTCCGAGGATGGCGGCGGCTCCGAACTCAAGCCGCATCTGGCCGAATCCTGGGAACGCGTCAGCCCCACGGAACTCGTCGTCAAGCTGCGCAAGGGCGTCAAGTTCCACAATGGTGACGAACTGACCGCAGACGACGTCGCCTATACGTTCCGCGACGGCCGCCTCTGGGGCGAAAAGGCGGAAATCCCGTCCGGCAAGCCCTATTTCGGCATTCTCGCCGGCTGCGAAGCAGTCGATCCCTATACCGTGCGCTTCACGACCAAGGTTGCCGACGTCCTTCTCGAGCAGCGCCTTGCTTCCTGGTGCGCCTGGATCGTCAACAAGCGCGCATATGAAGAACTCGGCTTCGAGGGCTATTCGCGCGCTCCGATCGCAACCGGACCTTACAAGGTCGTCTCGCACAGCCAGAACGACGCGACCGTTCTCGAAGCCTTCGACGACTACTTCCTTGGCGTGCCGACGGCCAAGCGCGTTATCTTCCGCGCTGTCCCGGAACTGGCTGCGCGCGTTGCCGGCCTCGTTTCCGGCGAATTCGATCTGATCACGAATGTGCCCCCGGATCAGGTCGCCATCATCGATGCCTATGACGATATTGACATCCGCTCCGTCGTTCTCGCCAACAGCCACACACTGGTGTTCGACAACCACGATCCTCTCCTCTCCGACAAGCGCATCCGCCAGGCTCTCGCCAACGCCATCGACCGCCAGAAGCTGGTCGACACGCTCTGGCTCGGCAAGGCGAAGGTTCCGGCAAGCCACAACTATCCGGAATATGGCCAGATGTTCGTCGAAGGCCGCGAGTTGCCTTATAACCCGGAAAAGGCCAAGGCATTGCTGGCCGAAGCCGGCTACAAGGGCGAGAAGATCGTCTATCGTACCCAGGCCTCCTACTACACCAACGCTCTTGAGGCAGCCCAGGTCCTGACCGAGATGTGGAAGGCCGTCGGCATCAATGCCGAACTGCAGGTGGTCGAAACCTCGGCCCAGATGCGCGGCGAAGGCGCCCAGATCTTCAACTGGTCGAACTCGACCCGCCTCCCCGACCCGCTCGGCGCCCTGTGGGTCGCCTGGGGTCCCGGCGGCGAAATCCAGGCCAAGGACACCTGGGCTCCGGAATCCTCGAAGGCCTTCAACGAATACGGTCTTGCTCTTGAAGCGGAAACCGACCCGGCCAAGCGCAAGGAACTGTTCGTCAAGATGCTGGACGAATGGGAACAGGAAGCTCCCGGCACGATCCTCTACCAGCCGTTCGAAGCGTATGCGATCAAGCGTTCGATCCAGTGGCGCCCGACGACCTTCTACTTCATGGACCTGCGTCCGGAAAACCTGATCTTCCCGCAGGCCTGAGGTAAGCAATGGCCGAAAGGCTGACCATCGTACAGGTGTCCGACACGCACCTGTCTCGCACTCACGCGTGGTTTACGGGCAATTGGCCCGTATTCCTCGACGAAATGCGTGCCTTGTCGCCGGACTTCATCGTCAATTCCGGCGACCTGTCATTCAATGGTCCCGATCAACCGGACGATCTTGCCTACGCGAGCGCCTGCCACGAGCAATTGCCCGCTCGCTGGCGGGCGATCGCCGGCAATCACGACGTCGGCGAGGCTCCCGTCGCATCACGGCTCAGCCAGCCGGTCACTGATGCACGGCTTTCGGCCTGGCGCAGCCATGTCGGCCCATCATGGTGGTCAGTGGATCTCGGCGAAGGGACCTTGCGCCTGCGCCTAATCGGTCTCGACACAGCGCTGATGGGGAGCGGCCACACCGACGAAACTCAACAGGCGGCCTTCTTCGAGACTTCGCTCAGCGAGCGAGACGGCGCGCCGGTCCTCGTATTCACCCATATGCCGCCTTTCATTGACGATCCGCACGAGGAGCGGATAACGACCCAATGTATCCTGCCGGAACCGCGGCGCTGGCTGCTCGACCGCTGCCTTTCGGCCGGGGTCATCGCGATCGCTTCCGGCCATATCCATCGCCATACGGCACAGGATTATCGCGGCCTGCCAATCGTGACGGCGCCGGCAACCTCGTTCGTCAATATGCCGAAGGCGCCTCCGGCAGACATATCGCACATGCGCACCGGCTATCTGGTCTGGCATTTTGACGCCGAGGGCCTTCGCCACCAAATGGTCCGGCCGCGGCTCTTCATGAGCGTCGATGCCAGCAACTGGGCGGAAACGGCTCGCACGACAACCAATCTTCCGCCGCGCCCGCTGAACACACCGACAGCGGTACACTTACAGAATTCATGAACTTACCTCCCCAGCACAAGGATTTTACGCATGACGCATGCAATGGTTGTTACGGTGATCTGCGACGGCAACAGGCCCGATTTTGTCACCGACGCAACGACACCGGCCATGGCCGCGCTCAAGCGCGCCGGCACGTGGTTCGCCAATCAGCGCGGCATCTTCCCTTCGGCCACCCGCGCCTCCTCGGCCTCGATTGCCACCGGTAGCCACCCCGTTTCACATGGCCTGCGTGGAAATTGCATGGGCCTGCCGATCCCCGGCGGCTTCGAGTTCCATGATGCCGGCAAGCCGGAATTCTTCGACACCTATCGGCAGCATTACGGCCGCATGCTGGCACGGCCGGCGCTGGCCGAACGTGTCGCGGTCCTTCAGGGCGCGATCATGTCCGCAAACGTTTCGCCAGGTGCCGCCTTCTTTCACGACAGCTATGGCCATGCCCATATGTATCACCGCGAACTCTGTTACGGCCCGGGACGCGTGCCGACGGGCGAAAAAATCGTTTCGCCTTCGGGTGGAGAGGGCGACGCGATCATGACGCGCCGGTTCATCGAAGCGCTCATGGAAAAGCGGCCCTCGGCAGCGACCCTCTGGCTATCGGAGCCGGACGTATCGATGCATGCTGCACCGCTCGGCAGCGATGTCCACCTGAAGGCGCTCGCGGGTGCCGACCGGATGGTCGCAGACGTTGCCGAAGCCGTCGACCGGCTGCGGGACGAGGGCCACGACGTCCTGCTGATGATCGGCTCGGACCATGGCCACGAATCCGTCACCGACGCCATCCCGGTGGAGCGCCGCCTGTTCGAGGCAGGCTTCAAGAAGGAGCTCGACGGCCCCGAAATCGTCGTGGCGCCCCAGGGTTGCGCCGCCTTCATCCATTTCGGTGGAGATGCCGCTTCCCGCCGCGTCGAGGCGGCCGACTGGCTGAGCCAGCAGGACTGGGTCGAAGACGTTTTCATGGGGGAGGATCTCGCCAGCCTCGGGCAGATCCCCGGCGACGACCTGATCGCGATCGACATGGCCAAGACGGATGGCGCCAATATCAACGGCGTTCCCGGCCTCTCCGCCATGGCCGTCCGCTTCGATGAAGAGGTCGGCGAAATCCGCCGCCATTGCGGCATGCATGGCGGACGGGGTCAATACGAGACGAACCCGGTGCTCTTCGCCGTCGGGCGGGGCTTCGAGGCAGGGCGGGAAGTCTCCGGCCAGACATCGATCACCGATATCGCACCGACGGCCCTCAGCCATCTGGGCCTCGAACGGGACGGTGTCGATGGCTCGGCCCTCCAGGGGCTCTGACGACGATACTGGCTCTTCGGTCTGGCGCCGAGCGACACGCCCGGCGCCGGTCAGTCCGGCGATCTCAGGCAGCATGATGTCTCTGACGGGGTGGCCGTGAATCTCATTGGCCACCTCACCATACCACCAGAAACGTCTCGGTTGCTGATGGTCCGCAAACGCTCAGGGGCGAATGCGTCGAGGCTCGTCCTTTCTCAAATAGGCTTCCTCTTCGGGCGTCAGGTCGACAATGTCAAAACCGGTGATCATCGGTTTCACATGCTTGATAAAGGATCCGCCCACCGTGAGCAGGTATACGTGGACGATGACGAAGGCGGCGATCAGATAGGCAACGAGCAGATGCAGGTTGGCGACCGCTTCCAGGATGAATGGCGCATTCGGCTGGCGTTCCCACTGATTATACGTGAGGTAGGCAATGCCCGTCAGCCAGATGGCCGGGAAAAGCACTAGCTTCAGCGCGAGATAGGTCAGCGCCTGCATCGGGTTGTGCTTGCGCCAGTAAGCCTTCCTGTACGGATGGTGTTCGCCCTTGAATATGCCGTAGGCATAGAAACGCGCGACCTGAAACAGTCCTTGCGTTGTTGGCATGTAGTGTCGCCAGGTGCCGGTCGTCAAATGCCAGAAGATGGCGAAGATCCACAGGATCACAAGGGCGAGCGCAGCAAGCGTGTGCAGCATCACAGCCCCTCCGAACGGTATCAATGCGTGCAATCCGTGTAGGCCGGCGCCGGTGAACATCAGAACCACAATGAGGATGACTTGTGTCCAGTGCCAGAACCGTTCAAATCGCGGATAGATACTGACGAGACGCTCAACCATGGTTCGGCCCTCCCCGGCTAGTCGTGAGACGCAGCGCCCCATGGCCAAATACGCCCAAGAGAACCAGGGCCAGAATTCCAAGGCCCAATTTGTCGACGATCCCGAATGGATCGCGACCCGGCATATAGAAGCCGGCGAGGTTAGCCAGTCTCCCGTCCTTGCTGTGGCAGGACTGACACTCCAGAGCGCTCTCCTTCGGTGCGACCATGTGGGTGATCGGCCAATACATGTAGGTATCGACGAATCCGAACTCGCCGGAATAGGGCTGCCCGGTTTGATCCATGGCCGCCTTGATGGACTTCGCCCAATCGAAATTGGTCCAGAATGCGGTATCTGTTTGAGGTCCGTAGACGTGATTGTAGACAAAATTGCGCAGCTTGACGTCGTAGGCCTGGCGTCCTTCCATCCTCTTGAATGGCCAGATACGGGATGCGGGATCGTCTGCCGAACCCGAAATTTTGTTGACCTCAACGACACTGGAGGGATCGATCTTGTCTTCGGTTGTCGTGTACCGGACTTGTCCGTCGAACCACGCGTAGTGCGGGACGACATTTTCCGCCCACTCGAAGTCACCCTTGGTCGAAAGATAGGTATGCAGTCGCTTGCCGTCACTCTGGACGAAATCATCCTCGTGATACGGCTTGCCATCCTTGAGCTTGCCGGCCGTCGACCAGTCCCATTTGGTCTTCGTGGCAACACCACCCCTGGCGAATTCCGGAATATGGCACGTTTGGCAAGCCACCCTGTCGACGTGATCGTTCAATTTCATCCCGATCAGGGACGTCGCCTGATGCGGCGCGGTGCCGTGGCAGGATTCGCAGGTCGCCACGTCGCGCCGCGCACCCGGCTTGCCGGCCGTTCCTTTTGTGTCGTGGGCATTCACGAAATACCGGCTACCTGCCAACACATGCTGGTTGGAAACATGGCAGGTGCTGCAGGCGAAATTCGGCCCATCCTTCGCCATGTGAACGTCGATCGACTTGTCGGCAGCGAGCAACGCCGAGGACAGGTCACCATGCTTCACATTGTCCCCGCCCCCGCCGTAAAAATGGCACTGGCCGCAGTTCTCGCGTGCGGGAAGACCAACGCTCCGGGCCGCTGCCGCCATATCGACCGGCACCGCCGGAGCACCGGTTATGGTCAGGGCATTGGGCGGCAACGGAGATACCGGTGGCTGCCCAGCCTTGTTGTCCAGCTTGGTGTAGGTTCCGGTCCGGTCGTGGCAGATGAGACAGTCGACGCTGGTCTGGTCCTTCGGCGGACCGTCCTGCACCTTCTCCCAGCCATAGCCCGCGTGACAGCTGGTGCAGCGAGTTTCGTTGGTGGCGACATTTCCACAGAAGGCATTGATGACACGGCTCTTGCCGAGTTCCTGACCTGTGGTCGGATGCGTGTAATGCCAGGTCCAATGGACCGAACTCATCACCTGTTTGCTGGCTTCGGTGTGACAGGCAAGGCAGGCCTGCGTGACTTCCGGACCTGAAGCGAACGCTTTCTTAAGCGCATCAAATGTGGAGTGATCCGCGGTGCTTTGTGAGACGGCAGTCTTGGCGGGGGCATCCTGGGCACTCGCCGTACCAACCCCTACCGGGCACCCAAGGGTGACGAGACCGAGTATTCCCAACCAGAGCCATCTCATGCGCATGGTCACTGCCTCGTCTTGGGCCGTGCGAATACTGCTAAACCTTTTGTAAGTCCAAGGTCCGGAATAGTCCAGCATCGGTTTTCGCCCTCCTCCGTTCGCCGGAAACAAGCGCGGTAGCCACCCTCATCCACGATAGCGAGGTGGCTTTCCCGCGTCGGAATTCGCAATCCTCCCGTGTAGCGACAGGCACGCTTTCCCCGCGCCGTGTTGTGCCCCGGGACAGGTCACTCAGGTATACAGATCCCTTTTCGCGCGATCTCCATCGCGGTACGCACCAGCAGAAAGATGATGATCGCAACGAGAAGGCTCAGGAGCCCCACGCCGATCGCCCGATGTGCAGCGGACTGCATAGCTTCGCCATGTGCGAAACTCGCAATGGCCAGGGCCGCAACGGGGAAGGACAGCGCCCACCACGACAGCGCAAAGGGCATCCCACGAAGGCGAATCGCCTGTGTGAGCACAATCAGCGCAAAAACATAGCCAAGGCTCAGAAGCATGTGACCAAACGCGCCAGGCGCACCCAATAGCCGCAGCCAAGCCACATACGCTACAGCTGGCGGCGCAATGAGGATCATCAAGGTTGGCACCATGCGTCCGGGAAGCGGATCGTGAAACATCAGCCGGTTGACCACGAGGGTGAGCAATATCACCCAGAAAATGAGCCCGCCGGAAAAGAACAGCCACGAAATTTCGACATACCCGAGCGGCACTCCCGCAATGGGAACAACCACGTTCCCGACCGCCGGAATAAACCATGCGGGTGAGAGCTGTGGCGGATGGAAGGGGCGATGGCCAATCCAGGCACCGATCACGGCAAGCGCAAGCGCGCCCTGTACTGCCATCGCCGCGATCCAGACCGCATTGGCCGCCGTTGCGTTCACATTCAACAAGGCCGTAGCAAGCAAAAGATAGGCGATCGATATCGCCGGGAAGAAGGCAATACGCACTGGATGATGCCACTCCTCCAGGACTGCACGCGGATAGGCGAAGGCTTTAAGTAGATAACCGACGCTTACCAACGCGAGCAGAAATGCCGAGGCCGCAAGCCCGATCTCGGCGACGATCCCGGGCCAGCCAAAGGCCTTGCAGGCAGCATGCAGGGCAAGCGTCAAGCCCATCATGCCCATGCCGATGGCGAAGAAGGTAACTGGAAAGTGTTCCAGCCGCGAATGGCTGGCGGGTTCTACGATAGTATCGCTCATGTCCCGGTCATCCTTCTTGCTCAGCGTCTGGCCGGAGGCCCGAGCGGCTCATCGCCGGCACGAACGGCGCCGCCCCGGTGGCCCCGAGGCCCATGGCTTGTCCAGGACTGGTCTTCACTCTCTCATTCCTCCGGGCCTTCGCTGATCAACGCATCGCGCGTCAACGTTCGCCTTCCGGCGTGTTCATGATGGTGCGATCGTCCTGCATCTCCAGCCACATGGCGTTGACGACGGCAAAGATCGCGGCGAGCGGCAGGCCCAAGAGCCAGGCAAAATACCACATCGTTCTTATCTCCTTCAGTAAACGGTTCCGCTGTTGCTGGTGACATCGTTCTCGGTGACCTTGCCCCAGAGAACCTTGTAGACCCAGGCGGTGTAGGCGAGGATGATCGGGACGAAGATCACGGCCATGACCAGCATGACGAAGAGCGTCTGGTGCGAGGACGACGAGTTCCAGACCGTCAGGGACGCTTTCGGATCAAGCGAGGACGGCAGGATGAACGGGAACATCGTCAGCCCGACCGACGAGATGATGCCGGTGATCGCCAGTTTGGAGTAGAGCAGCGTCGATATTTCCCGGCCGGCCCTGAGGCCGAAGAAGGCCAGCACCGCACCAATGATGCCTAGAACCGGCGCGACTGCAATCCACGGACGCTCTGAATAGGCGGCGAACCAGGACGGTGTGCGCATGACCTCGCCGAGCAGCGGATTGGATGGACCGTCGGTGACCGCGGTTCCCGGGATTGCAAAGCCCGGAATCCCCAGCGCCAGCCAGACGCCGGCCAGCAGATAGGCGAGAATGGTCACCAGGGCGGCGACCGAGCCGAACTTGCGTGCCCGCGCCTGAACCGCTCCTTCCGACTTCAGCTGCAACCATGCCGCCCCATGCATCACCAGCATGGAGAGCGAAACCACACCGGCCAGAAGCGCGAAGGGATTGAGCAGGCCGAAGAACGAGCCTTCGTAGAAGATCATCAGGTCGTCGTTGAAGCGGAACGGCACCCCTTGCAGGACGTTGCCCATGGCCACGCCGAAGATCAACGCCGGCACCGCGCCGCCGACGAAGAGTGCCCAGTCCCAGGCCGACCGCCACAGGGCACTGTCGCGCTTCGAGCGATACTTGAAGCCGACAGGACGCAGGATCAGCGCTGCCAGCACGGCGAACATGGCGAGATAGAAGCCGGAGAAGCTCACGGCATAGAGCGGCGGCCAGGCGGCGAAAATCGCGCCGCCGCCGAGGATGAACCAGACCTGGTTCCCTTCCCAGACGGGACCGATGGTGTTGATGGCGATGCGCCGTTCGTTGTCAGTCCTGCCGACGAAGGGTAGCAGGGTGCCGACACCCAGATCGAAGCCGTCGGTCAGGGCAAAGCCTGTCAGCAACACGCCAAGCAGCAGCCACCAGACGACCCGCAACAGTTCGAAGTCCAAAAGTTGATGAAGAATCATGGTCGTTACTCCGCGGGTTGAGCAAACGGCGAGGGCGCGCTCAGCCGGTCACGATGCTGCTTCTGCCATTCATCTGTCTCGGACACGTCCATGTAGGGACCCTTGCGGATGTACTTGAGCATGAGCCCCATCTCGATCACGAAGAGCACGGTGTAGAACAGCACGAAGCCGGCCAGTGTGATCGCCAGATCGGTGATGGACAGCTGGGAAACGGATAGCGCCGTCGGCAGTACGCCGTCGACAGTCCAGGGCTGGCGGCCAAATTCGGCGACGAACCAGCCGAGTTCCGCGGCAAGCCAGGGTGTCGGAATGATAATGACGGCCAGCCACAGCGCGAGACGCGGGAACTGCATCCGACGGAAGGACGCCATCCAGAAGAACCAGGCCATGACCGCGATGAAGGAGAATCCGAGCGCGACCATCAGACGGAAGGCCCAGAACAGCGGCCAGACGGTCGGAACCGTATCGTTGGCGGCCATCTTGATCTGGTCTTCGCTCGCCTGTCGTGGGTCGTCCACATAACGCTTCAGAAGCAGGGCGAATCCGAGGTCCTTGCTGTGCTCCTCAAAGGTGGCACGAACATCCTCCGAGACCACACCCTTGTTGGCTCGGAAACTCATCAGCGCATCATAGGCAATCTGGCCGGACCGGATGCGTTCCTCTGCTTGCTTGACGAGTTCATCGATACCGGGGATTTCGCCGGTCAGCGAGCGCGTGCCGATCAGGCCCATCACATAGGGGATGTGAAGGGCGTAATGGGTTTCGCGTGCCTCCTGATCGGGAATGCCGAAGAGCGTGAACGAGGCCGGCGCCGGCTGGGTCTCCCACATGCCTTCGATGGCCGCGAGCTTCATCTTCTGGTCATGGGTGACCGAGTAACCGGATTCGTCGCCGAGGACGACCACAGAAAGTGCCGAGGCGAGACCGAACGAGGCCGCGACCGCGATCGATCGCCGGGCAAGGTCCGTGTGACGCCCCTTCAGCAAGTACCAGGCGGATACGCCGAGCACGAAGACGGAGGCGGTGACGTAGCCTGCCGAAACGGTATGGACGAATTTCGCCTGCGCGACCTGGTTGAAGACGACATCGTAGAACGAGGTCATCTCCATGCGCATCGACATTGGATTGAATTCGGCACCAACCGGATTCTGCATCCAGCCGTTGGCGATCAGGATCCAGAGCGCCGAAAAATTCGAACCGATTGCAACCAGCCAGGTCACGATCATGTGGGCACGTTTGGACAGCTTGTCCCAGCCGAAGAAGAACAGACCGACAAAGGTCGCCTCAAGGAAGAAGGCCATCAGGCCTTCGACGGCGAGCGGAGCGCCGAAGATGTCACCGACATAGTGACTGTAGTAACTCCAGTTCATGCCGAACTGGAACTCCATCGTGATCCCGGTGGCGACGCCCAGCACGAAGTTGATGCCGAACAGGCTGCCCCAGAATTTCGTCATCTGTCGCCAGATGGGGCGGTCCGTCATGACATAGACCGTTTCCATGATCGCGACGATGATGGAAAGGCCGAGCGTCAGGGGCACGAAAAGGAAGTGATACATTGCTGTCATCGCGAATTGCAGTCGTGACAGCTCGACTATGTCGATTTCCATGGTTTCAACTCTCTCTGACCCGAAAGATGCATCCAGGATGCACATATCAGTTTTTCTACTCCTTGCGCCGTCCGGAAGAGTTGATTGAGATCAATAAGGTGTATTGTAGATGTGCCTTTGCGCCAATCCGCCGCAGGAGGTCACGCAAGCGTGACGATGCGGCCTGCAAATTCGCGCTCGATCGTGCGGTGCGAGGCCATCAGGATGGCCGCCTCGGGTAGAAAATCACGGATGCCGGTCAGGACCTGTCTCGCGATCTTCTCGTCCAGGCCTTCGGTCGGCTCATCGAGAAGCAATAGGCGGGGGCGCCGCAGCAAGACGCGGGCGAGCGCCAGGCGACGCCTTTCCCCGCCGGAAAGGCCGGATCCGCCTTCGCCGAGGATGAAACCAAGCCCCCCCTTTGCGGAGACTGTTTGATCAAGGCTCGCGGCCCGAAGCGCGGACCAGGCTTCCGATTCGTCGACATCAGGAGACGCCAGCCTTAGTGAGTCCATGATCGACCCACTCATCAATGCGCTTCGCTGCGGCAGCATGGATGCCAGACTAAACAGCGTTGATTCGCTTATCGCCCGAGCGTCACATCCGCAGAGCAGGATACGGCCACTGGCGGGCGGGAGCTGACCCATGGCCAAAAGCAGCGCCGTCGACTTTCCGATTCCGCTGGGACCGGTCAGTGCTACTGTCTCGCCGGCATGCACGGCGATTTCGAAATCCTGCAGGATCGAACGGCCATACTGGCTATAGGCAACGTGTTCGAAGCGGAGGACGGGGGCATTGCAACCGGTGGGGCGAGGCGTCACGCTGGAGATCGCGGAAACCTCGTCTTCGCCCGCCATCTGCCCGTCCACGCGCCGCGCGGCATCCATCATACGACCGAGTTCGGAAATGCCGCGATGGATGGGCGCAATGATCTCGCCGACCGCGAGCGCCCCGAAAAAGCCGAACGCTGCAAGCGCGGGATCAATGACCTCTGCCTCAGCCAGGCGGATACCGAGATAGAAGCTGCCCGCGGCGGCGATCGTCCCCGCGGACGCAAGCAACACCCCGGAAATCCGCTCGGCAAGGTCGACGCGGGCCTGGTCTCGCTGCAATCGTGACTGGGCATCCATCACGGCCTTGCGCTGCAATTCCAGCTGCCCGGAAACGGCAAGTTCTGGCCGCTCACGCATCAGATCGATAAAGCGCAGCCTGACCGCCTGCAACGCCTTGTGCGCCAGACGCGAAGGACGCAGAGAGACCTTCAGCATCAGGACAAGCGCCAGCATCAATCCGAGGCCATAGCTTCCTCCCTGCCATGCCGCGACAGCCCCACCTTCGATTTCCCAGAGCAAGAACAAGAAAGCAGCCACCACGAAGAAGGCTGAAAGCAAGGGAATGATGAGCCGAAGCGCCAATCCGTCCAGCGCATCGACATCGAGCGTCAGGTGGTTGAGACGTTCCGAGCCGTTGAGCGCGGCGAGCTTCCGCAAAGGCATCCGGGTCATCGCCGCGAGCAGTTGCCCGCGCAATTCGGCAAGACCTCGCAATGTTGCGTCATGGGTCAACACACGTTCGCCATAACGGGCAGCGGCACGCCCCAGCGCGAGGAAACGGATCGCCGCGCTTGGCCTGAAAACATCGAACGCAATGCCGATGCCTGCCAATCCCGCAATGCCGGTCGCGGTGATGAACCAGCCGGAAAGACCGAGCAACGCAATGCCCGCGACAAGGACCAGAACCGAAAGCAGGCTTCCGAGCGCCAATCCCATGAGATGCGGCCGCCAGACTCGGACCAGGATACGCAGGAGGCGCGTCATGCAGTATCCCCCAACCGTATCTCGCGTCCGAGCCGTTCGATCAGCCCGCGATCGTGGGTCGCCACGATCAAAGTCTTGCCACGGCGGACGAGCGCGAGCAGGCTGTCGGTCACCCTCTCGGCATTTGCCGGATCGAGATCGGCGGTCGGTTCGTCGGCCAGGACCACGTCGGCATCGGTGTAAAGGGCGCGTGCGAGCATGACCCTGCGTGCCTCCCCGCCGGAGAGCTGACTGCCCGTCTCGCCCAGGCGGGTGAGCGAGCCACGTGGCAGCGAAGCAATGACGGGACCGAGCCCGACCGCCTCGACTGCATCGACGAAACGCCGCTCGTCGCGCTGCATGGCGGCACCCACAATATTGACCAGGACACTGGCACTAGCGAAATGAGGCGTCTGCGACACCCAGCAAAGCCGCGCCCGCCATCTATCGGCGACGGCGTCATCGAGGACTCTGCCGGAAACGCGGATTTCCCCTTCGTCTGCACGCGCAAGCCCGGCCAGAAGGGCGAGCAGAGTGCTCTTGCCGACGCCGCTCGGGCCGGTAATCGTGACCGCCTCACCCGCCCTTATGTCGAGATCCGGATAGGTGACGGAAAAACCGGGCCCGGAGGAAATCCGAAGGCCACGGGTTACGATATGAACTGGCTCCGAAAACGCCGCAAGCGCCCTGCCCTCGCCCAGAATGGTCATGCGTTGGCGCCCATCCACGCCCTCGAGCTCTTCGGCAACCGCGAGCGCGGCGGCGCGATCGTGCCACGCACTCGCCAGTTCACGGAGAGGAGCGAAGAATTCTGGCGACAAGAGCAGGAGGAATATGCCCTGCCCCAGCGTCAGCGGACCGCCGAAGGTGCCGAAACTGAAGGCACCGAGCAGGCTGAAACCGACATAGACCGCTACCATGGCGATACCGAGCGCCGAAAACAGCTCGAGCACCGTGGAAGAGAGAAAGGCGACCTTCAGCACGGACATCGTACGAACCCTGAGGGAGTCGGCGCTGCCGAAGAATTGACGGACCATCATGTCACGGCCGTCGAGCAACTTGATATCGACCAGGGCGTTCAGCCGCTCCAGCAGGAGTGCGTTCAGCGATCCTGTTTCCTTGAGATGCCTGGCGCTGGCATCGCGCGCGGCAAAGCCGATCAGCGCCATGAAGAGCGGAATGAGCGGCCCGGCCACAAGGAGGATCAGGGCCGCCGCCCAGGAGACCCAGGCCGTGACCGCCAGGATGAAAAGAGGAACGAGGCGGGTCTTGAACAACGCCGGATGATAGCGCGTAAGATAGGGTAGAAGGAGGTCGAGCTTGTTGCCGATCAGTGCGGCGCCTTCGGCAGACGAAATGCCGTTTGCGGAAAAATGCGAAACGCGGCTCTCCGCCGCGACCAGTGCCAGCCGCTCTTCCGCGATAACCTTCTGGGCTGCACGAAAGCCGATACGTCCGCCCCAGGCATCGAGAAAGTGGCGCAGGAGTCCGAGCCCGACATAGGCGGCGACGCTCGACAAGGGAGAAAGAATCGGCACCGTGCCCGCAACAAGCGCACCAAAAACGTCACCTGCCAGGAAGCTCTGCGGCAGCACCATCAGCGCCGCGCTCGTAGCCAGAAGGCTCGGGGGCCGAAGGCCACCCATGGCACGCCGCTCGATCGCCTTCAGTCTCCTGGCGCCCGGATCGGCGCTCTTCTTATCGGGATTGGTCACATTCGGTCCTGGCAATTGATGCATTCAAGATGCGTATTTATCCGAAAAGACCCAAACAGACATGATTTGGATCAACTTTCTTCGCCTCAATCGCGTTTGCGTGACATAGATCAAGTACAAAACGCAAATGCCAGTTATTCAGCGTTGTTGTCAGGAGCACTCTTGGGAACTGAAACCGATGCGCATCACCATGCGGACCAATCTGGCCATCAGAACGCTGATGTTCTGCGCGGTCAACCCACATGTCACCGTTCGCAAAAGCGACATTGCAGTTGCCTGCAATGCTTCGGAAAACCATCTGGCACAGGTGATCCGCACACTTGGCCAACACGGGTTCATTGATGCGACGCGCGGTCGCAACGGCGGTTTACAACTGACGCGCCCTCCCGCCGCTATCAATATCGGATCGGTCTTCCGAATATTCGAATCCGACTTGCCTTTCGCCGAGTGCTTCAGTTCATCCAACACCTGTCCCCTCGTGAAGGCCTGTTGGCTGCGCAACGCGATCGGCGATGCCGTCGATGCGTTCTATCGCTCGCTGGACAAAGTCCTCCTCTCTGACCTGGTGAATGGCAATGACGAACTGGCCGCGCTGTTGCGCTTCCACGCGCCAATCGGCTGCAGCCGCCCCACGGGCCGTTCGGCGCAACCGGGAACAGCGGCACAATGCGATACCTCCAAGGCACTGGATAGCGTGCCGGTTTCTTGAGCGCGTCCATCCCTGACGCCGTTGCAGCGCCATCCAGGAATGCACAGACCCGGTCCATCGATCTGACCGATAGGCACTCACACGGATCGGGCAATGGAGTTGGGCAGGGATTTGACATTCGTCTGCGGTGCGCCTACCTCGCGAAATCAACACGTTGAAACGGCAGGCGGCAGTCGTCGGACCCACGGTATTTGACCGCCTGAATTTCTGGAGGCGAAATGTCCCTTGCGGTAACTGGAACCCAGTGGTTGCCGCTGCTGCAACAGCGCCTGACCACACGCGCCCCCGCGATGATCGTCACCATCTATGGCGATATCGTCGTACCGCGTGGCGGTGTTCTCTGGATGGGTACGCTGGTGGAGATCTGCGCGCATCTCGGGATAAGCGAGACACTGGTGCGCACCGCGGTTTCTCGCCTTGTCGCGGCCGAGCAACTGGTCGGAGAGCGCGATGGCCGTCGGTCCTACTATCGCCTGGCGTCTGGCGCGCGAACCGAATTTGCCGCTGCGGCAAGGCTGCTTTACGGTCCGCAGGTTGGGGCCGAAGGCTTCCTGATCCATCATGCACCAGGTCTCTCCGACGAGATCGCCCGCCGCGCCGGGCTCGGCCGTATGGGGCCGGACCTCTATCTGCGCCCCAATCATCCGGAGAATGTTCGGGTTCCGGGGCTCGCCTTCCGGGCCGAGGTGATCAAGGACGGCGCTTTGCTGGCCGATTATGCGGCAACGCTCTGGAATCTGCAGTCCTTCGCGGATGAGTACCAGACGATGATCGACGTCTTTTCGCCGCTGATGACGGCCCTGGCGCAGGGTGAGACGCTGCTTCCAGCCGACGCAGTAAGCGCGCGGCTGCTATTGGTCCAGGCATACCGTGCCGTTCTGCTGCGAGATCCACGACTGCCGGCAGATGCTCTTCCCAAGGATTGGCCAGGTCTTGCGGCGCGCCAGCTCTTTGGCCGGCTCTACCAGTCCCTTTCGCCCTTGGCCGATGTCTATATCGGCGCCCAGTTCGAGGGGCGGGACGGCACGTTGCCGACCGAAACGGTTGAAACCAGGGCGCGACTGGACTCGCTTGCATCCGAGGCACAACGCTAAGCATCTGAAATAAAAGAGATAAATTATAATTTCTTTTGTTGCCGGCCTTAAACATCACGAGAATTAGAAAAAAGTGCTTTTCAGTGTGATGTTTTGGCGCTATAAATTGACCGATCGGTTGGCTAATTCGAAACAGTGCCTACCGCAAGCAATACCCAGGGAGGAGTAATTCGATGCAGCAAGCCTTTATCTGCGATGCCGTGCGCACGCCCGTTGGCCGCTATGGCGGGGCACTTGCGTCCGTTCGGGCAGATGATCTCGCTGCACTGCCGCTCGTTGCGCTGATGGAGCGCAATCCCGGCGTCGACTGGTCGAAGGTCGATGACCTGATCTTCGGCTGCGCCAACCAGGCCGGCGAAGACAATCGCAATGTCGGGCGCATGGCCGTCCTCCTGTCGGGCATGCCGATCAATGTGCCCGCAACCACCGTCAACCGCCTCTGCGGTTCCGGCATGGACGCCGTCGGCATGGCCGCACGCGCCATCCGCGGCGGCGATTGCGATCTGGTGATTGCCGGCGGAGTCGAGAGCATGACACGCGCGCCCTTCGTGATGCCGAAGGCGGATGCGGCCTTTTCCCGTTCGAACGCGGTCTACGACACCACGATCGGCTGGCGCTTTCCCAATCCGGAACTGAAGAAGAAGTTCGGCACCCATTCCATGCCGGAGACGGCCGACAATGTCGCCGAGCAGTACAATGTCAGCCGCGCCGACCAGGACGCATTTGCGGCCCGCAGCCAGGCCCGCTGGGCCGCCGCCCAGGCAGCCGGCGTCTTTGCCGACGAGATCGTGCCCGTCACGATCCCGCAGAAGAAGGGCGAGCCACTGGTCGTTTCGGTCGACGAACATCCGCGTCCCGGCACCACGGCCGAGCAGCTGTCAAAGCTCAAGGGCGTCAACGGACCGGATCTCAGCGTCACGGCCGGCAATGCCTCCGGCGTGAACGATGGCGCGGCCGCTCTGGTGATCGCGTCGGAAGCCATGGCCGGGGAGCAGGGCCTCGTGCCGCGCGCCCGGATCGTCGCCATGGCTGCGGCCGGCGTCGAGCCACGGATCATGGGCGTCGGCCCGGTGCCGGCGGTTCGCAAGGTGCTCGAGCGCGCCGGTCTGTCGCTTTCGCAGATGGATGTGATAGAACTCAATGAGGCTTTTGCCGCGCAGGCGCTGGCGGTTCTTCGGGAGCTCGGGCTTCCCGACGATGCCGCCCATGTCAATCCGAACGGCGGCGCGATCGCGCTCGGCCATCCGCTCGGTATGTCTGGTGCGCGCCTCGTCACCACGGCCATGTACCAGCTCCAGCGCACCGGAGGGCGCTACGCGCTTTGCACCATGTGCATCGGGGTCGGCCAGGGCATCGCCATCATCATTGAACGGATTTGAGCAGGGAGGAGCCGCCATGTACGCACAAATGGTCAAGACCGACAGTGATCGGGTGAAATCGCTGAACGAGATGTCGGCGGAGGAGCGGGCCTTTCAGGATCGCATCGACCGGGGCGAGAAGATCGAACCCAAGGAGCGGATGCCGGAAAGCTACCGCAAGACGCTGATCCGTCAGATCGGCCAGCACGCCCATTCCGAAATCGTCGGCCAGCTGCCGGAGGGCAACTGGATCACCCGTGCGCCGACGCTCGAGCGCAAGGCGATCCTGCTTGCCAAGGTCCAGGACGAGGCTGGCCACGGCCTCTATCTCTATTCCGCTGCCGAGACGCTCGGCGTCAGCCGCGACGAGCTCCTGGCGCTGCTCCATTCCGGCAAGATGAAGTATTCGTCGATCTTCAACTACCCGACGCTCAACTGGGCGGATATCGGCGCGGTCGGCTGGCTTGTCGACGGCGCGGCAATCATGAACCAGGTGCAGCTTCAGAAGACCTCCTACGGCCCCTACAGCCGCGCCATGATCCGCATCTGCAAGGAAGAGAGCTTCCACCAGCGCCAGGGCTACGACATCATGATGAAGATGGCCTTCGGCTCTGAGGAGCAGAAGGCGATGGCGCAGGACGCGCTGAACCGCTTCTGGTACCCGGCACTGATGATGTTCGGCCCGTCCGACAAGGACTCGGTGCATTCCGCCCAGTCGATGCAGTGGAAGATCAAGATCAACACCAATGACGAGCTGCGCCAGAAGTTCGTCGACCAGACGGTACCGCAGGCAAAGTACCTGGGCTTGACCATTCCGGACGAGAACCTGCGTTGGAACGAGGAGAAGGGCGGGTACGACTTCTCCGAACCGGACTGGGAAGAGTTCTTCAATGTCATCGCCGGTAACGGCCCCTGCAATGCCGAGCGCCTCGGCGCCCGCGTCACCGCCTGGGAAGAAGGCGCGTGGTTCCGCGACGGCCTGATGGCCCATGCCGAAAAGCAAGAGGCGCGCCGGGCCGGCCGCAAGGCTGCCTGATCAATCCAATTCGGGAGCGGCCCGCCCGCTCCCCTCCGTCACCTGAACTCGGGAGGAATAGCAATGTCCAGCGAATGGCCCCTTTGGGAAGTCTTTATCCGCGGTCAACATGGCCTCAATCATCGCCATGTCGGCAGCCTGCATGCCCCGGACGCCGAAATGGCGATCCGCAATGCTCGTGACGTCTACACCCGCCGCAATGAGGGCGTGTCGATCTGGGTGGTGAAGTCAGCCGAAATCACCGCGTCTTCGCCGTCGGAAAAGGGCCCGCTGTTCGAACCGTCGAACTCCAAGGTCTACCGTCATCCGACCTTCTTCGACATCCCGGCAGAAGTGGGGCATATGTGATGGCGACCGCGACCCCGGCGGTCGATCAGGCCGCGTATTTCGAATGGCTCCTGCGCATGGGCGACAATACGCTGATCCTCGGTCACCGCGTGTCCGAGTGGTGCGGCCATTCGCCCGTGCTCGAAGAGG
The DNA here is from genome assembly GCA_041675415.1 of Rhizobium sp. Taxonomy (GTDB): domain Bacteria; phylum Pseudomonadota; class Alphaproteobacteria; order Rhizobiales; family Rhizobiaceae; genus Allorhizobium. Next base: position 56,306 of record JBAYTX010000004.1, on the reverse strand, counting down.
ATATCGCGCTTGCCAACACGGCGCTCGACCTGATCGGCCAGACCCAGTTCTGGCTCGGCCTGGCCGGCGAGGTCGAGGGCAAGGGCCGCACGGCGGACAATCTAGCCTATCTGCGTGACGCGGCGGCCTTCCGCAACGTGCTCCTCGTCGAGCGCCCCAACGGCGACTTCGGCAAGACGCTGATGCGGCAGTTCCTGTTCGATGCCTATCATCTCGAAATGCTGCGTACGCTGATGTCTTCCAGCGATCCGCGCGTGGTGGACATCGCCGGCAAGGCGTTGAAGGAAGTGTCCTACCACTTCGAGCGTTCGGCCGACCTCGTCATCCGTCTCGGCGACGGAACCGAGGAAAGCCATCGCCGAATGCAGAGGGCGCTCGACGATCTCTGGCCCTACACGGCCGAGATGTTCCTCGACGATTCCGCCGACGAAGCCGTGGCTGAGGCCGGCATCGCGCCGCTGCCCTCGGCGCTGAAGGCAGCCTGGGACAGTTCGGTCGGCGAAGTGCTCGCCGAGGCAACGCTCGCGCGTCCGGAGGGCAGCTACCAGCACAAGGGCGGCAAGCGCGGGATCCACACCGAGCATCTGGGCTATATCCTCGCCGACATGCAGTTCCTGCAGCGGGCCTATCCCAACTCGGTCTGGTGAGGTTTGACGCCATGGCCACCAGGACATTGCCTGAACCGGAAGAGGTCTGGCGCTGGCTGGGCGAGGTGCCTGATCCGGAAATCCCGGTCATCAGCCTGACCGATCTTGGCATCATCCGCGATGTCGCGTGGGAGAGCGATACCCTCGTGGTCACCGTTACCCCGACCTACTCCGGTTGTCCGGCGACGACGGTGATCAACCTCGATATCGAGGCAGCGCTCAAGGGCCACGGCATTGAGAAACTACGTCTCGAACGGCGGTTGTCTCCGGCGTGGACGACCGATTGGATCAGTGCCGAGGGGCGGAACAAGCTTCGCGCCTACGGCATCGCGCCGCCGATCGACGGCACCGCCGCCGACGGGCGTCTGATCGCCCGTGTGAACCGGCTGGCGGGATCGAACCTTGAAGTCGCCTGCCCGCGTTGCGGCTCGACCAAGACCGAAAAAGTCAGCCAGTTTGGCTCGACACCGTGCAAGGCGAGCTACCGATGCTCGGATTGTCTGGAACCCTTTGATTACTTCAAGTGCATCTGAGGATGCGGAGGACATAACTCATGGCACGCTTTCATCCCTTGACTGTGACCGATATCCGCCACGAGACCCGCGACGCGGTCGTCGTCACGCTCAAGCCGCGCGAGGAGGATCTCTCGGCCTTCGATTTCACCCAAGGGCAGTACCTGACCTTCCGCCGCGATTTTGACGGTGAGGAACTGCGCCGCTCCTATTCGATCTGCGCGGGCAAGGACGAGGGAGTCCTGCGCGTCGGCATCAAGCGCGTCGACGGCGGCGCCTTCAGCAACTGGGCGAACGCCAATCTGGCACCAGGCGACGTGATCGAGGCCATGCCGCCGATGGGCCGCTTCTACATGGACATCGATCCGACGACCGAGAAGCACTATCTCGGCTTTGCCGGTGGGTCCGGCATCACGCCAGTCCTCTCGATCATCAAGACGGTTCTGGCCCGCGAGCCGAAGTCCCGCTTCACCCTCGTCTATGCCAACCGCCAGATCAACTCGATCATGTTCCGCGAAGAACTCGAGGACTTGAAGAACACCTATCTCGGTCGTTTCTCCGTGCTGCACATTCTCGAAAGCGAAGCGCAGGAAATCGACCTCTTCACCGGCCGCCTTGACGAGAACAAGTTGGCAGCCCTGTTCCGCACATGGATCGATCCGAAATCGGTCGACGCCGCCTTCATCTGCGGCCCCGAGCCGATGATGCTGACAATCGTCGCCAGCCTTAAGGAACACGGGCTGAAGGATGAGCAGATCAAGTTCGAGCTCTTTGCCTCGGGCCAACCCGGCCGCGCCAAGACCCCTGTCGCATCGGTGAGTGCCGAGGAAGCCGCAGCCGTGGTGGAGACCACCATCACGCTCGACGGCACGACGCGGACCTTCAACATGCCGAAGCATGGCGTCAGCATTCTCGAAGCAGCGATCGCCCAGAGCATGGACGCTCCCTTCTCCTGCAAGGCCGGCGTCTGCTCCACCTGCCGGGCGAAGGTTCTCGAAGGCGAGGTCGAGATGGATACCAACCATGCGCTCGAAGACTACGAGGTCGAGGCCGGCTATGTGCTGACCTGCCAGTGTCACCCGCTGACCGAGAAGGTCGTGCTCTCCTACGACGAATAACCTCCCAGGCGGCGGGGCCATGGCGCCCCGCCCTCCGCATTGAATAAACCGATCCAGGAAGGATGACTTCATGAATGTTTCGGCTCGCGTTCCGCGCCGCCTCGAAAGCTACGTCTGTGGCCGCTGGACGCCCGGCGACAAGCAAGGCGTTCCGCTGCTCGATGCCTCGACGGGTGCCGCAATCGCATTCATCGACTCGACCGGCATCGATTTTGCCGCAGCACTGGCCTATGGCCGCGAGGTCGGTGGGCCGAACCTGCGCGCCCTGTCCTTCCATGAACGGGCGCAGATGTTGAAGTCCCTCGGCCAGGTCCTGATGGACCTGAAGGAGGAGTTCTATGCCGAGAGCGCCCTGACCGGCGCGACCCGTGCCGACGGCTGGGTCGACATCGAAGGCGGCATAGGCACAATGCTGTCTTATTCGTCCAAGGCCCGGCGCGAACTGCCCAATACCCGCGTGCTGCTCGACGGCGACGTGGAACTGCTGTCCAGGGACAACAGCTTTTCCGCCCAGCACATCCTGACACCACTTCACGGTATCGCCGTCCACATCAACGCCTTCAACTTCCCCGTCTGGGGCATGCTGGAAAAGATCGCCCCGACGCTGATTGCCGGCGTGCCCTCGCTCGTCAAGCCGGCAAGCCAGACCGCCTACCTCACCGAACTCGTGGTCCGGCGGATCATCGAGACGGGCATCCTGCCGGACGGCGCATTGCAGCTGGTATCTGGCTCGGTCGGCGATCTGCTCGACCATGTCGAGGGCCAGGACGCCGTGACCTTCACCGGCTCGGCCTGGACCGGCCGCAAGTTGAAGTCGCATCCGGCCGTGGTGGCGAATTCCGTGCGCTTCACCATGGAAGCCGACAGCCTCAACGCCTCGGTGCTCGGCCCCGATGCCGGTCCGGGTACGGAGGAGTTCGACCTCTTCGTCAAGGAAGTGGCCCGCGAGATGACCTCGAAGGCCGGCCAGAAGTGCACGGCGATCCGCCGCGTGATCGCGCCGCGGGCCCATGTCCAGGCGCTGGTCGAAGCGCTCGGTGATCGCCTGTCGAAGACCGCGCTTGGCAACCCGGCCGACGAGGGCGTGCGCATGGGACCGCTGGCAAGCCTTGCCCAGCGCGACGAAGTGCGCGAACGCATCCGCGACCTTTCCGCCGACGCCGAGATCGTCGCCGGCGATCCGGACAATGTCCGCGTCTTCTCCGGCGATGCCGAGAAAGGCGCCTTCCTCAATCCGGTTCTTCTCTATTGCGACAAGCCGTTTACGGCCTTTGCCGTCCACGATGTCGAGGCATTCGGGCCTGTCTCCACCGTGATGCCCTATGAGGGGATCGAGGAAGCGATTGCGCTCGCCCACAAGGGCAAGGGTTCGCTGGTCGCCTCGGTCTTCACCAACGATCCGAAGATCGCCGAAGAAATGGTGATCGGCATGGCGCCCTATCATGGCCGTGTCCTCATCGGAAACCGTACTTCGGCCAAATCCTCGACGGGCCATGGATCGCCTCTTGCCGGGCTGGTGCATGGTGGACCCGGCCGCGCCGGCGGCGGCGAGGAGATGGGCGGCATGCGGGGCGTCAAGCACTATATGCAGCGCACGGCCGTCCAAGGCACGCCGCGTCTCCTTTCGGCCGTCACCGGCCGCTGGATCGAGGGTGCCGGCGCCGGTGACACGACCATCCATCCGTTCCGCAAGTCCCTGGCGGAGCTGAAGATCGGCGACCAGATCGTCACCGCCAAGCGGACGGTCACGCTCGAGGACATCGAGCACTTCGCCCATTTCACCGGTGACACCTTCTATGCCCACATGGACGAGGCAGCGGCCAAGGCCAATCCATTCTTCGACGGGCGCGTGGCGCACGGATACCTGATCGTCTCCTTCGCCGCCGGCCTGTTCGTCGATCCGGATCCGGGTCCGGTGCTTGCCAATTACGGCGTCGACAACCTGCGCTTCCTCACCCCCGTCAATCCGGGCGACACGCTGCAGGTCCGGCTGACTTGCAAGGAGATCAATCCGCGCGCCAATGCCGACCACGGCGAAGTGCGCTGGGATTGCCAGGTGACGAACCAGAACGGCGCGGTCGTCGCGCAATATGACGTGTTAACCATGGTCGCCAAGACCTGGGATGCGGCCTGAATACGAGCGAAGACCGACGGCCAGTCAATACTGGCCGTCGGTCTTAAGAATTCTCTCGGGAAGAATGATCGCGAGGAGAAGGTCTAGAGACGGATCAGCGAACCGCCTTGATGCCTTCGAGAATCAGCGTGGTTGCGACGTCCGCATAGTCTTCCCGCGTGATGCGGCCGCCATCGCGGAACCACATGTAGACCCAGTTCATCATGCCGAACAGCGACATGGTGACGGGCATCAGCAAGGGTCTTTCCTTGCTGTCGAGTTCGGGATTGATCTCGCGCAGCAGGTTCGAGAAGCGGCGCACGATACGCCGTTCGATCGTGGTGATGCCGGCCTTCTGCTCATCGGACAGGGCCGAGGTCGCGTTGAGCTGCACCTTGTGCTGGTTATCGGCACCGCGGTAGTTCTCCAGCACCACGCCCACCAGCCGCCGAAGCCGCTTCTCCGGAGCCTCATCCGGGATATCGGCCGCACTGATCGCCTCGTCGAGTTCTTCCAGATGGGTGATGATGATCGCGTAGATCAGCGCATCCTTGCTCGGATAGTAGTGATACAGCAGTGCCTTGGACACGCTTGAATGGGCGGCGATCTGGGACATGGAGGCCTTTTCCATGCCCTGCTCGGCAAACACTGCGGCGGCATTGTCGAGAATGCCGCGCCGTTTCTCCTCAAAGTCATTTGCCCGGGTTCGAGCCATGTTCTTGCTTCCTGCTTGCAAAACGCCTGCAAAAGGGAGGCATATCTGCCTCCTCTCCAACTACGACGTATGCCTTTGACCTGTCACGGGTAGCCGTTCAGGTCTTCGGGCGGTTATCCACAACACGCTTCGCCTTGCCTTCCGACCGGGCGATCGAAGTCGGATCCCTGACCTCGATCTTGGTGCTGATACCGACGACGCTCTTGATGTGATGGGCCAGTTCCTTGGCCGACCGGGCGCGCGCCGCCTCATCGGTTGAATCGGTCGCACATTCGACATGGACGATCATGTTGTCCATCCGGCCAACACGGGTCAGCTCGATCTGGAAGTGCGGAGCAAGGCCGCCGCACTTCAGGATCTGCTCCTCGATCTGGGTCGGGAAGACGTTGACGCCGCGCAGGATGATCATGTCGTCGCTACGGCCGGTGATCTTCTCGATGCGCCGCATTGAGCGGGCCGTGCCCGGCAGAAGGCGCGTCAGGTCACGGGTGCGATAGCGCACCATCGGCAGACCTTCCTTGGTCAGCGTAGTGAAGACGAGTTCACCGATTTCGCCGTCAGGCAGCACGGCACCCGTTACCGGATCGATGATTTCCGGATAAAAATGGTCTTCCCAGACATGCAGCCCATCCTTGGTTTCCACGCATTCGTTGGCGACCCCCGGCCCCATGACCTCGGAGAGGCCATAGATGTCGACAGCGTGCATATTAAATGCCTGCTCGATCTCGCTGCGCATGGCATTGGTCCATGGCTCGGCACCGAAAATGCCGACCTCGATCGAGCTTTCGCGCGGGTCGATGCCCTGGCGGCGGAACTCGTCGAGGATCGACAGCATGTAGGACGGCGTGACCATGATGATGCGCGGCTTGAAATCGTTCATCAGCGTGACCTGCCGCTCGGTCATGCCCCCCGAGATCGGCACGACTGTGCAGCCGAGTCGTTCGGCGCCGTAGTGTGCGCCGAGGCCGCCGGTGAACAGGCCATAGCCATAGGCGACATGCACGATGTCCCCGGGTCGGCCGCCGGACGCCCGGATAGAGCGGGCGACGACGTCTGCCCAGACATCGATGTCATGCTTGGTATAGCCGACGACCGTCGGCTTGCCGGTGGTGCCGGACGAGCCGTGGATACGGACCAGCTTTTCGCGCGGCACGGCGAACATGCCGAAGGGATAGGTGTCGCGCAGGTCGGTCTTCGTGGTGAATGGGAACTTGGAAAGATCCGAAAGGGTCTTCAGATCTTCCGGGTGGACACCATGCTCGTCGAAACGCTGCCGATAGAACGGCGAGTTTTCGTAGGAATGCTTCAGGGAGCGCTTCATCCGGTGAAACTGGAGCGCCGAAATCTCGTCCCGCGAGGCGATTTCGATCGGGTCCAGATCTTGGGGACGGGGTACAAAGTCGAGCATGGTTTCCTCCCTGGAAGGCGTAGTGGTTCAGGCGGGATCGGGCAGATGGGTGCCCTTCACCGTCCGCGATAGGCCACGAAACTCGGCGACAAGGTCGCCGTTCTGATTTGATATGCGAATGTCGTAAATCCCGGACCGGCCCTTGCGCGATATTTCGCGGGCCTGTGCCGTCAACCGGTCACCGATCCTTCCGGGACTGATATAGGTAATCGAGCAGTTCTGCGCGACCGTCAGCTGATTGTAACCGTTGCAGGCAAAGGCAAAGGCGCTGTCGGCGAGCGTGAATATGTATCCGCCATGACAGTTGCCATGGCCGTTGGACATCAATTTGGTAATCTCCATCGACAGTGTCGCCTGCCCCGGTGCGATATGCTCGATGCGCATTCCAAGATTTTGCGATGCAGTGTCGAGGTCCCACATAGCCTTGGCGCAAGCCTCGGCCATTTCCTGTGCGTTCATGGTCATTTGCCTGAAAACTCCGGCTTGCGCTTTTCGAGGAAGGCGGTGACGCCTTCGGCATAGTCGCTCGTACGACCGGCTTCACGCTGGCAGTCGCGCTCCATGTCGAGCTGCTCATCGAGGCTGTTGGTGGCGGCGGCCTGAATGAGTCGCTTGGTGAGGCCAAGGCCTCGTGTCGCGCCTTCGGCGAGCGAGCGGGCGAGCGTTTCCGCCTCCGCCATCAGCTGGTCGTCATCGACGGCCTTCCAGATCAGGCCCCAGTCGGCTGCGCGCTCCGCCATCAGCGGCTCGGCGGTCATGGCCAGCGCCTTGGCGCGCGGTTCGCCGAGAATGCGCGCCAGGTTCCAGCTGCCACCGGCATCGGGGATAAGGCCGATCTTGGAGAAGGCCTGGATGAATTTCGCCGAGCGGGCGGCAAGCACGATATCGCAGGCAAAGGCGATGTTGGCACCGGCACCGGCTGCTACCCCATTCACCGCGCAGATCATCGGTTTTTCCAGCGAACGGATCAGGCGCAGCGTCGGATTGTAGAAAGTCTCAAGCGTGTAGCCGAGATCGGGAGCGTGGCCACCCTTGCGCGGGTCGCGGTCGCCGAGGTCCTGGCCCGCCGAAAAGCCGCGGCCGGCGCCGGTCAGAAGGACGGCACGCACGGAAACATCGTCATGGGCGCGCTGCAGCGCGGCTCGCAAGGCGATGTGCATCTCTTCGTTGAACGAATTGAGTTTGTCCGGACGGTTCAGCATCAGCCGCAGAACGCCGTGATCCAACGTCACCAGAACGGTGTCGGATTGGTGCATCGCTCTCTCCCTCTTCCTCGCCCCAAAATTTCCCGGGGGCTGTAAAAAGATCTTGCATAAACCGACCGGACGGTCAATGATAAAGCGCAGCAGAGGGAGGAAATTGCCATGGACGACCTGTTCGCCCGCCATCGCGGTCTGTTGGAGACGGCTGTGAAAGCCTTGTCCGATCGGGGCTTCTGGTCGCCGTTTCCGGAAATTCCAAGCGGCAAGATCTATGGCGATACGGCCAAGGACGATGGCGAGGCTTCCTTCAAAGCGCTTCTCGGCGCGAAGTTCGAATTGCCCGGCCATCCGGAGAATATGCGTCTCGGTTCCGAGAAGTCGCCGTGGGGCCTCGACCTCGACATCCTCTATCCGGCCACCGATGCCGCAACGCTCGTTGTCGCCTCCAAAGCGGCTGGCGACGCCTGGGCCGATGCCTCGCCGGAGGTACGAGTCGGTATTTGCCTCGAAATCCTGACACGCCTCAACCGAATCAGCTTTGAAATGGCCAATGCCGTCATGCACACGACTGGACAGGCCTTTCCGATGGCCTTCCAGGCCGGCGGCCCGCATGCCCAGGACCGTGGTCTTGAGGCGGTCGCCACCGCATGGGTGGAAATGAGCCGCACACCGGATCAGGCAACCTGGGAAAAGCCGCAGGGCAAGGCGCCGTCGATCGTTCTGGAAAAAAACTGGCAGGTCGTGCCGCGCGGTGTCGCGCTGGCCATTGGCTGCCAGACCTTCCCGACCTGGAACACCTATCCCGGACTGTTCGCCAGCCTCGCCACCGGCAATACCGCAATCGTCAAGCCGCATCCGGGCGCCATCCTGCCGCTCGCGCTCACCGTGAAGGTGGCGCGCGAAGTGCTGGTCGAGGCGGGCTTCAGCGCCGACGTGGTCTTGCTTGCGGTCGATCAGGCCGGCGCGGAGATCACCAAGGAACTCGTCACCCATCCGGACATCGGCATCATCGACTACACCGGCTCGAGCGTCTTTGGCGAATGGGTGCGGGACAATGCACGCTCCGCCCAGGTGTTCACCGAGGAAGCCGGCGTGAACTCGATCGTCATTGCCGCCACCGACGACTTCGCCGGCATGTGCGCCAACATCGCGTTTTCGCTTTCGCTATATTCCGGCCAGATGTGCACCGCGCCGCAGGACATTTTCGTCCCGCGTGCCGGCATTTCGAGCGATGAAGGGCACAAGAGCTTCGACGAGGTCACGACGGCGATCGCCGCGGCTGTGGACGCGCTCTTGAGCGATCCGGCCCGTGCCACGGGAGTCTGCGGCGCGATCGCCAATCCGGCGACGCTTGCACGGGTCGAAAAGGCCCGCGGCTTCGGCCGCATCGTGCGCGATTCACAGCCGATTTCTGCGGGCTGCAGTGCGACCCCGTTGATTGTCGCCGTCGACGCCGCCGAGACGAAGGCTCACGAAGATGAGTGCTTCGGACCAGTTGCGTTCGTTGTCGCGGTCGATAGTGCCGAGGCCGGCGTCGAGGCCGCAGCCAGCCTTGCCCGCACCAAGGGCGCAATCACTGCCGCGCTCTACGACACGGACGAGGCACGCATCGCCCGTGCGGTCAAGGCCTTTGCCCGCGCCGGTGTCAACCTGTCGATCAACCTGACCGGCAACATTTTCGTCAATCAGTCCGCTGCATTCTCCGACTTTCACGTCACCGGGGGCAACCCTGCCGGGAATGCCAGCTTGACCGATACTGCCTTCGTCGCCAACCGGTTTCGGCTGGCGATGTGGCGCCGCCCGAAAGCGGCGTAACTGACTTCCTTATTCAACGTTCTCAGGGAGGAGACATAATGAAAACGACAACGACTACCGCACTCGCCATGCTCATGACATTGGGTATTGCAACTGCCGCCCAGGCCGAAATCAAGATCGGTGCCACCGTATCGGCAACCGGCCCCGCCTCTTTCCTCGGCGACCCGGAAGCCAAGACGCTTGAAATGCTGGTGGAAGAAATCAATGCCGCTGGTGGCGTCAACGGCGAATCGCTGAAGCTCGTACTCTATGACGACGGCGGTGACCCGAACAAGGCGCGCACCTTCGCCACCCGCCTCGTCGAGGACGACGAGGTTGTAGCAATCATCGGCGGCACGACGACTGGTACGACCATGTCGATCATCCCGGTCGCCGAGGACTCAGAGGTTCCGTTCATCTCGCTCGCCGGCGCGATCGAAATCATCGATCCGGTCAAGCACTGGGTCTTCAAGACCCCGCATACCGACCGCATGGCCTGCCAGAAGATCTTCGAGGACATGAAGAAGAACTCAATCAGCAAGATCGGCGTGATCTCCGGCACAGACGGCTTCGGCGCCTCGATGTACAAGCAGTGCGTCGCCGTTGCCGGTGACTACGGCATCGAGATCGTTGCCGACGAGACCTATGGTCCGCAGGATGCGGACATGACGCCCCAGCTTACCAACATCAAGGGCGCGGCCGGCGTGCAGGCTGTACTCAATCCTGGGTTCGGCCAGGGCCCGTCGATCGTGACGCGCAACTATTCGCAGCTGGCCGTCGGCTTGCCGCTCTATCAGTCGCATGGTGTTGCCTCCGACGGCTTTATCGAACTGGCCGGCGCGAAGGCCGCCGAAGGCGTGCGCCTTCCCGGTACCGCTCTTCTGGTTGCCGGCATCCTGGCGGATGGCGATCCGCAGAAGCCGGTCGTGATGGCCTACAAAACGGCTTACGAGAAGAAGACCGGTTCTGCCGTCTCGACTTTCGGTGGCTATGCCCATGACGCCTTGCGCATTCTGGTCGATGCGATCGGACGTGCCGGCTCCGCAGAACCGGAAGCGATCCGCGATGCGATCGAATCCACGTCCGGCCTGGTCGGTACCACCGGTGTCGTGACGATGAAGGCGGAGGACCACCTCGGCCTCGATCTCTCGGCATTCCGTATGCTCGAGATCAAGGACGGTGGCTGGACCATCATCGAGTAAAATCCGAACCGTCCCGTTCGCGGGACGATGACATTGGCGCGGAGCCTGCATGCGAGATGTGGGCTCCGCCTCAAAGATGTTCGGCCACAGTGGGGTCTTCGATGCCTGAACTGATGCAGTTTCTTCTTTCCGGCCTGACGGTCGGCGCAGTCTACGCGCTCGTCGCGCTGGGCTTCACGATCATCTACAACGCCTCGGACGTGGTCAATTTCGCTCAGGGCGAATTCGTCATGCTGGGCGGCATGATTACCGTGTTCGCGTTCGACGCCGGCTTGCCGCTCCCGCTTGCAGCCGTAATCGCGATCGTGGTGACCGCCGCCATCGGCGTTGCTTTGAACAGGCTGGCGATCGGCCCCGCGCGGGGTGCTCCCGTGGTGTCGCTGATCATCATCACCATCGGCGCATCGATCTTCATTCGCGGTGTCACCCAGCTGGTTTTCGACAAGCAGCTGCATCGCTTCCCGGCATTTACCGGCGACGAGCCCATCGAGATCCTGGCCGCGACGATCCTGCCGCAGAGCCTGTGGGTCATCGCCGGGGCGGTCGTCGTCTTCGTCGGCCTCTGGCTGTTCTTCACCCGCACCCTGACTGGCAAGGCGGTGCTTGCCACCTCGGACAATCGCCTGGCAGCCCAACTCGTCGGTATTAATACCAACTGGGTCATGACCCTGTCCTTTGCGCTTTCGGCGGCGATCGGCGCGCTCGCCGGCGTGCTCGTCACCCCGATCACCCTGACCAGTTATGACCTCGGCATCGCGCTTGCCCTCAAGGGCTTTGCCGCAGCAATGCTCGGCGGAATGGGCAATCCGAAGGGCGCACTCGTCGGCGGCATCCTCCTCGGTCTTTTCGAGGCGCTGACGGCCGGTTTCATCAGTTCTCAATATAAGGATGCCGTTGCGTTCATCGTCATCCTCGCCGTCCTCTTCGCCATGCCGCAAGGCCTATTCGGACGCAATTCGGTCAATCGGGTGTGATGATGCGGCTCACGACAAAACAGATTACGCTGCTGGTGCTTGCGCTGCTCATTGCGGCAACTCCGTTCTTCTTTCCTTCCGCCTACTATTTCCGCGTCGGTTCGCTCTTGTTTGTGAACGGCGTGGCGGTGGTCGGCATCGTCATCCTGACGGGCTTTGCCGGACAGATCAGCCTCGGCCATGCGGGCTTTGCCGGTATTGGCGCCTATGCTTCGGCACTGGCGCCCGTACATCTCGGCCTGCATCCCGCTTTCGCCGCCGTACTCGGCGCGGCGCTTTCCGCGTTGATCGCCTACGTCGTCGGTCGACCGATCCTGCGCCTCAAGGGCTACTACCTCGCCGTCGCGTCGCTCGGCTTCGGAATTCTGGTCTCCATGGTGCTTTCCAACGAAGCCTGGCTCACCGGCGGGCCGGACGGCATCGCAGTGGCCGATCTCGGCCTGCGCCAGGCGCTCGGTGCGCTGGGACTCAAGCTTTCCGCACCGGAGTTCTGGTATTTCTTCTGCGGGCTCTGCCTGCTGGTCGGTGCCTGGCTGGCGCTCAACCTCTTTGACAGCCCGACCGGCCGGGCGCTTCGGGCCCTCCACGGTTCGGAGATCGCCGCAAGCACCGTGGGCGTCGATGTGCCCCGGCTGAAGCTGCAGGCCTTCGTGATCTCGGCGGTCTATGCCTCGGCCTCCGGTTCCCTGCTTGCCTTGCAGAACAAGTTCATCACGCCGGATGTCGCGGGCTACATGCATTCGATCGAGATGGTCACCATGGCTGTGCTGGGCGGTGCCGGATCGGTGCTGGGCGCGATTCTCGGCGCCGGCATCCTCACCCTCCTGCCGCAGGTGCTCACCGTGTTCGCCGAATACGAGCAGGTCATGCTCGGGCTGGTGATGATGCTGGTCATGATCTTCCTGCGCGAGGGCCTGTTGCCGTCGCTGCTGCGTCAATTCACCGGGAGGGGAGCATGAGCCTTCTCAGCGTCGAGGGGTTGGGGATTGCATTCGGTGGCCTGCGTGCTGTCGATGATGTGAGTTTCTCCGTCAATCCGGGAGAAATCGTCTCGGTCATCGGGCCGAACGGTGCGGGCAAGACCACCCTGTTCAACATGATTTCGGGTGTCTACATGCCGAAATCCGGCAAGGTTAAGCTGAACGGCGAGGATGTGACCGGATTTTCTCCACATCTGCTGGCGCGCCGCGGCATGTCGCGTACCTTCCAGAACCTGCAGATCTTCCAGAACATGTCAGTGCTGGAAAACGCCATTGCCGGCTTTCACTTGAAGGAAAAGGGCTCCGTATTCGCCGACCTGCTAGGGCTTCCGGCCTCGCGCCGGCGCTCAAGGGACGCGCAGGCAGGGGCACGAGAACTGCTGTCGCGTGTCGGCCTTGCCAATGCCGCCGAACTCGAGGCCGGCAATCTGTCCTATGGCGCGCTGAAGCGGCTGGAGATTGCCCGTGCGCTTGCCCTCGACACCAAGGTCCTGCTTCTCGACGAGCCGGCCGCCGGCTGCAACGCCGTCGAGACCGAGGAGATCGATCACCTGATCGCCGAGGTCGCCGCCTCCGGAGTCGCCATCCTGCTGGTCGAACACGACATGAAGATGGTGATGCGCATCTCCAACCACATCGTCGTCCTCGATCACGGGGTGAAGATCGCCGAGGGCGACCCCGCGGCCGTCGCCCGCAATCCGGATGTCATCGCGGCCTATCTCGGAACCCAGGCACAGGAGGCATCCCATGCTCACAGTTGAGGGTCTCCGGTCGCGTTATGGCCGCATCGAGGCACTGCACGGCATCGACCTGCACATCGATTCCGGCGAGATCGTCACCATCGTCGGCGCCAATGGTGCCGGCAAGACGACGCTGCTGCGCTGCCTGTCGGGCTTGCAGCCGATCAGCGCAGGACAGATCATATTCCGGGGCGAAGCACTTGCCACCACGCCAGCCTACAAGCGGTTGAAGCGGGGCCTTGCCCAATCTCCGGAGGGGCGCCAGATCTTCACCAACCTGACGGTCGAGGAGAACCTGCGTCTCGGTGCCTTCCTGTTTACCGACGACCGGGTCGATCGGGACATGGAAAATGCCTTCCAGATGTTCCCGATCCTGAAGGAGAAGCGCAATCTCTCCGCAGGTGGCCTGTCGGGCGGCCAGCAGCAGATGCTGGCGATCGCCCGGGCGTTGATGGGGCGACCGTCCTGCCTGCTGCTCGACGAGCCCTCCATGGGTCTGGCGCCCATCCTGGTCCAGCAGATCTTCGACGTGGTCAGGAGCATGCGGGATCTCAAGGTCACCGTGCTCCTCGTCGAACAGAACGCCTTCGGCGCCCTGTCGGTCGCAGACCGGGGCTATGTCATGGAAACAGGCAAGATCACCATGGAAGGACCGGCCGCCGAATTGCTCGCCGATCCCCGCATTCGAGAAGCCTATCTGGGAATCTGATTACATATGTCCATCGTCACCATCGCCCGTGAGGGGAACATCGCCGTCGTTACCGTCGACAACCCGCCCGTCAACGCATTGAGCCAGGCCGTGCGCCAGGGTCTCTTGGACGCGGTGACCGCGTTGGACAATGATCCCGATGTCTCGGCTGTAGTGCTTGCCTGCGCCGGGCGCACCTTCATTGCCGGCGCCGATGTCAGCGAATTCGACAAGCCGCCGCAGCCGCCGCATCTGCCCGACGTCATCTCGGCCATCGAACTGGCCGCCAAGCCCTGGATCGCGGCGATCCATGGTTCGGCGCTCGGCGGCGGCCTCGAGGTCGCACTGGGTTGCCGTTTCCGTCTTGCGACAACGGATGCCTCGGTCGGCCTGCCGGAAGTGACGCTCGGGCTCGTTCCGGGCGCCGGTGGAACGGTACGCACGCCGCGTCTCGTCGGTGTCGAGGCGGCCGTCGATCTGGTGACCACGGGCAAGCCGGTGCGCGCTCCTCGGGCGCTGGAGCTCAGCCTGATCGACAGGATCGTCGACGGCGATCTCCGCACAGCTGCCATCGCCTTTGCCCGGGAACCGCTCGTGCCCCCCCTTCCCCAGCCGCTCTCGCTTCGGCCCGCGCCGACAGCGGCGGACGCCTTCTGGACCGAGGCCGAGGGGACTGTCGCCAAGCGCGCAAGGGGCGAGGTTGCCCCGCTCAAGGCCCTTGCCTGCCTGCGCCGTGCGACCGAAACCGACTTCGCCGCAGCGATGCAGTTCGAGCGCGCCACCTTCCTGGAGCTTCGCGCCTCCGATCAGGCAGCGGCGCTCCGCCACGTCTTCTTCGCCGAGCGGGCAGCGCCGCGTCCGGCGACCCTGTCCGGCGTTCAGACCCTGCCGCTCAGGAATGCCGCAGTCATCGGCGGCGGCACGATGGGGGCGGGCATTGCCGCTGCCTTGCGCGATGCCGGTCTGCCGGTCATCCTTATCGAGCGCGACGAAGCGGCCGTTCAGCGTGGTCTCGCCAATCTCAGGGATATCTTCGCCGGAGCCGTCAAGCGGGGACGTCTTACCGAGGACGCTGCCGAAGCGCGGCTTGCCGGGGTCACGGGTTCGACGGACTATGCCGCCCTTGCAGATACCGATCTCGTGATCGAGGCCGTCTTCGAAGAGCTTTCGGTCAAGCGTCAGGTGTTTGCGCGACTGGGTCGCATCTGCCGTCCCGATGCGGTGCTGGCGACCAACACCTCCTATCTCGATCCGCAGGCAATCGCGGAAGGGCTGCCCAGTCCCGGCCGTTTCATCGGCCTGCACTTCTTCAGCCCGGCTAATGTCATGAAGCTTCTGGAGATCGTGCCGACACCACTGACTTCGGACACGACATTGGCGACCGGCTTTGCACTTGCCCGGACACTCGGCAAGGTGCCGGTGCGCGCCGGGATCTGCGAAGGCTTCATCGGCAACCGCATTCTCAAGCGCTACCGCGCCGAGGCGGAAGTGCTGGTGCGGCAGGGCGCGGCAATCCCGGACGTCGATGCGGCCATGCGTGGTTTTGGCTTCGCGATGGGACCCTTTGAAGCACAGGATCTCGGCGGCCTCGACATCGCCTTCCTGCAGCGCGAAGGCGCGCGTGCGGCAGGCCAGAATGTGCCCGAAACGCTGGGCGATATTTTGGTGCGGGCCGGCCGCAAGGGCCAGAAGACCGGCGGCGGCTGGTATGACTACAAGGCCGGCGATCGCCGACCGCTTGCCTCGGACGAGGTCGTCCGCCTTCTCGGGTCCCTGATCGAGCCCGGCCCAACATTGGATGCCGAGGCAATTGCCGATCGTCTGGTCGGCGCCATGGCCCGGGAGGGCGAAGCGATCCTGTCGGAAGGCATCGCTGAAAAGGCCTCCGACATCGATCTCGTCGAAATCCACGGCTACGGTTTCCCGCGCTGGCGCGGCGGTCCGATGTTCTACACCGAGCGAAACGCGGGATCGAAAAACTGACAGGCTATCTGGGCCTTCGCCCCTTTATGCGACGTCGAATCCGTTTTCCGCTCCATTCCCCGGCACAACCAGCGGCAGCACCGGGGAAATAAGTCCGTCCACCAATGACGATATCGCCGCCCTAGCGGCTCCGGATAGCCAGGCCGTCACGGTTGAAGACATGCGTATTCGAAAGATCGAAGCGCAGCGACACGGTGTCGCCAGGCTTCACGTCGCTCGACGGTGGCACCGAGACTGTCAGCGTCGCCTTCGGATCAGCGATCTCAACATAGGCATAGGTCTCGGCGCCCAGACGCTCGACGATCTCGACACGGGCGGGCACGTGCCCCGCCCCGTCAGCGCTAAGCGACAGATGCTCAGGCCTGATTCCCACAGTGACGTCACCCCCAACGCCTTGCGCCAGCGCTTCAAGCGCAAATGAGGCGTCTCCCAACCGGATAACGCTACCCCCACCGGCATTGTCCAGTTTGGCGGGCAGGAAATTCATCGCGGGCGCGCCGATAAAGCCGGCGACAAACATGTTGGCCGGGCTCTCATACAGCTCCATCGGAGCGCCGACCTGCTCGATACGACCGTGATTGAAAACCACGATACGGTCGGCCAGCGTCATTGCCTCGGTCTGGTCGTGGGTGACGTAGATTATCGTCGCGCCAAGCCGCTTGTGAAGGCGTGCAATCTCAAGGCGCATTTGAACCCGCAGCGCCGCGTCGAGATTGGACAATGGCTCGTCAAAAAGGAATACTTTCGGCTCGCGGATGATCGCGCGCCCGATTGCCACGCGCTGCCGCTGGCCGCCGGAGAGTTCCCGCGGGGTGCGGTCGAGTAACGGCTCTATCTGCAGCACGCCCGCAACTTCACCGACACGCCTTGCGATCTCGTCCTTCGGACGCTTGTTCAGTTTCAGCCCGAAGCCGATGTTCTCGGCAACGGTCATATGCGGAAAGAGTGCGTATGACTGGAACACCATGGCGATCTCCCGCTTGGAAGGCGAGGTGTGGGTAACGTCCCTCCCGGCGATGTCGATCTGGCCGCTCGTCAGATCCTCGAGCCCCGCGATCATCCTCAGCATGGTTGACTTGCCGCAACCGGAAGGGCCAACGAAAACAACGAATTCACCGTCCTCGACATCGAGGTTGATGCCCCTGATGACCTCGAGTCCGCCGAAGGCCTTGCGCACGTCGCGAAGCGAAAGCTGTGTCATGTTTTACCCTTTTACCGCGCCCATGGTCATGCCCTTGATGAAGAAGCGCTGGAAGAACAGAAAGACAATCAAGGTCGGCAGGCTGGCCACCAGCGAGAGCGCGCCCTGCACGCCCCAGGCCACCGAATACTGCCCCTTGAGATTGACGATGCCGAGCATCACGGTCCGCATCTCGTCCGACTGGGTGAAGATCAAAGGCCAGAGAAAATCGTTCCAGATCCAGGTGAATTGCAGCGTCGCGAGCACGGCGAGGGCCGGCAGGCTGAGCGGCAGGACGACCTTTGTCAGCACCTGCCACTCATTGGCGCCTTCGAGGATCGCCGCTTCCCTGAGGGCCGTCGGGACCGTTGCGAAGAAGTTGCGCATCAGCAGCGTGCAGATCGGAATGCCCAGCGCCGTGTGGACGATGAACACTGGCCAGAGCGTATCGATCAGACCGAGACCATTGAACAGCCGAAACAGCGGCACCAGGATCACCTGCGGCGGGAAGAACATGCCCGCGATCACCACTAGGAACAGCAGGTTCGATCCCCGGAACGGCAACTTGGCAAAGACGTAACCGGCCAGCACCCCGAGTGCGGTCGAGGCAATCGTGCCCGGGATCGTGACGATCAGGGTGTTCAGGAAATAGCGGTGGACAGCCGGATTGCCGAGCACCTCGATAAAATTGCCCATGAACAGGGCCTGTGGCATCGACCACAATTGGCCGAGTGCGATTTCGCGCGTGGTTTTCACCGAGGACAGAAGCACGCCAACCGTCGGCAGCAGGAACATCGCCGCCAGAACGACCAGGATGACGAAGATCGCCATCGGCCAGGGATTGAACCGTCTTTCCGCGACCGGACTAGCCATAGATCTTGTCCACCTTCTTCAGCTGCCGGAAATAGAGGCCGATGATCGTGACGGCGATCAGGAACAGGACCACGGAAATCGCGCTGCCATACCCCATCAGGTATTTCCGGAAAGACTCGTTGTACATGTGCATCGCTAGCGTGTCGGAACTGTTGAACGGCCCGCCACCGGTCATGATGTAGAGTATGTCAAACCCTTTCAGCGAGTTGATCACCGACAGCGCGACGACGACCACGGTCGAGGGCGTGAGAAGCGGCAGCACGACGAAGAGCGTACGCTGCCATGCGCTGGCACCTTCGATCTCGCAGACCTCAAGCAGGTCCTCCGATATGGCCGTGAGACCGGCCAGATAGATGACCATCGACAGGCCGGTCTGCTGCCATGACCAGGCGACGATGACGGACAGGAGCGCAGTATCGGGCTTGGCAAGCCAGGCATATCGCATCTTCTCCCCGGATGCCGACGAAATGAGCGTATTGAGCAGGCCCCAATCGGGCTGGTAGATCCAGATCCAAATCTGGCCGACGATAACGGCGGACAGACAGATCGGCAGGTAAAAAATTGTCTTGAAGATACGGGTTCCCGGCACCCTGCTGTCCAGCAGCAGGGCGAGCATGAGGCCCAGCAGCGTCGGCACGAGGATCGCCGCCACCATCCAGATGGTCGTGTTGATCGCCGCGTTGAGAAAAAGCGAGTCGGTGAATATCTTGGCGAAATTCGAGAAGCCGACGAAATCATAGTCGCTGTTGAAGCCGTTCCAGTTGGTAAAACTGTAGTAGAACGAACTGAGCAGCGGCCAGATTACAAAAAAGACGAACACGCCGAGCGGCAGCGCCAGAAGCGCAACACGCCAGAAACGGTTATGCCGCTCCATGCCCTTTGATCCTTTCCGATGCGGCCGCGACCCTTCCAGGCCGCGGCCGGCCTTCGGTTACTGCTTGAAGGCAACCTTCGCGTCGGCGGCCATGTTTTTCAGGATTTCATCCATCTTGGACGGATCGTCAATGAAACGCGTGAACATCGACAAGCCGACTTCGGCAACTGGCGGCGGCGTGGCGAGGTCATAGTTGAAGGCGAAGACGGGCGCTTCGGATACGGTCTGGGCCGCGTGCTGCATGACGCTGTTATAGGTCTTCGGATCAACATTCACGTTGGCAGAAAGCGCACCCTGAGCCTCGGCCCACTTCGCCTGCACTTCAGGGTTCGACATCATGAAAGCCAGGAACTTTTCGGCTCCCTCCGCATTTGCCGCATTGGCCGAAATCACCAGACCGTCAACCGGGCCGACGGCGGCATTCGCCACGCCTTCCTTGACGGCCGGGAACGGGAAGAAGTCATAGTCCGTGCCCGGCACGAGGCCGATACCGTTCCAGTATCCGGTGATCCAGGTTCCCATGAGCGTCATCGCAGCATCGCCGCGCGCCACCTTGTCGGCAGCGTCGGTCCAGTCGTCCGCATTTGCGTTCTCGACGAACAGTCCCTCATCCAGGAGGCTCTTCCAGAGGCCCATGGCCGTCGCCACTTCCGGATCGTCGTAAGATGCCTCGCCCGACATCAGGCGTGCACGATAGTCCGGGCCGGCGGTGCGCAGCAGAAGATAGTCAAACCAGAACTGGGCAGGCCAACGGTTCTTCGAGCCGAGCGCGATCGGCGCCACGCCCTTTGCCTTCAGCGTCTTGCACATCGCAATGAAGTCGTCCCAGGTCGCCGGCATCTCCGTGATGCCCGCATCGGCCAGAACCTTCTTGTTAAAGAAGATGCCTGCGTAGTGGTAGTTGAAGGGAACGAGGAAGCGCTTGCCGTCATAAAGGGTGGAGCTTTCGGCGATCGGCTTGGAAATGACAGAATCGAGCTTCTCGGCAGCCCACATGTCGTCGATTGGGCGCAGACTCTTGGAATCAACAATGAACTGCACGCGAGCGCCCGCCCAATAGCTGAACACGTCCGGCAGGCTATGGCCGGCAGCCCGCACCAGGATATCGGTCTTGAAATCCTCGTGCCCAACCGGGCTCTCCTTCATCTTGATCCCGCTCGCCTTCTCGAAGGCCGCGACCTGTTCGTTGAAGGCTTTCAGGCCGAGTTCGCCGGTGAAATAGTGGCTGATCGTCACCTCGCCGGACTGGGCGAAGGCGTGCGGCACGAGGCTCGCGGAAGATGCCATGAGCGCTGCGGCCATAAGCGCGCGCCTTGAAATCGAAAACATCAGTTCCTCCCATGAAGTTTGCGTATGTTTAACTTTGCATTGTCGCAGCATCAAGTTTTCGCAAGAATATCCCCGATGTCAACAAAAAAGTATTGCATTTCGAAACGAATGCGGCAAGGCTTGAGTAAATTAGGCTTGTTGCGCTATTTTGTTGCCGTATGTTGTACATTGTGTTTAACATGATCAAACTATCGCAAACGACCTGAATGGAGTTCGACAATGCGTCTGCTGCAATCCCTGTCACGTGGCCTCGAAGCCCTCGACTATATCGCGTCCCGGAGCGAGCCCGCCCGGCTGACCGATATCGCCGAAGCTCTTGGCGTGGACAAGTCGAATGCCTCGCACCTGATGAAAACGCTTGTGGCTTGCGGCTACGCCCTCCAGGATGCCGCTCGCCGTTACCGGCCGACCGACAAGGTTGCGCGGCCTGCCCGGCGCGAACACTCGCTGGCCGACATTATCGCGGCCAAGGAAGCCTGGCGCCCCGCCCTTGAAACACTGGTGGCAGAGACCGGCGAATGCGCACACATGGCGGTACTGGTGAACGACCGCGTCTGGTACGTGGACAAGGTCGACTCGCCCCTACCACTCAAGGTGGACCATCCGATCGGGGCCTTGTCCCCCCTGTATTGCACCGCGCTCGGCAAGGCTTTCCTGGCCTTCGGCGGCGCGGCGCTGGAGGGCCCCTTCACGTCCTATACGTCCAAGACACTGACCACCCGTCAGTCGCTTGATGACGAGATCGCCCGCACACGGGCGCGCGGCTATGCCGTCGACGACGAGGAATTCGCCCAGGGCATCCGCTGTGTCGCACGCCCGATTTACGATGGCGACGGGCGGATGATCGCCGCCATCGGCGTCTCCGGGCCGAGCGTCCGGGTGGACGATGCCCGCCTGGCCGAGCTTGGCCGCATCATCACTTCCGTTTCCATTGTTCAGCCAGAGAAGGACCCCAGTGAATGACAAAGGGACCGATTAGAGTAGCGATTATCGGCACGGGTCGTATTTCCGACCTCCATGCGATCGAATATCTGCAAAATCCGTCGAGCACGATCGTCGCCCTTTGCGATCGCGATCCGAACCTTGCCGCGAGCAAGGCGAAGGACTGGGGCCTTTCGGATGTGGCGATCGAAACCGATCTGGATACTCTTCTGTCACGCGCTGATGTCGACCTTGTCGAAATTCTCCTGCCGCATCATCTGCATCTCCCCGCCGCCCTCAAGGCCATCAATGCCGGCAAGATCGTCTCCTTGCAAAAGCCGATGTGCGTCTCGTTGGAGGAGGCAGACCAACTGGTCGCCGCGGCGGAAGCCTATGACCGCCCCTTCAAGGTCTTCGAGAACTTCATTTTCTATCCTCCGGTCCTGAAGGCCAAGGCTCTAATCGACGAGGGTGCGATAGGTACGCCGCTGTCCATCCGCATCAAGTCCAATCCAGCGCGCAGCGCGACCGCCTGGGAAGTTCCGCCCGCAGCCAATGCCTGGCGCCAGAAGACAACGGAAGCAGGCGGTGGCCCTCTGGTTTTCGACGATGGCCACCACAAGTTCGCACTGGCCTGGCATTTCATGGGCGAGCCGGATGAGGTGCACGCCTTCATCGGCGACACCGAAGGCCCTGGCGGCATCCGTTTCGATGCCCAGTCGCAGATTTCCTTCCGCTTCCCGGGCAACCGAATCGGCAATCTCGAAATCGTCTATTCGCCCGACATGGAGCTTGCCACCCGGCACTACGCCCAGGACGACCGTGTCGAGATTACCGGCACGAAGGGCATCATCTGGATCAACGGCGGCCATGGCAGGTTGGCCAATGCGCCGCCGCTGGTGCTCTACCGCGATGGTGCGCTGACCGAATACCGGGACATTCCAACCGGCTGGGAGCAGAGCTTCGTCCTTTCGACCCGCCATTATCTGGAGGCACTACAGAATGGCGGCCCGCCGGTTCTCACCGCCCGCCAGGCTCGCCAGATCCTGCGCTTTGCGCTTGCGGCGGAGGAATCAGCGCGGCTCGGCCGCACCGTGGACCTGCGCACCGAGGGAGGCTCCCGGTGACCATGGCGACCTCCTCTTTCGCCGATCTGCAGACAGCCACTGCCGGTGAACGCGCGCGCTGGATCCGCGAAGCCGGCGGGCTCGAAGCCGCCATCGACGCAGGCCGCCTTGAACAGACCGTCGCATTGCCGGTGGTCGAAGTGCTGGTGCTCGGCCTAATGCGTCAGGGTGTCACCAAATACCTCGCGATCTTCGGGCACGGCAGCACGGCGGTAGCGGATGTGCTGGAGGCCTATGAGGCGGAAGGGCTGGTGCGCTGCTGGCAATTCCGCAACGAAGTCGAAATGGCGCATGCCGGCACCGCGCTCTCCTGGGTCTATGGCGAACCCTGCGCCGTGGTCACCTCGATCGGCCCCGGCGCGTTCCAGGCAATGGCGGCATCGCTCGCCGCCTCGTCCAACGGCGTCGGCCTCTACCATCTCTATGGCGACGAGACGACCCATGGAGAGGGCTACAACATGCAGCAGGTGCCGAAGCCGGCACAGGGGATCTTCTCGCAAATCACCTCCCTGATGGGGAGCTCCTATACGCTGCATAGTCCGGGCGCGCTGCGGGATGGCCTACGCAAGGGAGCGGCTTGCGTGTTCCACCCGTGGCGCCCCGGACCCTTTTTCATGAACATGCCGCTGAACACGCAAGCGGCGCGCGTGACCCTGCGCCTGGACGCCCTGCCCCAGCGACCGATTTTTCCCAAGCTCGCACCTGCCGACGACACGGCGATCGAGCGGGCCGCCGCCGTCATTGCCTCGGCTAGCAAGGTGGCTCTCAAACTCGGCGGCGGCGCACGCGGAGCATCCGCCGAGATCCGCCGCCTGGCGGAGGCATCCGGAGCCGCGGTCGTGCTCAGCCCCGGCGCCAACGGCGTGATGCCGGCGGATCATCCGCAAAATATGCATGTCGGCGGTTCCAAGGGTTCGATCAGCGGCAACTGGGCGATGGAAGAGGCCGAGGTTCTCGTGGTGATCGGCAGCCGCGCCGTCTGTCAGGCGGACTGCTCCGGCATTGGCTGGCCGAATGTCCGCGAAGTCATCAATATCAATGCCGACCCTGTCGACGTGCAACACTACAATCGAACGATTGCACTCACGGGAGACGCGGCAATCGTTGCGGCGCGACTGGCCGACACACTGGGCAACTATCCCGTAGTCAGCCACAAGGCCTCCTGGCTCCAGGCTGCCCGCAAGAAGAAGACCGAATGGGAAGCCTTTCTCGCCGAACGGTTCTCCGCTCCGCGTCTGACCGATCCCGTCTGGCAGCGCGAAGTGCTGACCCAGCCTCAGGCGATCAAGATCGCCAGCGATTTTTGCCAGCGCCATAACGTGCTGAAGTTCTTCGATGCGGGCGATGTTCAGGCGAACGGCTTCCAGATCGTCGACGACACCGCGACCGGCGAGACCTTTACCGAAACGGGCGCATCCTACATGGGCTTTGCTGTGTCGGCGCTGCTCTCATCCGCCCTTGCGGACAAGGGTCGTTACGGCGTTGCCTTCACCGGCGACGGCTCGTTCATGATGAACCCGCAGGTTCTGATCGACGGAGTCGAGCATGGGGCGCACGGGACGATCCTGCTTCTCGACAACCGGCGCATGGCCGCCATCAGCCATCTCCAGCTTTCCCAGTACGGACGGGATTTCCGTACCAGCGACGGGGTAGCGGTGGATTACGTGCAGATGGCGAGCGCTGTTCGGGGCGTCAGGGCGATCTGGGGTGGCACAGACGAAACGTCGCTGCTGACAGCTCTGGAACAGGCCCGTCAACATCCCGGCCTGAGCCTCGTTCACGTGCCCGTCTATTTCGGCGAGGACCCCACCGGTGGGCTCGGCGCCTATGGGCAATGGAACGTCGGCAACTGGTGCGACGACGTTCAACGGCAATATGCCCGCACCGTGATTTGAGGCTGAAACCATGTACGAACAATACGGACTGCTGATCGGTGGAGAGTGGCGGCAGGCCTCCGATGGAGGCCTGATCGAGGTGAAGAGCCCGGCGACGGAAAATACCGTAGGCCACATACCGGCGGCGACAGAGGAAGACGAACGGGCGGCCCTTGCCGCCGCCGAGGACAGCTTCGCCGCCTGGGCCGCCGTTGCCGCCTGGGATCGCGCCGCGATCCTCAGGCGCGCCGCCGAGTTGATGCGCGAGCGTGTGGCAAAGTTCGCGCACATCATGAGCAGCGAGACCGGCAAGCCGCTCGCCGAGGCAGAGGCCGAGATCCGCGCCAGTGCCGACCAGTTCGAGTGGCAGGGCGAGGAAGCCAAGCGTATCTATGGTCAGACGATCCCCGGCCGCCACCCGGATGAACGGCTTTCGGTGATCTACCAGCCGGTCGGTCCCTGCCTTGCACTCACCGCCTGGAATTTCCCCATGCTCCTGCCGGCCCGCAAGATCGCGGCGGCGCTTGCGGCCGGCTGTACTGTCATTGTCCGGCCGGCCTCCGAGGCGCCGGGCAGTTGTATGGCGATCGGCGAGGTGCTGATCGACGCCGGCCTGCCCAAAGGTTGCCTGGCGATCCTGACCGGTGCCGCCGTACCGATGGTCTCGCGGTTGATCGCCTCGCCGATCATCCGCAAGGTCTCGCTGACCGGCTCCGTGCCCGTGGGCCGGGAAATCCTCAAGGCGGCGGCCGAAGGTATCAAGAAGGTGACGATGGAGCTCGGCGGTCATGCGCCTGTCATCGTCCACGCCGATTTCGATCCGGTCGCGGCAGCGGAAAAGCTCGCGGCGACCAAGTTTCGCAATTGCGGCCAGGTCTGTATTTCGCCGTCACGCTTCTATGTACATCGCTCAATCCTCGCCCCCTTCGAAGAAGCCTTCGCCAAATACGCGCGCGGCCTGACGATCGGTGACGGGCTGAAGCCCGGCGTCACCACTGGTCCGATGATCCGCGCCCGCTCGCTTGCCGGTGCCGAGGCGCTGATTGTGGACGCGCTCGACCATGGCGCGAGGCTGCTCGCGGGCGGAAAGCGTCCGGCTCATCTCAATCGCGGGCATTTCCTGGAACCGACAGTCCTTAGCAACGTGCCCGACGATGCCCGTATCATGCGGGAAGAACCCTTCGCGCCCATTGCACCGATCGCGGCCTTCGACAGCGTGGATGAGGTGATCGCGCGGGCGAATGCCACCGACTTTGGCCTCGCTGCCTATGTCTTCACCCGTGACTCCGCGCTGGCTGCACAGACAGCGGAAGCACTGGAAGCCGGCATGGTCGGCGTCAACGAAACACTGCTCGCCACCGCCGAGGCACCCTTCGGCGGCACCCGTCAGAGCGGCTTTGGCCGCGAAGGTGGAAGCCTTGGCATCCTCGACTACCTGAACCCGAAATACATACGCCACCGGCTGGTGAAGGGAGCACTCCATGACTGACAAGAAGCCCGCCGGTCTCGACAATGGGTTGACCAACTACGGCGACCGGGATTTCGCCCGCTATCTGCGGCGCTCCTTTGCCAGCTCGATGGGCTATACTGGGGTCTCGCTCGATAAGCCGATCGTCGGCATCTGCACCACAGAGAGCGGTTTCAACAATTGCCATCGCCACTTTCCCGAAATGATCGAGGCAGTGAAGCGCGGCGTACTTGCCGCCGGCGCACTGCCCGTTACCTTCCCGGTGATCTCGCTCGGCGAAGTGTTCCTCTCGCCAACCTCGCTCGTCTATCGCAACCTGATGGCGATGAGCGTCGAGGAGATGATCCGGGCACAGCCGATGGATTCCGTCGTGCTGATGGGCGGTTGCGACAAGACCGTGCCAGCGCTGCTGATGGGCGCCTATTCCGCAGGCAAGCCCGCGGCCCTGGTCGTCGCCGGCCCGATGATGACTGGCCGCCACAAGGGCGAACGACTGGGCGCCTGTACCGATTGCCGCCGCTTCTGGAGCAAATACCGTGCCGGCGATGTCGACAAGCAGGAGATCGACCAGGTTGAGGGCCGTCTTGCAGTCACCTCCGGCACCTGCGCGGTAATGGGGACGGCAAGCACCATGGCTTTGCTCGCCGAAGCCCTCGGCATGATGTTGCCACACACCGCCGCAATTCCGGCCGTTCATGCCGACCGGCTGCGCGCGTCGGAGGAGACCGGCACGCTCGCCGCCCAGATGGCCATGACCGGCGGCCCCCGCCCGGAAACGCTCATCACCCGGGCGTCGATCGAGAATGCGCTGCGGGTGCTGCTCGCCGTGTCGGGTTCGACCAACGCGATCGTGCATCTGGCGGCCATTGCCGGCCGGGCTGGGATCGACATCGACCTTGCCGACTTCAACCGGCTTTCGGACGAGACGCCGGTGCTTGTCGATCTGAAGCCGGTCGGCAACGGCTACATGGAGGATTTCCACGCCGCCGGCGGACTGGAAGGCGTACTCAGAGGCATCGAAGACAAGCTCAACCTCGACTGCCGCGACGTCACCGGCCAGACGCTCGGCGAGCGGCTGGCAAAGCCGCTGGCCGATCCGATCGACCGCACCGTCATCCGGACGGCCGATAATCCGGTGGATCCGCTCGGCGGACTGATCGCGCTCACCGGCACGCTCGCCCCCGAGGGGGCGATCCTGAAACGTGCGGCGGCAACCCCTGCCCTGCTGGAGCATGAAGGCCGCGCCGTCGTGTTCTCTTCGCTCGAGGATCTCGCCGACCGGATTGACGATCCCGATCTCGATGTCGAGACTGGCGATATTTTGGTCCTGCAGAATGCCGGCCCGCGCAGCGCCTCGGGCATGCCGGAGGCCGGCTACCTGCCGATCCCGAAGAAACTGGCCGCAAAAGGCGTCAAGGACATGGTGCGTATTTCCGATGCACGCATGTCCGGCACGGCGTTCGGCACGATCGTCCTGCATGTGACCCCCGAGACCGACCACGGCGGACCCTTGGCCCTTGTCAGGAACGGCGACCGTATCCGCCTTTCCGCCAGTGAGAAGCGGATCGATCTGCTGGTTACGGAAGAAGAACTCGCGCGCCGCCGCCAGGAGTATTGTCCGAGCGCTACGGAGCCCGCACGCGGTTATGCGCTCCTTTATCGCCGGCACGTGCTGCCGGCCACGAGGGGCTGCGATTTCGATTTTCTCCGAGCGCCGACGAGACCTTGAGCGACTTGCCCCAAACAGCGAAGGAGGCCCGTCGTGGGGCCTCCTTCCATGTCCTTTTCTCGCAACCTATTCTGCCGCTATGCGATGAGCTTGCACTCCATCCAGGTCCGGCGCGTCGTCATTGTGGTGCACCAGCGGCCGATTTCCCGTGAGGCGACGCAGCAGCACGTAGAAGACCGGTGTCATGAAGATGCCGAAGAAGGTGACGCCGATCATGCCGGAGAACACCGCCAGCCCCATCGCGGCGCGCATTTCTGCACCGGCACCGGTTGAAAGGACCAACGGAACGACCCCCATGATGAAGGCCATGGATGTCATGAGGATCGGCCGCAGGCGAAGCCGGCTCGCCTCGATCGCCGCCTGCACCGGCGTTCGGCCCTCGAACTCCAGCTCGCGGGCAAATTCGACGATCAGGATCGCGTTCTTTGCCGAGAGCCCGACAAGCACCATCAGCCCGATCTGGGTGAAGATGTTGTTGTCCCCGCCTGTGTACCAAACCCCCGCCAGCGCCGCGAGTACACCCATCGGCACGATCATGATGATGGCAATCGGCAGTGTCAGGCTCTCATATTGGGCCGCCAGCACCAGATAAACGAGCAGCAGGGCCAGCGGAAAGACGACGATGCTCGAATTGCCGGCGAGGATCTGCTGATAGGTCAGATCCGTCCATTCGAAGGTGATGCCGTTCGGCAGCGTCTCGTCGGCAATACGCTCGATCGCCGCCTGCGCCTGTCCCGAGGAGTACCCCGCCGCCGGGCCGCCATTGATGTCGGCCGAGAGGAAGCCGTTATAGCGCGTGGTGCGTTCCGGCCCGGTGGTGCTGTCGACCTTCAGGAGGGCCGAGAGCGGGATCATCTGCCCGCTGCGGGAACGGACCTGGAGCTGGCCGATATCCTCGGGTCGTGCCCGAAACGCCGCATCGGCCTGGACGCGGACGCTGTAGGTACGGCCAAAGGCATTGAAGTCATTGACATAGAGTGAGCCGAGATAGATCTGTAGTGTCTCGAACACGTCGGTGACCGAAACGCCAAGCTGCTCCGCCTTGGCCCGGTCGAGATCGGCATAGAGTTGCGGCACGTTGATCTGGAAGCTGGAGAACAGGCCCGCGAGTTCCGGTGTCTGGTATGCCTTGCCGAGAAAGGTCTTGGTCGCCTGATCTAGCGCCTGGTAGCCCAGACCGGCGCGGTCCTCGATCTGCAGTTTGAAACCACCCGTGGAGCCGAGCCCGTTGACCGGCGGCGGCGGGAACATGGCGATGAAGGCGTCCTGGATAGCGGAGAACTTCTGGTTCAGCTGCATGGCGATGGCACCACCGGAGAGTTCCGGTGTTTTGCGCTCGGCGAAATCGTCGAGGGTCGCGAACACGATGCCCGAATTGGAGCCGATGGTGAATCCATTGATCGACAGCCCGGGGAAAGCGATGGCGTGGGTGACGCCCGGCTGTTCGAGGGCGATGTCGCTCATGCGCTTGATCACCTCTTCTGTCCGGTCGAGCGTCGCGCCGTCTGGCAATTGCGCGAAGCCGATGAGATACTGCTTGTCCTGCGCCGGGACGAAGCCTCCGGGAACCGCGTTGAAAACGGTATAGGTCGCGCCGATCAGGGCGAGATAGACAGCCATGACCACAGACTTGCGCGACAGGAGACCGCCGACACTACGGCCGTAACCGCTCGATGCCGCGCCGAAGACCCGGTTGAACCCGCGGAAAAACCAGCCGAAGACCAGGTCCATCGCCCGCGTCAGCCAGTCCTTGGGCGCATGATGATCCTTCAGCAGAAGTGCGGCCAGGGCCGGCGACAGGGTGAGCGAGTTGATGGCCGAAATCACGGTCGAGATGGCGATCGTCAGCGCGAACTGGCGATAGAACTGGCCGGAAAGACCGCTGATGAAGGCCAGCGGAACGAAGACGGCGATGAGCACCAGCGCGATGGCGATGATCGGTCCGGACACTTCGCGCATCGCACGATAGGTCGCCTCGCGTGGTGAAAGCCCGTTCTCGATATTGCGCTCGACGTTTTCGACGACAACGATCGCGTCGTCCACCACGATACCGATCGCCAGCACCAGCCCGAACAACGTCAGCGCGTTGATGGAAAAGCCGAAGGCATACATTACGGCGAAGGTGCCGATGATCGAGACTGGCACGGCGATCAGCGGAATGATCGACGCGCGCCAGGTCTGCAGGAAGAGGATCACGACGAGCACCACGAGGGCCACGGCCTCCAGAAGGGTGTCGACCACTTTTTCGATCGAGGCACGGACGAACTCCGTGGTGTCGTAGACGATCTCGTATTTCACTCCGTCCGGCATGGCGATCTGGAGCTGGTCCATGGTAGCGCGGACGTTGTCGGCGATTTCGATAGCGTTCGAACCGGGCGCCTGAAGCACGGCGATAGCCACTGCCGGCTTCCCGTCGAGCAGGGAGCGGAGCGTGTAGTCGGCAGCGCCCATCTCGATGCGGGCGACGTCCTTGAGGCGCGTAATCTCGCCCTCATTGCCCGTCTTGACGATGATCTCGCCGAATTCCTCCGGCGTGCTGAGGCGTCCCTGGGCATTGACGTTGAGCTGCAACTCGACACCGCTCGGGTTGGGCGACGCACCGATGATGCCGGCTGCGGCCTGCACGTTCTGCTGGCGGATGGCATTCGTAATGTCGCTTGCGGCCAAAGCGTGTTCGGCCGCCTTCTGCGGATCGATCCAGATACGCATGGCGTAATCGCCGGCACCGAAGACCTGAACCTGGCCGGCGCCCTCGATCCGGGCCAGACGGTCCTTGATGTTCAGCGTCGCGTAGTTGCGCAGATAGGTGACGTCATAGCGGTCAGTGGTGGATACCAGATTGACCACCATGATGAAGTCCGGCGAGCTTTTGACGGTGGTGACACCAATCGCACGAACCTCCGCCGGCAGACGAGGCTCGGCCTGGGAGACGCGGTTCTGCACGAGCTGTTGCGCCTTGTCCGGATCGGTGCCGAGCTTGAAGGTGACGGTCAACGTCAGAACGCCATCGGACGTCGCCTGACTGTTCATGTAAAGCATGTCATCGACGCCGTTGATCTGCTCTTCCAGGGGCGTCGCCACCGTCTCGGAGATGACCACGGGGTTGGCGCCCGGATAGACGGCACGCACGACAATGGACGGCGGCACGACCTCGGGGTATTCCGAGATCGGCAGCGAACGCATGCCGATCAGGCCGGCGACGACGATGAGGATCGACAGGACCGCAGCAAAGACAGGGCGGTCGACGAAGAAGCGCGAAATGCTCATTTCAAAGCCCTTTCCAGGGTAAATTCTTGACAAAAAAGCACTGGCCGGCAGAGCGGTCTCGACCAGCGGTTTGTTGTGTTATGGTATTGGGCGAGGCTCGTGGGCCCGCCCTCCAGGTTCAGTTGACGGCCGCGAGCGCCTCTTCGGCCTGCGGCGCAACGACGACGCCAGGGCGAACGCGCTGTAGCCCGTTGACGATCACCTTGTCCCCGTCGGCCAGTCCGCTCGTCACAATGCGCTCGCCACTGGCGCTGCTGCCCAATTCGACCGGCCGATAGGCGACCTTGTTCTCGGCATCGACGACGAAGACGAACTTCTTGTCCTGGTCCGTGCCGATGGCTTTCTCGCTGACAAGGATCCTGCGGTCGGGCTGCGGCTCACCCATGCGGATGCGGACGAACTGACCGGGGATCAGGTGCCCTTGCGGGTTGTCGATCACGGCGCGAACCGCGATCGTGCCGCTCGAGGCATCCACTTCGTTGCCGATCAGCTGCAGCTTGCCCTTGATCGGCGTGCCTTCATCGGCGAGCGTCCCGATCTCAACCGGAATCTGGTCGATTGGCGCCAGGGCGCCGTCGGTCGCCGGCAGCTCGGAAAGCGCGCGCGCGACGACCTCCTCACTGGCGTTGAAACTTGCATAGATCGGATCGGTCGACACCAGGGTTGTGAGCACCGACGAGGCAGAGCCTGCGGCAACGAGGTTGCCCACGGTAATCGCGACCTTGCCGGCACGGCCGGAAACCGGTGCACGGACCTTGGTATAGTCAAGCTCGATCTGAGCGGAACGAAGAACAGCCTGAGCCGTCTTCAGGGTAGCTTCGGCTTCTGCGACAGCGTTCTGGCGCTGGTCCAGATCACTCTGCGAGATCGTGCGATTGCTCGCAAGTCGACGACCGCGATCGAGTTCCGTGTTTGCGAGCGCCACTTTGGCTTCCGCGGAGGCGACCTGCCCGGCTGCTTGGGCCACGGTCGCCTCATAGGGCGCGGGATCGATGGTGAAGAGGAGGTCTCCGGCCTTCACCAGCGCGCCCTCGCGGAAATTGACGGACTGGATCGCACCACCGACACGGGCTCGGATTTCGACACGGTCGACGGCTTCCAGCCGGCCCGAGAATTCCTGCCAGGTGGTGACTAAGCGGCTCTTCACCACGGCGACAGTGACCGGTGTCGCCGGCGGAGCAGCGGCTGGCGCAGCTGCTTCTCCCGTCTCTGCGGCAGCCCTATTGAAAGGCAATTCGAGGAACAATGTGGCTGCTGAAATGGACGCAGCCAGTCCCAGGCCGGTGCCCACGAGGGCCCAGCGTCTTACTTTCACTGTCATGGTCTAGCTCCTTGCGGCCCTGAAGCGCCGCATGTGGTCAAATGGTTTTCAAATCAGCTCTCCGAGCGCCGATATCGCGTACGAAACTAGCGAACTCGCGGCTTGCGCATTCCTGCCAACTCGGGGCTTCCTCCGTTTTCCCGCCGTATACCGATGGCCAGCCTGTCCCAGCAGGAAGGACATACTGTTGAACCTCGACACCCGCGCTTTTCAATCGCTCGCCATATAGCAACGTCTCATCGAGGAGCGGGTCGTCCTGCGACGTCAGCAGCAGCGCCGGCGCAATCCCCGAAAGCCGCGAACAGGCTGACGGAGCGGCATAAGGGTGACAGATGCCGCCGCTCAAATAGTGGCTCCACCCCTCCGACCAGAGGTCCCGCATGCCAACCGTTTGCGCCTTGCGAAACGAAGGCGTTCCCATGAAGGGATCGAGCAACGGCGAAACCAGCACCTGGCCGTCCAGTTCGTCAGCGAAGTGATCGCGGGCCTTCAGAGCTACAGCGGCGGCGATATTGCCGCCTGCCTCCGAGCCGCCGACAAGCAGCAGGGACTTGCGATCACCGAAACCCGCACGCTTCTTCGCCATGTAGGAGAAGACCGAAAAGCCAACCTCGAGCGGCTTCGGGAAGGCCGAACCGAGGGCATTGTAGTCAGGAACCACCACGATCGCGCCAGTCCCGGCGAGGCACTCGGCCATCGGGCAATCTCCCAGCCCTGCATGACGAAACGCACCGCCATGAAAATAGATCAGAACCGGCGGGCCTTTGCCGCAATCTGCCCCCTGATAGACGCGCGCGGCGATGCTGCCGACGGCCACGTTGTCCAGCGTCATATTCTTGATCTCGACAGGCATCGAACCGTGTTACTCCGGAGGTACTAACGCCAGGAAGAAGCTCACGAAGAGCAGCACCGGCGCCGGCAGAAACCGGGGAATGCGCATCTCAAAAACCCTTCCTTGTTTGTAGGTCAGCACTTTCGAACCTCAAAAAGACTCCACATCAGGCCGTTCGCGCCGACAAGAATTTCACGTGTAAGAATGCGTCTCAATCGCCATGTGACCGACAGTTGCAGTCGTCGCCATCCGTCGGAACGCTTTCTCTTCTTGCCGAGCAATCTACTTTATTCACAAATGGGAACAAGGACCGTAATATGAGCACACTGTTCCGTATTTCGAACAATACGGCGTTTCATACTGACAGGAACCGACACATGGATCAGCTATCGGCCATGCGCGCCTTCGTCCGGGTCGTGGACACGGGCAATTTCACACGCGCCGCAGAAGCCCTCGACATGCCCAAGGCGACGGTCACCAATCTCATCCAGGGGCTGGAAGCGCACCTTCACACCAAGCTCCTGAACCGAACGACGCGGCGCGTCATGGTGACCACAGACGGCGCCCTCTACTACGAACGGGCGACGCAGATCATTGGCCAGATCGATGAACTCGACACCAGCCTCTCGAATTCCCAATTGGCGCCAAGCGGCCGACTACGCGTGGAAATGGCGGGCGCGTTTGCCGACTGGATCGTCATTCCGGCCCTCCACGACTTCCACGCCCGGTTTCCGGATATCCGCGTCGACCTCGGCGTCGGCGACCGCCCTGTCGACTATCTCGCGGAAAACGTGGACTGCGCCTTGCGCGGCGGCGTGCCGGCCGACCAGTCGCTGATCGCGCGCCGGGTCTCCGAGGTTTCAATGGTGACCTGCGCCGCGCCGAGCTATCTGGAAAAGCACGGAACCCCTCACCATCCCTCGGAACTGGAGGACAGTCATCATTGCGTCAGCTACTTCATGGCCCAGAACAACAAGACCATGACGTTCGACTTCGAACGAGACGATGAAAAGATCGAAGTCAACGCACGCTACGTCGTCGCGGTAAACGACGCGCGAAGCTATCTCACAGCGGCGCTGAACGGTCTGGGGATCTCTCCGCTCCCGCATTTCATGGCTGCGGACGCCCTTGCCAAAGGCGAGCTCGTGCGCGTCCTGCCAGACTGGCAAACGGAGCCCATTGCCCTTTATGTCGTCTATCCGCCGAACCGCCACCTCAGCAACAAGGTCAGGGTCTTCGTCGACTGGCTGGTGCGACTGGTGACGAGCCGGCAGCTCAATCTACCGCCAGGGCACGACGGCCGGTAACATGCTGACCTGGACAACTCGCCTGATTGCCCGAGGCCGTTGACTTCGCTTCGCAGCTCATTGGCGCTACTACCACTGAATAACCACCAGCATGGCTTTTTCTGAAGTGCGGTGCGGTGCGCGGCGTCCCGCGAAATATCGTGCTGATGACTTTGAACGCCGCCTCGCCGGTGTCAGTGAAATCCTGCAGCTTTCCGACTAGTCATCCCTCCCGGTTGGCACTCGATGACCTGGGCAATCCAGCTGTCACCCGGCTTCAGCGTTGTCGGACCGGTTGTTGATATCCTGCAACAGCCTGTCGTAGCGCTTTACTTCCGTCAGAACCTCGTTGAGACGCTCGATGCCCCGGGCCTGGAGGACCTGCTTGAGCTTGAGGAAAACCTCGGCCGTAGCCAAGGTGTCGCCCATCGCCGTATGGCGCTGGCTTGACGGAAGGTCGACTCCGAGTCGGATCACCAGATCGTCGAGCGTATGGGGCTCGGTGAGACCGAAGACAGCCGCCGAGAGTAGAACCGTGTCAAGAATTGGATTGGCGAAATGTATGCCAAGCTCGGCTTCCCGACGCCACAGGAAGGTCATGTCGAACGGCGCGTTGTGAGCAACGATCACAGCGCCGCTGGCAAAGGTGTGAAATCTCTCGACGGCTTCCTGCACGCTGATGGCGTCGGCGACCATGGCATCGGTCACGCCATGAATGGCTGAGGACGCGCGCGGGATGAGACGCCCCGGATTGACGAGAAGGTCGAGCGCCTCCCCCGGCACACGCCTGCCATTGACGATGCGCACGGCGGCAATCTGGACAATCTCGTCGCCGCGCTCCGGGAAGAGACCTGTCGTCTCGGTATCGAAGACAACGTAGGCAAGATCGTCAAGGCGTGACTCTGCTATCCGCTCCGACTGCGCGCGCGACAGCAGATCGAAATCGTAGACTACGGAGAACGGTGTGTCGGGAGGAGTCGCTTCGAGCTGCTGGATCGGTCGCAGGAAGACGCTGACCGAGGCATTTTCTCCCTCTCCCTCCGGCACAAGCGTGGTTGCGTGCGCGGACAGGATCGCATTTGCCGAGAGCCCACCCGGACTGCCGTCCACCGGCTCGGCCAGCCAGAGCTCCAGCTCACTCTGGGTGACCGCTCGCCCCCGCCAACCAAAACGGATCTCGGCTGCATCGCCAGCTTCGCGGACAATGAGCTGAAGGTCCTCCGCATTGGCCTCGGCCGCCACCTTCCGGGCGACAAGGGCAAGCAGCCAGACCATGTCGAAGGCATTGCAGCGCACGGCAAGCGCGCTTGCCTCAATATCAAGGCGGATGTTTTCAGACGCCATCAGCCTGTGAAGGCTCGCCGCCAGTTCTCGAGCGTCGACCGGAGCCATCGGCCAGCCATCGGCACGACAGCTGTCGAATCGGCTCGCGAGATCGGCGAGGATCGCACCAAGCTGCTCCACCTCATCCTTCACCGCAGCCGGCGAAAGCGTTCCCTCGTCGGACCCAATTCGAGCCGAGAGAGCCCCGACGGCCGGGCGAACGCGCTCGAAGATCTCGCTCAATAGCACGTCACGCCGCGCATAGGCTTCGACCTCTCCCGTTACATCGCGCAGCGTCATGACATAGGCCGCAGCATCCCCGCCATTGTCGCGGGCAAGCCGCATCCGCCCCGCCAGGCGCCTGGAGCCGCAGGGACTGTTGCAGGTGAACTCAACGATGGTGCCCGGCAGGGCCGATTCGAGCAGGCGCTGATGCACCTGGCGGATGACTCCATCGTTCAGGTAGTCGAAGAGGTTCTTTCCGAGGCAGACAGGGGTTTTCGGCCCGGACAGCATGCGATGGGCCACGCTGTTATAGAAGACGATGTGATGCCGGCCGGTGCACAGGAGTACGGCGGGCGGTACATCGGACAGAAGGTGTTCGAGCTTGTTCTTGTCCGATGCAAGTCGGGCCGTTTCCCGCGCCACCGTCTCGGCGAGTGAATTGCGGCTCTTCGAAAGCGTCGCCGTAGCCGACGCCGCAGCTTCTGCCAGATCACCCAGATACCTTGCCTGAGCCGCGTCGATCTCGTCCGCCACATCCGCATGCGTACGCACACGTAGGGCCGAGGCCAGTTGCTCCATCGGACGCGCCAGATAGGTATCGAACAGGAACCAGACGCCGGCAGCAAGCGCAAGGATGCCAAAGCCGGCAACCACAGCGCCCTGGATAAAGGCATTGAGCATATCGGGACTGCCTTGCCGGTGATATCCGAACCACAATCCGATCCCGAGCGCCGCGATCGAGCCAAAGGCGATGGCGACGAAGAAGAGAAGAATGCGGCCGCGCAGTCCGATTCTCATGATCACTGCTGCATCAACTCCGTTTGCAGGCGATGTCCAGAAGTCGATCGCCAGGCGGCAGGTCCGTCCAGGTTACTCCAGTGATTGTGCCGTCCTCGGCGACTTCAACATCCTTGCCCATGAGATCTGCACGCCGGCGGCCGGCACAATCAAACAGGACCTTGATCCGCGCAGTCGGTTGCCAGCGGGCCGCGAGCAGGAGATCGACCATCACCTGATCGGGCAGGTTGGGATGACGCTGCACGGTTCTCGTGTCGACGGCGCTGTATCGCGTAACCACCGGCTGATAATAGGACCACGGTCTCCAGAACGAGCGCTGCTCATTGTTCCAGGCGACGATCACGCCGGCGGGCTGCGTCGCCACATTGCGCTCGAACCAGCTATACTCGCTCCAGATCGCATAGGTCAGCATGCCGAGACCCGCAGCTGCAGGCACGATCCACTTCGGCAGGAGGCCGCGGCTGATCCATCGCAACCCCATTGCAATACCAGCCACGGCCACACCTGCCACAACAGCAGCAATCAATTCGAAAATCATTGCATCTAGTCCTTTACGCGGGCGCTCGTCCGCCGTTGGCGAGCGCCGATTGCATTGTTCTGACAACGACGAAAGCATCCCGCAGATGTGAGCGCTCGAAATCTCCGTAGTCGTAGGGGGCGAGATAGTTGTCAGGTTTGAGCCCCGCCTTTACTTGATTCTTCTGGTTACGCAGCCTCATTTCCGCGATCAGATCATAGGCGGCAATAAGGTCGCGTGCACCCGCATTGGAAATCACGCCGCTTGCCTCGGCCGCCAGCAGCCTGGCACGCGTATTGACCGGCGGAAGCCCTGCCATGATGCTGTAGACCCGCCCCAGATCGACGACCGGCACGACGCCGTTGTGCTTCATATCGATATGGTTGCGGTGCTCCCCGCTGCGGATTGTGGCAAAGCCACGCAGAAGGCCGAGGGGAGGTGCGTGCTTGAGGGAATTGCTGACCATATGGGCGACGAAGATCGAATTGCGGCTGGCCCTATCGAGAACCTCCGCCTGGAGATCGCGGAACAGTGTTCCCGTCCCAGCGATAGGTCTTAGGTCAAACATGACGCTGGCGAGCATCTGCGCCATGGGTTCGGGGGCCTCGACCCATCCAAGGAAATAGCCCCGCCATACATGCACGGGCTGGCACCAGCGTGGATTGGTCGCCATCATGTCACCGGGACAATAGACATAACCACACGCATTGAGACCGTCGCTGACCCGCCGGGCAAGCCTTTCAAACCACGGCCGCTGACTCTCGACGAAACTGTCGTCGATGAAGATACAGTTGTCCTGGTCGCTGACGCCCGTTTGCTCCTGGCGCCCCTGGCTACCGCAGGCAAGCCAGAGATAGGGCACAGGCGGCGGACCAAGTTCGCGTTCAGCGAGCACGATCAGACGACGGGTCACGGCGTCCGCAACATCGGTAATTAGGCGTGTAACCACCTCATGCGCCTGGTTCCCGCCGACCAACTGCAACAGTAGTTGTGGAATGCGGTCGGTGATCTGGCGCAGTTCCGACACGTGTTCGGCGGCAGCGATCTCGCCGATCATCAGAGCCGACGTCGTTGCCTGAAAGCGGGTCAGGTCCGTCTGCGTGACGATCCCCACCAAATGGTCGCCGTCCATCACGGGCAGGTGTCCGACACCATGCTCCAGCATGAAATTAAGCACGTCGGAACCGAGAGCATCTTCGGTGAGCCCTACCGGTTTCCGCGTCATGACCGCCGAGACCGGGGTCGTCGCAGGATCCAGCCCTTGGGCAACGACCCGCGAGGCAAGGTCACGGGTGGTGATGAGGCCGACAAAACGGTCCTTCTCCACCACTCCGAGGCTGGAGACCTTCCGGTCGCGCATGAGTTCGGCGGCTTGACGGACACTGTCATTGGGGGAACAGACGATCGCCGGCTTCGACATCAGATCGCCGATCTTGCGCAGCGACATGTCGGAGCGCCTGGCGTCGGCAGGACGTCCGCGCGTGAAGAACCGCGCATAGACGGGCTGCTCGCTCATCAGCCGCTTGAAGTCCTTCGCCGGAAGGATCAACAGAAGGCTTTCGGTGAGGGCACGGGCGCTGGTCACGGCGAGCCCGTCGACCATCAGGCCACGCTCGCCGAAGGAATTGCGGGGAGAAAGCTGGGAAATGACGGTGCCGGACGAATCCCTCACCTCGACGCTGCCGTCCATGACCAGGAACAGGCCGGGTAGATGCTCACCATGGACATACACATCAGTGCCGGCGGCCAGCCTCTTGCAGTCGAAGCATTCGGCGACACGCTCCAGTTCCGCACGCGGCAAGCTGTCGTATGGGTGAACGGTCTCCAGAAATTTCAGTATATCAGAGGTGGCTGCAGCCATCATGACCCCAACGGACCGGTCGTGCGGTCAAGCCTTGGTTGAGGAAGCTGAACGGGCGGCTTTCGCCGCCCGTTCATTTGTCTATGCGGTTTCAGTGACCGGTTGCCTGACCCGCGCCACGCGGCACGCGGATCGATTCCACCAGTTCCTGTACGTGAGCCGGCGGTGCAGCGGTCATCATCGACACGATGTAGGCTGCCGCAAAGTTCAGCAGTGCACCGATCGGACCGAAGGCTGCCGGCGGGATACCGAACAGGTAGTTGGCGGGAACGTTCTCCAGCATGTTCGTGCCGGCGATGAAGAACCAGCCGAGATAGGTGAACAGATAGAGGCAGGTCACGATCAAACCGACGAGCATGCCAATCGTCGCGCCGGCCGAGTTGATGCGCTTCGAGAAGATGCCCATCATCAGAACCGGGAAGATGCTCGCTGCGGCAAGACCGAAGGCCAGCGCCACGGTCTGGGCGGCAAAGCCCGGCGGGTGGAGGCCCAGCAAGGTTGCGACCAGGATCGCGCCGGCCATGGCGACACGAGCGACCATGAGCTCGTTCTTTTCCGAAATGCCCGGAACGAGCCAGTCCTTGATCAGATCGTGGCTGATCGACGACGAGATGGCCAGCAGAAGACCCGCTGCCGTCGACAGAGCGGCTGCAAGACCGCCAGCTGCGATGAGACCGATAACCCAGCCCGGAAGTTGCGCGATTTCCGGGTTGGCAAGAACCAGGATGTCGTTGTTGATGCTCAGCTCATTGCCTGCCCAGCCACGTTCGGTTGCCTGAGCGGTGAAGCCCGCGGCCTTGTCGTTGTAATACTGGATCCGACCGTCGCCGTTCTTGTCCTCGAACTTCAGCAGACCGGTGACTTCCCAGGTCTTCATCCAGTCGGGGCGCTCCTCATAGAGGACAGCCTCTGCCTTCGGACCGTTGGGGAAGATGGTGTCGATGATGTTCAGGCGTGCCATGGCGCCGACAGCCGGAGCCGTCAGGTAGAGCAGCGCGATGAAGACCAGCGCCCAGCCAGCCGACCAACGAGCGTCGGAGACCTTGGGAACGGTGAAGAAGCGGATGATGACGTGCGGCAGACCGGCGGTACCGATCATCAGCGACAGTGTGAACAGGGTCATGTTCAGCATGGAGCCCTGGGCGGTATAGGCGTTGAAGCCGAGGTCGGTGACGACCTGGTCCAGCTTCTGCAGCAGCGGCAGGCCGGATTCGGTATGGGTCGAGAACAGGCCGAGCCACGGCAGCGGATTGCCGGTGAGCTGCATCGAGATGAAGATCGCCGGGATCGTGTAGGCGATGATCAGCACGACATACTGGGCAACCTGCGTATAGGTGATGCCCTTCATGCCGCCGAGAACCGCATAGGCAAAGACGACGGCCGAGGCGATCCACAGGCC
Organism: Rhizobium sp.; assembly: GCA_041675415.1. Classification (GTDB taxonomy): domain Bacteria; phylum Pseudomonadota; class Alphaproteobacteria; order Rhizobiales; family Rhizobiaceae; genus Allorhizobium. Next base: position 16,026 of record JBAYTX010000004.1, on the reverse strand, counting down.
GGTCGAGACTTCGACCTCCAGGAAGCGCGAGAAGGCGACGCCGGCGCCCGTCATCTGGCCGATAACATAGGTGACCGAGATGATGATCAGGCAGATGACCGCGACCAGACGTGCGCCCTGGCTGTAGAAACGGTCGCCGATGAATTGCGGCACGGTATACTTGCCGAACTTGCGCAGGTAAGGCGCGAGCAGCAGTGCGAGCAGAACATAGCCGCCGGTCCAACCCATCAGGTAGGTGGAGTTGGCATAGCCGACGCCGGCAATCAGGCCGGCCATCGAGATGAACGAAGCCGCAGACATCCAGTCCGCAGCAGTCGCCATGCCGTTCAGCACGGGATGAACGCCGCGGTTTGCGGCGTAGAATTCAGCGGTGGAGCCGGCACGGCTCCAGATTGCAATACCGATGTAGAGCGCAAATGAGGCGCCCACAACCAAGAGATTAAGGGTATACTGATCCATATGGAATGTCCGCCTTACTGCTCGTCGACGCCGAATTCGCGGTCGATCTTGTTCATGTACATCGCGTAATAGAAAATCAGCGCGATAAAGACGACGATCGATCCTTGCTGGGCGAACCAGAAACCAAGGTCAGTGCCGCCGACGGCAATACCGGACAGCATGGGACGCAGCAAAATGCCGAATCCGTAAGATACGATCGCCCAGATGGCCAGACATATGTAGATTACGCGAATATTCGCTGCCCAATAGGCATTGGACGACTTGTCCGTCATGAGTGGTCCTCCCTCTCTAGTCTCGGGCGTCGAGGGACGCCCGAAATCCTCAACTACGCCTGAATTGCAGGAGGGTATCGATCGAGCGCGCATTGTCGCCGATCTTGGACCGCTTACCAGTAATTCAGAATCCTCCACGTAGCCCAAGCAGACTAGACTCGGTATTGAAAGTGCCAAGCCCACGATTGGTCGTAAGACCAAAGTCTTATGCGAGGCGACAGCGCGTCAGTACTGGTGAAGAATACCGTTGGGTATGAGATTTCGCGACGCCGCAGCTATCACCCGAACCACCGGGATGAAAGCGCAGTGCCAGGTCACCTGACTGACGAGCTCTCCCGCGTGTTTTTGTCCCGCCGCGAACCCGATGGGATGCCTGCGATGAATGTCCCTAGGCCACTCTTCTGGATGTGTTGGATATCTGACGATCCACGACCCCGCGAAGTTCGTGCCGGTACCTGCTGATCGCGGCGGTCTTGACGTGTCCGTAGCCGCGGATGATGTCAGCAAGACCGGCAGTTTCGATAGCGTGCTTGTGGGAGACAAACGAAAGGCCGGGCAGCAGATTTTCCACCAGGCGCCGATATTCCGAAATCAGGCGGCGCTCCTCGCGACGTTCATGCGTCAGACCGAAGAAGTCGAAAGCCGTTCCGCGCAACGGCCGCATGGCGCGCAACAGCCTCAGCGCCGGGAGCGCAATCAGCCCCGGGATTGCAATCTTGCGCGGCTTTCCGTCCGGTGTAGGGAGGAACGAGAGGAGTGGAGGCGCCATGTGGAAGCGGATTTTCGCACCGGGGGAAAAGCCCTGCCGGGCGCTGTCCAGTATCGGGCTTTCCAGATGGAGCCTCGCCACTTCATACTCGTCCTTATATGCCATCAGGCGGGAAAGATTGCGCGCGACAGTGCGGGCGAGTTCGTCTGAGCCAAGAGGTGCCTCTGCACAGCGGACCTTCTCGACGAACGCCCTGAAATCGTCGGCATAAGCGGCATCCTGGTAACCAGTCAGAAATGCAGCGCGCGAAGCGATCAGGTCATCCAGGGCTTCCATGGCCGGCTGGACGAAGTCCTTCTCGCAATCAAAAGCAGCAGGCGTTTCTGCGAGCAGACGACCGAGTTTGAAGGCGTCGAGATTAGCCTTCACGGCACGTCCGTTAAGCTCGATCGCGCGCTGCACCGAACGCAGAGACACCGGCAGAAGGCCCTTTTGCCATGCATAACCGCACAACATCATGTTCGCATAGACGCTGTCGCCGAACAGCGCGACCGCGAGCGCACTTGCGTGAACCTGAGCAAGGAAGCGAGACTTTCGCTGAAGCACCTCGAGCCGTTTTTCTTCCTCGAGGTCGGAGATGCCGCGAGCGACGAAATCGCCGGTCGGGGCCACGTTGGTGTTGACGACCGTGCGCGTGCGATCCGGGGAAAGCGCAGCGAACACATCGGGCATGGTTGCTACGACCATGTCACAGGCGATCAGCGCATCGGCGCAGCTCTGTTCGATCCTCGTGGCATGGTTTTGAACGCGCTTGCCGGTCACCTTCAGGTGGCTGATGACCGCGCCGCCTTTCTGGGCAAAACCCATGAAATCAAGAACCGTACTGCCTTTGCCCTCGATATGGGCAGCCATCGCGAGCACCGCGCCGATCGTCACGACGCCCGTGCCGCCGATGCCGACGATCAGGATTTGGCCAGTCTCCGGAACAGCGGGAGCAGGCAGCCGTTCGGCGCGTGCCAACAACGCCTTTCGGCGCTGGCTATCGCCGGCATTCTCCAGTTCCGCACCGGAAACCGTCACAAAGCTGGGACAGAAGCCATCGGCACAGGAGAAATCCTTGTTGCAGGAGGATTGATCAATCTGCCGCTTGACACCCCAGGTCGTTTTGACCGGCACGATCGAAACGCAGTTCGACTTGGCGGAACAGTCGCCACATCCCTCACATACGGCTTCGTTGATGAAAACGCGCTTGCCCGGATCGGCAATCATCTTGCGTTTTCTCTTGCGACGCTTCTCCGCGGCACACCCCTGGTCATAGATGATGGTGGTGACGCCATCGATCGCCTGCAGTTCCTCCTGAATGCCCATCAATTGCTCGCGCGGGCTGAGCGTGACCCCCGGCATGCCACTGAATACCTTGCCGAATCGGGAGGGATTTTCAGAAACGACGGCGATTCGGCGAATGCCTTCACCCTGCAGCTGCATCACGATATCCTCAACCCGCAGGCTACCGTCGATCGGCTGACCACCGGTCATGGCGACAGCATCGTTATAGAGGATCTTGTAGGTGATATTGACGCCGGCCGCGACCGCCGCACGGATGGCAATCAGGCCGGAGTGAAAATAGGTTCCGTCGCCGAGATTCTGGAACATGTGCTTCCGCCCCGTATAGAGGCTTCGACCGATCCAGTTCACGCCTTCGCCACCCATCTGCACGACGCCGGACGTGTTGCGGGGCATCCAACTCGCCATGAAGTGGCAACCGACGCCGGCAAAAGCCTCCGCTCCCTCCGGGAGCTTGGTGGACCGGTTGTGCGGGCAGCCGGAGCAGAAAAACGGTGTACGCTTCTGCACGAGCAATTCCGGCAAATGCGCCTGCTCCGTTCGTGCGTTGTCTGATTTGGCCGCAAAGGCATCAAATCCAAATGCCCTTGTCAGCGCTTCGGCTACCAATGCAGGACGAAGTTCCCCCGCTTCAGGCAACAGCGCGTCACCCCGCGCGTCCCGCTTTCCCATCAGTTGCAGGGGTTTTTCACGTCCGAACAACAGAGCCCGCAATTGGGTTTCCACGAAGTCGCGCTTTTCCTCCACGACGAGGACCTTCCCGGCATTTGCAAGGAATGTTTCGAACCCGGACGGTTCAATCGGCCAGGCAAGCCCCACCTTGTAAACACCGAGACGCATGCCGACGGCCTTCGCCTCGGAGATATCCAGCCTTGTCAGCGCATCCATCACGTCGAGAAAGGCTTTTCCGACCGCGATTATCGCCAATTCCGGCTTCGCCGCACCAAAGGCAGGCTTGTCGATGGAGTTGGCCCTGGCGAACGCGCGGAAGGCATCGAGGCGCGCGAGCATACGCCCTTCCATAGTGGGACCGAAATTTCTCGAGGGATCATAATTGAGCCCACCGGCGGGAAACTGATAGTCGGCCGGCGCAATGAAAGCGACGTCACGATCCACGGTAACGGTCGCACCGCTTTCCAGTATCTCGGAAATCGCCTTCATGCCCACCCAGGCACCCGAAAAGCGGGAAGCTGCGATAGCGAACAGGCCGAAGGGAATGTAGTCGCCGACCGACGCCGGATGAATGACCGGCATCATGAAGCTCGCAAGAGCCTGGTCGGATTGATGCGGCATGCTGGAAGAGACACATCCGTGATCGTCACCCAGAAGTGCCAGGACTCCGCCCATCGCGGATGCTCCGAAACCATTTCCGTGCTTCAGCGCATCCCCTGCCCTGTCCACGCCGGGCCCCTTGCCGTACCAGATACCAAAGACGCCGTCCTTCGTCCGTTGAGTATCGGTGGAGACTTCCTGCGTGCCGAAGAGAGTGGTGGCAGCAAGCTCCTCATTCACCGCGGGTTTGAACGTGATCCCGGCTTCCTGCAATCTCTTGCCGGCAGATATAAGGGCGTTGTCGTAGGCAGCCAAAGGCGAACCACGGTATCCGGTTATGAAGCCGGCCGTATTCAGTCCGGCGGCACGGTCGAGCCGTGCCTGCTCGAGCGGCAAGCGGACAAGTGCCTGTGTTCCGGTCAGGAACACCTCCCGCCCCTCATAGCAGTCTTCCAGCTTGTATTCCTCGTTGATCTCGCGGAATGGCGACAGCGGGGTGACGACGTTCATAGGCTCCTCCATCCATGAAGAGCCTAGACCTGTTCATTTGACAAATTTGACCAAAATTAGTTAATCTTGACAAGAAATTGAAACATGTACGTCAGAATAGAACAGTTACATGGAAGAAAAATTCGAACTTTCGGAGCTGGACCGCAAGATACTCGACGCGTTGCAGGATGATGCCCGGCTGTCGAGCCAGGAAATCGCCCAGCGGGTCAACAGTTCACCGTCATCAGTCTGGCGCCGTATCCGGGCGATGGAGGATGCCGGCGTGATTGAGGGTTTCCGCGTCACGGTGGATGCGGAAAAACTGGGTTTGCGCGAAACGATCCTGGTGAATGTAAGCCTTGATAGGCATACTCCCGAGACAATCGCGGCCTTTGCGGCGTTCGTGCAAAAATCGCCGCAGGTTCTGGAATGCTACGTGGGCACAGGCGGGCACGACTATTCACTCAAGGTCCTGGCCGCCGACATGAGAACTCATTTCCATTTCCTGGAGCAGGGCCTGATGAAGCTGGGCTGCATCGGCAAGACGGACTCGACGGTCGTCATGAAGAAGCTCAAGGAGACATCAAAGATCGACAGCACGATTATCCCACGCTGACTGCCATGACGTCCCAGCAAAAAGGCATCGTTAGGTTATTGGCGTGTCGCTGTGATGAGGTTCGGCTCTAGGTCTTTCCGTCGATCTTGTTGCCCTCGTCGATTGCCACGAGAATTGCCTTCTGCACAGCCTCATCCTGTGCTGCCACCGCTGCTGTCAGTTTCAAGAGGTGCTGACGGGTCTGGTAAAGCTGATCGACCAGAGACAACACGACCGGCAGCGTCTCCGCGTCAATCTCTAGCTCGTAATGCAGGGTGCATATCAGGCGGATGCGTGCACATTCCACCTCTGAAAAGACCAAGACTCCAGCGTCCTCCTGTGCCTTGATCAACTCCTCGCCAAGCCATGCATCGAGATCGCTTCGTTGAAGAGCCTCGATCTGCTCGACGATTTCGTCAACGCGCGTCATTTCAGCATCTCCTTGCGCGGCTCATCCGAGGTTTTCGGTTGCCAGGTCTCCAGAAAGGTTGCCAACTCTGGCTCCTCGCCAGAGGGCAGAACGACTTTCAGAGTGATCAACTGATGCCCGCGCTGGCCGGTTTTCCGGTTGCGAATTCCCTTGTCACGCAGACGCAGCGTCTGGCCGGTATTTGCGCCTTTCGGAATTGTCATCGTTACCGGGCCACTTAAGGTGGGAACCTCGATCCGCCCGCCCAGTATGGCCTCCCTCAAGGTGACTGGCACCTCGATATGGATATTGTCATCCTTGCGGTGAAAGAACGGGTGCGGCTCGACATGCAGTTCGACAAAGGCATCGCCTGCCGGCCCGCCGCCGAAGCCGGGCATGCCCTGGCCTTTCAGTCGTAACATCTGCCGGTCGTCGGCGCCCTCGGGGATGGTCACGTTCAGTGTCTTGCCCTCGGGCAATGTAATTGTGCGAACGGCGCCATTAGCCGCATCCATGAAGCTGACCGGCAGCACGTAACTCACATCCTGCCCGCGCGCCCGGAATGTACCCTGCGACCGTCGTGTCCCGCCGCCAAAGGCGCGCGCAAGGAAATCCTCCAGATCCTCATTGCTAGCAAAGCCATCCTGCGCTGCGTGCGAGGCGTATCCTGGTCCATCGGCGAAATCACGGTAATATCGCTGCTGGGGTTTCTCCGCTCCGCTGGCGTCGATCTCGCCCGCATCGAAGCGCCGCCGCTTCTCCTTGTCCTTGAGTAGGTCGTTGGCCGCCGCAATGGCCTTGAACTTCTCTTCGGCAGCCTTGTCACCCGGATGCAGATCGGGATGGAACTTACGCGCCAGCTTCTTGAACGCGTCCTTGATTTCCTTGTCGGTCGCGGAACGAGCTACGCCGAGGATCTCATAAGGGTCTTTCATGCACTGATCCCATCTCAATCGCCTCTTGATCGTCGAATTGCTCACCAACGCGCAATGTCCCAAAGGCACGCGCCTGAATCCTGCGTTTCGAAACGTAACCAGCGTGATGCCTCGGCGCAATGGAAACGGCAGTAATTTGCGCGCAGCTCCCGATACCTTGCCGAAAATCTCGCCAGGTGATCGGCTCCACCCCAGGTTTTACCGGCGCCTGAAAACCAGAAGCCCGCTTGCATTTCTGTGGGTGGGCTTTTTGTGGGTATTCGTCTGATTTGGTTGCGGGGCTCGCAACACCCGATTCCCGCGACCAGTCGAGCGCAAAATACCAAGACTGGTGCCATGAGCAGTCATTGGTATGTCTTTCAATGTCCCCAGCGAATTTGCCCGCCTGCCGGGCTTGTTTGCCTTGTGGGCGTCCGCGATCTATGTATACATAATCTCCGGCATGCGATTTTCGTGCGACAGTATCTCGTCTTGGGAGTGACGAGAAATGTTTGCAGTGCAGCGGAATCCGGCATCGGGAGGCCGGATCGGACAAACGGGAGGAGTATACATGTTTTCCAGAAGAGTTTTCATTGCCGGCGCTCTGTTTTCGATGCTCACTGCCGGCTCGGCGCTGGCGCAGGAGACGGTCAAGATTGGACTGATCCTGCCGATGACCGGCCCATTCGCCTCGACCGGCCGACAGGTCGAGGCAGGCGTTCGCGCCTATATGGCCCTGCATGGTGACACCGTCGCCGGAAAGAAGATCGAACTTGTGTTGCGTGACGATGCCGGCACCGCCGACCAGACACGCCGCATCGCCCAGGAGCTCGTGGTCAACGAGGGCGTATCCATGCTCACGGGCTTCGGGCTTACCCCGCTCGCCATGGCGGTCGCGCCGGTTCTCAACCAGGCCAAGGTCCCGGCCATCATCACCTCGGCAACGACCTCGGCGATCATGAAGCAGTCGGACTATTTCGTCCGCACCAGCATGGGAGGCCCGCAGTCGGCGCTGCCAGTTGCAACCTGGGCCGTGGAAAACGGTCTGAAGCGCGTCGTCACGCTGGTCACGGATTATGGCCCGGGCCACGACATCGAGAAGGGCTTCACCGACCAGTTCAAGAAGGAGGGCGGTGAAATCGTCGAGGCGGTCCGTGTGCCTCTGCAGAATCCAGACTTCGCCCCCTTCCTGCAGCGCGTTCGTGACGCCAAGCCCGATGCGGTCTTCGTCTTCGTCCCCTCGGGCGTCGGTTCGCTGTTCATGAAGCAGTTCACCGATCGCGGTCTGAAGGAGGCGGGGATCAAGCTGATCGCAACCGGCGATGTCACAGACGACGATCTGCTCAACGGCATCGGCGATCCGGCAATGGGCGTGGTGACGGGTCATTTCTACTCGGCCAACCACGACAGCCCGGAAAACAAGGCCTTCGTCGAGCAGGTGCGCAAGGACAACAACAACATGCGCCCGAACTTCATGTCGGTCGGCGGCTATGATGCCATGCACCTCGCCTATGCGGCACTGGAGAAGACCGGTGGCGACACCGACGGAACGAAGCTCGTCGAGGCGATGAAGGGCATGGAATGGATGAGCCCGCGCGGACCGATCGCGATCGACCCGGCCACGCGCGACATCATCCAGGACATCTACATCCGCGAAGTCAAGGAAGTGGACGGCGAGCTCTACAATGTCGAGCTCAAGACCTACGAGAAGATCCGCGATCCGAACGCCAACTAAGCGCCACAACCGCGTGGAGGGCCTGAGATTGGGCCCTCCACGCCCTTGCGAGTGACCATGCTGACAATCCTGTTCGACGGCATCGCCTATGGCATGCTTCTCTTCGTCCTTGCCGGCGGCCTGTCGCTGACGCTGGGCCTGATGAACTTCGTCAACCTAGCCCATGGCGCCTTCGCCATGGCGGGCGGCTACGTCACCGTGATCCTGATGAACCGCTTCGGGATTTCCTTCTACTGGTGCCTGCCAGCCGCCTTCATCGTCACCGCGCTCGCCGGGGCCATCCTGGAGCGGACGCTCTATCGGCATCTCTACGGCGTCTCACACCTCGATCAGGTCCTGTTTTCGATCGGCCTGGTCTTCATGTCGATTGCCGCGGTCGACTATTTCATGGGTGGCCAACAGCAGATGATCAACCTGCCGCCGCTCCTGCGCGGACGCTTCGAGTTTCTCGGCGTCGGCGTCGGCCACTACAGGCTGTTCATCATCGTGCTTTGCGCAGTGCTCACCGTGGCGCTGCAACTGGCGCTGACGCGCACCCGGTTCGGCAGCCAGTTGCGCGCCGCCGTCGATGATGGGCGGGTGGCGCGTGGCCTGGGCATCAATGTCTCGGTGATCTTCGCGCTGACGTTTGCACTCGGCTCCGGCCTTGCCGGCCTCGGCGGTGCGCTCGGAGTCGACCTTCTCGGCCTCGATCCGAATTTTCCGCTCAAGTTCCTCATCTATTTCATGATCGTCGTCACGGTGGGAGGCACCTCCTCGATCACCGGCCCGTTCATTGCCGCGCTCCTGCTCGGCATCGCCGATGTGGCGGGCAAATACTACGTGCCGCAGCTGGGCTCATTCATCATTTATGCGGTGATGATCGTCATGCTGATCCTGAGACCCTATGGCCTGTTTGCGCGCGAGGGCGGCCGATGAACGCCGGCGCACCTCCCTCCGCCGTCGAGACCGCACAGGCGTTCCTCAGGCAGACGAACCGCTGGCGCCTCTGGGAGATCGCCCTGTGGCTCCTCGCGGTGGCCTTCATCTTCATCCTGCCCTCCAAGATGCTGATCCTGACCGAGATCGCCATCCTGGCGCTGTTTGCCGTCTCGCTCGACCTGATCCTCGGCTATGCGGGGATCGTCTCGCTCGGCCACACCGCCTTCTTCGGACTGGGTGCCTATGCCGCGGGACTGTTCGCCCGCGACTTCGTGTCCGAGCCCGTGAGCGGCCTTCTGTTTGCCGGCCTGGTCAGCGGCCTGTTCGGCTTCTTCACCAGCTTCCTGGTGCTGCGCGGCTCGGATCTCACCCGGCTGATGACGACCTACGGCGTCGCCATGCTGCTCGCCGAAATCGCCAATCAGGCCGCCTGGCTGACCGGCGGCGCGGACGGCCTCAGCGGCGTGACGGTCACGCCCATTCTCGGAATGTTCGAGTTCGACCTCTGGGGCCGCAACGGATATATCTATGCGCTCCTGGTGCTCATGGTGCTGACCTACATCGCGCGCCGCATCGTTCACTCGTCCTTCGGCCTGTCCCTGAAAGCGATCAAGCGCAACCAGAGACGAGCCTCCATGCTGGGCATCTCGCCCACACGCCGGATCGTCGTCGTCTACACCATCTCCGCGGTCTATGCAGGTATTGCCGGCGCGCTTCTGACCCAGACCACCAGCTTCGTTTCGCCCGACGTGCTGGCCTTCCACCGCTCGGCCGATGTGCTTCTGGTGCTGGTGATCGGCGGCGTCGGCTATCTCTATGGCGGCATCTTCGGCGCGGTAATCTTCTCGGTCCTGCGCGATTGGCTCTCCGTTATCACCCCGCAATACTGGATGTTCTGGATCGGCCTCATCCTGATCATCATCGTCTTCGTCGGACGCGAGCGTCTCGGTCGCTGGCGAACCTACCTGCCCGGCACGGCAGGCCGGCTGAAGGCGAAGGCGCAGGCAGCGGAGGACACGGCATGACGGCCGCCCTCGAGACCCGCAACCTGGTCAAGCGCTTCGGGGCTTTCATGGCAACCAATGACGTCTCGCTCAGCATCCGGCAGGGCGCGCGGCACGCCCTGATCGGTCCGAACGGTGCCGGCAAGACCACCCTGATCAATCTGCTCACCGGGGCCCTCACGCCGAGCAGCGGCCAGGTCCTGCTCGGCGGCGAGGACATCACCAACCTGCCGGCGCATGCTCGCGTCGGCCGAGGCCTGTCGCGCACCTTCCAGATCAATCAGCTCTTTGGCGATTTCACCCCGCTGGAATCGGTGATGCTGGCGATCGGCGAGCGGGAAGGACACGGCTGGCGCGCCTGGAAGCCGCTGTCGCGCGATCGCGACGTGGCGGACGAGGCGGCACATCTGCTGGAGCGGTTTCGCCTGGTCGATACGATGGGCGTCCCAACGACCCTCCTTCCCTACGGAAAGCAGCGGCTGCTGGAGATCGCGCTCGCGATTGCCACCCGCCCCAGGGTGCTGCTGCTGGACGAGCCGGCGGCGGGCGTTCCGGAGGAGGAACGCCATGAGGTTCTGTCGATCGTCCGCGACCTTCCGCCCGACGTGACCGTCGTGCTGATCGAGCACGACATGGATCTGGTCTTTTCCTTTGCCGACCGCATTTCAGTCCTGGCGGCGGGCAGCCTCTTTGCCGAAGGCACGGTCGAGGAAATTTCGAAGGACCGCCAGGTCAAGGCGATCTATCTCGGGGAGGACGCCTGATGCCGGAACTGCTGCGCATCGAAGGGCTGTCGGCCGGATATCGCGAGGCGCGCGTCCTTTCCAACATCGAACTTGCACTTGAGGAGGGCAAGTCGCTGGCGCTGCTCGGCCGCAACGGCGCCGGCAAGACGACGCTGCTCGACACCATCGTCGGCACCACGACCTATCATTCCGGGGCGATCTTCTTGGCCGGCCGGGACATTTCCCGGCTTCGCCCCGAACAGAGGACGGCGCTCGGCATCGGCTGGGTCCCACAGGAACGCAACATCTTCCGCTCGCTGACGGTGGAAGAAAACCTGACGGCGACGGCCCGGCCGGGACCCTTCACGCTTGAGCGCGCCTTTGGCATGTTCCCGCGCCTGCAGGAACGCCGACGCAATCTCGGCAACCAGCTCTCCGGCGGCGAGCAGCAGATGCTGGCGGTCGCACGCGCCCTGATGCTCAATCCGAAGCTGCTGTTGCTGGACGAACCCCTGGAGGGGCTCGCGCCGATCATCGTCGACGAATTGCTGGCCGCAATGCGCCGCATCGTCACCGACGAAGGGATCTCGGCCATCATCGTCGAACAAAAGGCGCGCAAGATATTGCCGCTCACCGACGAGGTCGTCTTCCTCGAGCGCGGCGCGATCGTCTATCACGACGCCTCGGAAAGGCTGCTGGCCGCCCCTCAGATCCTCGACGCCCATCTGAGCATCTGAGATCCCGTCAGGAACGCGCTATACGTTCGTGCCGTCCCCAAAAGAGAGACGGCCCCCGAAGGGGCCGCCGATCGCTTGGGAAGAAACCTCAATCCTTTCGCGTGCGCCAGCTGTCGGCGTAGTTCTCGCGAGCCTCGCGCGCATAGGGCGTCGGTGCAACGCGGACGCGGATCTCGGCCTGCCGGTGGGGCTCGATCGAGGTCTTGCGCGAACCGCCGTCCGGCTCGCCCCAGATCAGCGTCAAAACGTCGCCTTCTTCGACATCCTGATCGACGACACCGAGCGACAGCATGCAGCGCTCGTTGAAGCTGTAGCCGTTGAACATCGACATGCCGATCATCTTATCGCCCTTCATCACCATGTCGGCGCTGGTCGACGCATAGTTCGGCTGCGGGAAGTCGATCCACTTGTAGGGCAGGCCGTCCTCGAAGCCGGAAGCGATGACCTTGAGCACGTCCTCGCGGTTCCACTCGAAGGTGACCTTCTTGCGGTTCTTCCGACCCTTCATCTGTTCAAGCGCGGCCTTGCCGACGAAGTCGTCCTTCTTCCAGCCGATATAGAAGTCGTAACCGAGTTCGAACGGATTGACGTAGTAGTCCTCGATATTGTCGGAGACGAAGGAGCCGCCGATCGCGCCGGTCGCCTCGTAGCTATCGGCGCCGAGCCACTTGCGGTATTCGGCCAGCATGCCGTCACCAGTGTAGATGCCCGGAAGCGGCGACGGGATCCAGCCGGATTCCAGCGTGTTGGTCGAATAGGCGCGGCTGCCGCAGCGCACGAGATCGACTTTGGCGGCCTTCGCGGATTCGAGGATGACGGAAAGAATATAAGCCTTGTCCTCGTACGGACCCCAAATCTCGAGACCAGGAGCGCCCGACATGCCATGGCGCAGAGCCTGCACCTTCTTCGACCCGACATTGATCCAGTCGACATGGAAGAACTTGATCTCCGGCAGAGGGCCGCCATTCATCTGCTCAAGGACCTTCGGCGCATCGGGACCCTGGATCTGGTAGCGGTAATGGGTGCGCAGCACACGCTCCCCTTCCGGCCGCGACGGCGAGCGCGGATCGTGCTTGAGGCGCACATTCCACTTGCCGTAGGCGGCGCAGAACATCAGCCAGTTGGACGTCGGCGCACGGCCGACCAGAATGAACTTGTCCTCGCGCTCGCGGAAGATGATGTGGTCGCCGATGACGTGGCCGTTCGGTGTGACCGGCACGAAATGCTTGGCGCGATTGAGGCCGAAATTGGCGAAGGAATTGATGCCGTGATGGGCGAGGAACGTCTCCGCATCTGGTCCTTCGACGATCAGTTCATCCATATGGTGCGACTGGTCGAAGAGCACGGCGGAATTGCGCCAGGCCGCCTGCTCCGAGCGCCAGTTGGCGAACTCGGCCGCAACGACAGGGTATACATAGATACCAACCTGGGAATTGCGCAACAATCCCACCGCATCCTGATTCTCACCCAAAACATCATAAAGACTGGAATTGGCCATGGTACTCCTCCCTGAGTATTGCCCATTGATGTATACATCAATGCCGATCACGAACGAGAATGCAAGCCCCTTTCTTCCAAGCCGAGACACCCGGAAACGCCGAGGGCGGCCTTCAGGCCGCCCTCCCCTTGTCCTTGCCGCGATCGGCTCGCCTAACGATGGATGAGCGCCAGGCCGGGGATCTTCTGCAGCAGTTCGGGGTCCTGGCTGAAAATGTATTCGAGATTATGCCGGGCGGTCCGCGCATGTTCGCGGGCGATCCATTCCGCACGGGCACCCTCGCGTGCAGCGATGGCCTCGACCATGGCATGGTGCTGCTCCTGGGCCGAGCGCAAGGATCGGCGGAAGGCCTCGATCTCCGTCTTGTTGGGCAGGAAGGCCGAGGGCGATGCAAAAGGCAGGGAACTCGCCCGCTCCACCTCGCGCCGGACAATTTCACTGCCCGCCAGACCGGCGAGCTGATGATGAAACTCTTCATTCAGGTCGGCATAGGCGTCGAAGTCGACCTCATCGGCACCCGGACCGAAACAGGTGTCCAACCGCCGGACAACGTCGCTGATCCGCGCCAGGGCCTCGGGCGTCGCCCCACGTTCGGCCGCAAGCCGGGCCGCCGTACCCTCCATGACGCCGCGCAATTCGATGGAATCGATCACGTCGGAATAGCCGAAGCGGCGTACGACAAATCCGCCATTGGGCAGCCGATCAAGAAGCCCCTCCTCGGCCAGCCGCGACAGCGCCTCGCGAACCGGCGTGCGGGAAATATCCAGCACTTCCGCCAACGACACCTCAAACAGGCGCGTGCCGCCCGGCAACTCGCCGCTGACGATCTTCTCGCGCAACTCGATCACCGCCCGGCGGCCATGCGTTGCGACTTCGGAAACCTTCATGAATACACCTCATTTTCCTTGGGATTCTATAGCATTGGTACCGCACATCACAAAAGCCACCTGAGAATCGGACCGCCCGCCCTTTCTGCATGTATTCACAAAGGAGAAGGAGACCGCGGATTTGGCACAGATTTCCGCACGTCACGGCAATTTTGTCGGAACAATGTATACATTCAGTTGACTCCGCTGTATACACGGTGCAAGTTCGCGTCGGGAGGATTATGGTTTTGACGACGCTGGTATTCATTCCGGGGCTGCTGTCCGATTCGATCGTGTGGCGACCGATCGCCGAGGCCGCAGGGGCGCTGATGCCGGTTCATCACGCCGACGTTACGCATGACACCTCGATACCCGCCATGGCATCACGCATTCTCGCCGAGGTCCAAGGCGATCTCATCGCCGTCGGCCACTCCATGGGCGGGCGCGTTGCGATGGAGATGGCGCGGCAGGCGCCGGAACGCATTCGCGGCTTGGTACTTGCCAACACGGGTTATCAGCCCAGGCGAGAGGGCGAAGAAGCCAAGCGTCAGCAGATGATCGATCTGGGCAATCGCGACATGGCGGCGCTGGCCGACCAGTGGCTGCCACCGATGCTCGCCCCTTCCCGCACGGACGACACGGAACTGCTTGGCCACCTGAAAACCATGGTCCTGCGCGCCAGCCCCGTCGTGCACGAGCGCCAGATCCGCGCCCTGCTCGACCGCCCCGATGCCGGCGCCTATATGGCAAATTTCAAGTGCCCGGTCCTGCTCGTTGCGGCGCGTGAGGACGGCTGGAGCCCCATCGCACAGCACCGGGAAATCGCCGAGGTGGTGCCGGACGCGGAACTGGCCGTCATCCAGAACGCAGGACATTTTGCCCCGGTCGAGCGCGCCGAGGACGTTGCCAGCGCCATCTGCGACTGGCTTCACCGCAGATTTGGCGGAGCGATCCCCGAGAAGAAAGCCATACCCGATACGCCACTTTTCGATCGCGCGGGATCGATCCGCGGCTACAGAATCAACAAGATGGCCATGGCGCTGGGCCAGCCGGCCAATCGCGAGGCCTTCAAGGCCAATGAGGAAGCCTATCTCGAGCGCTTCGGCCTGACGCCTGAGGAAAAGGCGGCCGTAATGCGGCGCGACTGGCACGAGATGGTGCGGCTGGGCGGCAATCTGTTTTTCATTTTGAAGATCGCGGCGGTCGATCCGACCCCGATCACGCAGATCGGCGCCGCACAGGCCGGCATGTCGCATGACGATTTTCTCTACGAACGATTGGGAAAGAAACGCAATGGCTAGGATCATCGGCGGCATCGGGACGAGCCATGTTCCCTCGATCGGCGCGGCACTCGACAAGGGCCTGCGTGACAGCGCCGACTGGAAACCCTTCTTCGACGGCTACGAATTCGGCAAGCAGTGGATGCGGGACGCGAAACCCGACATCGCCGTCGTCATCTTCAACGATCACGGAAATACCTTCTTCCTCGACAAGGTGCCGACCTTCGCCGTGGGTGTCGCCGAGACCTACCAGCCGGTGGACGAGGGCTGGGGTCCGCGCGCCATTCCCCCCTTCGAGGGCGCGTTCGATTTTTCCTGGCATTTCGTCGACAAGCTCGTTGAGCGGCATTTCGACCCGCTGGTCTGCCGCGAAATCGAAGTCGACCACGGCCTGCAGGTCCCGATGGAGCTGTTCTTCGGCCGACCGGAGCGCTGGCCGGTCAAGATTCTGCCGATCTGGGTCAACACGATCCAGTATCCGATCCCCACCCCGCAACGCTGCTGGGACATGGGCGTCGTCCTGCGGGAGGCAATCGAGAGCTGGCCCGGCGACGAACGGGTTGTCATGATGGGGACCGGCGGCCTGTCGCACCAGCTCCAGGGCGCCCGCGCCGGCTTCATCAACCAGCCGGCCGACCGCGCCTGGCTCGACGGCATCGCCGCCGATCCGGAACCCTATCGCGCCATGAGCCGCGAGGACTATGTCGAGCAGTTCGGCTCGGAAGGGTCGGAGCTGATCATGTGGCTGGTCCTGCGCGCGGCCCTGAACCCCAAGGTGAATCTGCTCCACAAGCACT
>JBAYTX010000003.1:0-155277 GCA_041675415.1 Rhizobium sp. | reverse complement strand
GCCTGCCGCACCTTCGAGGTCAGCGAGACCTGCTATCGTTACAGCGCCAAGCTGAACGACGAGAACGAGCAGATCGCCGATCTACTCATCGGCTTAACGCGGGCAAAGAAGACCTGGGGCTTTGGCCTGTGCTTCCTTTACCTGCGGAATGTCCGAGGACATCGCTGGAACCACAAGCGCGTATACCGCATCTACCGCGAGCTTGAGTTGAACCTCAGGATCAAGCCACGCAAGCGTTTGAAGCGGGACAAGCCCGCCGCTCTGACTGTGCCGGATGCGCCGAACCTGGTCTGGTCAATGGATTTCATGGCGGATCGTTTGAAGGATGGCAGGCAATTCCGGCTGTTGAATGTCCTGGACGACTTCAACCGCGAGGGGCTGGGGATCGAGGTAGACTTTTCGCTACCCGCCGAGCGCGTGATCCGCAGCCTGAAACAGATCATCGAATGGCGCGGCAAACCGTTCGCCATTCGTGTGGATAACGGACCTGAGTATGTCAGTGGCAAACTGATGGAATGGGCAGCAACGCAAGGAATTGCCTTGAGCCACATCCAGCCCGGAAAGCCGCAACAGAACGCCTATGTCGAGCGCTACAACCGCACCGTCCGACATGAATGGCTCGACCAATACATCATTGAAAGTATCGAGGAGGCACAGGAATTCGCCACGCAGTGGCTATGGACCTACAACAATGAACGGCCCAATATGGGCATCGGCGGCATCATACCCGCACAGAAACTGAAAATGGCTGCGTAATTCTACTGCGGATCCCCGTTAAGAACGGGGGGGATTACCTCTGCAGCTCGGCTCGGTTGCGCGCATCCTGCCAGGCCAGCCCCTCGGGTTGCTCGCCTTCCGCCACGCCCGCGCGCCGCACGGCGGGATCGTCCCACACCCGGTCGTAGAGCGCAGACACCCCGAGCCCGCTAGCAAGTCCGCCGGCAAAGATCGCCGCCATCATGATTTGGCACATAGACATATAGGCCTCGGGTTATGCGGATTGTAATTACTGAGGCGGCATACCCTCGAGGATCTCGCGAACCTTGTTGCGATCGTCCCAGGCAGCGCCGGCGACATAAGTGGCAATCGTGGCTGCAAGCAGCGTGAAGGCGCCGGAGGCATTGTAGAAGCTCAGGTTTCCGTCATTGTTGGCATAGCTGAAGATCAGCTCTCGATTGAAGGTAACGGCCCCTGCGGCAATCGAAAAGATCTTTATGCCGGGTGTGACGTCGATGCAGCAGTGCTCGTCGATGTCGGAGGAGAGCAGCCGCTCTTCGATCATGGCTAATCCACGACGCAGCCCCTCGTCGCAATATCGATAGTTCTCATAGTCGGAAGGCAGCTTTACTCCCGCCTCCCACACGCTGAACGGCTTTCTCGGATCAACGGGATCGCTGATCATGGTGATCTTTAGTTCAGGACATGATTCCTGCAGTACAGCCAGCACATATCCCTTGAAGTCGTCAAACCTGCCCTGCCCGTTATCCAGGACAAAAACCTCCCGCAGAACACTGCGGTGAAACCACAGTGCACGGATGTTCTGCTGCCAATTGTGTCGCAGCGGCTTTGCGTTGCCTTCGGCGTCCTCATATGCCCTTTCATATCCCACGGCGTTACTCGCGACGGCCGCACTGCCGACATGTTTCACTTCCGCGTGGATCGCTGCCAGATCTATGTTGAGTGGCGATATGCCGGTGATAACAAAAGGACGCGGTGCCGGATCCCTGTTGATTTCGACCGAAGAGCCGAAGATGGAGAAGATGGAGAAGATCCGGTTACGACTGGCGCGGAAGAAAAGATAGAGCAGACCGCCGCAGACAAGTACGAGGATCGCGTAGGTGACCATCGGTTCCCGTCCTGGCGGTACAAGCGCTTCGGCGAACTGCTGGAGAAAGTATCCGAACAGCGTCATGACCGCGGCAAAGCCAAGCACCGCCAGAAAGAACCCCAGTTCCGTCCAGCGCAAATACGGGGTCATGACCGTGGCGCCACGGCCTGGACCGTGAATTCCTCGATCCGCGCGTTGAAACCGTCCATCTCGTCTGCGCTCAGATTGCGCTGGCGGCCCTCCTTCGGCATATCCATGACGAGATGGAGATAACGTGCGGACCTTTGGCAGATCGCTGCGGCAAGATGGATCGGCAGCGTGCCAACGACCACATCTCCGGCCTTGATGATATTCACATCCAAATGCTCGATGTGTACCGCCTGTATGCCGTTGCGGCTTGCCCAGTCACGCGCGCCGGGATGGCCGGAGACGAAGTAAACGGTTGGCTCCGACTGTTCCAACTGCCGGTTGCCGATCCAATTGGAGGGCGGCTTATTCTTCTGCCAGTCGACATCCTCTTGCGGGATAGCCTCGAAGTTGACGACGATCTCGCGCCGCTCATTGTCCACCACAACCCAGCCCTGTTCACGAGCGCCCGCGATGGTGCGGCCCTTCAGGAAGCAAGATCCAGAGGCCACGCTCTTCACGAATTTCCACAATTCGAAATCGCTGTTCTCAAAGCGCTCGACCTCCTCCCAATGCAGACTCTGGGGTTTGTCGCCGTAACCAACGATCTTGAGCACCCAGCCCCTGTAGGGTTCCCTCGCCCGCCGCTCGCGCCAGGCATCGATACCGGCGAACACTGCGCCAACCACAAGAGAGAAAATAAGCCAGCCAAGCAACTGGTCGGCGACCCACTCCGGCGAAGAAATATTACTCCCCAAAAACACAATGATATTTGAAAGGAATGTCATGCTCTTGCCCCGCTTGATTGCCGCAGGCAAACAAAATTCAGCCGGAAGGTCAATATCAGTCCGTTACGAATACGGCGAATGGAGCAAACTTCTCGCACTCCAACACCCTAAGTATCTGCCAACTGGCGGCGGGCCCCCGCATAGACATGGAGCAGGACGCGTTCCAACGGAACACGCGTCATCTGGCTCTCATCATTGCTGGCACTGCCGAGACGGTGTTTCAGGACGCGTTCCAACGGAACACGCGTCATCTGAAGGTGGAAATCGATCTTTCCCTCTTGCACGAGTTTCAGGACGCGTTCCAACGGAACACGCGTCATCTGTCTTCCCGATACGATGAACGTATGACCTTCTGTTTCAGGACGCGTTCCAACGGAACACGCGTCATCTGCAGAGAGGCGGCGGCAACCAGCGCCAGAAGAGTTTCAGGACGCGTTCCAACGGAACACGCGTCATCTGTGACCGATTGAAAGTCTTTGTCAATCTGATCTTGCAGGCTCGGCTTTCCACTCAATAGAAAGCCAACGCTGATACGCCGCGATAAATTTCTGGGTCAGTGGAAACAAGGGCAAAATGGCGAGTAGACAAGGGTTCAGGCAGGTGACGCAATTTGTCGTTTTGCGGGACGTTCACGACTTGCGTGGCAGGCCTGGATCTTTCACGATGCCTGGCAGTGGCGCCTTGTCACCCTTCATATTGGCGACGAACCAGCGGAAATTTTCACCCACCGGGTCCGGCGCCTCGGAAAGCCTGGGGTAATGGGTTGGCAGTCCGTCATCATAGCCGGCAGCAGATTGCAGAAAGCCGGCGATAAAGGGGATGCTCCCAAATTCACCGCCGTAGTGACGGGCCATCCAGCTTCGGTATTCCCCCACAAGCGCCTGCTGTTCTGCGTCTGAGAGCGCTTCAGGCTTACCGGCGAAGTCAGCCAGAGACTTCGCCTTGGCCTTGCCGGACCATATCTCGGCGTTCAAGATCCGCACGGCCACCGAACCGAAGCCCAGCGGCTTGCCGCCACCGAACTTCAGGTGATAACGGCGTTTAGCGGTCGGCCCCTCTGCCGCGTTCAGGTCCAGCAGCCATAGGAGGGCACCGAGTTCCTCGCGCGACAAATTGGTGACGTCGATCGAGGTGGAGAAAACGGACCCAGGCTCCACCCAATCCCTGATCGAACGGTTCTGGCTGTCGGTGTTACTCTTGTCTTCCTCGGTCACCCTGCCATTCTTGCCGATCTTGGTGTGCCTGCCTTTGAGGCGTACATATTCAAGGTAGACGCCGGGAAGGCCGCCATTGGCCGGCATCGGCATCAATGAAGGGGGCGCGTCTCCTTCGGTGGTCGCCTGGATCGACTGGCGCGCGTTCTCCAAAGCAGCAACCTGATCCCAGTAGGTAGAGGCCGCAGCGCTGACCGACTGATGCGGATAGGTCTTGCGCCCGCGTATGCCCCTGTCCTTCTGGTAGCCCTTCACACCCGCTGCCGCACCTTTCGGCAACGGCTTGCCCGTCTGATCTTCAGCACCGTAGAACAACCACTGGGCGGGCTTGGGCTCGCCCATGATTGCCAGTGGCAGCGGCTCGTCAAACGGAGTGATGCCCTTGCCGGAGACAAAGCGGACAGGGGCGATCCGCGCCTGTCCACGGAAGGCACCATTGCCACGCTCATGCGCCCAGCCGAACACACGGTCGGCGGGGGAAAGTTCGTTCAAGCCTTGAGCCGGATGCAGCGAGGCGTGGAGGAGTTCGCGCGGCGACTCCGTATAGAGCGCCCGCGAAATCTGGACGGGTGACATCGCGGTGATCTTTCGATTCTCCCTCGCGCCGTCTTCTGGAAGCGTCACGTAGAACATGTCGCCCGGCTTCAGCCTGGTCCCATCGCGTTCCGGCGGCTCATCATAAAGATGGCGCGAGTGCTTGCCTGTCGCGCTCGGGCGCTCCTTCCGCATGGCTTTTTCGTTTTGCGCCCGCGCATTGCGGATCAGGTTGCTCCACTCCACGTCAAGGCGCCTGAATTCTTCGCGCGAGACGTGCAGCTTGTTGTCCTCAAACGCCTCTCTGGATACGTCATCATCACGGACGAAAAAGAAGCGCTCGTCGTGATGGGAACTGAAATTTCGAACATTAGATGCCAAGAGATAGCCTGTCGCAGGGAAAGGCGTGCCGTTCGGTGTGTAGTGGTGTTCGATATCCTTTGTTTTGGGAGACAGTTTCGCGGAGAAGGATCTCGCCGGCCTGGGGTGCCTGTCTCGACCGTTTTCGAACTGAAAATCCAGGACGGAATAGATCGGCAGACTTTCCTTTGTGGCACCGGTCTTGCCGTTTTTCACATCGAACCTGACAGGTGCGATCATGGCTTTTGCTGCGCCCAAATGGTTGCGGTGCGCCAGTACCAGCTCACTGTCCGACCTTTTGTCGACCGGAAACCACGCCATGCCGAAATGGCCCTTGCCCGACCTGTCGTCGTAGAGAGCAAATGTCGCCGTGCCATCGGCGCGTATCTCCTCAAGACGGCAGGGAACCTTCTTCAGAGCAGCATCCGTGGGCTCGCGATAGGCAAGCCGATCTTCTCCATCCATCACGCCCATGCGGGAATTGGTGATCGCCTCATAAGCGCTTCGTAGTGCTCCCTTCAGGGAGGTCACCGGCATGACCGGCTTGCCCTCGCCATCCCGAAGCGTCCGGAAGATCTTGTGATCCCTGGCCGCGGCTTCAGGATGCGGATCGGGGATAAGCAGCGGGGTGACCGCCTCAATCTCGAGATGGATGCGGCCGGAATAGCGATCTTCATGCCAACGATGGTGACCCGCCGGAGGTCCCTGCTCCAATCCCCCGGCTGGCATGCCGGATGCGGCGCTGGCCGGGGCCGGATCAGGCTTGAAGGGCGGGGCGGGAATGAAATTATAGGGGTTGTGAAAATCACCACGCTTTAGGTGAGGCCCCGCCGGGGCTGGTACGCGCAAAGCTTCCAGCTTTGCATCGCGATCATTCACGCTAGCCTCCAGCCGAAGTCCATCCTTCAAGGCCGGATTGCCCCGAACAACGTTGTAGGCATCTTCTGCCCGACCGCTGATCTTGAAAGATTGACCGGATTCAGCGATAAAATAGAGATCGCCCTCATCGTCCAAAATGGTCCCGCTGATCCAGACGGCCATATCACGCGCTCCCCTTTGCCTGCATGGCGATCACGTCGAACGGCCCCCAGCTATGCCCAACGAACTGCGGATTGCCGCAGGCTTCCGGCAGCGGACGGAACCATGCCTTGGAACGCACGATTGCCTTGTGCTCACTCGGCACCGATAGCGGAACATGCAGCCCGCCAATGCGCGCGGCACTCAGCCGGGTCCAGCGTCCATCCCGTACATCCGGCTTGCCCCAGATGAGGTGCTGCTGGTCGATGCAGAAAGCATGGTCCACGCTGTCGGCGGCGTTCCAGCCAGAAACCGCTTCCTGTGCGGGCGTTTCGCCATGGCTCAGGAGAACGGCGGTGCCGCTCTGGCCTGCCGTGCGTCGCCAGTTAAGTGTCATCGGCCCGACAAAGACGTCTGCCTGATAGATGTCCGACAGGTCGACCGTCGTCCTGTCGCTCACGAATTCGGCGCCACAGCTCACGCCGATGCAGATGGTCCCGGAGCCGTAAAGAAGCGCCGTCGTCTCGCTCTCGCCGAAAATGCTCTTCACTGCATCGGCCAGACCCAGATCCGAGATCGATTTGGAAATACGCAGCGTGCTCGTCATGCCACATCCCTTACCGGATTGATGTAGTCTCTCCAGCCCTTGACAATGGCGTTGATCCGCGAGGACATATCCTGACCGTCGACGAACTTCAGGAAGTCTTCCCAAGCCAATCCAGCAAGCTCGGCAATGGCGGCATTGTCCGTGCTTCCTTCCAGAGAAAACGACAACCCGTCCACGGAAATCATCCCATGCCCACGGGTCGACCCGGATCCAATAGGCACCTGCCCATCGGCCATTTCGCGCAGAACCAGCAACAGTAGCGCCAAGGCCGCTGCCTGCTCCTTCGCGTCAAGGACCGACAGCCGCTCCGGAGACAACTCGATTTTCATGTCCGTATATTGCATGCCGATAAGAGAAAGGCTTGAGAACAGCTTCCCGTCCGCCGGGGCAGCCGTGAACCGATCGATTGCGACATGCATTTCACGACGCCCATGTTCGCGGAGCGATTTGATGCCCCCCATCTCATCAGTCACTTGTCGCCATGTTTTGGACGGTATCCCTGATTCCTTCGCCCGAGCATCGGAAAAACCCAGGGCTGCCTTGCCTCTGCGGCGAACTGTCTGCCCGGGTTCTGCATCCTCGCTAGCCGCCCCGAACAGCGCGGTGACCAACCGGTCACTGGATTTGAAGTCCTCGCCCATCATCTGGCGAAACCGAAGCCCTCCTGAACCCGTGGGCTGATCAATCTTGCACACCGTGGCCATAATGCGCTCGGCCATCGCGCGCATCACCCCCTTGATCGATGAGCCGGGAATGATCGGGATCTGCTTGCCATCCACCTCCGTCGTCAACGGCACGATCTTGATTTCCAGACCCTCTTCACTCGCCTTTATCATGACCGGACCGACCGCGGTCCAACGAATTCGAATGACGAGCCGGGCCCGGCTTTCAACGGGTTGAGCCGGCGCGAGATCGTTGACCTGGGCGACAGAACCCGCAAGGGCTGCGAGAAACTCTGCCCGGTTGCGCAGCGAGATGCTGCCGAGCGTTGCGCCCTCCAGCTTCACAGCCCCATAGCCACGAGTGGTTGCCCCGCCAAGGTGGATCGTTCCGGCGCTTAGAATGTCGCGGATATGGAGCATGGCGTCTTTTACCCGCTCACCTATCTCATTCGCAGGAACGTCCGCGCTCAATCGAAATCGGAATCGGGCTCCCCTCGCGACCGATTGACGATCAAACTTAATGTTGTCCGCAGCCCGCCCCTCGACCCGGTCGATCCCGACATGGTCCCGCATCTCGAGGATTCCGCTTTCCATCACTGCATCATGGAAGACCAAGTGACTTGCACCACCGGAACTGTCATCCTTGATGAAGCCCCAGACAGTACGGAAGGCATCGTCCTTCCGCTCGACACCGCCATCAAACCAAGACCGCAACGCGCCCGCGATCGATGTCCCTGGGATGACAACATCGCCCGCTCCATTGAGCGCTACGGGCACATCGCAGATCCAAGTTTCTTCCCCTCCCCCGACAGAGAGCGGTGATGTCAGAACGAGGGCCCCTTCGAGGACAAGCCTCTCGACTATTGCACGCGCCATCAGAAAACCTCCTCGCTCTGACCTGTCCTTGCGCGTCTACGTCCATGCATCTGGATACCGGCAAGAACGAGTGCAGAGACTGCGAAGCCGGACACTCTCGAAAAGACGGTCTTCGAATCAATAGCAGTGATACATGCCGGTGGAGCGGGCATCGCATGTAACAGCGCAGGAAAGACCGTCTCGTTCGTTTTCGTGGCAATGCCCCAAAGTGCTCGTGTAAACGGTCTTCCGAGTTTCTTTTCCATCTCGGCAGATGGTGCAGCAGTGGAACTACCGGCTGGTCGCGTCAAGAAGCCCCGGATCGCGTCCGCCGAACCCGCATCGCCAGCGGCAACGATCGCCGCTTTCAGGCTGCCGAGCTGTGAGGCTGAAGGCGTGCCGTTCGACTGCTTTTCATCCGAGCCACACACAAAACCGAACACCTTCTTGAAGGATTCCTCATCCGCCACCAGCGCCTCGACCGCGTCTACGACATATGCGCGCCATGCGGCATCTTCAATGAATCCAGCCATTCGATAATCCGTATCGCTTGGCTTGAGCACAGGCAGCGCCGAAGCCTTCTGGACACCACCATCATTGCCATCGGCCATCGCCGGCGCGCCCCCCTTCAGCAACCATGAGGGATTGATCCTGATCTGGCCAAAACCTTCCGCCCGTCGTTCGCCGATCCCCTTGACTGCAACGTCTGCAAAAGCCTGTGCATCCGCTTCGCTGCGGAACTCCACACAAGCGACGGACCCGGCGGCAATGGCAATGATGGTGGGGCGGGGAAGGCCACCGGCCACGGACCATGACTGGATGGTTTTGGCCTTGAGCACTGCGCTCTCGATCCTGACCTGTCCGGATTTCATGCCTGCCGCCTCGCCTATGGCGAGCGCGAGCGCGTCGGCGCTCGTCTCCGGCTGGCCGAAGCGGCCGTGACAGACCGCGTCACTGGCAAGGTAAATCCGAATGGTGTTGCCTTGCACCGTGTGACGCGTCGTCTCGGCAGGTGCAAGCGTTACCCTTATGCGGCCATATCCTGCAGTCTTTGCGCGGCCGACCGAAATCTCATAGCTGCCGGCCGCATTTTTCGCGATATCCGATGGCAGCCGCACATGACCTTGAAACTCGTTGCCTGCTGAAAGCGCCTCATAGACATATACGCCGCCAATACTGGCGTCGGGTCGCTGCGCTTCATCGTCGATGGAATTGTGCGTGAACAGGCTCCGGCTCACCTTTGAGGATCTTGCGACATTGCCCGCGATGCGCAAATAGCCGCCACCCAGCCCCTTCTTCTGTGGTGAAGTCTGGGTCCCCTCAGCGTCCAGGATATTGAAGAGCTTATCCTGCACGCCAGTGGGGGGGGTGGATTTCAACCTCTCAAAACAGGTCGGAGCAACAAGGCCACACTCTCCGTGCTGCATGGGCAGGGCAGTCGATACACTGAAGCATCCTGTCAGGATTGCCTCATCCAGAGTTTTACCAGTCCTTGCAGTCAGCGCGCGCTTGATGGCAGGCAAAAGCATCGAACCCGGCAAGTGATCAAGGCTGACGACAACATTGCCCTCCACCGAACTTGCAGCGAGCACAGGCGTTAGCAGCGAATAAGTAGCGACCAGGCTTGCATCCGGGCCGGCGGCCACGACATCTGGCGGCACTGAGGCCGTGCCTTTGGGAGATGCACTGGGAGACGGCGGACCGGATACAGCAGACAGAAGCTTCGCCGCATCCTTTCGAAGGTTGCTGACATCCAGATTGGTGGCGGACACCGACCTGGGCAGCAAAACCGCCTCGATATGGCCAAGACCGCGCCGGCGCTTCGCGCCGATCCGATCCATCAGAAAGCAGGCAGCCTGAAGGAAGGCGGTGGCGGTTTCCGCATCTCGACCCGACAGTTCCAGATCAAGGTGTGCCAGTAGCGTCAGCTTCTGGCGGGCGACCTCCTCGAAACGCAGCATATCGGTCTTTGCCGTCCCGCTCATGCGGTCAATCGCTACCCCGGGCTTAACGAAGGTCAGCGCCTGACGCAACTGGCCTGAGGCGCGACCCGGCCTCGACAGGTGTTGACGCAGAATGGACGCCTCGCCGTCCGGCCCGACACCCAGTTGCGCGGCGCCAAACCTGAGAATACCGCCCGTCGGCGCCTCGTAATCCGTTCGCGCAACTTTCGCCTCCACGACAGGCTGGGAACCGAAAAGGCGATCGACAAATGCGGTCCAGTTGCCAGCCCGGCCATCGTCAAGAGCAAGGGCTGCCTGTTCACTTGCATCCCGCAGCATCCCCTTCAGCGTCGAGGCTGGAATATACGGAAGGTCTTGCGCATCACGCGCAACCATGCTGTCCAGCGATGCGTAACGGCCCTTGCCGGTGCCGATTGCCCAATCAGAGAGTGTGGAGATATGCAGCCAGAGCGGGGTTGTGGTGCTCATCAGTCGGCTTCCTCCTGCCCCGTTTCGCCAGATACGCGGTCAGACGCAACGACATCGGCGAGAACCATGGCATCGAGAAGCATGGTGCGAGGCGGACCACCGTCGAGACCTGCCAGGAAGAGGGGCGCTATGCCGGGCAGATGTTCGAATGCACTGCTGTAACGTGACTGAATGCGCGCAACCGCCGCATTGGCAACGCCCTCGCCGAGGCTGACGGCATCGCGAAGCGCATGCAGTTGCGATGCCGGAATGCGGGCATGTTCCTCCTCGCCCGCCGGCTCCGAAAGGGCCTCGGCTCGAACCGGATTGCCAAAGCCCTCGACAAGATCGACCAGTTGCGCGACGGTTCGAAAGGCGGGCTCATCGGTACTCGGCTCACCCGTCAGATAGGGTCCGGCAAACAGGCAAACATGCGTGTCGCGTTCCTGCCGTATCTCGTCGAGATCGCTCGCGCCGTCATAGGCGACATGGAAATCCAGCGCGGACAGATTAAGGCGTTTCGGTAGCCCCTTGGCTGATTTCGCAAGGGATTCAGCCAGTTCATAGGCCCTATGGAACGGATGATGCGGTTTCACGATGGCAATGCCGGCACCCGAAGTGATGCCTTCGAAGGGGCGAGGTGCTCGGCCCGCCTCCTCCGCAAACAGGCCTTCCGCCGCCGCCATGATGCGACGGATTGCGTCAGAACCTGCCGTCTCCCGACGGAACCCCTCCACGAAGCGCTGGGTGAAGTCAATCGCCCTAGCGCCATCGCAGATGACGGTCAGGTCATCGCCGGCCAGAACCACGGGCTTCATCGGCACCCGTCGCGGATCGACCTCAGTTCGATCGAAAAATTGCTTCCAGGTCTCTTGTGTTGCCGCCTTCACCGCTTTCGAATTGGCGCCGTCGAGCGCCTGGGAGAAGGCCTGATAGGCGTCGATATAGTCGTCGGCTGTTTTGCCACCGGCAGCGGCGACACATTCGCCGAAGCGCAGGAAGACCTCACCCATTCCGTTGCCATCGGCATGGACGACCGCGCGCCAGGCGGCGTCGAAATCGTCCAATCCATCCCGCTCGTCAGGATTGCGTGCACGGCGCTGGTCATAAAGGTGGAGGTCTTCCGGCTTCAGCCCAAGCACACGGTTGAGGTTGGCGATCGCATCCGGTCGCATGATCCGCTTGGCCAGGGTGGCGGCGGAATATGGCAAGAGACCACCGGCTGACGCTGGATCATGCGGATCAAAACCTGCAGCGCCTTGTCCGGTTGAGTGGCAGTCCTCGGCAAACGGCAGCCGCGCGAGATGAGCCTGCGCTGGAGGATGAAGCCCTCGCAGGCGCCCCAGTTCACGATGGACG
This sequence comes from Rhizobium sp., assembly GCA_041675415.1. Taxonomy (GTDB): domain Bacteria; phylum Pseudomonadota; class Alphaproteobacteria; order Rhizobiales; family Rhizobiaceae; genus Allorhizobium. The sequence goes on along the minus strand of JBAYTX010000003.1, from coordinate 143,516 downwards.
GCCGTTACGCCGCCATGAAACTCTCTGGCGCTTGCCTGGACGTCAATCTCCACATGCGCGCCCATGACGGCAAGCCCTGGAGCCTTGCGAAAGGCTGCGGTCACGACGCGGGTAACAAGAGTGTCAGCGCTATCCTTGTCAGCGACCAGGACCATGGCCTTGCCGGAGGTTGCAAGCACCGGCCTTGCCTCCAGCCCCTTGCAGGCGCCACGTACCCAGTCTGCGCCGAGCTTACGGATATGTTCGGAAGCGCCCATCATTTCGCGCAGGCGATTGGAGGAAAACACATGCGCCTGATTGCCAAGCGTCTCGATCAGCACAAGCCGCACCCTTCCCCCCCCCCCAGCGGCCCCTGCCGCGCAACAGAAGATTGCAGAGCCGCAGAATTCCGTAAAGAGATTTTTACAGGAAATCCGAGCAAACAAGGCGACTAAACTTACGGATGTCAAAACATAGTATCAGACAAAAAGGATGAGCTTCAGGGAGCGCTGACCGTCCTGGAAGGTCACGAAATACAGAGCGATTCTCACGACGCGTTCCAACGGAACACGGCTGATCTGCTCCGAGAACGAAAGGCTGAGGGCGGCGCTGTTTCAGGACGCGTTCCAGCGGAACACGGCCGATCTGCCATGAAGCGCCCTGCAATCCTGGATGAAGAGTTTCAGGACGCGTTCCAGCGGAACACGGCCGATCTGTCACCGCAGCCCTTGCGGCAATGCCTGGGCGTTTCAGGACGCGTTCCAGCGGAACACGGCCGATCTGGCAGCTGGGCAACCGGCACCATCAAGAAAGGTTTCAGGACGCGTTCCAGCGGAACACGGCCGATCTGCTATTGCTATCGCTTTCACTCTGTCTCTCTGTTTCAGGACGCGTTCCAGCGGAACACGGCCGATCTGAGCCTCTTTGCAAGAAATTGTCAAGTTAGAGAAATTGCGATATCTTTCCACTGTTAACCTGGCAAAACCTTGAACTTTCTTCTTAAGACTGGATCAGTGGAAAAAAGAGGAAAAAAGCCATGCCTCCTACGGAGTCTGCATCGGTTGAGAAATCACAGGGCGGCGACGGACTGTTCCTCGCAGCGACGACTTTCGCGACCCTTTGGAAGGCGTGGCTGAAGGTTGAGGAAAACGGCGGTGCTGCCGGGGGAGACCGTGTTACCGTCACAGGTTTTGCGGCGCGCGCACAAAACAATATATCACGCCTGTCACACAGCTTGCGCAGTGCAGGTTATCGGCCCGGACCTTACCGACGGGTCATGGTGCCCAAGCGCTCGGGCGGCGAGCGTCCGCTGGATATTCCCTGCATTGCCGACCGCATCGCTCAAGGAGCTGTTGCCCTGGTTCTGACGCCACGGCTGGAGCCGGAATTCGAGGACAGCTCCTTTGCCTATCGGCCCGGCCGCTCCGTAGCAAAGGCAATCTCGCGGGTTGCAGGCTTGCGTAAACAAGGTTTCACCCATGTGGTGGATGCCGACATTACCCGCTATTTCGAAAGCGTGCGTCACGAACGGCTGCTGTCGCTGCTCGATCGGCATCTGGAGGACTCGCGCCTTTGCGACCTGATTGCGCTCTGGCTTGAGCATTTTTCGCCGGCCGAGCGCGGCATTCCCCAGGGTTCACCGCTTTCACCGCTCCTGGCCAATTTGTATCTCGACGCATTGGACGAGGCGATGGACGGGCGCCATGCACGCATCGTGCGTTATGCCGATGATTTCGTGATATTGGCCCGTACCGCCGAACATGCGGGAAAGGCACTTGCCGATACACGTGACATCCTGGCCGAACTTGGGCTAGAGCTGAACGACGCAAAGACGCAGCTGGCGAGCTTCGATCAGGGATTCCGCTATCTTGGCCATGTGCTGGTGCGGTCCATGGTGATGAAGGAAACCGTGCTCGACGATACGCCTCCCGAAGATGCATTCCGGCTGGCGACGGTTGACCCCGCGGACACGACGCCCGGCACGGAGGCCACATCCGCTATTGGACAGGACGACAAGCTGCTGCCGCGCGGACGCTATGCCACGGTGCGTCGCGTGCTCTACGTGCTGGAGCCGGGCCGCTTGCTGGACGCCAAATGTACGCATTTCCGAGTGACGAGCAGCGAGGGCGAACTGCTGATCAACCTTCCTGCGACACGCGTTGACCGCATAGAAATCGGTCATGACGCCGGTGCCAGCATGACGGCGTTCGATCTGGCGGCTGCGACCGACACGGAAATCGTGCGGGTGAACGGGTTTGGCGAGACCATCGGTCGCTGGGGCGGGCCGGCGCGGGGGGCGGCAAGGCTGCACATGGCCCAAGCGGCGAACGTGCTGGATCTGGAGCGGCGCGCGGAACTGGCGCGTGCCATCGTTGCCGGCAAGATTTTCAATCAACGTGCGCTTTTGAAGCGCCTTGATCGGAAATCGTCCCTCACCGCACTGGACCCCGTTTTCACCCGCATGGCGCGACTCGTCCAGTTCATGGAGCGCGGCCTGTTCGGCGTCGAGGAAGCGATGGGCCACGAGGGCGAGGCCGCTGCACTGTATTGGCCCGCCCTCGGCATCTTGGTCAACGACCCGCAACTATTTGGTGGGAAACGGCGACGGCGGGTCGGGCTCGATCCATTCAATATCATTACGGACATGCTATCCTCGATGCTGCTCCGCGACTGTGCCTCTTCGCTGGAACGCGAAGGCCTGCATGGTGGCTATGGCATACTTCATGCGAGCGCCGACGGCGAGGATGCCCTGTCCTATGATCTGGCCGAAGAATTCCGTGCGCCTCTCGTTGAGGGCTGTGCCATGCAGCTTCTTGCACGAAAGGCGCTCGACCTAGCAAGCTTTACGGATGGTGCCAACGGATACCGGCTGGCGCGCGCAGGTCAGGCTGCCGTCATCCGAGGGTACGAATTGCAGATGCAGCGCGCGATCCGCGACCCACTCAGTGGAGACAGCACCACATGGCGTGGCATGATCGGCAGACAGGCCGCACGTCTTGGCGAGGCTTTCGTCTCAGGAGAAGGCTACCGCACCTACCGAATGGACTACTGATGGCGCGACCGGACCACCTCTATGTCTTCACCTATGATGTCAGCCGCAACCAGGTCCGTAGCCGGCTTGCCGACATGCTGCTGGAACACATGACACGGGTTCAAGGGAGCGTATATGAAGGCCGGATGACGCGCGAGAAGGCTGACAGGCTGGCCGGGCGAGCAGCAGGATTGCTGGGGCCGGACGACAGCCTGAGGGTTTACTGTCTGACAGAGGCAGGACGGCAGGCCAGCTTCCACCACGGAGGCCCCCCGCTTGGCGAGGCTGCCGACTTCTGGCTTTTGTGAGACATGCCGATATTCTCCGACACACCCGAAGACGCGCTTGTCCATCTGGCAGAGCTTCTCGATCATGCTCCCATCAAGGCTGACATTGATGACCTCGCGGCCATGTGGGAGATGACGACGATCCGCATCACCTGCACCCGACCGCATGGGCTGGAGGAATATCCGGAGTTTTCGGTGCGGCTCCGTGGCGCTTTCGGTCAGGCCATCAAGAACCAGCCTGCCAAAACGAACTGGCGGGGGTTGGCATCCCCCCTTCCCCATGAGGTTCTTTTTCGCGGCATAGGCATCGATACCAATGGCAACGAGCGCCAGAAGCCAATCGTCATCCGTGGTTGGGTCGAGCGGAACAGCATGATTGTCGAGGTCCGGCTGTTCGGACTGGCGCGTTGGTTCACACAGGCTGCCTCTTCAGCCATGCAGTCTGTCCTGTCCGAAGGCATATCGCTCGGCGGATCACGACCGCTGCGCGTGCCTGCCGAGATACATGAAGTGACTGTAGAGGAGACGTCATTCGTCGAGCTTCCAGAAAGGGCGTCGAGCATCGTCCTTGCACTACGCTCTCCCTTCTCGGTGCGTCACAGGTCAAATCTCGCCAGCGATCCACGTTCTATCCTGCGCGCAATTCCGCGCCGTCTTTCTGCCCTGGCGCCATGGATGGCTCTGGATCTGCAACCGGACGATGGCTGTCTCCAGCGCGAAATCGAGGAGATCACGATGGGTACTCACGAGTTGATGCCTTACAGCTGGGTACGCCATTCGAAGAACCGAGGCCACGACCCCATCCACATGGCTGGTTATCTCGGCAACCTTCAACTGAACGGGCGCATGTCAGCTTTGGCGAAGGCGATCGCACTTGCGCAACATTGCAATGCAGGCAGCCATGCTAGCCTCGGGTTAGGGTGGTTCGACGCAGCAATCTATACTGTTTGATGGCCTGTGATGCACAGGCGGACTGGAGGAGCGGAGTGGTGTGGCCGCACATTCCCCACTCCAAAGGAGGTCCCGCGACAAAGAACTGATTGAGATATAGCCACGTGCCTCGCATTAACCATACCGGAGCACTTTGTTCCGGATGCGTTCTTATTCCTTGCCGGAACGGCTTCTCCGGGCTATGTAGACCATGTCCGCAGAAATCGAAACATCTGCAGACACTTAGCGGCCCCCGCCGGTGCTGGAACACCAAACGAGGGCCTGACCAGAAACCTTCACTCGAAAGGTCACCGGCTATGCCGACCCATAAATGCTTCGCTTCCCGCGTGGAAGCATCTTCTCTTCCTCTCCATGCCGAAATGCGGCTCCTGCCGTTCCTGATCGACCGCAGTTAAGCGAAACCGGAACACCGATCGACCGCGCAGTGCTGACCGATCCGGACGCATTCTCGCGATGCGAGCCTGTGCGCTGCTGCGCCGTCGATCCCGACCCTCGACAGGAGAGAGATAGTGACCAAGAGCTTTGATTCTGGCGCAACGGCGCCATTCTACCCGCATGAAATCGATATTGCAGCGCTGTTGCCATCGCTTGAGGCGCTCGTTGACGACGTCATCGTATCGGGCATGTCGCGCGACATGCTCGGCCGCGCACTCGAGGCAGGGCTCGCCGAGGTGACATCCGCGCTTCGGGCCGTCCCTGTCGCAGAAGGCAAATTGCTGGAGCGCGGCATCAGCCTCGTCGCCGGTGTCAATTCCGATCTGATCGTTCTGACCCAGAACCTCAGGCTGCCGGTAACCAAAGCGGCAAGCGAGCTCGTCGAGATGAATGATCCAGCACTTTACCGCTCGCTCAGTCTCGACGCCGATAGCGGCGGGCGCAGGAGTTATACGCCCGATCTGCTTCTCCTCAACAAGCGTACGGAAGTGGCGCATCTTGTCGATGTCAAACGCAGCCTGGGTTCCTACGAGCTATCGCGGATCGCGGACCTGAAGCACCGCATGCTGGCGGCGGCGCTGGTTGTTCCCGATCTGCTCTACAAGGAGCATCGGCGTCTTCACGCGAGAGAGGTGCGCGTCGTCATTCTCAATGCGGCAAACCAGCGAGCGGATATCGCCGGTGGAGTCTGGCCGTTGTCACATCTCGACCACCTGCTCGAGGTCACCGGCGCCGGTTCTGCCATGGCGCAACTGCGCGAACTCTTCCAGCGCCGGGTCGAAGAGAATTGGTCCACCGCGCTGGCTGGCCAGGCGTTGGCCAAACGGGCGCGGGAGGCCGTACACCCGAATGCAGGCGGCAATGCCGGGGAAGCCCCCGCGCCGGCAAGCGGTGATGATGATCCCCGCGGACCGGGTGCGAAACACTTCACACGACCTCCGGTTTCGATCGGCTTTGCGCGTGCGCCACGCGCCATCGGCGCGTAGCTTCGCCGCTCCCTTCATTCTTCCCTTGTTGATCTGTTTTGACGCCTGCCCACCGGACAGGCGATGAGGAGACGTCTGCCATGACGCCAGTGACTTCCAACATCATCCGCTTCCCGATCTCTCGGGTGCTAGCTCCGATCCCCGCTCCCCCGGTGCAATCATGTGCCGGTCCGGCCTTCTTCACGCGCACCAGCAATGACAACATTCATGGCGAGGATCATGCCGCGCATGTCGCAGCCATCGTTCGTGTGTCGATCGGCTTTGCCCGCAGCAAGGGATCTCGTCTTGACAGCCTGCCACCGCAGTTGCGGTGCTGGCTGGTCGACCTCTGCGACAAGGGGGACCCCACCTGCCGCACGGTCCACGACTGGCTGAGCGGAAACAGCCGCTTCCGCGCCGCCCATTCCGGGGAGGACGCATGATGGAGACGCTTACGGATCGTGTAACGCGTCATCTCCTGAAGCGGCTTCGGCACAGCGCCATGATGACCGCCTACGATAAAGCGGAACGCGCCGGGTTGCTGACATCCGCCTTTATCGGCGGCAATAAGCGGATCAAGTCGGCCTGGCTGTTGACCGACCGTGCCCGGCAGGTTCTCTCGGGCCATCCTCGGCGCGATTGGCAGGTCGTCGGCAGATTGCTGCGTGCGCATGCTGCGCCGCGACAACAGGCGGGTTCATCCTTCGATTTCAGCTCATCGGAAGGAGATCCCGCCGACGGAAGTGTGGTCTTCGATCGCGCCACTCCGGCGTTGTCGGGCCAGAGGCCGAACGGCAAACGGCGAAACGTTCGTCAGGCCGGTGCGGATCGTGGATCAGGGTCCGTAACCGCTATCGACTTTCCCTACATCGCGGCCCTTATGCGCGAACACATACCGCCGCCGAACCCGATTCATGTGGCCGTGGCGCTTCTGGTGGCGCGAGCGATTGGCACCAGCCTGCCGACCTTCGGCCCATTGGCGAGCGCCTTGCGTGCTCCGGCGCCATTCGTCCTGCTGAAGGCGCCTGTCGCCCGTTTCGAGCAGTGCTTTGGCGTGATGCTAGAGGATGGATTGCTCCTGCCATTCAGCACGTCACTCGACGATCTGTTGCGCGTCACGCCGCTGTCCGGCCGTTTCAAACAGTCAACTGTCCCCGACCAGCGCAGGCTCAGGACGCTGTCCGGATTGGCCGTAGATGGAACCGGCGAGAAAATCGTGCGCCGCCAGTTTCGCCAGGCGCTGATTGAGGAGCCAGTCCCCATCATCCTTGTCGACGAGACTCGGTCCGCCCTGACGCCAGTCGTCACCGAGACCGCGGATCTCGTTCTGGAGTGCACCGGCTTCGACCGCCCCATGATCGCTGAGCTGTTGCTGATCTGCACCGGCATTGCTCCAAGCCACAGCCTGATGGTGATGGACAGGATGGACTTCGATCCTGACACTCTGTCGCTCGATGATATCGCGCTCGCTGTTCGTCCCGAACGCAGTGTCGAACAAACACTGTCGGTCATGACAATGCTCGCCGAGCATCTTGCCGCAGAAGGCGGCGGCAGAGACAAGTCGAGCGACAAGGATTTCGACGGCAAGAAGCACCAGTCTGGAACCGGACGGGGCAAGGAGAAGAAGAAGGAGCCCAGCATCGGCTTCGAGGTTATCGAGCCGGCAGCATTGCCTATCGGGGGCAATGCCAATGAGGATGAAGCCGCAGACCCGATCGCGAAAGATAGGTTGCTGTTGGTGGAAACTCTGTCCGGCTACGGCGCGGCGCTCGACTGGGCCCTGGATCTCAAGACCGATCTTTCGCTCTGGAAGTCCGGCCGCCTTCGGTGGGACGAGATGAGCACAAAACTTCTGCTGTCAGGGCCGCCCGGCACCGGCAAGACGATGTTCGCCCGTGCGCTGTGCAACACACTGCAGGTGCCACTGCTCGCCACCTCGGTCGCGCATTGGCTCGAGCCCGGATATCTCGGTGACGTCCTGCAAGCTATGTCGGCAGCATTCTCATTTGCCGCAGACAGAGCGCCAGCGATCCTGTTCATCGACGAGATCGACAATATCGGCAGACGGCAGACCTCCACCGGCAGGAGCCATGACGACTACTGGACGTCCCTGATCAACCGGATGCTCGAGCTGCTGGATGGCACATCGAAATCTGAGGGTGTCATCGTGGTCGGAGCGAGCAACCTGCCAGAGAGGATCGACCCCGCACTTCTGCGCTCGGGACGCCTGGAGACCCATGTACCGATCCCTCTACCGGACACAGACGCGCTGATTGGCATACTCGGACGTCACCTCGGGCCCGATCTGCACGCAGTGCTTCAATCGGCACCTGCGCCAGCGGTCTTGCCGCGTCTGCGCCCGCGGCCGGCGATCGACAGCGTGCCGCTCGTGCGGCGAAAGCCACTCAACAAACCTCAGTCCGAGAAAGGCCCTGGCCATGATGAAAACTGATCCTTTTGCCAATCTCGCGGGTTTGCGCCCATTGGCGCTGCTGGCCTCCGGCCGAACCGGCGCCGATATCGAGCGATTGGTCAAAGAAGTGCGGCGCATGCTGCGGCGCGAGGGACGCGCGATGGCATGGAACGACCTCGAAGTGGCTCTACGGCAAGGACATACACTGATGTCCGAAGAGCTTAGTTGGCGAGCCAGTGTGCATGAGGCAGGTCACGCCCTGGTCTACACGTTGACTGGAGTTGCGGAGGTGGAGACTGCAAGCGTGGGTCAGCATGGCATTGGCATGGTCGCGACAGTGGCGAACGGTCATCTGCCCGAGACGGAGGCTTGGCTGCAGGTTTCCATTGCCGCGATCCTGGCTGGTCGGGTCGCAGAACGACTAGTGGTGGGCGACGTTCTTGCCGGGGCCGGTGGCGGCCCCGAAAGCGATCTGGCGCGGGCAACGGACATGGCGCTTGCCGCGGAGACACGACTTGGCTTTTCCAGTCACCAGCCGCTGCTCTATCGATCTGCGGCGACGGCATCGCATGAACTCGCCATAGACAGCCGTCTGGCCGAGCGGGTGAATGGAAGGCTTGTTGCTGCAGAGACGATGGCAACAGAGCTGATCGAGAGACACCGCGAGGTTCACATGACCATCGCCAAGAGGCTAAATGCGGTCGGGGTGCTGGCGGGCGACGAGTTGCGCGCGCTCATTCTGGATGCGGTCGGTCCAGATCGCTAGGACATCGCGGATGCGGAAATTATTTCCGCATCCGCGATGTCCTAGCGGAAGTGAGTGAGAAGTTATCTGCCCGACGGAGGAAACGCGTCTGCCACTGGGCAAAATCGATTCCTGTGCAAACGCCGTTATGAGGAGTAACGGGGGGAATACAGGGATAATAGGTACGTGGTTTGCACAAGGATGGTGCAGTCAACGAGGACAGGCATGCGTGAGCACGGATCTGGAAAAGTCCGCTCACTGGGTCGAAGACGACCCGTCTTCCGTGTTGAGGTGCCGCTTTGGCCGAAACGGATTCAGGCCATCGGAGTATTTGTTCACAAGGGCCTCAAACACGTCTTCGCTCTCCCTGACATCATAGCCCTGTTGCTCCAGACCGCCGACGATTTCGTCGCGGATCTTGTCGAGCACCGCGCGGGCATCCCTTCGTTTTCCCTCAACACCCACAATCATCTGCCACAAGAACATCCGGGCAATGTCGTCTCGCGACGGGCGGCGCTTATTTCGAGCCGCATCCCTCACCCGTTTCTGCCGGACCACCTGCTCGGCATTGCGTTCTTTCTTCGGCTTTCTAGCCATCGTCGTCTCCGGTTATCTGCGAGCGCAAAGAATGACTTCGCCAGTTTGCAAACGCCGTTTGTGCTAGAATCGGTTTCATAGGTGCAGGAATCGGCGTTTGAGATATCGGAATCGCATCAGGGTAAATCGAGATGATGTGCCTCGATTTACCCTGATTTCGATGAAGGTGCCCAAACCTTGTGCCGAGTTCAACAGACAGCATCCTGCATCCTACCTTATGGATGAGGTTTGCCATGAGCGAAGCTCGCCGGTGCCGACGCACCAGCGAGATCGTCAAAGTGGACCTAGACAGGAACCGCGCCTGCAGTTTTCGCACGCGTCTTGGGCAGCACCGGCACTGCGTCGCCAGCGTGTACATCGCTGTCCGACGAGGGCGCGTCATCGCAAGCATGATGCAGGTTCTCTGCTTCCGTCAGGTCAAGTGGCGGGACACTTTCCAGTGCGAGACGACTTTCATGCTCACCCGCCTCGGCAGGTGTCCCGGGTACGGCGGTCTCCGTGACAGGTAGCGCATCACCAAGAACGACGAAGCGCAGTGTCGGCAGAACCGTATCGGTCACCCAGGCAGGGAATTCTTCCTTGCCGGGCCAGCGGGGTGCATCGCCGAGACGGATAAAGAGGCCCGGAACCGAGACCCAACCGGCGGGCAAGTTGTCGTCCCCCAAACGGTCGCTGGTCTGCTCGACATCCACCTGTTTGGGGTAAATCACTGAGCGCAGGAGGGCGGCCGCCTTGTAGCAATCAGCCTCGATCTTGTCGGCGAGCGCTTTCTTGGAGACATGTTTCCCGCTGACGATGAGATCTGCTGCCACCTCGACCGCCTTGAGGATGCGCTTGCCAAGCAGCAGAAAGAACGCAACCTCGTCCTTCATCTTGGCCTCCGCTGCGCGGCGAAGCCCGACCACGCCGCCGACAGCAGCCTTGGTCTCAACCCGCTCTTCCTGATCGGTCTTGATCAGTGCCTTCACCTGGCCGACCGTCAAGCGCTGGCCACTTTCGATTGAGGTTACGACTTCTTCGATCTTCTCGGGCGTTGCGCTGGCAAGGACAAACATCACCGTCGGCGATACAGCCGACCCTTCCAGCCGCGCCCGATTTTCCTGAAGATGCACATGGATGGCGACGTAGTTACGGCCCTGGCGTGGCGTGTAACCACAAACCGTGCTCATCCAGCGGCCAAACATCTTTTCGGGAAGAACGGCCTTGGCACGAGCGAACTGGTAGCCCAGATCGAATGCCTGTCCTGTTGTACGGCGTCCCATTGCCTTCACCGCCTCATGGACCTCGGTCAGAAGCGGCTCGTGTTCAGGCGGGATCATCACCGCAAGCGTCTTCTTGGGTTTGGAATCTTGAGCCTTGGTCTTTCGCATCATATTCTCCCTTCGATTTGATGCCGGAAGCAATTGACAGTGCTTCCTCCCCACGCCGCCGAGCAGCGGTGGCGTCACAATGAAGCATGATTGACTGGAATGCCGGTCAGGCGTGCCGTGGACCGAGCGGGACGACGTCTAAGGTTCAGGAAGGACCGCGACCTTCTGGCGGCCGGATCTCGGGCTGGTCCCGGCGATAGTCCGAATCCATGTCGGCGGCAAAATCGCCTTCGTCAGCATCGTCCGGCACCTGTTCGCCATAGAGGAGTTCAGACAGGTGCAAATACTCGGCCCTGTCATCAGCCAGCTCAGCCGATTCCCAGGTGGGAGTACCCCAGGCTCCCTGAGCCTTGTAGTTTTCCACGTGGCCAATACGGGCGCCCTCACACAGCCAGCTCGCGGTGATGTCGCACTTCAAGGTGTTGAACAAGGCACAGAGCCAGCCGCGAGGATGATCCCATGCCGTTTGAAAGCGAATACGTGTGCCCGCTACAGTGTCTTCAACAGTCTTGCTACCGTACGCATCCCACTCAGTGCCCCAAATTTCGCGAGCGGCATCGCCTCGAATGCCGGGGAAAGCTTTCCGATGCTCGTTGTTGAAGTCTCCTGCCCACAGATTGAGGGGCAAGGGAACAAGGACATCGAAGCTCAGACAACCGTCACGGTCGATCAGAAATCGCGTGCATTCATTCAGTTTCACATCGTGTAGCAGTACTTCGTTGATCACATGGTCAGGCATGGGAACCTCATCGGTTGGCGACAGAAGGAGGCGTCGTCGCTGTTTTGACTTCGACCCCAAGATGCCAGTGAGCGGCCCTGACAGCCAGCCCTTCCCCTGAACAGTTTTCTTTGAAAACAATGGATAAAATCAGTGTCTTCTGCAAAACTATACCTAAGCGGTGCGCTCTCGATTAACTGCAATCATGAGTGGTTTCATGCCTATCCCAACCTTTGCACTTTGGTAACCCTGCGGGTTTCGACTTTGTAAGTTACAGCCTCCGTAAAGTGATCTCCGCCGGAAGAAATGGAGGTTGAGACAGTGAGACGCCCCGCAAAGACTTTTGACTTCGGTTCCATGAGCACGGTGCCGTCCATGTCGTGGCACGAAGAGGCCGGGCTTACTCCCTATGAAGAGACGGAAGAGTATTGGTTGAAGGAGCGCGCGAAAAAAAGAAACGAGCTGATTGAACGGGTGCGTTGTGGCGAACTGACCAAGCAGCAGGCGGAAACGGAAGCGAGGACCGCACGAGTAGGACCTCTTGCCAGTCGGCTCAGGGACATTACCGCTCTCACCGCCGACATGACCTTCTGGACGATAGAAATGACCGCAGCCTGGATCAAGAATCGGAGCGCAGAAGCCGTCCATCGCCATTATCACCCTTCGTATGCCGAGGTGCTGGTCTGGAGAAGGCGCCCAAACTTTCTTCAAGACCCTCAGAAGTTGAAAACCAGAGCGCCCAAGGCCGAACAGCGATATGACCTGGTCGAGTTGACCAAGGCGCAGTTCGGTATCAGCTATGTCGACTTCGATGGGGAAGCGCGCGATCTCCCCGCGGTCGACAATTTCTTTCCCGGCTTGCGACTTCACCTTTTGACAGGAGACGTCCCGGCATTGGGAACGCCAGCCGGCTCCCCGACAGAGAGACCTGAGATCAGTGCGGGTTTTTGGGCGACCTGTCAGTTCAAGGTCACGGACGAGGAAGGAGCCTGCCTCTACAGAGGCGAGGATCTCGTTTATCGAGATATTCGTTTCAGGGCGCCGGAGCTATTGAAGTTCTATCCTCCACCCATCGGATCGCGACTGAAGCCGGGACGCGTGTACCCGTGGAAGGAGATCATCGGTATTCGGGATTACAAGGCGGCTATCGTTGAAAAGCTGAGGTCCGTCTTCCCACGCGGAATCCCTGAGTGGGGGTCTCATAAGCTCCGAGACCGGCAGCTCGCCGAGGCTCTCGGTATCGAACTAACAAGGCGATGGTGGATCAGACCGGACCATGACGATCGGCAGTTCAACGGCGTTGCATTTCGCGTCGCAATGGACCGGCTGCTTCATGATGTTTTGGAAGAGAAGGCGGTGCTGGTTGAGAATTTCTACTGAACCGAGAGGCGTTGCAACTCTCGTCCGATCTCATTTCAAGGCCGCGATCCCGACGCCATCATCCACGTGATGGCGTCGGGAAACAGGCTTCAAACAGCCTGTCTTCTGGCCCTGGACGGGCGACCCCTGTGAGTAACCACTTGCTCGATCAGCCGGATCGGATGGACAGCAAGCTCTGCACTCGGAGTAGGAAGCACGGCCATGGCCTCTGCCATCACCTGCAATTGTGCCGGATCGGTGTAGCGACCCTCGTTCATGTCACCGTTCACGTGGCCGATGATGTCCTTTCTGATCTCGGAACGGATGCCGCGCTGCTTCATTTCATTATTGCACCAGTGCCGAAGGGAGTGAAAGACCTTGCCATCCTCCTTGGCGGTTGGTAGCGCAACGGCCCGCATCTTTTGCCAACTGTCATCGAATACGTCACCCATGGGCGTCACGCCATTGGCTGCCCGAAGTTCCGGGAACAGCAATTCATGCCCTGCGTCGCGGAGCGCCTCAACGTAGTCGAGGAAACCGAGACGAATGAGTTCAGGGTGGATGGGAACACGACGCTTCGATTGGGGTGTTTTGAGCGCGCGAAGTCGATTGTTTTCAAACCGGAAGCATGGAAGCTCATCTCCGTTTTCGATCTCATCGATGAGGAGACCACAATTCTCCTCCCGGCGCCCGCCATTGTACATCGACAAAAGCGGTACCCAGTAAGTGGCGTCGTGAAAAATGTGGTCACCCTCAACCAGCCGATCACCCAGACTGGCTGAGCCATTCCACACCGGGAGTGCCAAAAGCGTCTTGAGTTCTTCTGTCCTGAACCGTCCCCGTTCATCACGCACATCGCCTCTCTTCCGGGTGCGCAGCCCTGACACGCCCTCGAAGTTGCCGAACGGGTATCCCGCATGCTTGCAGATATCGACAATATTGCCCATCTGCGTCATGTAGCGATTGAGGGTCGTCGGAGAGAGGCCGACTTTCTCTGACGGGAGTGACTTCGCCCTGGCCACGAGCTCGGCAACGGGCAGGACGTGATCATTGGGAGATTTTCCATGGTTCTTGGGAAGCTGGAATAGCAGGCTTCTAAATCTCGCGATGTCCGCCTGCTGCATACGCTCCGGCTGGTCGTGCCCAATGAACCGAACAAACAGCTTGGCGATGCCGACATGCTGCCTGTCCAATCCCGGCCTCCAATCACCTGTGGCGATTTTTTCGGCGGCGGCTTGCGCCACGATTTCAACAAGGCCAGGTCCGGACCTGACCTTTGGCATTGCCTTCTGGTCAACAACCACGACCGTGCCTTCAAATTCGACAAGTGGCTGCCCGTCAACCTCAATCCTACCTTCCTCATCACCAAAACCGGCGTCGCTGGTGTTTGTCGGAAGCATGACTGGTGGCGCCAGGTCCTTGGCTGGCGATCGCCAACTGTCGGACGGAAAAGGGGATCGAGTCTCTTGAGTAAACGTGGACCGCGATTGCTGCTCGATGGGCAGCGCGGTCGCCAAGGCACTCTGGACTAACGCAAGGTCATCCTCACGTGCACCGGACCATCGGCGTTCGGTGTTCAGCAGTGCAGCCGCGTGGCCACGCAGATAGAGCGCCTCGGCATATCGCAAATCCCCGTCCGACGGCGGGATATTGTGTTGCTTCAGAAGCTCTTCCAGAAACCTTCTGCCAAGACGGGCGAAATTGTTCTTTTTGTAGAAGTCGAGCGCTGCTTTCACCTGTTCGATCAGTTCGCCGTCGAGACCTGCCATGCCAAGTTCGCGCTCTTCAATCGGCCCCACAATTGCTTCGCGTCCCTGCGCCGCAAGGAGCCTATATGCCCAACCGGACGCTGTCTCACTCCGACGATTGCTTTCCGCATCCCCGGATGATCCGGACTTGATGGCATCAAGGTATTCGCTCTTCTCGCGCGCAACCTGAATCAGGATTCGTCGGGCGTCGTCGGCTGAGATCATTTTGTTCTTCAAGCCTGGATGAAGACGATGGCTTACGAGGGTAACCTCGGGCGCGATCCTCCTGGCAAGCTCAAGCTCCTTGGTGGTGAGGCTCAGTTCGAGCTTTATCCAATCACAGCGTTCGGTTCCAATCCGTAAACGGCGCCGCCACCAATAGACCGAACCGCGTTTGAAAACGTGCTGAATTGCTGCCATGCTAAACCCTTTCTAAAGAGGGTGAGCAGGATTGGTCGCCTTTCCCGCGCGACAGTCGTGTACGACAGTCCATGACGACAATCGCTTACGACAATGTCCCCAAATCGATTCCCAGCTAACGGAATGTGCTGGAAATGCTGACTTTCGGGTTGAAAAGGAGAGCTTGGCTGGGGCGCCAGGATTCGAACCTGGGAATGCCGGTACCAAAAACCGGTGCCTTACCGCTTGGCGACGCCCCATCACGTGCAAGAGCCGTATTAGGCCTTGTCTTTCTTGCGCGTTGAGCATCTAGCAAAAGCCGGATGGACGGGCAACGTCAAAAAGAAAAAATCGCTTGCCCATACATTCCCCATATCCGACCAATTTCAATTATTGATTGGACGTGCGCGCGCTGCCGCATAAGTTGGCGCCTGAGAAACAGGAGTTCGTCATGCCCGGATATTCCGCCCGCCCCCCTGCCCTGCCGACGCTTTTGATCGACGACGCGGTCGTGCGCGTCACGCGCTGGGATTTCGAGCCGGGGGCCGCCACCGGCCATCACGTACATGGCCTTGGCTATGTCGTCGTGCCGATGACCGATTGCGACTTCCTCATCGAGGATGTCAATGGCGAGCGGCGCGTCTCCAGCAAGGCCGGCGAGGTCTATCGCCGCGAGGCCGGTGTCGAGCATAATGTCGTCAATGGAGGCGACCGGCCCATGTCCTTCATCGAGATCGAATACAAATGAGCGGGCCGGAAGAGGCGGTCGAGCGGCCCGAATTCGACCTCTCGTTCCAGCCTGCCCATGGCGAAGCGGTGCCTGTGGCGGACGGTGTTGAGCGGATCACGGTCAACAATCCCGGCCCCTTCACCTTTCACGGAACCAATAGCTATATCGTCGGCAAGGACACGCTCTGCGTCATCGATCCGGGGCCGGAGGACGAGGCGCATTTCCACGCGCTGATGACGGCGATCAGCGGCCGCCCCGTCAGCCATATCGCCGTCAGCCATACCCACAAGGATCACTCGCCGCTCGCCCGCCGGCTGAAGGCGGCAACCGGCGCGCTTATCGTCGCCGAGGGGCCGCACCGCGCCTCGCGGCCACTGCACGAGGGCGAGAGCAATCCCTTCGCGGAAAGCTCCGACATGGAATTCGCGCCCGATATTGCGATTGGTGACGGCGGCAGGATCGAGGGCGACGGCTGGACGCTTGCGGCGATCGCCACGCCGGGCCACACCGCCAACCATCTCGCCTTCGGACTCGAAGGCACAGGGATCGTCTTTTCCGCCGATCATGTCATGGCCTGGGCGACCTCGATCGTCGCCCCGCCCGACGGCGCCATGGGCGACTACATGGCCTCGCTCGAACGGTTGCTCATGCGCGGCGACCGGATCTATTTTCCCGGCCATGGTGGGCCAGTCAAGGATCCGCCGGCCTTTCTGCGGGGGCTTCGCACCCATCGGCGGATGCGCGAGCGCGCCGTCATGGAGCGTATCCGCGGCGGCGACCGCCTAATTGCCGATATGGTCAAGGCGATCTATCGCGACACCGACCCGAGGCTCCATGGCGCGGCCGCGCTTTCGGTGCTCGCCCATCTCGAGGATCTGGTGGAAAAGGGCCTGGTCGCGACCGACGGTCCGCCACGGTTGTCCGGCGTCTATACCGTCGCCTGACGGAGCGTCAGTCCCCGGCGATACCCAGCAGCTCCGCATCGAGCGCATGGAGATACCGTTCGGCGATATCGTCGCCGAAGCCGAGATCGTGCGGGCCGTAGCGGCTGGCGACGCGAAGATCGACCAGTGTCGTCTCCTCCTCCTCGCGCAGCCGGATCATGATGTCGAAGCGCAGGCCGAGCAGGAGCGTACGGGTCTCGGCCTGGATGCGCACGGTGCCGACCGGCTCGCCCTCGCCTGTTTCCGGCCGGAAATTGTCCGGCGCCGGACGCTGCTGCGGGACAGGCACGACGCTTGGCGCTCCGCCCTCCAGCACGTCGCTTTCGCCGCCTTGCGGCTGCGACTGGAACTCGGGAAGCGCGAACTCCTGGCCACGCGAGGCGACGATATCCAATCCACGCAGGTCCGCCACCTTGATCACCGCCTCGTAGACCCGGTCGAGCGCGCCCTCGTAGCGCCGGCCGGTCAAGCCCGGATAGGCGAGCGCCTGGGCTTCGCGCTGCCCGGCGATAATGGCCGGACGCTCCAGCCACTGCTGCCGGGCCACGGGTTCGCCAAGCCATTTCGGCGGATCGGCGATATCGGTCGAGACGTCGTAGATCATCGGTCGGGTGAAATATTGCAGCGTCGCGAAGCCGACGAGTGCAAGCGGCAAGGCGGCATAGAAGAGTGCCCATCCGGCCGCTACGCCGCCAAGGGCGCCGACCTGCCAAAGACGCCAGAGGCCGAACAGCGCAAGCGGCACGGCAAGCGCCGCCGGAACCGCCGAGACGAGAACGAGGGCGACGAAATCGGGCGTAGTCAGCGGCCCGAAGCGGTGGGCCAGGATGACGACGACAAGAAGCGCCGCTCCGAAGAAACCGAGCTTCCTGGCCAGATAGGCCAGGCGGGAGACGGGACGGTCATAGCGGATGGTCATCGGACAGGCACCGGGGCTGGCGGGAATTGGGTTCGGCGCACCCTGTTTACCGTCTGGCCATGCAGCCGACAAGCGCGGCGACGGCTGATCGAGATCCGCGCCATCACTGCCCAGTCCCGTCCAGCGGCAGTTCATCGCCGTTCAATGTCGGGGCTGAGCCATCCTCGGGAACAACCAATTCCATGACCGAGGAATCCGGCAGGGCCGGCGCCTCGACCGGCATCGGCACATAGAGCGAGCCGAGCACGATGATCCCGATGACGACAAGCCAGCTTCCGACGATACGGGCGGGAATATTGAGCCACGGCCCCCGGAATTGGCGCAGGAGAAGGGCGGGGGCGAGGACCAGCCAGATCGCGCAGAAGACCGCGCCGGAAGCAAAATCGACGATGCCGACTCCGAGATCGTCAAGCCCGATGAAGAGCGAGAAGGAGAAGGCGACGACGCCCGCGGACAACATGGCGGCACGCTCACGCCAGACACCGTTGAGCCAGAGCGAGGCACCAGTCAGGATCACGGCGGTCGGGGCGACAAGGTAGAGCGTGTCGCCGAGCGGCGTCTTCATGATCAGCGCGAAAATCGGATCGAAGAAGAACAGCATCACCAGGAGAACTGCGAGAAACGTCCCGGTGATGGCGCGAAAGCCACGCGCTGTCTCCGTCATCGCGCAGGCAACCGCGAGCCCGAGCATGGCAAGCACCAGATCGTAGATGGACAAGGTGAACAGCCAGCCGAGCTCCATGAATCCGTAGTCATGCGGGATCGACTGGGATAGCGCGATGACGACGAAACCGAAGAGAAGGAAACCGGCCGCGAAGCGGAACGAGCCGGTCTTGGCGATCCGGCGAAAATCCGGCATGGCGCGCACCAGTGGGCCCGCTGTTTCGGGTGGCGTCTGCCTGTCCTTTTCCAGCGGGGAAGGCTTCGCGCCCTGAACTGCCGGCGGCTTCGGCGATGCCTTGGCATCCTTGCGCTTCTTCGCTCGCTTCTGCTGGCGCGGCTTGGTCATCGGTTCGGAGTGCTTTCCCATGGGCGTGCGGACAGGCTCGTGGACACGGCTATTCCACAATCCGCCCGATTTGTCACCGGCGGTTCAGCTGCTAGCGATCTATGACCTTTTCGCCCTTGATCGAGGCCTGCGCGGCCGAGAGCCTTGCAATCGGCACCCGGAAGGGCGAGCAGGAGACGTAATCAAGGCCGGCACTCTCGCAGAAATGGATCGAGGCGGGATCGCCGCCGTGTTCGCCGCAGATGCCGAGCTTCATGTCCGGCCGCGTCTTTCGACCCCGTTCGGCGGCGATGCGGATCAGTTCGCCCACACCGTCGAAATCGAGCGAGATGAAGGGATCGTGCTCGATGATGCCCTTGCGCTGGTAGGTGGTGATGAAGGACGAGGCGTCGTCGCGGGAAATCCCGAAAGTCGTCTGCGTCAGGTCGTTCGTGCCGAAGGAGAAGAACTCGGCGGCCTCAGCAATGACATGGGCGCGCAGTGCCGCGCGCGGCAGCTCGATCATGGTGCCCACGAGATAGCCGATCTCGAGCCCCTCTTCCGTCATCACCTCGCGGGCAACGCGGTCAATGCAGGACTTGACGTAGTCGAGTTCGGCCTTGAGGCCGACGAGCGGCACCATGACTTCCGGCACGACGGCAGCACCCGTTTCGCGCGCGGCCTGGACGGCAGCCTCGAAAATGGCGCGGGCCTGCATCTCGGCAATCTCGGGATAGGAGATGGCCAGCCGGCAGCCGCGATGACCGAGCATCGGGTTGAACTCGTGCAACGCATCAACCCGCTGGCGAAGGAATTGCGCATCCAGGCGCATGGCATGCGCCACTTCGGCGATTTCCTCGTCGGTCTTCGGCAGGAATTCATGCAGCGGCGGGTCGAGCAGGCGGATCGTCACCGGCAGGCCGTGCATGATGACGAAGAGCTCGGTGAAATCCGAGCGCTGCATCGGCAGGAGCCTGGCAAGCGCCTTGCGGCGTCCCTCCTCGTTCTCGGCAAGAATCATCTCGCGCATGACCTGGATGCGCTCGCCCTCGAAGAACATGTGCTCGGTGCGGCAGAGGCCGATGCCCTCGGCGCCGAAGGAGCGCGCCGCGCGGGCGTCAACCGGCGTATCGGCGTTGGTGCGCACGGTCATGCGGCGCGCCCTGTCTGCCCATTCCATCAGACTTGCAAAATCGCCGGAAAGCTCCGGCTGCAGCATCGGCACCGTGCCCCGCAGCACCTGTCCGGTGGAGCCGTCGATCGTGATCACGTCGCCCTTCTTCAAGGTGACGCCCATCCCGATCAGCAGTTCGTTCCTGAGGTCGACGCGCATGGTGCCGGCACCGGCCACGCAGGGAATGCCCATGCCGCGGGCGACGACCGCCGCATGGCTGGTCATGCCGCCACGCGTCGTCAGGATGCCTTCGGCGGCATGCATGCCGTGGATGTCCTCGGGGCTTGTCTCGACACGGACCAGGATGACCTTGCGCCCCTCTTCCTCCGCCTCGACGGCCTCTTCCGCCGTGAAGACGATTTCCCCGGTGGCGGCGCCTGGCGAGGCTGGCAGTCCGGAGCCGATGACGTCGCGCGTGACACGCGGATCGATGGTCGGATGCAACAGCTGGTCAAGCGAGGACGGCTCGATGCGCATGACCGCTTCTTCTTCCGTGATCAGGCCCTCCGCCACCATGTCGACGGCGATCTTCATTGCCGCTTTGGTGGTACGCTTGCCCGAGCGGGCCTGCAGCATCCACAGCTTGCCGCGCTCGATCGTGAACTCGAGATCCTGCATATCGCGATAGTGGGCTTCAAGCTTGTCGCAGATGGTCTGGAACTCGGCAAAGGCCTCCGGCATCACCTTTTCGAGCGAGGGCTTGTCCGAGCCCGAATCGATGCGTGCGGCCTCGGTGATCGACTGCGGCGTGCGGATGCCGGCGACGACGTCCTCGCCCTGCGCGTTGACCAGGAATTCGCCGTAGAGCGCCTTCTCGCCGGTCGAGGGGTTGCGGGTGAAGGCAACTCCGGTTGCCGAAGACGAGCCGAGATTGCCGAAAACCATGGCCTGCACGGTGACAGCGGTTCCCCATTCGGCGGGGATGGCGTGCAGATGGCGGTAGGTGATCGCGCGCGGGTTCATCCAGCTCGAGAAGACAGCGCCGATCGCGCCCCAGAGCTGGACATGGGGATCCTGCGGGAAAGGCTCGCCGAGCGCATCCTCGATCATGTCCTTATAGAGGCCGGTAACATGTTGCCATTCGACCGCCGACAGGTCGGTATCGAGTTCGTGGCCAAAGCGGGACTTCTCGTCTTCCAGTATCTCCTCAAACCCCTCGTGTCCGAGGCCCATGACGACATCGCCATACATCTGGATGAAACGGCGGTAGCTGTCCCAGGCAAAGCGGGCATCGCCGGCATTGTGGCCGAGCGCTTCGACGGTGTGGTCATTGAGGCCGAGATTGAGGACCGTGTCCATCATACCCGGCATCGAGGTGCGGGCGCCGGAACGGACGGAAAGCAGAAGCGGGTTCTCCATATCGCCAAAGCCGCGGCCAGTCGCCGCCTCCATGCCCTTGAGACCCGCCAGCACCTGCTTCTTCATGTCCTCGGGGAGCGTGCGGCCGTTGTCGTAATAGTAGGCGCAGACATCAGTAGTGATCGTAAGGCCGGGAGGAACGGGCAAGCCCAGGCTTGCCATCTCCGCGAGGTTCGCCCCCTTGCCGCCGAGATGCTCACGATCGCCCGCGCGACCCTCGGCTTTTCCGTCGCCGAAGGTGTAGACCCATTTCCTCATGCCATTTCTCCACCCAAAAAGGCTTTTTCCAAATGTTTACAGCAATTGTGACGGATTGGAAACGCCACGGCCGCCAGTTTATGCTGCATTGCATCATAAATGCGGCAACGGGGTAAAATGTCGCGGGATTCGACCATCGTCGGACATCGGAGGGACGTTGCTGCAGGAGGCTCCCTGACCCGTCACTTGTCCTTGAGAAGCACGGAAGCTTCGGCAGGCGTCGGATCGCCGAGCGTGGTTCCCCCGAGTTTCTTGTCGCGCACATCGAGGACGGCGCGCTTGCCATCGGCGGAAAACAGCACCTTGATGGAGCTATCCGCACATCTCCCGGCCTCGCAGGCGGAAAAGAGCTGCATCGGCTTGCCGTCGACGCTGACCTCGACCGAGGCGATGGCGACATAATCGCCGCGGGTCACCATGTTGCGGACCCAGGAGGGCAAGCCACGGCGTCCCCTCAGCAGCCCCTTGATCGCTTCGCGATGCGGCTCGGACGAACTGATGACGTTGAAGAGGAAATTGCCGGAGAGCGTGTTTTCATCGGCCCATGCGGGGGCGGACAAGGAGCAGAACACGGCAAGCAGCAGCACCGGTTTCCATGGCCAGGACCTCTGGAGGTGGATAGCAGCCCGCCTCACACGACCTCTCGCAATTGTTCGGCGGTCTGGAGATCGACGGATACGAGCTGGCTGACGCCCTGCTCGGCCATGGTGACGCCGAAGAGGCGGTCCATGCGGGCCATGGTGATCGGATTGTGGGTAATGATGACAAAGCGGGTCTCGGTCGAGGCGGCCATTTCGTCCATCAGGTTGCAATAGCGCTCGACATTGTGGTCGTCCAGCGGCGCATCGACCTCGTCCAGGACGCAGATCGGCGCGGGATTGGTCAGGAACACCGCGAAGATCAGCGCCATGGCAGTCAGCGCCTGCTCGCCACCGGAAAGCAGCGTCATGGTCTGCGGCTTCTTGCCCGGCGGGCGGGCGAGGATTTCGAGGCCGGCTTCCAGCGGATCCTCGCTCTCGATCAGCTGCAATTCGGCCGTGCCGCCGTTGAAAAGATGCGTGAACAGGCGCTGGAACTGGACATTGACGACATCGAAGGCGGCGATCAGACGCTCGCGGCCCTCGCGGTTCAGGCCCTGTATGGCGCCGCGCAGCTTGCGGATCGCATCGATGATATCGTCCCGCTCGCGAATGAGTTCGGCGAGCTTGTCGGAAAGCTCCTTCTGCTCCTCGTCGGCGCGCAGGTTGACGGCGCCCAGACGCTCGCGCTCGATGCGCAGGCGGTCGAGATCTCGCTCGACTTCGCGCAGGTCCGGGATTTCGGACGGGTCATTGAGCCCGGTAAGACGGAAAGCCTCGTGCGGCGGCACGGCCAGCGCCTCGTGGGTGCGGGTTTCGGCCTCCTTGCGCCAGTCACGGGCGGACATCAGGCGTTCTTCGGCGCGGCCGCGCTTTTCACGGCTTTCCGCCAGTTCGGCGAGTGCGGCCGCGGCCTTCTGGTCGGCCTCGCGCTGGCGACTTTCGGCCTCCACCAACCGGTCTGCGGCAGCACGGCGGGCGGCTTCGGCCTTTTCCAGCTCGTTCATCAAGGCGCGGCGCTTTTCCTCGACCTCGTCGGGTGCCATTTCCAGCCCGATCATCTCGTCCTGCGCCTCTGCCTCGCGGTCGCGGAGGGTAGCGATATGCTCCTCGGCGCTCAGCGCCCTCGCCCGCCAGGTTGAGCATTCCTGGCGGATCGCCAGAATACGGCGGCGGCGGCTTTCGTCCTCGCGGGCAAGGCCTTCGAAACGGGCGCGGGCCTCGGCAAGCCGGCCGCGATCGGTCGCGACCTCGGCTTCCGCCTCGCGCAGCCTGACGTCCAGCGCAGAGAGATCCGGTGTTTCCTCGATCTCGATGCGGGCGTTTTCCTCCTGCTCGAGCGTTTCCTCGATCTGCGCCTTCAGGCCGTTCATCGCCTCTTCGATGACGACGCGGCGGCGCACGAGATCACCGGAGGCCCGCTCGGCCTGGGCCAGTGCTTCGCGTGATTCCGCGAGATGACGGACGGAGAGCCGCTGCATGTCGCGGGCCTCGGCGAGCAGCGTCTCTTGCATACGGATCGCATCGAGCGCTTCGGCCAGCCGCTCCTCGGCATCGTTCAGCGCATATTGCGCTTCCTCGACTTCGGCCTCGATCTCGGCAAGCCGGTTCTTCTGGGCAAGCCGGAGTGCAGCCGCGCTCGGCGCTTCGGAACCGGCGACATGGCCATCCCAGCGGTAGACGGCGCCTTCGCGGGTGACGAGGCGCTGGCCGGGCAGCAGCTTCGGCATCAGGGCGAGCGCGGCCGCTCCGTCGACGATACCGATCTGGCGGAGACGCCTGGTCAGCGCGGCGGGGGCCTTCACATGATCGATCAGCGCGACAACACCCGCCGGTAGCGGCGGATCGCCGGATCCGTCGCCGTTCGCAATCCAATGGGCGGGAGCCGCCGCATCGAGCGCGCTGTCGAGATCGTCACCAAGAGCAGCCCCCAGCGCCGTCTCGAATCCGCGCGTGACGGTCAGTTCCTCGGCCACCGGCGAGAAATCGCCGGAGACGGCGGAGGCCAGCATACGGGAAATGGTGCGCGCTTCAGTTTCCAGCGCGTTCAGCTTCGAACGGGCGGCTTCGAGCGGCGCGCGCGTGAGGCTTTCGGCCCGGCGCGCTTCGGTGAGCGCGCCTTCGATATCGGCGGTTGCGGCCTCGCTGTCGGCGAGCGCCTGCTCGGCGGCCTCGACCATCTCGCGCTTTTCGTCCGGATCTGGAAGCGCTGCTATGCGCGCTGAAATCTGCGCCAGCTCGCCGTTCGCCTCCTCGACCTGACGCTCCAGGCGCTGGCGGCGGTCGGCGAGGTCGCGGATCAGCCGCTCCAGCTGGTTGCGACCGGCGGCCGCCTCGGCACGTTCGGCGGTAAGCGTTGAAAAGCGTTTTTCGCTATCGGCAAGGGTTGCTGCGGCTGCCTCGAAGGCGATGTGCGCTTCTTCCCCATAGCGGACGGAATCAGCAAGGATATCCTCGAGTTCCGCCTCTTCCGCGGTCAGCCGCTCCAGCACTTCGGCATTGTCGGCGACGAGGCGTTCCTCGCGGCGGATATCCTCGCCCAGCTGGGCGAGACGTCGGGTGAGCTCGTCGCGGCGACGCAGCAACCGGCCGGCTTCCTCGTCGAGCTGGGTGCGGGCGATCTGCAAGCGCTGCAAGGCGGCTGCGGCGCGCGCCTCCTCCTCGCGCAGCTCAGGCATTTTCAGGCTTGCGACAGCCTGCGCCTTGGCGGCCTCCATCTGCGCCTGCGCCTTTTCGGCGACGATCGAGGTCGCCTGATTGAGCGCGCTTTCGGCTTCGCCTTCGGCCTCCTTGGCCTGCACCCAGCGAATATGCAGAAGCATCGCCTCATGCGCCCGGATATCGGCCGACAGCATCTTGAAGCGGTTGGCCTGACGAGCCTGGCGCTTCAGGCTCTCGATCTGGGTTTCGAGCTGGGCGGTGATGTCTTCCAGGCGTTCGAGATTGCCCTCCGCCGCGCGCAGCCTGAGTTCGGCCTCGTGGCGGCGGGAATGAAGGCCCGAAATGCCGGCCGCCTCTTCGAGCAGCTGGCGGCGCGCCTGCGGCTTGGCCTGAATGAGCTCGCCGATGCGGCCTTGCCCGACCATCGAGGGCGAGCGGGCGCCGGTCGAGGCATCGGCGAACAGCAGTTGCACGTCCTTGGCGCGCGCTTCCTTGCCGTTGATCCGGTAGATCGACCCCTGCTCGCGCTCGATGCGACGGGTTACCTGGATCTCATCGCTATCGTTGAAGGCGGCCGGTGCCGTGCGGTCGGAATTGTCGAGATAAAGGCCGACTTCGGCAGTGTTCCGGGCCGGGCGGTTGCCCGAGCCGGAAAAAATCACATCGTCCATGCCGGACGCGCGCATGTTCTTGTAGGAATTCTCCCCCATCACCCAGCGCAGCGCCTCGACGAGGTTCGACTTGCCACAGCCGTTGGGGCCGACAACGCCGGTCAGGCCCCGTTCGATGATGAATTCGGTCGGCTCGACGAAAGATTTGAAGCCCAGCAGACGAAGCTTGTTGAACTTCATGGGCTCACCCGGCCCTTGGGAGGGACGCAGGAAGAAGCAGGCGCACGGTTGCGTCCGCCGCCTGCCCGGAATGCGTGGCGCGGGTCAGAGGAAGCTGTCGATGAGCGCCGACATGGTATCAACCGACATGTCTCCAGAGTAGCTTTTCCCGTTGACCAGGAAGGTCGGCGTCGACTGGATGCCGAAATCCTTCGCCGCACGGTCTCTCACAGCTGTCACATCAGCGGCAAGTTTCGCGTTCGTCAAGCAGGCTTCGAAGCTCTCCTGTGTAAAACCGGCGAGTTTCGATATCTGGAGCATCGCGCCGCGCACATCGCCGTCGCTCGGAGCAGCCCAGGCCCGCTGTTGCTTCAGGAATGTGTCCACGAAGGGGAAGTAGCGATCCTGCGGCGCGCAGCGCGCCAGCATGAAGGCCGCCGTCGCCGCCGGGTCGAAGGGAAATTCCCGCAGGACGAAATAGACCTTGCCGGTATCGATGTATTTCTTCTTGATCGCATCGAAGGTGTTGACGTGGAAATTGGCGCAATGCGGGCAGGTCATCGACATGTATTCGACGATCTTCACCGGCGCGTTCGGATCGCCGAGCGCCATCTCCGGCAGGGTGCCCGGCTTCATAACCTCCGCCATATCGACATCGCGCTCGGATTTCGGCATTTCGACCTTGGCGGGCGTCGTCGCAGTCGTTGCCGGCTCGGCGGGCTTGACGTCGGCGGTCTTCGACGCCTCGCCTTCCGTCGCGGTCTTGTTTTCAGAACTGTCCGAGCAGGAGGCAAGGACCACACCGAGCGTGGCCACGGCAATTCCGCCGAGCAAGCGGCGCTTGGTGAGGTTCAGTTCGGATATCTGCATCGAAGCACCTGTATTGGCTGTTTTGACTTTGGCACAATCGTTATATTGCCGCTGCCCGGCAAACAAGGCGTGGAACCTGCTGTTTCATCAAAGAAGTGTGACCGTAAGCGGCCACGCGGATTAATTTTTCGCAATGTTCCAGGCGCTGGAGCCGATCATTTGCGCCGCTGCGGCGAGAAAACCCCGGTGCCGAGCCGCTCGATTGCCATTCGCAGCTTTTCGTCGGTGATGCCTTCCATCATCTCGGCCAGTTTCCTCGCGCGCTCGCCCTCCAGCTTGCGCGGCTTCGAGGATCTCACCTGCGCCTGCGACACCGGCTTCTGGACGATCCGGATCTGGCCGATGGCAGGGTAGCCGAAAAAGCCGTTGATGCGCGAGATCAGTTCGCCCTGGGCATGGCTCAGGAAAAGAGCGCGCGCGCCCTCGCAGGCAATGGTCAACACACCGGGGCGATGCCCGCCCTCATCGGCGTGGCCGCCGCGGCGCGGCCAGGCGATCTTTTCCGGCCGGGTGCAGTCGGCGAAATTGTCGCCGGCGATCTCGTCCCAGGAGCCCAGCAGCGCCGTGGTGATGCCGGCGCGGCGCGCCAGGACGGGGTCGATGATCCCGTTCGCCACCTCGGAAATCTGAATGACACCTTTTCTCGGAGATTTCATGAAGTCGCAGCGATCCTTCGATGGGGCTTGAACGAATGGAATGATTTGTCCAGATATAGGCCACTTACCCCGACAGCGGCAAATGATGACCTCGGACAATCCCAGAAATCGACAGGCCGAGGCGCTTCTCGCCTGGTACGACCGGCATCACCGCGATCTGCCGTGGCGCATATCGCCGCCCATGGCCAAACGTGGCGTCCGGCCCGACCCCTATCATATCTGGCTTTCGGAGGTGATGCTGCAACAGACCACGGTGCAGGCGGTGAAGGCGTATTTCGCAAAATTTGTCAGCCGCTGGCCGACGGTCGGCGATCTGGCCGCCGCGCCCGTCGAGGATGTGATGGCGGCCTGGGCGGGGCTCGGCTACTACGCGCGGGCGCGGAACCTGAAGAAATGCGCCGAGGCTGTCGCTTCGCAACATGGGGGATGTTTCCCCAACACGGAAGAAGGCTTGAAGGGCCTGCCCGGCATCGGCGACTATACGTCGGCGGCGATCGCGGCGATTGCCTTCAACCGGCCGGCGGCGGTAATGGACGGCAATGTCGAGCGGGTGATCTCGCGGTTCTTTGCAATCGACGCCCCATTGCCCGGTTCGAAACCGCTGATGAGGGCGCGCGTTGCGGATCTCACACCAAGGGACCGGCCGGGCGATTTCGCGCAGGCGATGATGGATCTGGGCGCGACGATCTGCACACCGAAGCGGCCGGCTTGCGCGCTCTGTCCTCTCCGGGGCGAATGCCGGGCGCTCGATGGCGACGATCCGGAACGCTTTCCGGTCAAAGCCGCCCGGAAGCAAAAGCCGGTGAGGGTCGGCGCGGCCTTCGTGGCGCTCAGCGACGATGGACACATCCTGCTTCGGCGGCGCCCCGAACGCGGCCTTCTCGGCGGCATGACCGAGGTGCCCACGACGGGCTGGACAGCCCGTGCCGATGGCGCGACGGGGACCGCAGACGGGCCCTTTCCGGCTGCGTGGCAGGCTTGCGGCACCGTCACCCACGTCTTCACCCATTTCGAGCTGAGGCTGTCCGTCTATCGCGCCGAAACAGGAGACAGCGATCGCCCGGATGTTCACGGATGGTGGGAGCCCATCACAAATCTTGACGTCCAAGCCTTGCCAAGCGTGATGAAAAAGGCAATCTCCCAGGCTATTCCAGAGGCCTTCAAGACCAGCAGAGGATGACACATGGCCGAGCCTATCCACCACATCGTTTTCGATATCGGCAAGGTGCTCATTCACTACGATCCCGACCTGCCCTTTTCCCGCATCATTCCCGATGCAAAGGAGCGCCGCTGGTTCTTCGACAACGTCTGCACCCATGACTGGAACGTGGAGCAGGACCGCGGCCGCACATGGCAGGAAGCAGAAAAGGAACTGATCGCGCGCTTTCCCGATCGCGAAGCGCAAATCCGCGCCTTCCGGGAAAACTGGCACGAGATGGTGCCCTACGCCTATGACGACACCGTCGGCATCCTGCAGGACCTGATCGGAGCGGGGCGGGACGTCACCATGCTTACCAATTTCGCCGCCGACACCTTTCGTGAGGCGCAGGCGATGTATCCGTTCCTGAAGTCGAGCCGCGGCGTCACCGTTTCGGGCGAGGTAGGCCTCATCAAGCCGGACGTGGCGATCTACGAGACGCATGCGCAAAGCCATGGCCTTAATCCGGCGCGAACGCTGTTCATAGACGATTCTCTGGCCAACGTGGAAGGCGCCAAGGCCGCAGGATGGCAGGCGGTACAGTTCACCGGCGCGGAAAAGCTGCGCCGGGATCTCGCAGCGCTCGGCATCACGGTCTGAGAGCCCGGCCTCAGCCGATCTCCGCCGCTCCGCCACAGATCGCCTCGAACTTTTCCTCAAGCCGGCGCGTGAACAGCACCGTATCGAAAAGCGGCGCGATGTCGCGCGCATCCGAGAGATGCTGGCGCAGGCGGGACTGGCGGGCCCCGTCCTGCGCCAGTTCGACCGCTAGGCGGACGAATGCCTGCAAATCCTCGGCGACGAGTTCCGGCATTCCGATCGCCGAGAGAAGGCTCTCGCTGACCCTGCTTGCGAAACTCGTGCCCTTGTACGTGACCACCGGGACGCCGCACCAGAGCGCGTCCGAGGTGGTGGTATGGCCGTTATATGGCGCGGTATCGAGCGCGATATCGGCTTCGGCGAGACG
Source organism: Rhizobium sp. (assembly GCA_041675415.1). Taxonomy (GTDB): domain Bacteria; phylum Pseudomonadota; class Alphaproteobacteria; order Rhizobiales; family Rhizobiaceae; genus Allorhizobium. Next base: position 114,387 of record JBAYTX010000003.1, on the reverse strand, counting down.
CTTGAGATGTTCACCCATCGGCAGCCTGGGAGCGAAGACGATGCGCGCGGGATCGACGCCGGCCTTTTCCGCCGCCGTTTTCAGATTGACCTTGACCGCCGGGGCCAGGTCCAACAGCCACAGGACAGAGCCTTCGACCTGGCGCAAGACGTCCATCCAAGCAGCGAAGACCGGCCCCCTTATCTTCTGCGCCTGATTGAAGGAGCAGAAGACGATCCCATCTTCCGGCAGGCCATATTGCCCGCGCGCGCCAGTCCGGGCCACGGGCTCGCGGAGGCGGTCGTTGCTTTGGTAGCTGCCTTCGAGGCGCAGGAGTTTCTCCTGATAGAATGGAATGCTGCTGTCGGGCGTGACGATATGATCGGTGATGGCGTAGTCCATGCCGACACCGGCGACCGAGCCCGGAAAGCCGAGATAGGTCACCTGTCTCGGCGCCGGGCGGCGGCAGAATATGCCGAGGCGGTTGCCCTGGGTGAAGCCCTTCAAATCGACCAGAATGTCAAGTTCGAGCGAGCGAATGAGGTCGGCCGCCTTGTCGTCGTCCAGATCGAGGATGTCGAGATAATAGTCGACCGTATCGAGGAACCGGTCGCGCATCGAACCTTCGCGAAGGTGCTCGGGCGTGTGGCAGATGCCGAAAATTTCAAAGCGTTCGCGATCATGGGCCTCCAGCACGCCGGCAAATAGCGCCATCGTGGCATGGTCGCAGAAATCGGCGGAGACATAGCCGACGCGAATGCGGCTTTCCTCGTTGCGTGGAGCGGCCCATTTGTCGGCGACCGGCGGAAAGATCGCCTCGGCGGTACGCCTGGCGCAGCGCGCATGATAAAGCTCGTCGCCGGACCAGACCAGCGCCCGGAACGCATTTTCACGGATATCGACGACATCGCCGTCCCGTTCATAGGCCGCAAGCAGTTCACCCTGGAGCCGGTCGGCAAGCTCGAAATCGCAGAGATTGCCGGCACACCAGAAAAGCTCGCTCAGCGCCAGACGTTCATCGGGCTTTGCCTGATAGGCCTTCAGGAGTGCCGGAAATGCTTCCTCATAAAGCCCGAGCCCGGAAAGCACGATGCCGGCATTGAGGTAATTGCCGAAATCACATTCCATGCGCAGAAGTGCCTCGGCATAGGGGCGCGCCTCGTGATAGCGGCCGGCCTCGCGATAAAGGCTGCAGATGGAGTGATTGACATCGCGGTCTTCGGGAAGATGGCGCGCCAGCATCAGCAGCGCCGACAGTGCGGACTCTCTGTCATTGACCGCAAGATAATGGGTCGCGGCGCGGAAGGCGACCTCGCGCTTGAGGTTCGGCGTCAGGTCGATGGCCCCGGCATAAAAGGTTGCCGCCATGGCCCGGTCGCCCAGACGCTCGCAAATGGTCGCAGCCAGGATGAACGCCTGCGGATCGCGGCGGTCCGTTTCCATCAACTTGTAGAGCGTCGCCAGAGCCTGCTTCAGCTCGCCGCGATTGAACTCCTGCTTGGCCTGATCCAGCAATGCCGTCACTTGCAGATTGTCTCCCGATTACGGAGAGACTTATGAACGGTGACTTGTCCGAAGCTGGCCTCCCGGACGAACGGCCGTGACGATTATCCGGAAAAAAGGATGACGCCCGGAGTCTTTCGACTCCGGGCGTCAGACTTCTCCCGCCGGGACTGAAGGTACTATGACCGGAAGGAGGATTTCTGGACTGACAAAGCTGGCGGACCGTTAATCCAGCCTTGCCAGTCCACTGCGGACAACCGTCCGCAATTCATCGATGGGGCGCAAGGTCTGCCCATCGTCGATATGCCAGAAGGTCCATCCGTTGCAGGCATCGAGGCCCTGGACCTTGGCGCCGAGGCGGTGAATGGAACCGGCGTCTCCTCCGGATGAAAGCGTGCCGTCGGCGCGCACGATTGCCGAGTGGCGGCGTCTCGCGCAGGTCAGCACCTGGCCGGGCTTGATCATGCCGCTTTCGACCAGAGAGTTGAAGGCGACGCGCGGCTCTGCCTTCTTGCCGGTCATTACCGTCAGCTCAGCCTTGCCGAGGGGCTCGACGGCGGCGATGCGCGCCGAAGCCGCATCGATATAGTCCTGCTCGCGCTCGATGCCGACGAAATGACGGCCGAGGCGCTTTGCGACGGCGCCGGTGGTGCCGGAGCCGAAGAAGGGATCGAGCACGATGTCGCCCGGCTTGGTCGAAGCCATGATGACGCGGGCAAGCAGGGCTTCCGGCTTCTGGGTCGGATGGACCTTCTTGCCGTCCTCACCCTTCAGCCGCTCGCCACCGCCGCAGATCGGGAAGAGCCAATCCGAGCGCATCTGCACGTCGTCGTTGGCGGCCTTCATGGCGTCGTAATTGAAGGTGTAGCCCTTGGCCTTCGCATCGGGCGATGCCCAGATCATCGTCTCGTGGGCGTTCTGGAAGCGGCGGCCCTTGAAGTTGGGCATGGGATTGGTCTTGCGCCAGACGATGTCGTTGAGGATCCAGAAATTCAGGTCCTGCAGCGTCGCGCCGACGCGGAAGATGTTGTGGTAGGAGCCGATGACCCAGATCGTGCCGGTCGGCTTCAGCACGCGCCGGCAGGCGAGCAGCCAGGCGCGGGTGAAGGCGTCGTAGACCTCGAAGGAGGCGAACTGATCCCACTCGTCATCGACAGCGTCGACGAGCGACTGATCGGGGCGGTGCAGATTGCCACCAAGCTGGAGATTATACGGGGGATCGGCGAAGATCGCATCGACGGATTTGTCGGGCAGAGCCTCGAGAGCGGCGACACAATCGCCCTTGATGATCGTATCGACCCAGGAAAACGGGTCACTGGAACGGCGGAGATCGGCGAGCGGGAATACGGAAGCCATCGGTTACTCACTCTTACGCTGACGCAGCACGGGAACACGATGCTTATGGTTACCGAAGTTGGTTACCAAAGACTGAAGTCTTCGGGCACAATCTGAAAATTTCTCGTGAAATAGTCTTCATGGATTCGATCTTCCGACCCTGACAAGGCTTGCCGCCCGGCGGAACGCATGCCAGATTTCCCGCAAAAAAGGGGAGAACTTCGACATGCGCCTTCTGAAATCATTCTGCCTCGCATTCGCCTTCATGGCGGCCACAAGCGCGCAGGCCGCCGACCAGACCATCATCGTTCTCGATGCTTCCGGCTCGATGTGGGGCCAGATCGAAGGCACGGCGAAGATGGAGATTGCGCGGGAGACGCTCGACACAGTGCTTTCAGGGGTTCCAGCGGAAAACGCACTCGGCCTTATGGTATACGGGCATCGTGAGAAGGGTTCGTGCAGCGACATCGAGCTCGCCGTGCCGCCCGCCCCCGGCAGCGCCGAGGCGATCTCGGAATTCGTCAAGGGCATCAACCCGAAGGGCAAGACGCCGCTTTCGGATTCCGTGAAGCAAGCGGCGGAAGCGCTCAAGTACACCGAAGAGAAGGCGACCGTCATCCTGGTGACGGACGGACTGGAAACCTGCGAGGCCGACCCTTGTGCGCTCGCCAGCGAGCTTGAAAGCGTCGGCGTCGACTTCACCGCTCATGTGGTCGGCTTCGGGCTCACGGACGACGAAGGAAAACAGGTCGCATGTCTGGCCGAAAACACCGGCGGCAAGTATCTGCAGGCCAAGGACGCAGCCGAACTTTCGCAAGCGCTGACCGAGACCGTCGTCGCAGAGACCGAACCTGCGCCCGAGCCGGAACCGGCAAAGCCCGACTTCAACGTCGCGACGGATGCGAAGCTCTTCGCCGACGGCCCCTCGCTTGGCGACGATGAACGTGTGCGATGGGATTTCTATCCGCAGGATGCCAACGGCGAACCTTCCGGCGACGGCGCCGAAGGCGGCTATGGCGCGGCGTCGAACTTCAACCTGCCGCCAGGCAAATATGTCGGGGTCGCCAGACTCGGCGCCCTGTCGGTGAAAGTGCCGTTCGAGGTCGCCGGGAACGAAGTTGCAAAGCCGCTTGCGGATTTCAACGCCGGTCTGCTGACGGTCGTGCCCAAGCGGACCCCGGACGGGGAGCCAGACGGCGAGGCCCGCATCGACGCGCAATTCGCCGGCAATGCCGATGGCGGATATGGTGAAACGCAGATGTACGTGACCGCCGGAGAGGTGAAGCTCACCGGGCGCATCGGTCCGTCGACAGTGGAGGAGACGATCACTGTCGCGGCGGGCGAGGAAAAGACCCACGAACTCGTCATCGGCGGGGGGATCGTCGTCACCAAGGCCGTCTACGCCGAGGGGGGGCCTGCGGTCGAGGACGACGCCATCCGCTTCGACGTGGTCGCCGCCAAGGCCAAGATCGACGGCAGCCGCGACAGCGTGAGCGGCGGCTACGGGGTGGACGACAGGCTGGAGGTTCCGGCCGGCGACTTCGTGCTTCGGGCACGGCTCGGATCGGCGACCGGAGAGACGCCCTTCTCCGTGAAGGCCGGGGAGAGTGTCGAAGTCTCGGTCAACATCAATGCCGGCGTGCTCGCCATCAACGCGCCGGGCGCCTACCGCATCGACCTCGTCTCGGCCAAGAAGGACATCCAGGGCAGGCAGAAGGAGATTTCCGGCGGCTACGGCGAGGAACACCAGGACACGGTGCCGCCGGGAGACTATCTCGTACGGGTGGAATATGAAGGTGACAGGGCGCCGCAGGAAAAGCCCGCGACCGTTGCCGCCGGCGAGCGGACGGAGGTCACGGTCGAGTGACGGGACCCGCCGCGTCATAGGCCTTCACGGTCGCCTTTTTCGCCTGGGCGCGCCAGGTCCGTTCGACGGTGGCGCGCACCCATTCGAGCTCGACCGTCGCCGGCCGCGCCAGCACCAGCGCATGAGGCCGGTGGTGATCGGTGGTGAAAAAGGTGTCCGGCTCCATCCCGATCAGATGGTCCCGCTCCTCGAACGGCACCTTGAAGACCGGGCAGTCATGGGCCGGATTCCAGAACAGGATCGCCTTCTTGTTGACCTTGAAGGACACAGCCCCCCAAGACCGCGTCTCCTCCGTTTCCGGGAAGGCAAGCACGATGTCGCGCAGGATGTCGAGTGTGAGCATGGGCTATCCTCCAGGCGGCAGGATGGCAGGGATGGGGGGGGATGGTTATGGGGGGTGGGGGGTGGTGTGGGGGTAGAGGGGAGTGTCAGGTTTTGGGGCCAAGTATGAGATAGCCGCCATTGCATGCAGACCCGCCTCCATGACCGTTGCCGGCTCCATTTAGGTCATTCAGTTACGCCGCTGCAGACACCTCATAGCACTGCGCGGCCGTGTAGCTTAATCTCAGCAGATCAATTCAAAGAGGCCAATCGTGAGCTCAAATCGAGACAACTTCTCTGATAAAATAAAAAAAGCTCTCGCGGGCCGGGCAGGGCATCGCTGCTCCATTTGCAAGCAGCCGACAATTGGTCCGAGCGACGAGTCGCCGTCATCCTTCATGAATGTTGGCATAGCCTCCCACATAACGGCGGCAGCACCAGGGCAGGGTGCGAGAAGATACGATCCTTCGCTCACGTCAGAACAACGCTCAGGTATCGACAATGGGATATGGTTGTGCCGTGGATGCGACGGGATTGTTGATCGAGATGAGGTACGCTTTTCGGCCGATGCCCTGAAGCGCATCCGACGGGACCACACCGAATTCGCCCGCTTGGGAACACACAACGAGACCGAAGTCGGGCTGATCGCTATTGGCCCGGATATCGTTGCTGGTGGGCAGGTAGTCCGCTTCAATGCATCCGGCATCGTCTTACACCTGGCATTCTTTCTACAAGGATCCGCTGACGATCTGTTCGGGTTTGTACGCCGCTTCGACGTACAGTCACCGCTTTCCCGATATGTTCTACTAAGTGAACTTGGCCTAGGCGGTCTTCTCTCCGAATCCCCGGAAGTCGCTAGGCAAGGGGCGGCCTGGAGCATGACGTTTCGGTGGCTTCCCGAGGCCCGCCGCCGGCGAGCGACCGAACTCGCGGGAATGAGTCGGCGCAGTGGTAAAATGATCTCCGGCGAGGAGTACTGGAAACAGACCTTCGAGGCTGTTCTTGAGCGACCCTCGGCCACCTGGTTCGCAGATATGAAGGGCGGTAGCTACCTCTCCGAGCTATTTGAAACGCTGCGCGGCTCTATCTGGATCGAACATCTCGTGAAATGCGAACTGGTTCGCCTCGCCTGCATCCCCGCTTCACCGGGACTTGGAAGACAAACTAGCGAATACCCTCCGCTAGTGTGCGTCAGACAGGTCCTCGGCGTACGGATGCCGGACGCAACGCTTGTAGATCAACGTTTGCGTCTCGAGGTTGACCTCGATCTTGAGGGCCATGGTCGCTGGAGTGGAGAACTGAATCTATACATCCATAGCCAGGAGGCAATACGGAAGGAGCGAGCAAAGGCTGCGTGGATGGCCGAAAACATCCGGCGAATGGAGAAAGAGGGGCGAATGTTGCCTACTCCCACGCCGCCTGATGAATGGGAGGTCAAGGACGGTTATCCTGATTGACCTGCAGCAACCAACATAAACGCCCAAAGCCGCCGAATATTCTGCCGCCCCCTTCCCACACCCCCTACCCGTTCGCCTCCCTGCTGTCCTCCGGCGCCTCCCGCCTCTCCGTCATCCCATAATCGCGCGCGACATGCGCCACCCTCAGCCGGTAATCGGCGAAGATGCCGGTGCGGCCGGCTTGCTGGGCGGCGCGGTGGTCTTCCGTGCGGCGCCAGTTTTCGACCGCCTTCTCGTCGCGCCAGAAGGAGAGCGAGAGCATCTTGCCGGGCTCCGTCAGGCTTTCGAAGCGTTCGACGGAGATGAAGCCGTCGATCTCTTCCAGCAACGGGCGCAGGAGTTGCGCCCTGGCGAGATAGGAGGTGCGCTTGCCCTCGGCCGGCACCACCTCGAAGATCACCGCGATCATGGCGTCACCAGCGGCGCGTGGGGCTGCGAGACGCATCTGAGGAAAAGCCGGTCCTCCTTGAGGATGAAGCGCTCGCGGCGGGCGAAGTCGTAGTTCTCCCTTCCGAGCGGATCGGCGGCGAGCCGCGCGCGATAGGCCTCGTAAGCCGCAAGGCTTTCGACGTGATAGATGCCGTAGGCGGTGGTCGCCGAGCCCTCATGCGGGGCGAAATAGCCGACCAGATCGGCGCCGCAGCGCGGGATCGCCTCCCCCCAGTTGCGGGCATAGGTGGTGAAGGCATCCCTCGCGAAGGGATCGATTTCGTAACGGATGATGCAGGTGATCATGGGTTTTCCTTTCATGCTGTGATCGTGCCGATGCCCCCTCCTCGCATATTGCCCGACAGCAATGCTTCGATTACGATCGAAGCATGAGTGAAGGACCCGACATTGCCCGCCTCGCCGCCCTGATCGGCGATCCCGCCCGCGCCAACATGCTGCTGGCGCTGATGGACGGACGCGCGCTGACCGCCACCGAGCTTGCTGGCGCCGCCGGCATCGGCCTGCCGACCGCGAGCTCGCACCTCGCCAAGCTCGAGGAAGGCGGACTGCTCACCCAGCGCAAGCAGGGCCGGCACCGCTATTTCACGCTGGCCGACCCGGCGGTGGGCCGCATGATCGAGGGCCTGATGGGCTTTGCCGCCGCCCGTGGCCATGTGCGCCACAAGGCGGGGCCGAAGGAGCCGGCGCTGCGAAAGGCGCGGATCTGCTACGATCATCTGGCCGGCGACTATGGCGTCAGGATGCTTGATAGCCTGCGCGCCAGCGGTGCCATTGCCGGCGAGGAGGAGCACCCGCAGCTGACGCCCATCGGCGAGGCGCTGGTGTGCGATCACGGCATCGACCTTGCCGGATTGAAGGCGCAGCGCCGTCCGCTCTGCCGCGCCTGCCTCGACTGGAGCGAACGGCGCATCCACCTCTCCGGCTCGCTCGGCAAGGCCCTGCTCAACCATTTCCTCGACCACGGCTATGCGCGGCGCGCGCCCGGCAGCCGGGCGATTGTCTTTTCGCCCGAAGGCGAGCGACGCTTCGCGGCAATGTTTCCTGACATTCCATAGCCGGCAAAGCAGAAAGGCGCGTTTCCATGCCCTACCCGGCAGTTTCGCCTCTCCTCTTGCAAAGATACCGTCCGGACGGTATCTTTCAATCCAGTTACGAATTTCCCGAGAGTGCGTCCATGAATCCCATCGTCCTCGCCTATGGCTCGCTTGCCGGCGCCATCGTCTGTGAAGTTGCCGGCACCGCCTTGCTGCAGCAATCCGCCCAGTTCACGAAGGCCGGACCGACCGCCGCCATGGCCGGGCTCTACATCATCTCGTTCTATCTGTTATCCCAGGCTCTCAAGGGCGTGCCGCTCGGTGTGGCCTATGCCATGTGGGGCGGGCTCGGCATCATCCTCACCGCCATCATCAGCGTTACGGTGTTCAAGCAGACGCTCGATCTCGCCGCACTGATCGGCATCGGCATGATCGTCGCCGGCGTCATCGTCATGAACACCTTTTCCAGTTCGGTCTCGCACGGATGACGGCGAGCGCCTATACGCGAAAGAAACGACCCGAACTGGTCCGGCGCGCCCTTCTTGACTGCGCCGCACGACTGGCCGTCGAGCACGGCCCGACCGCCGTCACCATCCAGGCGGTCGCGGAAGCCGCCGGCGTCACCAAGGGTGGGCTGCTGCATCATTTCGCCAGCAAGCAGATCCTGATCGAGGCCGTCTTCGCCGACCTGCTCGCCCAATTGGGTCGGGAGATCGACCGATACATGGCCGGGGACGCCGTTGCCTATGGCCGTTTCACGCGCGCCTATGTGCGAGCCGCCTTCGCCGACCACGAACTTGGGACGCGCAGTCCATGGGCGGCGCTCTCCGTCTCCCTCATCGCCGAACCGGCCCTCCGGCAATTGTGGTCGGACTGGCTCGAAGCGCAAGTCGGGGAACACCGCGCAACCGACGACACGCCAATGCTGGAAATCGTCCGGCTTGCTGCGGATGGCGTGTGGCTCGCCGATCTCCTGCAGCAGGATTGCGGCCCAACGCGCGATCGCACCGCCCTTGAACCACACTTGCTGGCCCTTGCCTCCGCCGCGCCGGTCCCTGCTCTGTAACGCTGAATTGCGGATTGTTCTCTTTCGGCTCTTCGTGTAGGCAGGCCCTTCCCCAGGACGACTAGACGGATTTGCCAGACATGAGCGGTTTCGAGCTTACCATTTTCGATTGCGACGGCGTGCTCGTCGATTCCGAAATCATCGCCGCGAAGGTGGAATCCAAGCTTCTCAACGAGGCAGGCTATCCGATCTCGGTCGAGGAAATGGGCGAGCGTTTCGCCGGGATGACCTGGAAGAACATCCTGCTGACGGTCGAGAAGGAAATCGACATTCCCCTGTCCGCCAGCCTCCTCGACAAGTCGGAAGCCCTGGTCGATGCCCGCCTGGCTCGCGACCTCAGGATCATCGACGGCGTGTCCTTCGCGCTCGCCCGAATCAACGGTCCGCGCTGCATCTGCTCGAACTCCTCGGCCGAGCGGCTGGAAATGATGCTGACCAAGGTCGGCATCCGCGACTATTTCGGGCCACATGTCTATTCGGCCAAGGCGCTCGGTCCCGACCGGGTGAAGCCGAAGCCGGATATCTTTTTGCACGCCGCCGCGCAATTCGGCGTCGAGCCGGACAAGGTGGTCGTGATCGAGGATTCGGTTCACGGCGTGCATGCGGCGCGCGCCGCCGGCATGCGGGTGATCGGCTTTACCGGCGCCTCGCACACCTATCCCTCCCATGCCGACCGCTTGACGGATGCCGGGGCCGAGACCGTGATCGCGCGTATGACGGACCTGCCCGCGGTCATCGCGGCGATGGAAAGCTGGGCCGGCGTTCTCTAATCTCTACTAGATCTGGAGGTGCAGCGCGGAGGGGCGGATCTCAAACCGCGCCGCGATCCGTCCGGGCGCCTCGCCATCGGCATCGATGAGCGCGCTGCCCTCGCCCACCGGCAGAACCTCAACAGTGCGCGCTTGATGGAAGCTGACCAGCGGATCGCTGACATGACCGGCGGAATAGATCTTCCGCAGAAGGCCGAGAACCCCGAGCGTCGGTGCGCCACCCAGGACGGCGACCTCTAAGAGACCGTCCGCAAGATCGGCCATGGGCGCGACATGCATGCCGCCGCCGAACCAGCCGCCATTGGCGATGGCGATCACGGTGACAGGACCGGAAAAGACCTCCTCGCCATCGATGATCAGACGCACGGACGGCGGCCGGTACCGCAGGATCTCGCGTATGGAATGGATCAGGAAACGCAAAGGCCCCGGCAAGACGCCGCCGCGCCGCACGCGGTTCACCGACCGGACGATGTTTCCTGATACACCGAGGCTCGCGATATTGGCGAAATGACGCTCAACGACATCACCATTGTCCGCCTCGCATCTCAGCCATCCGGAATCGATCTGCCGCACGGGTGCCGCGGCAATCGTGCGGACGAGTTCGCGAGGATCTTCCGGCAGGTTGAAATTGCGGGCGAAATCGCAGCCCGTTCCGCTCGGAATGAAGGAAAAAGAAGTCTGTGGCCGACGCGAGGAGAGAATTCCATCCACCACGTCGCCAATGGTCCCGTCACCCCCGACAGCAATGATCAGGTCGAATCCTCGATCGCAGAGCCCCGAGGCGATCCGCGCGGTCTGCCCGGCGATGGTTTCATGCTCTTCGATAGCCCCGAAACAGTTCTCGAGTTCGGCCCTTGCACGAAGCCACGATTTTCGCGCCGAGCGCCCACCCGAGACGGGGTTCCTGATGATCCCGACCTTCACACCCCATGCCCCATTGTCCGAAATGACCGCCCCGCCCCCCAAGGCAGGCAACCGGAATTACGGCGGCCGGCACCGGGGCCGGCGGCCGAAGTCTCAAACCTATTTCGTCTTGTAAGGGCCCTCGTCAAATCCGACCTGGACTTTCGCAAGACCGCTGACGTCACCCGGAACAGTCACTTCCTTGGTGAAGATGAATTGCGACGCCTGATTGACGTCGGCAAGCGTGGACTGGAACTGGGTGAGTTCAGAATAGACGACCTTGTCGCCATCGGTCACAGCGACCCGGATCGGCATGGTCAGCGTTCCGGCCTTGCCTTCGGGCCCAGCGACAAGACGGCCCTGGATCATCACTGTGATCGTCAGGGTCGTGTCCGTCCGGGTACAGGAACGGGTCGTATCGGCGAGCGACGCCTGATAGACGACCTTCGCCGGATCGTCCTTGGCGCCCTTGGCATAGGTGCGGAAATAGGCGGTGCCGTCCCGCAACGCGATCATCGGACATGTGCCCTGAACCACCGCGGCGGGGGCTGCCTCAGGCTTGTTCGCCGCGGAACCGAGAGCCCCACCCGGATTTCCGGCATTGCAGCCCGCCAGAACAGTCAACAAGGATGCGGCCACTATCCCGCGCGACACGTTTACAAACACGATACTGCACCTTCCTCATTTCAGGCTGCCCGGAGCCGAAAACCATTCCAATTGAGGCCTTTCCACGACCCTTGCCGATGGTCTATATCAGCGGCGCAGCGAAAAATCGATTGGGTAGCCGGCGTTTTGGTTCAATTTTCAGATTTGCGGACAACCTCGTGAACGCGCGCCTCTATTCCTGACAGCAAGGATGACCATCGTGGACTATATCTCTACCCGGGGCGAGGCCCCGAGCCTCGGCTTCTGCGACGCCCTTCTGGCGGGCCTTGCCCGCGACGGCGGTCTTTATGTGCCACGCAAATGGCCGCACATGAAGAAGAAGGACATCCGGGCGCTCCGTGGAAAATCCTATCAGGACGTCGCCTTCGCGGTTCTCTATCCCTTCACCGGCGGTGAAATCGAGGAAGAGACCTTCCGGGCGATGATCGACGAAGCCTACGCCACCTTCCGCCATCCCGCAGTCGCGCCCCTGGTCCAGACCGGCCCCAACGCCTTCGTGCTGGAACTGTTCCACGGCACGACGCTCGCCTTCAAGGACGTCGCCATGCAGCTTCTGGCGCGGCTGATGGATCATGTTCTCACCGCGCGCGGCGAGCGGGCCACGATCGTCGGCGCGACGTCCGGCGACACCGGCGGAGCAGCAATCGATGCCTTCGCCGGCCGCGACCGCACGGATATCTTCATCCTTTTTCCGCATGAAAAGGTTTCGCCGGTCCAGCAGCGGCAGATGACGACCTCCAAGGCCGGGAACGTTCATGCCCTTGCCATCAAGGGAAATTTCGACGACTGCCAAAATCTGGTCAAGGCGATGTTCAACGATACCGCCTTCCGTGACCGCCTTCAAATTTCGGGGGTCAACTCGATCAACTGGGCGCGGATCATGGCGCAGGTGGTCTATTACTTCACCGCGGCGCTGTCCCTTGGAAGCCCCGACCGCAAGATTTCCTTCACCGTGCCCACTGGCAATTTCGGTGATATTTTCGCCGGCTATGTTGCCAAGAAGATGGGCTTGCCGATCGACCGGCTGGTTGTAGCCACCAATGAAAACGACATCCTGGCGCGCACGCTGAAGACCGGCCGCTACGAGATGCGCGGCGTCTCGGCCACGACCTCGCCCTCGATGGATATCCAGATTTCCTCGAACTTCGAGCGGCTGCTCTTCGAAGCCTATGATCGCGACGATGCCGCGATCCGTTCGTCGATGGAAAGCCTTAGACAGTCCGGCTCCTTCGAGATCCAGCCGCATGCCCTGAAGGCGATCCGCAAGGAGTTCCGTGCAGCAAAGGCGAGCGAGCGCCAGGTGGCCGCGACCATTCGCGAAACACTGGCCGAGACCGGCTACCTGCTCGACCCGCACACGGCCGTCGGCGTTTTCGTCGCCAAAAAGTTCGAGAGAGAGAACAGTCCCATGGTGACTCTCTCCACCGCACATCCGGCGAAATTCCCGGCGGCGGTAAAATCCGCATGCGGTATTGACCCGGCGCTTCCGACGTGGCTTGCTGATTTGATGGACCGGGAGGAACGTTTCGAAGTTCTCGATGCCGAGCTTAAAGCCGTCGAAACCTTTGTCGGCCAGCATGCGCGTGCGGAGAAAAAATGAAGCGTAGAGAGACGGATATGAGTGTTGAGTGTACCCGGCTGCCCTCCGGGTTGACCGTCGTTACGGAAAGAATGCCGCATCTGGAAAGCGTGGCGCTCGGCACCTGGATCAAGTCCGGGGCACGAAATGAGACCGCAGACGAACATGGCATCGCCCATCTTCTCGAGCATATGGCCTTCAAGGGCACCAGCCAGCGCAGTGCACGCCAGATCGCCGAACAGATCGAGAATGTCGGTGGCGAGCTGAATGCCGCCACCTCGACCGAGACGACCTCCTATTATGCCCGCGTTCTCAAGGATCACGTTCCGCTCGCTGTCGATATCCTGTCCGACATCCTGACCGATTCCGTCTTCGACGAGGAGGAACTGAGCCGCGAGAAGCACGTCATCCTGCAGGAGATCGGCGCGGCCAACGACACGCCCGATGACGTGGTGTTCGACAGGTTTTCCGAACTCGCCTATCGCGACCAGACGCTGGGCCGCCCTATCCTCGGCACGCCCGAAACGGTGAAGGCCTTCACCAGCGACGAAATCCGCGGCTATCTCGCCCGCAATTACACCACCGACCGGATGTTCGTGGTGGCTGCCGGCGCGGTCGATCACGACGCGTTCGTGAAACAGGTGGAAGATCGCTTCTCGACATTGCGGACCAAGCCGGATGTAGCGCCTATCATCGAACCGGCACGCTACACCGGCGGGGAAGCGCGCGAGACCCGCGACCTCATGGATGCGCAATTGCTCATCGGCTTCGAGGGACGCGCCTATCACGTGCGCGACTTCTACGCTTCGCAGATCCTTGCCAATATCCTCGGCGGCGGCATGTCCTCGCGCCTCTTCCAGGAGGTGCGTGAATTCCGTGGGCTCTGTTATTCGGTCTATGCGTTCCATTGGGGCTTTTCCGACACCGGCATTTTCGGCATCCATGCGGCGACCGGCGGCGAGAACCTGCCCGAACTGGTGCCGGTCATCATCGAAGAGTTGCGCAAGGCTTCGCAAACCATCGACCAGCAGGAAATCGAACGCTCGCGGGCACAGATCCGGGCGCAGCTGTTGATGGGTCAGGAAAGCCCGGCGGCGCGCGCCGGTCAGATCGCAAGGCAGATGATGCTTTACGGCCGTCCCATCTCCAATCAGGAGATGATGGAGCGGCTCGAAGGCATCACCGTGGAAAGACTGACTGATCTTGCCGGGCGATTGTTCTTCGACACGGTCCCGACACTTTCGGCCATCGGCCCGCTCGAGCACCTGGCGCCCATGGACGAGATTTCCGGTGCACTGTCGATGGGACCAGCGAAGGCACGCAAGGCCGCAGGATAAGGCCGACTACAAAAAGATCCGGCAGTAAGGGTTCTGCCGCAAATTGCCGGGGGGACTCGATGACACGGTCGGTTTTTCGGTTTCTGTCGCGGCAGCCGGAGAAGCCCGAGTTGTCGAGCGCAACGCACTTTCTGCGGCTGCCGCGTTATTCCGATTTCGAGCAATGGCACGAGTTGCGCAGAGAAAGCCGCCGTTTCCTCGAGCCCTGGGAACCAGCCTGGCGGACCGACGAGCTGACTGAACGCGCCTACCGCGCGCGCGTCGTGCGAAACGAACAGGAATTCTTCTCGGGCCTTGCCGTTCCCTTCTTCATTTTTTCAGCGCCGGACGACACTCTGCTTGGCGGGCTGACGATCGGTCTCATCCGGCGCGGGGCGGCGCAAACCTGCATGATCGGCTACTGGATGGGCGAGAGATATGCCGGCCGCGGCCATATGTTTGCCGCACTTCAACTGGCTATTCCCTATATCTTCAGGGTCCTTGAGTTGCACCGGATCGAAGCAGCCTGTATTCCAGACAACGAGAAGAGCATCCGGCTGCTTGAGAAAGCCGGTTTTCAGCGGGAAGGTCTTTTGCGCGAGTATCTGAAAATCAACGGACAGTGGCGCGACCACGCGCTCTTCTCCAGACTGGCCGACAGAGCCGGCGGGAACGGGAAAAAAGAGACTTCATGACGCGGAACCGGAAAGAGTACCCGACGCCCGGCTGGCGGCCGGCGGGCCTGATCGCTGCCGCGCTTTGCGCGCTGATCAGCCTTCTCGCCTCGGCCGCCCTCGCCGCGGAACCGGTCAAGATCTCCCGCGACGACACCGCTCTCGACCTCACCGCGACCACGGAAATCTATACCAACCAGGGAGAGGCCTTCCAGGTTTCGACCGCCGCCGGTGCCGACGGCATCCGCCGGCGCATCGAGGTCAGGTCGAGTTCGGAAAACCATCAGGGCGACTGGGCGGTCTTCGCGCTTGCAAACGTATCGGAAGAACAGCTCGAACGCGTGATCGTCGCGCCGCATTTCCGGCTCGCGAATTCGAAAATGTTCTGGCCCGACCTCGGATCGCAACGCATCATCGCTATTACGCCGTCGGAAGGCTTTGCGCTCGACCGGCAGCCGAGCGAGGAGGCCGATGTCTTCCGCATCACCCTCAATCCGGGCGCCGTCATCACCTTCGTCGCCGAGCTTGCGACGCCAAACCTGCCGCAGATCTATCTCTGGGAGCCAAACGCCTACAAGGACACCGTCAACGCCTTCACGCTCTATCGCGGGATCGTGCTCGGCATCGCCGGCCTGCTTGCGGTATTTCTCACGATCCTCTTCGTGGTGAAGGGCACGTCGATGCTGCCGGCTGCGGCGGCGCTGGCCTGGGCGGTGCTCGCCTATATCTGCGTCGATTTCGGCTTTCTGGAGAAGCTGATCAGCATTACCGCCGGCGACCAGCGAATGTGGCGGGCGGGCGCGGAAGTGGCGCTCGCGTCCAGCCTCGTCATCTTCCTTTTCACCTATCTCAACCTCAATCGCTGGCATGTGCATCTCGGCTATGTGACCTTTGCCTGGATCCTCTGCCTCGGCCTGCTTTTCGGGGTCGCCATCTACGATCCCTCGATCGCCTCGGGCATCGCCCGCCTCTCCTTCGCGCTGACCGCGACGGCGGGCATTGTCCTGATCGTCTATCTCGGCTTCAGCCGCTACGACCGCGCCATTCTGCTGGTGCCGACCTGGGCACTGCTCCTCGTATGGCTCTTCGGCAGCTGGATGACCGTCACCGGGCAGCTCGACAACGACATCATCCAGCCGGCGCTTGGAGGCGGTCTCGTGCTGATCGTGCTGCTCATCGGCTTCACCGTCATGCAGCATGCGTTTGCGGGCGGCGCCTACCAGCAGGGCCTCTTTTCCGATCTCGAACGCCAGTCGCTGGCACTGACGGGGTCCGGCGATACGGTCTGGGATTGGGACGTGGCGCGCGACCGGGTCGTCACAAGCCCCGATATATCGCTGCGCCTCGGTCTTTCGCCCGGAACCATGCATGGCCCCGCGCGCAACTGGCTGCCGCGGCTGCATCCGGACGACCGCGACCGCTTCCGCGCCACGCTCGACGTGCTGTTGGAACACCGCAAGGGCCGGCTCAATCACGAATTCCGCATCCGTGCGGAGGATGGCCACTTTCATTGGCTTCAGATCCGCGCGCGGCCCGTGCTCGGCTCGAACGGCGAGGTCATCCGCTGCGTCGGGACCATTGTCGACGTGACCGAGCAGAAGAACTCGATCGACCGGCTTATGCAGGATGCGATACACGACAACCTGACCGGACTTCCAAACCGGGAGGTGTTTCTCGACCGCCTGCAATCGCTGCTGGCGCTGACACCGGACGACGACGCTATCCGCCCGACCGTCATGGCGATCGATATCGATCGCTACAAGCAGGTGAACGACAGTCTCGGCATCGCCGCCGGCGACAACATACTCATCGCGTTGACGCGGCGGCTGCGCCGCCTGCTGAAACCCCAGGACACGCTGGCGCGGCTTGCCGGCGACCAGTTCGGCCTGATCCTCGTTTCCGAGCGCGACCCGGCAAAGGTCGCCGATTTCGCCGATGCGGTCAGCAAGGCGATCATGGTGCCGATCAATTTCTCCAATCGCGAGATCATTCTGACGGCATCGATCGGGCTCGTTTCGTGGGTCGACCAGCAGGAGAATGCAAGCGGCCTACTCAGCGATGCCGAGCTTGCGATGTTCAGGGCGAAGCGGGCCGGAGGCAACCGTGTCGAGCCGTTCCGTCCCGCCTTCCGCACCTCGGGAACAGACCGGCTCCAACTCGAAACCGATCTCCGGCGCGCCATCGAACGCAAGGAACTCTCCATCGTGTACCAGCCGATCGTGCGGCTGGAGGATGGCGAGATTGCCGGTTTCGAGGCGTTGATGCGCTGGGACCATCCGAGGAAGGGCAATATTCCGCCTTCGGATTTCATCCCGATTGCCGAAATGTCCGATCTCATAGAGCCGCTGGGCATGTTCGCGCTGGAGCGCGCGACCTCGGATCTCATGGACTGGGAAAAGCAGACGGGCGAGATCCCGGTCTTCGTCTCGGTCAATCTGTCGAGTGCGCAACTTCTCAGCAGCGAGCTCTACAACGATGTCCGGGCGATGCTTGCCAAGACCCAGTGCGAGCCGAACCGGATCAAGCTGGAACTCACCGAAACGGTGATGATGGAAAATCCGGAACAGGCGCGGCTCGTTCTCGGCAAGCTCAAGGACACCGGCGTCAGCCTCGCGCTCGACGATTTCGGCACCGGCCATTCATCACTCGCCTATCTGACGCGGTTCCCGTTCGATACCATCAAGCTCGACAAGGCACTTGTTTGCGACGAGAGCGAAAAGCGGGAAGTGATGCTGCGCTCGGTCATCTCCATGGCCCGCGAACTCGGCATGACCATCGTGGCCGAGGGGATCGAAACGGAAGAGGATTCTGCCGAGCTTGCCAAGCTCGGCTGCCAGTACGGTCAGAGCTTCCTGTTCGGCCCGCCGATCGGCGCGGACTCCGTTCAGCGGATGCTCCGCGAACGCTTTCCGCTGACGAAAAGGGCGTAACAGGAGAACGTCGCGTCAGGCGTGGCCGGCGTCGGTCGAGAGCATGGCTGCGTTCACGCCCATCAGCGCAAGCGCACGCTCATACTTGCCCTCCAGGGCACGATCGAAAATGATGTCCTCGGTCGCCGGGCAGTTCAGCCAGCCGTTGTTGGCGATCTCGAACTCAAGCTGGCCCGGTCCCCAGCCGGCATAGCCGAGCAACATGGTTGCGCGGCGAGGACCTCGTCCGTCGGAGATGGCACGGACGATGTCGAGGGTCCCTGTCAGTGAAATATCGTCGCTGACGGGGATGCTGGAATCGCTCAGGTAGTCGTCGCTGTGGAGGACGAAGCCGCGCCCGCTTTCGACCGGTCCGCCGGACTGGATAGGAAACTCGCGGGCATATTCCGGCAGCATAATCGCATCGTTGCGATCGATCAGGTCGAGATGGAGAAGCACGTCGGCAAAGGTCATCCTTTGCGGACGGTTGATGATGAAGCCCATGGCGCCGGCGGGAGAATGGGCGCAGATATAGACGACCGAGCGGGAGAAGTTTCCGTCGGCCATGGCGGGCATCGCGATCAGCAATTGGCCGTCGAGAAAGCCGCGTTCGCGATCCTTCGTCAGTGTCGAGAGAGCCATACTACCTCCAGCTGCCTCCCAGGAGGCTATCGGGCGCTGCGCGCTGTCTCCGAACGTCTCATATGTAAGAAGATGGGGCATAGCGGGCGATCATTCAACTGAAAATGATCACAATCGATAAAGCGTTACTGGCGAAGCCCGGCCAGTTACACTAAATGCCAGGGCATGATGACCCAATTCCTGCCGATATACCGCGGCGCCAGACTTGCTGCAGCCATTTGCACCTGCGTGCTCTGGGCCGCCTCGCCGGCACATGCCGAGACGAGTACCTGGGCCACCAACGAGGGTGGCAGGATGCGCCTCGTCGTCCTTCCAGCCGCGCCGGACGGAACGAGACAGGCCGCGCTGCAGATCGAGCCCGCGCCGGGCTGGATCACCTATTGGCGGGAGCCCGGCGACAGCGGCATTCCGCCAGCAGTCACCATCTCGCCCGACAGCCCTTTCCAGCTTGAGGCGATGGCCTTTCCTGTACCGAAGAGGATCGATGACGGCCCGGTCCACGACATCGGTTACGACGCTCCAGTCACCCTGCCGCTGATGCTCGCCGGCCCGCCCCCAGGCAAGGATGCGAAACTCACCGCCTCGGCCTTCATCGGCCTCTGCAACAATATCTGCATCCCGTTCCAGGCTGATTTTTCGCTCGCGCTTCCGGCAGGGGACGAAAAGGCAGACGACGGTGCAGAAATCGTTTCCACCGCGCGCGCGCTCCTTCCCGAACAGCCTTCCGCTTCGTTCGCGGTCAAGGAACACGCGCTCAGCCCCGACATGAAACAGCTTCGTCTCGTTCTGGCCTTGCCGGAGGAATCGGCCGAGGCCCCGCAGATCATCGTCACCGGTCCGAGCGGATACGCTTTCATGGATCACAGCGCCACGGAAGCCGCCAACGGCGACCTCGTCGTTGACATGCCGATCGGCAAACTTCCGAAGAACTACAAGGCAGCGGGAAAGAAGTGGGGCGTGCTGGTCATTTCCGGCAACCGGGCCATGGAAACCACGCTTGCCTTTGACTAGCGTCAATCTATATTTCGCGGCGAACGGCGCGCCAAACCTGGCACGTCTGAAACCAGCGAGGAGAATTCCATGACCATCGCAATCGGCAACCGCCTGCCTTCGGCGACATTCAAGGAAAAGACAGCCGAGGGCGCTGTCGAGATTTCGACCGACGCACTCTTCAAGGGCAAGAAGGTCGTGCTGTTCGCAGTGCCCGGCGCGTTTACCCCGACCTGCACCCTCAACCACCTGCCGGGCTACCTGGAAAACCGCGACGCAATCCTGGCACGCGGCGTCGACGACATCGCGGTGATCTCGGTCAACGACTGGCATGTGATGGGCGCCTGGGCGCAACAGAGCGGCGGGATGGGCAAGATCCACTTCCTCGCCGACTGGGATGCCTCCTTCACCAAGGCGCTCGGTCTCGACGCGGATCTCTCCGCCGGCGGTCTCGGTGTGCGCTCCAAGCGTTACTCGATGCTGGTCGAGGACGGGGTGGTGAAATCGCTGAACATAGAGGAGAACCCCGGCCAGGCGACCGTTTCGGCAGCCGCAGCGATGATCGAGCAGCTCTGATATTCCGCAATCGGGTCAAAGACGGCGGCGGAGCGATCCGCCGCTTTTTAAACTTCCATGTCGAACACCAGCACACCCGACAGGCCGCCATCGGTCGCCTGGACGATCCGGTCGCCGACCGCGACGTGATCGGGATGCTTGAGGTAGTAGTCGCGCACCATGGCATCCTCGAAAGTGACGACAAAGCCGTCGAGGAAGCCGCCGTTCAGCCCTTCGGGTGAAACGTTCGGTCCGCATTTGACATCCACGATGCCGGGGATGATCTCCTTGAGCGCGGTGATGCCGTCATAGATCGCCTGTTTCTCGGCAGTCTGTGTGGCCGTCTTGAAGCGCAGGAATACGCAATGGCGGATCATCGACACCTCCCCTCGTGGCTTTTGGCCAGACAATAGAGTCGCAGCCGGTTTTGGCAAGCGGCCAATTGTCTCGCCCGCCGATTCTCACTCCCTGCCGCCTGTCAGCGTCCCTTCTTGAATGGCTCCATGCCAAGGCGCGCGAGTTCATCGGCGCGCTCGTTTTCCGGATGGCCGGCATGGCCCTTGACCCAATGCCACGTCACCTTGTGATGGCTTCTCGCCTCGTCCAGCGCCTGCCATAGCTCGGCATTTTTCACCGGTTTCTTGTCGGCGGTTTTCCAGCCGTTTTTCCTCCAGCCGAATATCCACTTCGAAATACCGTCCATGACGTACTTGCTGTCCGTATGGAGATCGATCTCGCACGGGTGCTTCAGTGCGTTAAGCGACGAAATGGCCGCCAGCAGTTCCATGCGGTTGTTGGTGGTTTCCGCTTCTCCGCCGTAAAGTTCCTTCTCGACGCCGTTATAGCGCAATACCGCGCCCCAGCCGCCAGGACCGGGATTGCCCGAACAGGCCCCATCCGTATAGATATCGACATGCTTCATCAGATCTCGAGCCCGTATTCGGCGCTCGACGTCACCTGGCGGTGGAAGCGCAATTTCTTCAGGTATTCCAGCGGGTCCTTCTTGACCACCAGTGCGCCTGGCGGCGTGGTCAGCCAGTCGTAAAGCCTGGTCAGGAAGAAGCGCAGCGCCGAACCGCGCGACAGGATCGGCAAGGCTTCGATCTCGGCGGTGGAGAGCGGACGCACTGACTGGTAACCCTCGATCATCGCCATGCCCTTGGTGATGTTGTAGGCGCCGTCCTTCTCGAAACACCAGGCATTGAGGCAGATCGACAGGTCGTACACGAGGAAGTCGTTGCAGGCAAAATAGAAATCGATCAGACCCGACAGTTCGTCACCGAGGAAGAAAACATTGTCGGGGAACAGGTCGGCATGGATCACACCTTCCGGCAGGCTCGCCGGCCAGTGCTCTGCCAGGAAGGCAAGCTCGCCGCCGATCTCGGCCTCAAGCCCCGTCTCGACCTCGTCGGCGCGGCCTCTCGACTTCGCCCAGAGCTCCTGCCAGCCGGCAAGCGAGAGCGCATTGGGGCGCTTCAGCGCGAAGCCTTCGCCGGCGACATGCATGGCGGCCAGCGCCTTGCCGACTTCGCGGCAATGCTTTGCCTCCGGCTTGCGCAGCCACATGCCTTCCAGGAAGGAGATCAGCGCCGCCGGCCGGCCGGAGAGCTCGCCCAGGAGGGCGCCGTCCTTGCGCGGCAGTGGCAGCGGGCAGGACAAACCCCGATCGGCGAGATGGTGCATCAGGCCGAGAAAGAACGGCAGATCGCTCTTTTCCACCCGCTTCTCGTAGAGCGTGAGGATCAGCGCGCCGCGATCGGTGTGCAGCAGAAAATTGGAATTCTCCACCCCCTCGGCGATGCCCTTGTAGGAGAGCAACTCGCCCGCGTCATACTGCTGGAGAAAGGTCTTGAGATCGACCTCGTTGATGTCGGTATAGACTGCCACGTCAAAAATTCCCGCGCTGCGTTCATTGTGCCGCCGATGATAGCGCAAGCCATACAGCGGGGGAAAACGGAGTGCCAGTGCCGGGATGGCACGGAACACAGGAAATGGGGTGGTTTGCCGAACCAAGCGTTCGGAGCCGATTACCTAGGCAGAAAGCGCATAGCCACGAATGTTGCCGCGCTTGTCCTCGCCTCTTGTCTGGCGCAATGCAGCTTGGGCGAGAAAACCCGACCGCGTCAGCCCATGTGCTTCCGCATAGGCATCTATTTCCCGCAAGATATCCTCTGGGAGGGTAATATTCAGCCGCACGGCTTTCCTTGCCACTGACTTCAGGGGAATGAGCACGGCAACAGCGTCTCTGTTTTCCGGATTGCTCATGATGGACTCGAGAGAGGATGGTTCGGGGACCGCCTCACCGTCCTCGATCATGCCCTCGACATGCAGCGCCAATGCCTCCCCTGCCATGCGTCGTGCATCATCGAGATCGGTTCCGGCCGTCACGACACCCGGAAAATCGGGAAAGGACACGCCAAAATCGCTGTCTACGTCCTTGTGGATCAAACCGATGTAGTTCTTCATACCTCACCTCAATTTCAGACCGGACTACTTCTCGATGCTCTTTAGCGTGCCGAGCGGGATATCGCGCTTGGGGTGCGGGACTGTAACGCGTCCGGGTTTGTCCGGATGCTTGAACTGATGATGGCTTCCACTGGTGGCCACGAGAAGCCAGCCGTCCGCTTTCAAAGCCGATATCACATCCGCGCTTTTCATTGCGCATAATATACACATTAAGTGTGTATTATTCAAGGCTTCACTGACGACCATGTAAGCCGGCATCCCCGGCCGCGGACAGTGGTCCGGGCATGCCTTTCACCGTACCGAGCTCTGTTTCGGATGCGAGCAGGCTAACCTTGCCCGGCCCGTCGCTTTAGGCTCCGGGCGTTCGTTGCTAAAAACGATTCGCCGGATCGTTTTTCCGGCTACGCCGTCGCAACTCACCCATTCACCCAGGCCATGTCGGCGTGGGTCAGTTCGATGCCGCGCAGTTCGCGGTTGACGAGGAAATGCTCGTTCTCGATGGAGAATTCGGCAAGCTCGATGGTCGCGTCGTAACGTTCCTTGAAGGCCTCGATGATCTCGTTGACGATCACTTCCGGGGCGGACGCGCCGGCGGAGAGGCCCAGCGTGCGGATCGGGCCGATCGCATCCCAGTCGATCTCGGCGGCGCGCTGGACGAGGATCGACTGCTTGGCCCCCGCCTTCAGCGCCACTTCGACAAGGCGCTTGGAATTGGACGAATTGGGCGCGCCGACGATGATGAAGAGATCGCAGCCTGGCGCCGCCTGCTTGACCGCCTCCTGGCGGTTGGTGGTCGCATAGCAGATGCTGTCGGCCGAAGGCGCGGTCAGATTGGGGAAGCGCTCCTGCAACCGCTTGATGACGCCAGCAGTGTCGTCTACGGAGAGCGTCGTCTGGGTGACATAGCCGAGATTGTCGGCATCGACCGGCTCGTAGCGGTCGGCATCTTCGATCGTCTCGATCAGCGATACGGAGCCTTCCGGCAATTGTCCCATGGTGCCGATCACTTCCGGATGGCCGGCATGACCGATCAACACGACATGGCGACCGAGACGCTGGTGGCGCATGGCCTGCTTGTGGACCTTCGAGACCAGCGGACAGGTGGCGTCGAGATAGAAGAGATTGCGGGCCTGGGCGTCGGCCGGCACGGATTTCGGCACGCCATGAGCGGAAAAGACCACCGGCTGGCCGCGATGCTCCTGCGGGATCTCATCCAGTTCCTCGACAAAGACCGCGCCCTTGGCTTCGAGGCCTTCGACCACATAGCGGTTGTGGACGATCTCGTGGCGGACATAGACCGGGGCGCCATAGCCCTTCAGCGCCAGAACGACGATCTGGATGGCGCGGTCGACTCCGGCGCAGAAGCCGCGCGGGCCGCAGAGGCGGATCGCCAGGGGTGGTCGGGACACGGTCTCATTCATCATCAATCAGCCAGCAACACAAGGATCAAAGCAAGGACGGCGGGAAGCGCCTGGATGTAGAGGATCTTCCGCGAGGCCGTCACGCTTCCATATAGGCCGGCGACGAAGACGCAGCCAAGGAAAAAGAGCTTCAGCTGAAACGCGAAATCGGCATTCGGCTGGCTGAGCGCCCAGAACAGGCCGAGTGCCAGGAAGCCGTTATAGAGACCCTGATTGGCGGCGAGCACCTTGGTCGCCTCGGCCTGAGGCGGTTTCATGCCGAAGGCCTTGAGCCCCGCCGGCCTGGTCCACAGGAACATCTCCAGTACCAGAATGTAGACATGCTCCAGCGCCACGAGTGCAACGAGTATGTCCGCGACCATCTTCATTTCCCGCCTCCGCGTTCGCCCGGGTCTTCCTAACACGAATTCCGCCTGAGGCAGAACACTGCCGCAGCAAGCCCCCTTTCGGAGAATTCAGGCCTTGCGGCGGAAAAACGCGATAGCCGAAATCACCAGGAGGACAGCGGCGAGACCATACCAGGTGACCGCATATTGCAGATGATTGTTCGGCAGATCGATCTGCGTCACGCCTCCGTGAGGCATGCCGCCCGGAACGGGGGCCGCGTCCGCATCGAGAAAGAAGGGCAGTACGCGATCGGCCTGGAGCCCGATGCTCGCCGCCATCCGGTCCAAATCCTTCCAGTAGAAGATGTTCTTGGCAACGTCGTTTTCCGGGACCATGGAAGAGGGCTTTTCGGAAAGCTTCGAACGCGCAAGCCCGGTGACCATCTGAGATCCCTGGAGCAGTCCTTCGGCGCGGGTCGCGGGCTCCTTGTTCTCGTAGGGAACAAATCCGCGATTGACGAAGAGATAGCGCCCATCGGCGAGTTCCAGCGGCGTGTAGACGTAGTAACCGGTGCGGCCCTGGAAGGTCGCAAAGAAGTGACGTTCCCTGTCGTTCAGATAGCGGCCCTCGGCGCGGAAGGGACGGTATTCCACCGGTTCGCCCCTTGCGACCGCGGCCTCGATTTCCGAGAGTGAGGCGGGCGGCATTTTCTGGCGCGCCGCGATATCGGCGATCAACGCCTCCTTCCAGTGAAGGCGGCGGACCTGCCAGGTCCCGAGCGAGACGAGGATCGACAAGGCGGCGACGAGGAGAACGAGACTGATACCCAGTTTTGCCCGGCCGGGAGGGGCGGCGCTAGCCACGGTCGATCGTTCCCTGAGAAGCCTTGTTCTTGTATTGCAGGACGATCAGCAATGCCTTGATCGTTCTCAGCAGCCACAACGACAACCCGATTGCCAACGGGCCCCAGAGCAGGAAATGAACCCATACCGGGGGCGAAAATGTAATCTCGGTCCAGACGGCAAGCCCGACGACAATGAAATCGGCAATCAAGATGACGAATACGGCGGGGCCATCACCGGAATCTGCGAAGGAAAAATCAAGGCCACAGTTCTGGCAGCGCGGCTTGATCTTCGTCAGACCCCCGAAAAGCTTGCCTTGTCCGCAACGGGGGCAGCAGGCTCCGAGCGCGGCCTTCACCGGATCGACCGGCGGATAGATTGCATTGTCCTCGTTCATAGCCCATCCTTTGCGCTAGGTTCGTCCTCTGCATAAATTATACGGATTGCCGAGGCAAACATTTAGGCCCATGCTTTCGTTCCAGCCGGGAGACATGCCAGATCATGAGTGATGCGCCAAACCGCGGGCAGATCGTCATTCTGAACGGTGTTCCGCGATCGGGGAAAGCTTCTGTCGCCAAAGCAATCCAGAGCCGGTTTCCCGGCCTCTGGATGAATCTCGGCCTCGATACCACCGGCCGGTTTCTTCCCGGGATCGGGATTCATCAAGGAGGCGAGCGCCCCGATCTGCAAAACGTGCTGCCGCTTTTCCTTGCCGCACGTTGGGAATCCATCGCGCTATACAGCCGACTGGGCTTGAATGTCGTCGCCGATCTGGGCCTTGACGGTGGCTACCCGCGCGCGCCCGGGCTGATTTCCGATTGCGCACGACGGATGGCCAGTTTTCCGGTCCTCTTTGTCAGGGTTTTCTGTTTGTCGGAGACTGCCAGGCGGCGCGAACAGGACGAAGCCGGTCGAAAGGGGCTGCATGTCCGGGCCGGCGACGCCCATATGGCGCCCTCACAGGGCGGAAGATTCGACCGAGAGGTCCAAAGACCGAAGCTATTCGACATGACCGTCGACACCGACGTGCTCACCTCGCGCGAGTGCGCCGACGCTATCCTCGAACAGCTCGACCGCGGCATTCCCCGGCCGACGGCCCTCGAGCGGGCCGCGACATTCGGCTGAGCAGAAAAAAGGCGGCGCCAGGGGCGCCGCCTTCTTCGCTTGTTCAGCCTGTGATCATCAGTGAGCGAGCGGTGCGCCCCAGCCGCCCCAGATGTAGATCGAGAAGAACAGGAAGAGCCAGACCACGTCGACGAAGTGCCAGTACCAGGCGGCGGCCTCGAAGCCAAAATGCTGCTTCGGGGTGAAATCGCCCTTGAGTGCACGCAGCAGGCAGACGATCAGGAAGATCGTTCCGACGAGGACGTGGAAACCGTGGAAACCCGTCGCCATGAAGAAGGTCGAGCCGTAGATGCTTTCCTTGAACGTGAAGGGTGCGTGGGCATATTCATAACCCTGCACGAAGGAGAAGAGCATGCCCAGCAGGACGGTGATCGTCAGGCCGGAGATCAATCCCTTGCGGTCGCCGTGCAGCAGGGCGTGGTGAGCCCAAGTGACGGCGGTGCCCGAGAGAAGCAGGATGATGGTGTTGTAGAGCGGCAGATGCCAGGGATCGAGAACCTCGATGCCCTTCGGCGGCCACTGACCGCCGGTGAACTCGACCCGGCTTGCCTGGATCGCTTCATTGGCAAAAATGCTGGCATCGAAGAAGGCCCAGAACCAGGCAACGAAAAACATCACTTCGGACGCGATGAACATGATCATGCCGTAGCGCAGGTGGAGCGACACCACGCGGGTATGATGCCCTTCGTGTGCTTCCTTGATCGTGTCCGACCACCAGCCGACCATCGTGTAGAGGACAATCGCCAGGCCGATGAAGAAGAGCCAGGGATTGGCCAGTTCGAGACCAAACAGTTCGAAGGAGCCACCAGCCAGATAGCGCATGTAGGCAACACCGCCGAAGGTCAGCAGGAAGGCGCCGAGCGCCGCCAGAACCGGCCACGGGCTCGGATCAATGATGTGGTAGTCGTGATTCTTCTGATGCGCTTGAGCCATGTCAGCAATCCCCGAATTTCAATCTCTGTTGAGGCCCGGCGGAACCGGGCCCTCCTCTCACAATTTTGGGTTCCCGTCCGAACCAACGCCCGGCAGCGCCGCCACCGGTTTCTCCTCCTCGTGCGGATAGAAGGTGTAGGACAGGGTAATCGTACCGATATCCTTCGTTTCCACCGTGTTCACGATCTCGGGATCAATGAAGAACACGACCGGCATATCCCGGGTTTCACCCGGCTTGAGCTGGACATCGGTGAAGCAGAAGCATTCGATCTTGTTAAAATAGGCGGCGGCTTCCATCGGCGTTACATTGAAGACCGCCTGCCCCGTGGCCGGCTTCGACGAGTGGTTTGTCGCCGTATAGTGCACCTCTACCGTTTCACCGATGCGCAACTTCACCTGCCGGTCAACCGGCTCGAATTTCCACATGAGACGCGGATCGACGTTCGCGTCGAACGTGACGTTCATCGTTCGGTCGAGGATCACGTCGGAAACCTGCTCGACGCGCTGGGTCGTACCGTTATACCCCGTCACCTGGCAGAACATCTGATAGAGCGGGACAGCCGCAAAGCTCATGCCGACCATGCCGGCAACAAAGGCCACGCAGGCAACCAGGATCGCAGCGTTACCGCGTGTCTTGCCGGATGTCTCTTGTGTCATCGAGGCCAAGATCCCTCCTCCGCCGCTCTAGTTCGGCGCGCCGGTGATCTTCACCAGCGTCACGACGTAAAACAGGACAACGAGGCCGCCAAGAACCAGGCCAAGGGCGACGTTGCGTCCACGGCGCGACTTCTTCTGCGAATCGTTGAGCTTGATCGTTTCCATTAGTTTGCCCCTCCAAGAAGGGTCGCGAGCGTCACGACATAATGATCGACAAGAAGCGCCGAGAAGGCAGCGAACAGATAGAGGAGCGAGAAGCCGAAGAGCTTCTTGGCGGGAACCATCTTCTCGTCACCTTCCGGCATCCGCAACACGCCGATGGAATAGTAGATGAAACCGGCGCCGAGGGCTGCGGCAAACAGGCCGTAGGCCAGTGAAGCGAGACCGGTCAGCGCCGGAACGACACCCGTCACGGCGGTCAGTACCGCATAGAGGGTAATCTGCCATTTGGTTGCCGCCTCGCCGGCGACGTTGGGGAGCATAGGTACACCGACGGCGGCGTAGTCGCGCATCTTGAAGAGTGCGAGCGCCCAGAAGTGCGCCGGAGTCCAGAAAAAGATGATGAGGAACAGAATGATGCTGTCGAGCGATACGCCGCCGGTAACACAGGCCCAGCCGACCATCGGCGGGAATGCGCCGGCAGCACCGCCGATGACGATGTTCTGCGGCGTCGAACGCTTCAGCCACATGGTATAGACGACGGCATAGAAGAAAATCGTGAACGCCAGGAGCGAGGCGGAGAACCAGTTCACCACGAGGCCGAGGATCGAGACCGAGAAAACCGAGAGCGTCAGACCGAAGGCGAGCGCTTCGGCAGGCTGGATGCGCCCCGCCGGGATCGGCCTCTTTGCGGTGCGCGTCATGACCGCGTCGATATCGGCGTCATACCACATGTTCAGCGCGCCCGAGGCTCCCGCCCCGACGGCAATGCACAAGATGGCGATGGTGCCGAGCACGGGATGTATGTTGCCGGGCGCAAGAACCAGTCCGGCAAAGGCGGTGAAAACGACCAGCGACATCACGCGCGGCTTCAGCAGCGCGAAATAATCGCGTGCGCCGGCTTCGGAAAGGCCCAGATCGCCCTCCAAGTCCAACACTTCGCAATTGTCGATTACAGCCATCGTTTCCGTCCCGTTCTTTTATTCTTGTCGGGCGCCGCGGCTCCATGCGGATCGCGGCGCCCGATATTTCAGTCGGTTCGCGTCACTTGATGCGCGGCAACTGCTCCCACTGGTGGTACGGCGGCGGCGAAGTGAGCTGCCACTCGAGTGTGGTCGCACCCTCGCCCCACGGATTGTCGCCGGCAACGCGCTTCTTGGCGAAGGCTTCGAAGACGCCGTAGAGGAAGATCAGAACACCAACGGCCGAGATGTAGGAACCGATCGAAGAGACGTAGTTCCAGCCGGCGAAGGCGTCCGGATAGTCGATGTAACGGCGCGGCATGCCTGCGAGACCGAGGAAGTGCTGCGGGAAGAACACCATGTTGACGCCGACGAACATGACCCAGAAATGCAGGTTGCCGATGGTTTCCGAGTACATGTAACCGCTCATCTTCGGGAACCAGTAGTACCAGGCGGCAAAGATCGCGAAGACGGCGCCGAGCGACAACACGTAATGGAAGTGCGCCACGACGTAGTAGGTGTCGTGCAGCGACCGGTCGAGGCCGGCATTGGCCAGTTGCACCCCGGTCACACCGCCGATGGTGAACAGGAAGATGAAGCCGATCGCCCAGATCAGCGGTGTACGGAAGCTCAACGAGCCGCCCCACATCGTTGCGATCCAGGAGAAGATCTTGATGCCGGTCGGCACCGCGATGACCATGGTGGCAAACACGAAGTAACGCTGCGCGGAGAGCGACAGGCCGACCGTGTACATATGGTGGGCCCAGACGATGAAGCCGACGGCGCCGATCGCGACCATTGCGTAGGCCATGCCGAGGTAACCGAAGACCGGCTTTCTCGAGAAGGTCGACACGATATGGCTGATGATGCCGAAGCCGGGCAGAATCAGGATGTACACTTCCGGGTGACCGAAGAACCAGAAGAGATGCTGATAGAGGATCGGGTCACCGCCGCCTTCCGGCGCAAAGAAGGTCGTTCCAAAGTTGCGGTCGGTCAGAAGCATCGTGATGCCACCTGCCAGAACCGGCAGAGAGAGCAGCAACAGGAACGCCGTTACCAGAACGGACCAGGCGAAGAGCGGCATCTTGTGCAGCGTCATGCCCGGAGCGCGCATGTTCAGGATCGTGGTGATGAAATTGATCGCACCGAGGATCGAGGACGCACCGGAGACGTGGAGCGCAAAGATTGCCAGATCCACCGCCGGCCCCGGCTGACCCGATGTCGCCAATGGCGGATACATGGTCCAGCCGCCGCCGACGCCGTAGGCACCCGCCGGGCCTTCAACGAACATCGAAAGCACCAAAAGCAGGAAGGCCGGAACGAGCAGCCAGAAGGAGATGTTGTTCAGGCGCGGGAATGCCATGTCCGGCGCACCGATCATGATCGGGACCATCCAGTTGGCGAAGCCGCCGATCAGGGCCGGCATGACCATGAAGAAGATCATGATGAGCGCGTGGGCGGTGGTGAACACATTGAACATGTGCTTGCCGCCGTCGATCGCGGCATCACCCTCGAAGCCATAGACCATCGCCGCCAGACCGTGGAAGATCTGGATGCCGGGCTCCTGCAGCTCCATGCGCATGAACACGGACAGCACACCGCCGACAATGCCGGCCATGATCGCGAAGATCAGATAGAGCGTACCGATGTCCTTGTGGTTGGTCGAAAAGAACCAACGGGCGGAGAAGCTAGGCTTGTGGTCATGATGGTCGTCGTGATGCGCGCCCTGACCGTGAGCGTGATCGTCGTGGGCAACAGGTCCAGCCATTGTCCGCACTCCCCTTCCTTATTTCGAAACGTTGTTGGCGAGCTGTACGGACTTGTCCGCACCGTCCACCGCCGCCATCAACGCCTTGTTGGCGTCCTCCACGCTCGAGGTAGCAGCCTCAAGCCAAGCGGCATACTTGTCCTGCGCGACCACACGGATCGCGATCGGCATAAAGCCGTGATCCTTGCCGCAAAGCTCCGAACACTGACCGTAGAAAAGCCCCTCGCGATCGGCCTTGAACCAGGTTTCGTTCAGGCGACCCGGGACAGCATCGATCTTGATGCCGAAGGCGGGCATGGCGAAGGCGTGAATAACATCGGTAGGGGCCGCCGTGACGAGCAACCGAACCGACTTGCCGACCGGCACGACCATCTCGTTGTCAACAGCCAACAGGCGCGGATAAAGCGTCGTATCTACCTTGCCGATGGCGGCGCGCTCGTCTTCCTTCAACATGTAGGAATCGAAGGAGACTTCCTTTTCGCCCTGATATTCGTAGTTCCACTGCCACTGGGTGGCGGTCGCCTTTACCGTCACGTCCGGATTTTCCGGCTGCGTCAACTGGGCGGTGAGAAGATTGAAGGAGGGGATCGCGAAGAACAGCAGGATCAGAACCGGACCGAGCGTCCACACGATCTCGATCATGGTGTTGTGGCTGGTTTTCGACGGCACCGGATTGGCCCCGGAGCGGAAACGGACCATCACGACGATCAGCAAAAAGAGAACAAAGACGGTGATCGGAACGATGAACCAGAGCGTATAATTCTCAAACCAGCGAATCTGCTCCATGATCGGCGTCGCCGCCGGCTGAAGGTCCATTTGCCACGGGGTCGGCTGGTCGGCAAAACTGCCGGAAGCAAAAAGCAGACAGGCCATGGCGGCCAATCCTGCGAAAGCTCTCTTAATCACGGTGTCTCTCCCTCAAGCGTTTGATCCAAATCAAACCAAAACGCGGAATGCATGCTATGCGTTCTGTTTAAAATCACAGTTTATCGTTGACCGCAATATGCGCTTCAAAATGCCCCTGCGGCATTTTTGCGCAACGTCAATTCGTCGCTGCCCAGCTATCCGCTCAATGCCCCGAAGGCAAATGCAATTCCCGCATTTTCTCCCCGTCGAGCGATTTCCCGGTCCCAAATATGCCGCACTCGACTGGAAAAGACATTCCGGGGCTTTTCAATTCCCTGCCTGGGCACAAGAATGCCGGGGATGATTCGAATTCCAGAGGTATCCATGGGTCTTCCAAGACTTCTAAGACCAGGTCTGCTCGCGGTCGCCATTGCGGCCGTGGCAAGCGGGGGCGCTGCGCTTGCGCAGCAGCAGCCGGGCACCGTGCGTTCAAACCATGGCGCATGGTCCGTCATCTGCGATACGCCGGCGGGCACATCCGTAGAGCAATGCGCGCTGATGCAGAATGTGATCGCCGAGGACCGGCCTGAAGTCGGACTTTCGGTGGTGGTGCTGAAGACAGCCGATCGCAAGGCGAAAATCCTGAGGATCCTTTCGCCGCTCGGCGTTCTACTGAAAGACGGCATGGAGCTTTTCGTCGACGGCAAGAATATCGGCCGCGCCTATTTCACCCGCTGCTTCTCGGAAGGCTGCTATGTCGAGGTAGAAATAGACGACGAACTGATGAAGATCCTTCGGGCCGGGAAGAGCGCCGTCTTCGCGCTGCGCGAATCCGCGGATCAGGACCGGGTCGGAATTCCCATCGAGCTCACGGGCTTTGGCGAGGGCTACGACGTACTTCCCTGAGGCTCAAGCCTTGCCGGGCGGCGGCATCACGCCTACATCGGCAGTTGCGGCCACAGGAGACGACCCATGAACAGCGACCTTTTTACCCTTTTCGATTGCGACGAGGCGACCTTGCGCCGGCGCGTGGCCGAAGCGCTTTCCGGCGCCGATGACGGCGAGCTCTTCGTGGAGCATGCCCAGGCCGAGTCGCTGACTTTCGACAACGGACGCCTGAAGGGCGGCAGTTTCAACACCGATCAGGGCTTCGGACTTCGCTCCGTCGCAGGAGAGGCTGTCGGCTATGCCCATGCGGGCGACCTCTCGCTTGCCGCGCTTTCGCGCGCGGCGGACGCGGTCGGGGCAGTCACCCGCGGCTATGCCGGGACTTACGCCGCCGCACCACAGCGCACCAACAAGAGGCTCTACGGCGAGGAAAACCCGATCGGCTCCCCGACCTTCGAGGAAAAGGTCAAGCTCCTGACGGATGTCGATGCCTATCTGCGCGGCAAGAACGACAAGGTCCGGCAAGTGACGGCGACCATTTCCGCAAGCTGGCAGGTCGTCGAGATCCTGCGAGCCGACGGCCACAGGGTGCGCGACGTCCGGCCGATGACGCGGCTGAACATTTCCGTCGTCGCCGGCGAAGGCGACCGCCAGGAATCCGGCTCCTTCGGTGTGGGCGGTCGAGTTGGCTTTGGCGACTTCCTTACCCGGGAAAGCTGGCAGCACGGCGCCGACGAGGCGCTGCGTCAGGCTCTCGTCAACCTCGGAGCAATCGATGCGCCGGCCGGCACCATGGACGTGGTGCTGGGCAATGGCTGGCCCGGCGTGATGCTGCATGAGGCGGTCGGGCACGGGCTCGAAGGAGACTTCAACCGCAAGAAAACTTCCGCCTTCGCCGGGCTGATGGGCGAAATGGTCGCCGCGCCCGGCGTTACCATCGTGGATGACGGCACGATCGACAACCGGCGCGGCTCGATCACTGTCGACGACGAGGGAACTCCCTCGGGCTACAACGTGCTGATCGAAAAGGGCCGGCTCGTCGGCTACATGCAGGACCGGCAGAACGCCCGGCTCATGGGCATGAAGGCGACCGGCAACGGCCGCCGCCAGGGCTATTCGCACCAGCCGATGCCGCGCATGACCAATACCTATATGCTGGGCGGCGACAAGACGCCGGAAGAGATCATCGCCTCGGTGAAGAAGGGCATTTACGCAGTTTCCTTCGGCGGCGGCCAGGTCGATATCACGTCCGGCAAATTCGTCTTCGGCTGCACCGAAGCCTATATGATCGAGGACGGCAAAATCGGCGCGCCGGTCAAGGGCGCCATGCTGATCGGCAACGGCCCGGAGGCGATGAAGCGGATCACCATGGTCGGCAATGACATGAAGCTCGACACTGGCATCGGCAATTGCGGCAAAGGCGGGCAATGGGTACCGGTCGGCGTCGGCCAGCCGCATCTGAGGATGGACCAGGTGACGGTGGGCGGCACGCGGGCCTAGGGCGCACGCCAACCGCGTGCTCTCTTGCCACCATGGCTTACCATTCGAGGCGCTTCGATGAAGCGCCTCTTTTCGTTTCGCCTTGTCAGCCCTGTACAGGCATCAGAACGCAATCGTAGGAATTCTTCACCAGCCGGTCGCAGACGGACCTGGCTTCGCTCTTGCTGCCGAAGCCGACGAAGCGGGCACGGTAGAGCGTGGCGCCCCGGCTGGAGACCGGTTCCGTGTAGGTGCCACGATCAGCAAGGGGTGCGCCGATCTTGGCCTTTGCCTCCGCGAGAATGTCCTGGGCGGCCTTGGCGCTGGTGGCTGCGGCGATCTGGATCTGCCAGGTTCCACGGCGTGCTGCCGGCACCGGTGCCGGCGGAGCAGCCGTTGCCATGGACTCCACCGCCGCCGCGGCACTCGATGCCTCGGCCGGCCCGGCATAAGCCGTACCGTAGCGGGTCGCGGGGATGGGAGCGGCATTGGCCATGCCGATGATGGCGGCGACGGCATCCTGGCGAGGCGCGGGCATCGGGACCGGCGCATCGTCATCAAGGGACGCAAGCTTGACGCCCGAGGCCTGATTGCTCGCGACCAGCGCGGAACCACCGGATGCCTTGGCGATATTGCTCTTGATCAATGAGGCCATGATCTTGTCGCGGCCGGAGGCGGAGCGCCCGCCCATGACGACGCCGATCACGCGCCGGCGGCCATCCTTGACCGCACTCACCAGATTGAAGCCCGATGCGTTGGTATAGCCGGTCTTGATGCCGTCCATGCCCTCGTAGCGGTACATCAGATTGTTGTGGCCACGGATGCTCTTTCCCCGAAAGGTGAAGCTCTGCGTATTGAACAGCTTATATTCCTTCGGAAAATCGCGAAGCAGCGCAACGCCAAGGGTCGACATGTCGCGCGCGGTGGTAAGCTGGCGGGCGTCGGGCAGGCCGGACGCATTGACGAATACCGTCCTCGACATGCCCAGCGACCTGGCCCTGGCCGTCATCATCGCCGCGAAGTTGCTTTCGGTACCGCCGAGTTTTTCAGCCATGGCCGCAGCGGCATCATTGGCGGATTTCACGATCATGCCCAGGACCGCCTCGCGGACCGTTATCGAATCACCGGCCTTCACGCGCAGTTTTGTTGGCGGGCGGCTTGCGGCATATTGCGAGAAAGGCACGCGGCTGTCCCACGACAATTTGCCCCGGCGTATCGCATCGAACGTCATGTAGAGCGTCATCATCTTGGTCAGCGACGCAGGATGATTGAGGGTGTCGGCATTTTCAGAAGCGAGCACCTTTCCGGTGCGGGCATCGAGCAGAAGCTGGGCGCTGCCGGCATTGGCGGATGTGGAAAAAAGTCCGATCGCTACGAAAAACGATAGCGCGATCACTATTCTGTTCATCATCCCTCCAACGCGTAAGTTCGGTGGCAACAGTATCCGGAAGACGGGAATCGGCAAGCCAATTCGATAGGCGGCCGTTGCGTAGAACAAGAATGAGGCGACAATCGTGCAGCGAAAGCGCTTTATCGCCGCATCCCCAGAGAAGTCCGCGACCTTGATTAACAATGGACAAAGCACTCGATCGATCCCGCGCAGTCGTTAACGGTTCTCTTATGTGGCGAGAAAGCCGCCGTCGGCCGCCAGCACATGTCCGACGATATAGGACGCGGCATCGGACGCGAGCCAGACAACCGCCTCGGCCACCTCCTCCGGACTGCCCATCCGTTTCAGCGGCAGGCCCGCTGCAATGGCCGCGATGTCGCCGACCCCGGCGGAGAGCATCATGTCCGTGACCACACGGCCGGGAGCGACCGCGTTGATGCGAATTCCGCGCGCAGCGTTTTCGAGCGCGGCCGAGCGCGTCAACGAAATCGCCGCCGCCTTGGAGGCATTGTAGAGGCCAAATCCCGGATTGGGATTGCGAATGCCGCTGACAGAAGCGTTGATGACGATGGAGCCGCCGCCGTTTTTTGCCATGGCCTGGATCTGATGGCGCAAGCAGAAGAAGACAGCCCTGACATTGGTGTCGAAAACCCTCGAATAGACCTCCTCCGTCTGCTCTTCGAGGGGCGCACGGCGCTCCTGGTAGCCGGCATTGTTGAAGGCGACATCGAGCCGCCCGCAACGCCGGACCGTCTCCTCGACGAGATGAGCCACGGCCTCTTCGGATGTCACGTCGGTCGCCACGGTAAAGCTTTCGGTGCCGGCGGCGCGGCAGGCGCTTGCCGTTTCCTCGCACTCGGCCACACGCCGCCCCGCGACCACGACCGCGGCTGCCCCTTCCCTTGCCATCTGCAACGCGGCGGCCCGACCGATCCCGCTGCCGCCGCCTGTCACGAGGCAAATCTTGTCCGTCATGCGTTTGTCGGCCATCGGCTTCTCTCCGAAATTCGACGATTGTTTCGATGCAGCTTAACGCAATGCAGCATGAGCGAACAATCATGGCTCTGAAAGCCCTTCGGGAAATTAGTTGAAAGGCCCTTTACCTGAAGCGCGGTTGAGGTCGTAGCATCGGTAAGAATCATCGTCGAACGGGAGGCAGAAGGCCTATGGATTCACACGAGAGCGCATTGCAGAGCGGGCTTGCGGCCGCCGCGCCAATCGCCGAGGGACGCTGGGTGGAGCTGCTTGCGCCCCGCTTTCTCGTCTCCACCGTGATGCTGTGCATCGGGGTCGCTCTATACGCCTTCAACGGCTTCCTCGTCAGCACGGTCCTGCCGACCACCGTCGAGGAACTCGGTGGTGCTTCCGTGATCTCATGGTCGCTGACACTCTATCTCACCGCCTCCATCATTGCCGGCGCCAGTGCGGCGCTTCTCAAGCAGCGTTATGGAGCGAAAACGGTGCTTGCCGGCGCGGCCCTGGTGTTCCTGGCCGGCACGCTCCTTGCCGCGACAGCATCCGACATGACCTCCGTTCTGGCGGGCCGTATATGCCAGGGGATCGGCGAGGGCGTGATCGCCGCGATCTGCTATGCGCTGATTCCGGACATGTTTCCCCCGCAGCTCTTACCGAAGGTTTTCGGAGCCGAGGCGGTGGTCTGGGCGATTGCGGCCTTTGGCGGACCGGTGCTGGCCGGCTATCTGACGCAGACCATTTCCTGGCGCGCGGCCTTTCTCATCAACGTGCCGATCATAGCCATCTTCGTCCTCATGGCGGTGACGATCGTGCCCCGGCAAGAGAGAGCCGGCAGCGCTCTGGTCTTTCCCGGTCTGCGGCTCACCTTGCTTTCCGTCGGTCTGGTGGCGGTCCTCGTCGCCGGGCTCTCCCATTCGGCTTGGACGTCAACAGCAGCGGTCCTTTTCTGCGCGGGCGCCTTTGCCGGCGCGGTGAGGCTCGACCGGATCTCGCGGGCCTCCATCCTGCCCGAAGGCGCCTTCTCGCTCGACTCCACCCTCGGCCTCGGGCTCTGGGCCGTATTCCTGATGTCGCTCGCGCAGGCGACGAGCAGCGTCTATCTGGTGTTCAGCCTTCAGCATGTCTGGGGACTGACGCCAACGGCGGCCGGTGCGCTCGGCGCGCTCATGGCTATCTGCTGGAGCCTGACGGCGATCGTCGTCGCCAATCTGCGCTCCGAACGGTCGAAGCGCGGGATGATCTGGATCGGCCCGCTCTTGCTGGTCCTCGGTATCGGCCTGCTGTTTTCGGCCATCCTGTCGGGCGAGATCGGCCTGCTCGTCATCGCGCAAGTCATAATCGGCAGCGCCTTCGGCGTGAGCTGGGGATATCTGAGCCAGATGCTGATGGACGCGACACCGCGCGCGGAACGCGACAAGACTTCGGCGCTGCTGCCGACACTGCAATCAGCCGGCTTTGCCCTTGGCGGCGCGCTTGCGGGCCTCGCCGCCAATGCCGCCGGCCTTGCGTCTGCCTCCCCTGGCGAAGCCCTGCGCGGCCCGTTGGCGGTTGCGTTCTTCTTCGCCGCCCTCTGGTCGATCCCCGCCTTCTTCGTTTCGTGGCGAGCGGTGCGGCTTCACGCCAGTCCGCTCGGCAAAAGCGACTGACGCGGCGTACCCACCATTTTCCCCCACTGGTTCCCGGCTATTCGGGCATGTCGACGAGAGGACATTCCGGCGCATATGCTACGGACTGATCGGAGCAGCGGCGATCATCGGCCTGCCGGTGCTCGACTCTCTGCTGCGTTGAGCCGATAGAGGCATTGGGAACTTGCACGATACCATTCAGCAAGGCTTAACGCCTCGTCTCTAGCCTTTGCTGCCAGATAAGCGATATCTATGTACCGGATCCCGCCGATACACAATTTCTGGAAGGCAACCGATCCCGTGCTTAAGGACCTGGTCAGATACGTCACCATATCCGCTGGTCTCGAAGCCTCCAATGTGCTTCACCGGGCCGGCGCGATGGCGTCCGCACGAGGCCTTGGCGCGATCTTCACGCTGCATCACGTGCGCCCCTATGCACCGAAGGTCGCAAACACCAACGACCACCTGGAAATAACGCCCGAATTTCTCGATGCGGCCATCGTGCAACTGAAATCTGAGGGCTACCGCTTCATCCGCCTGGAGGACATCCCTTCCGCCATCGCCTCCCGGACGGACTCACGGCCTTTCGCCGTGTTCAGCCTCGATGACGGCTACCGTGACAATGCGGAATATGCGCTGCCTGTATTCGCAAGACACGATGTGCCGTTCACGGTCTTCGTGTGCCGTGGTTTCTCCGAGCGGACCCACACGATCTGGTGGGAGACGGCGGCCGCCCTCCTGAACGCTTCCCAGGCCGTCGATCTCAAGAACGGCGACGGGCCCATCCACTACGATGTGCGGACGCGCAGAACGAAATACGCAGCTTTCGATCATATGGCAGAAGCTATCTGCGCCAGAGGCGAGGCCAAAACGATCGCGAAACTCGATCGCGCGGCGATGGAAAACGGTATCGATCCCAAGGCAATCGTCGAGCAACTGGTGATGTCGGGGGCGGAATTGAGGAAATTCAGTGCACATCCGCTGGTCTCTCTCGGCGCTCATACCTTGAGCCACCGTGCGCTCGCTTACCTCTCGGAGTCCGAAGTCAGGCAAGAGCTTTCGGCTTCTGCCGACTATGTCGAGGCAATCACCGACCGGCGGCCGGTCACCTTCGCCTATCCCTACGGAGATCGGCGCAGCGTGACACCGGAGATCGCGCGTATCGTCTCACAGTCTGGCTTTACGGTCGGTGTCACGACCTCACCCGGTACCGTGACCGGTTCTTCCGCGCAGGACTTGATGCTTCTGCCGCGCATTTCGCTCAACGGCTATTACCAGAGGAAGCGCTATGTCTCGGCGCTCGCCTCCGGCATTCCCTTCCGGCTGCGGGGTCAAGGATAACAGCCTTCCCGCCCGCATTCCGATTCCCGAGTTTCACGGATACATGCGCACCTTGGTCCAGGCTGCATCGATCGTCTCGCGGCGGAACTCGATGCGATCGTGGAGGCGGAACTTGCGGTCGTGCCAGAACTCAATCGATATCGGCTTGATGCGGAAACCCGACCAGTACGGCGGGCGCGGAATATCTCCTAGCGCATAGCGCGCTGTATATTCGGCCACCGCCTTTTCCAGCGCAAACCGGCCTTCGAGCGGGCGCGACTGCTTGGAAGCCCAGGCACCTATGCGGCTGCCGAGCGGGCGCGAGCGAAAATAGGTATCGGCCTCCTCGTCGGAAACGACCTCGACTTCGCCGCGCAGACGCACCTGGCGGCGCAGCGACTTCCAGTGGAAGCACATGGCCGCCTTCTTCTGGCCGAGGATCTCCTGTCCCTTCTGGCTTTCGAAATTGGTATAGAAGACGAAACCTCGGGTGTCGAAATCCTTGAGCAGGACCATACGCACATTCGGAAGGCCGTTTTCATCGACGGTCGCGACCGCCACGGCGTTCGGATCGTTGATTTCGGATGCCTCGGCATCCTTCAGCCACGCGCCGAAAAGTGTGTATGGTTCGCTTTCCTCGGTGAAGTCACTGGTTGTTAACCCGGTATCTGACATATTGAATCAAATGCTCCTGAACTTACTCATTGCCCAGGTTCAAAGCGCTGGACAGGACGCCCGTTGAGAGACATAGCAAAGTCAGACGAACGCAAAAAGGGGAGCTTGCCCGGCTTCGGCAAGATTGCCGCTGTCGCCGCGCTGGTATTTCCACTTTCCGGATGCGTCGCCGGCGGCCTCGATCTCTTCGGAGAAGAGAAAGTGGACCGCTCACTTTCCACAAACACCATCGCAACCGGACGGAAGGCGGATGGACACTCCGACGAGATGACAGTGCAAAACGCTGTTTCCTCCGCTGATCTCGACAAACTCGGCTCGAACCCCCTGCCCTGGGCCAACGCGACGACGGGCAGCGCGGGTGTCGTCACGGCCATCCAGGAACAGAAGACCGACGGGATCGTCTGCCGTGACTTTTCGACCACGCGACATTCCTATGAAGGGATCGCCTATTTCAATGGCAAGACCTGTATCGCCGGCGCCGGTTCATGGCGGCTGATGAGCTTCGACCGGGTCCCCTGAAGACAGGATCGCCGGCGGTTGGCTCCGACCCCCCGACGAAAGGCGCGTGGCGCGTAACCACTGATTAGCAACTTCTTGCCATTATCGCTCGATTGGCAGGCGTGACCGCAACAGAATGAGCGGCACGGGGCATTTCAATTGGCGGCCTCCCTGGAAACCGGGACGCGCCGCTCTCAGTATTCGGTGGCTTTTGATGCGCGATCCTTATTCAGTGCTCGGCGTTAAGCGGAATGCGGGAGCCGATGAGATTAAAGCCGCATGGCGGTCCAAGGCAAAATCCATTCATCCGGATCAAAATCGCGATGAC
Source organism: Rhizobium sp. (assembly GCA_041675415.1). Taxonomy (GTDB): domain Bacteria; phylum Pseudomonadota; class Alphaproteobacteria; order Rhizobiales; family Rhizobiaceae; genus Allorhizobium. The sequence goes on along the minus strand of JBAYTX010000003.1, from coordinate 73,687 downwards.
CCAAACGCCACGCAGCGTTTCGCCGAGGTCGGACAGGCCTATGACATGCTGAAGGACCCCGAGAAACGCAACCACTACGACCAGCAACGCAGCAAGGCGGAGGCACGGGTGCGCGAACAGACGATCATGCAGCAGCGCCAGGCGGCGCGAGAGGCAGCCGAGCGCGCCAAGGCCGCCAAGGAAAATGCCGAGCGCGTGCTCGCCGAACTTGCCAGGGCGGAAGCCGAAAAGGCAAGAGCCGACAAGGCCGCCCAAGCCGCCGCGCAGACGGCCGAAAGATCGGCAGCGCAGGCCTCGACGCAGTCGAAGGCCGAGAAGGCAGCGCAACCCGGCGCGCAAACGGGCACGGCGGAAAAGCCCGCCGGGTCAAAGCCGACGGTCGGCGAAGGCCCGGAGGAGATGATTTCGCGCATTTTCGGGGAAAGCCCCGAAGCCGCGGCGGCAGCCGAAAGCCTTCGCCGCGACGACGCGGGCGAGAGAACCGACCATCCCGAAGGCAGCGAGCCTCAGACGGCGGGGGCCAGGAATGCCGCCTCGACCCGTCCGCTCGCCGCAATGGAGCTCCTTACCTCGCTGGTACGCCGCATCCGCGGCGTCCAGCCGCCGCCCGAAAAGGCGCCGGACCTCTCGGTCGAAGCGTCCGTCTCCATCCTCGACCTCCTCAACCAGACCGCTGTCCCGGTCACGCTCTCGGACGGACGTGAATTGCGCGTCAACCTCGAAGGCGGGCTTCGCGACGGAGATATCGTGAGGCTCAAGGGTCAGGGATTGAAGATACAGGGGATGCAGCGGGGTGATGTCGCGGTGACCCTGCGTGTCCAGAAAACGGAAAAGTTCAGGGTCGAGGGTTTCGACATCCACACGGTTCTGCCGATCACGCTCGAGAATGCCGTGCTCGGTTGCGAAACCAAGGTCGAGACGCCGACAGGCGAGGTAGAGATCACCATCCCGCCATGGTCTGGCTCTGATCAGGTCATCCGACTCGACAATCTCGGGCTGCCCGACACCGAGGGCGGACGCGGAGTTCTGGCCGTCGAACTCAGGGTTCTGCTCTGGGAAAAGCCGGACGACAAGGTGACCGACCTGATGCGCGTCATGCGCGAGGGCCTGTTTTTATAAAGCATTTGTTACAATCACACCCTTTATTACGCTGCCTAACAGTAGATGATCCGGGGCAATCTTGAACCGTGGTTCGCGCTATGCCATAGGCAGGTTCAATTAAAAGTCTCAGGGAAACAGAAAATGGTTCAAGGTTCCGGCCTCATGGCAGGCAAGCGCGGCGTCATCATGGGCGTCGCAAACAACCGGTCCATCGCATGGGGCATCGCGAAGGCCTGCCACGACGCAGGTGCAGAAGTAGCACTGACATGGCAGGGCGAGGCCCTTCGCAAGCGCGTCGAACCGCTTGCCCAGGAGCTCGACGCCTTCATGGCGGGCGATTGCGACGTCACCGACCTCGATAGCATCGATGCGGTCTTCAAGAACCTCGAGGACAAGTGGGGCAAGATCGACTTCGTCGTTCACGCCATCGCATTCTCCGACAAGGATGAACTGACCGGCCGCTACATCGAAACGACCCGCCACAACTTTGCCCGCACGATGGACATTTCCGTCTATTCGTTCACCGCTGTCGCCGCACGCGCCGAGAAGATCATGAACGACGGCGGCTCGATCCTGACGCTCACCTATTACGGCGCCGAGAAGGTCATGCCGCATTACAACGTCATGGGCGTCGCCAAGGCGGCACTCGAGGCGAGCGTGCGCTATCTGGCCGTCGACATGGGCGGTCGCGGCATCCGCGTGAATGCCATTTCCGCCGGGCCGATCAAGACGCTGGCCGCCTCAGGGATTGGCGACTTCCGCTATATCCTGAAGTGGAACGAGTACAACTCTCCGCTGAAGCGCAACGTCTCGACAGATGAAGTCGGCAAATCGGGCATGTATCTTCTGTCGGATCTGTCCACCGGCGTCACCGGCGAGGTCCATCATGTCGATTCCGGCTATCATACCGTCGGCATGAAGGCCGTGGACGCACCTGACATTTCCGTTTCCAAGGAATAGTCTCCCACCCGGAGTGGCAAGCCGTGCTCATCTATTTGATCCGTCACGGTCAGACCGACTGGAATGCCGAGGGACGATTGCAGGGGCAGCAGGACATTCCGCTCAATGACCTCGGTCGCAGCCAGGCACGCCGGAACGGCGAACGTCTGGCATCAGAGCTCCGCGATCAGGCGGCGGAATTCGACTATGTCGCCTCGCCGCTCGGGCGCACGCGCGAAACCATGGAACTGCTGCGTGCGGCCATGGGCCTCGATCCGGCGGCCTACCACATCGAACCTCGCCTGATGGAACTTTCCTTCGGCGACTGGCAGGGTTCCACCCTTGCCGAATTGCAGCGCGAGTCTCCCGAACGCGTCGAAGCAAGAGCCACTGAAAAATGGGACTTCATTCCACCCGGCGAAGCGGCCGAAAGCTATGAGATCCTGTCGTGGCGGGTTGGCTCCTGGCTGACCTCAGTCGATCGCCCAACGGTCTGCGTCAGCCATGGCGGGGTCGTGCGCAGCGTGTTCCGCCTTATCGGCAACTGGACGAAGGAAGATGCCTGCGAGATGAATGTTCCGCAGGACCGGATACTCAAGATCGATCGCGACGCTGGCTCGGTCGGCTGGCTCTGACGCCACGGCGGCAAACAATCGCTGATCGCGAGTATTGCCCGTTCTTTATTGAACGATCTCGAGATCGTCGACGACGCGCTTGCCATCAACTTCAGTATAGAAAACGATCACCTTCACGCCGGATTCCAGACCGTCGAAATTGAACTCCTCGGGCAGCGAATAGGTCTTGCCGTCATCAAGCGTCATCGAGAGATCCTCAACGTCCACGGCCTTGATCGTAGCCTCGACATCGTCGCTTCCCGCAAGCACGCTGAGCGGGGAGAAGAAGCTCGCCGTTGCGAGAAGAACTGCGATTATGACGCGCATGCCGGACACCCTGACTGCTTTCAGAACTTTCAAAACACTGAACAAAGTAAGCCTCCAGAATGTGGCGAAAGTCGCCCGCAATGATGACATTTGAGTGTGATTGATGACCGGAATTGCGGCGCCAATCAAGCCATGCAAAGGCAATTCGCAACCGTTTTGCTGGCCTTTCTGCCGCAGCCGGGTGGGCAAGGCCACCATGGCCGCCGATTCTGCCGCCGCGGATTTGCAGACCATTTTTGGGTACTCAATTCTAAATTAACCGGCCCCTCCTAGTGTCGTTGCAGGGGAAAAGCGGGGCATGCGAGTTTTGGAATTTTCGGATCAAGCGAACGGACGGCGCAACGAAAAACGACGCGGCGCCGGTGCATTCCTGCTTGGCGCGTCCGCCGTGTCATTGGCGATGATTGCCGTCGGCATCCTTGTCGACCAGAGCTACGCGAGAGCCAGCCGTGCCGCGCTGGAAAAGCACGTCCAGGGCGATGTCAAGCTGATCCGCTCCGCCCTCCAAGCCCGCATCAACGCCGATTTTGCCAGCGCCCGCCATCTGGCCGCCGAGATCGCCGTCGATCGAAGCGCCCCGATGGCCGAGTTGGCAGGTCTGGCCGGGATCATCGCCGCCTCCAACGGCCACATTGCCCGCGTCGATTATGTGCCAGACCACGCCCTGCCCCCGGTAACGCTCTTCCGGGCGGACAGCATTGCCTCCAGCGGCGCTCCCGGGTTTTCGTCTGCATTTGCCGAAGGCGGAGCGCGCCTGACGCAGTCCAGTGCGCAAGCCTTTTTTCTTACCTTTCCCGTGCCGGCCGGCGCAGACACCACCGATATCTCGAAATCCATGGTGGCTCTGACGATCGACGCGGAGAAGTTTTACGATCACGCCGGCTTGACGCAGTCAGGCGATAGCACGACGCCCAATCGACTTCCCGACCTCGATCACCTGCAATGGACGGTTCGGTACATCCAGCCCGGGCGCACCGACGCTCCATACTTCGGCGAGGTACCGCCTTCGCAAGACGATCCCGTCAGCGAACGGCTGGATGTCCCGGGCGGTGCCTTCGAAATTCTTGCGGCGCCCCGCGACGGCTGGGACGCTGCGCCCGAAAGTCAGTTTGCAGTCCGGCTTGCCATCATTTTGGCCGGCGCCGCGATGGTCATACCGGCGATCATCACCGCATTCCTGTTTCGCGAACGCAATCGCAACATCGAAAAACTGAAACAGCGCGAGAAGAAGCTTGTCGAGCTTTCGCAACGATTCAGCCTGGCGATGGATTCCTCCGATATGGGCATCTGGGCGGTCAGGACGACCGAACCGTTGCTTTACTGGGACAATCGCACCGCGGCGCTGCACGGCTGCGCGCCGAGCGCCAGCGAAACCGAGGACAGGATCGCTGAATGGTACGCCGCCGTGCACCCGGACGACCGCGACCGCGCGGAGGTGCATTTCTTCCAGTGCGCCTGCACCGAATCGACCCAGACCTGCGACATGAACTATCGCGTCATTCTTGCCGACGGCTCTATCCGCTACCTGAGATCAGTCGGTACGCGTTCTTGCAGTGAAGAAGGCGAGAACCAGCTGGCGGGCATCGTTTGGGATGTGACGGCCGATACGCTTTTCACCCAGACGTTGCGCGACGAGAAGGACACGAGCGACATCAAGAACGCGGAGCTGGAACTGGCTCTCGACGAACTGTCCAGCCGTGAGCAGGAACTGTCGGAACTTTCACATAAACTCGACCTGGCGCTGGGCTCCTATAATTGCGGCATCTGGGAAGCAGATCCGGTCGGTGGCGGCGCGGTCTGGGACGAGCGGATGCACCAGCTCTACGGCCTTCCTTACAAGCAGGCCGCGACTACCGAGGAAGAATGGCTGAACTGCATCCATCCGGACGACCGGAAGTCGGTTCTGGACGCAACAAACAAGGCTATTGCCCTAGGCACGCCCCTGATCTCCGTCCAGCGCATTTTGCTGCCCGACGGCAGTTTCCGATTTGTCCGTTCCGTAGGTCAGATCCATACTGGTCGTGACGGCGAGCAGAAGATCATCGGCATCGCTTTCGATGTTACGGCGGACATCTTGCTGACGGAAGAACTGAAGGTTGCCAAAGAAGAGGCCGACGCCCGCAACATCGAACTTGAGCTTGCCAAGAACCGGATCGAGTTCAACGCCCTGCACGACCCGCTCACCTCGCTGGCAAACCGCCGAAAACTGGACCTCGAACTCGATCAGCTGTCGAGAAATGCCCAAGGGACGCGTTCGCGGTTCTCCATCCTGCATCTCGATCTCGACCGCTTCAAGGAAATCAACGACACACTCGGCCACGCGGCGGGCGATGCGATACTGGTGCATACGTCCCGGATCCTTTCCCGCAATGTCACGCGCGGCGATATCGTCGCGCGCATCGGCGGTGATGAGTTCGTCATTCTCATCACGCGCGCGGTTACGACGCTGGAACTGTCCAGCCTCAGCGAGCGGATCATCGAGGAAATGAGCAAGCCGATCGATTTCGAGGGCTTTTCGTGCCGCTGCGGCGTTTCGATCGGAGTTGCCCAATCCTTCGGTGTCAACGCCGATGCACGCAAGGTGCTCATCAATGCAGATATCGCGCTTTACCAGGCCAAGGAAAAAGGGCGCAACGGCTACGAATTCTTCACTCAGGATCTGCAAGCCAACATCGTCACCAGGAAGCGGCTGGCCGATGATATCCTGGCTGGTCTCGAACGGGACGAATTCACAGTCTGGTATCAACCGCAATTCGACGCGACGACGATGGAACTCACCGGCGCCGAGGCGTTGGTGCGCTGGAAGCATCCCGACCAGGGGATTCTCGCCTCCGGCCGTTTCCTGAAAATCGCCGAAGAACTGAATGTCATGGGCCGGATCGACCAGTTGGTGCTTGAAAAGGCGCTGTGCGACAAGATGCGCTGGACCGCGCTCGGCATCGACCTGCCGAGGGTATCGGTCAACGTCTCCTCGAAACGCCTGCACGACACCGCCCTGGCTGACCAACTCGAGGGCCTCCACATCAAGCCGGGCGAAATCGCCTTCGAACTGGTCGAATCGATCTTCCTTGACGATATCGAGGACGCGGCAACCAGCAATCTCGACCGCATCAAATCGCTCGGCATCGACATCGAGATCGACGATTTCGGTACCGGGCACACCTCGATCGTGAGCCTGTTGCGCCTCAAGCCCAAGCGGCTGAAGATCGACCGCCAGCTGGTCATGCCGATCCTCAATTCGCCCCAGGAGCGTGCACTCGTGCGCTCGATCGTCGAAATCGCCCGCTCGCTCGGCATCGAGACGATCGCGGAGGGTGTGGAAACGCACGATCATGCGGCCCTGCTCAAAATACTCGGCTGCGACCAGTTGCAAGGTTTCGCCTTCGCCAAGCCGCTGTCATTCGAGGAGTTCGCCCGCTTCGCGTCCCGCACGCCGAAACAGAAAGCCTCCTGATCAAAAGCCCGACCGGCAAGGACCTCTCCAAAAGAAAGGCTTTTCCCTTTTTCGGGTTTTCCACTATGAGTGTGCCGCAACACGCCAAGGCGTGGCGAGCCCGCCCGAACGATCCGGTACTTACGATATGTCGCACAATACCTTTGGTCATCTGTTCCGCGTCACCACCTGGGGCGAGAGCCACGGGCCGGCGCTCGGCGCAGTCGTGGACGGCTGCCCACCCGGCATCCGCTTCACCCTCGACGACCTCCAGTCCTTTCTCGACAAGCGCAAGCCCGGCCAGTCGCGCTTCGTGACGCAGCGCCGCGAGGACGATCTCGTGAAGGTACTGTCCGGCGTGATGCCGCAGAACGATGGGTCGATGATTACGACCGGCACGCCGATCTCGCTGATGATCGAGAACACCGACCAGCGCTCGAAGGACTACGGCGAGATCGCCCGGCAATACCGCCCCGGCCATGCCGACTACACCTATGACGTCAAATACGGCATCCGTGACTATCGCGGCGGCGGGCGCTCGTCAGCCCGCGAGACGGCTGCCCGCGTCGCCGCAGGCGCGCTTGCGCGTCTCGTCATCCCCGGCGTCACCGTCCGCGGCGCGCTGGTGCAGATCGGCAAGCACAAGATCAATCGTGCCAACTGGGACTGGGCCCAGGTCGGCGAGAACCCGTTTTTCGCTCCCGACCCGGAGATCGTTCCGGTCTGGGAAGCCTATCTCGACGAGATCCGCAAGGCCGGCTCCTCGGTCGGCGCTGTCATCGAGGTGGTCGCCGAGGGCGTGCCCGCCGGCATCGGCGCACCGGTCTACGGCAAGCTCGACCAGGACATTGCCAGCCTGCTGATGTCGATCAATGCGGTGAAGGGCGTGGAGATCGGCAACGGTTTCGGCTCGGCCGAGATCACCGGCGAGGAAAACGCAGACGAGATGCGCATCGGACCTGACGGCAAGCCGGTGTTCCTCTCCAACCATGCCGGCGGCATTCTCGGCGGCATTTCGACCGGCGAGCCGATCGTCGCGCGCTTTGCCATCAAGCCGACCTCGTCGATTCTCACCGAACGGCGCTCGATCGATGCCGACATGAATGAGGTGGACGTGCGCACGAAGGGGCGCCACGACCCCTGCGTCGGCATCCGGGCGGTTCCTGTTGGCGAGGCGATGCTTGCCTGCACGATTGCCGATCACTACTTACGAGATCGCGGCCAGACCGGCCGACTGAAATGAGGCACGTCCATGAGCTATGACCAGAGCCGCGTCGTCGACGCCATCCGCGCCTTCGAGGCCGGCGAAATCGTCGTCGTCACCGATGACGACGACCGCGAGAACGAGGGCGACCTGATTGTCGCCGCTGTTCACTGCACTGCCGAGAAGATGGCCTTCATTGTGCGCCACACCTCGGGCATCGTCTGCGCTCCCATGCCGAAAGAGGAGGCCAAGCGCCTCAATCTCAACGCCATGGTTGCTGAAAACGACAGCGCCCACACCACGGCATTCACCGTGACCGTCGACTTCAAGCACGGCACGACGACCGGGATCTCCGCCGAGGACCGGACACTGACCGTGCGCAACCTCGCCAACCCGAATGTCGGCCCGGCCGATTTCGTCCGGCCCGGCCATATCTTCCCGCTGGTTGCCCGCGAAGGCGGCGTTCTCATGCGCTCCGGCCATACGGAAGCCGCAGTCGACCTCTGCAAGCTCGCAGGGCTTCCGCCGGTCGGCGTGATCGGCGAACTGGTCAACGACAACGGAACCGTCAAGCACGGGCCAGAGGTCTTCGCCTTTGCCGAGGAACACGGGCTGAAGCGCGTCTCGGTCGCCGATCTCATCGCCTATCGCCAGCGCAAGGAAACCTTGATCCAGCTCGCCTCAAGCTTCGGCATTGAAACGCCCTACGGCCCGGCCAAGGCGCACGCCTACTCGCTGCCTTGGGACCCGATGCAGCATCTGGCCGTCGTCTTCGGCGACATTCGCGACGGCGTCGACATTCCGGTGCGCCTGCATCTGGAACACGTCGGCAAGGATGTGTTCGGCAAGGACCGCCAGATCGACGACATCATGAAGAAGATCGCCGAGAAGGGCCGCGGCGTCATCGTCTACCTGCGCGAAGGCTCGGTCGGCGTCGGCGTCTCGACCACGGCGCGCGCCGGTCTCCACGAGCGGGAGGCGCACGAGCAGGCTCAGGCCCGCGAGAGCGAGTGGCTGGAAATTGGCCTCGGCGCACAGATCCTGAAAGACCTAGGCGTCACCTCGATCCGCCTCTTCGCCTCACGCGAACGCCATTATGTCGGCCTGGAAGGCTTCGGCATCCGGATCAGCGGGACGGAGATCGTCTGAGGGGGCAGCGTCGAGCTACTGAAAATGCTCCCGGCCAGCCGGGGGGCAAGACTGGCTCTCCCTATCGATATCCCGTGAGGCTCCGGTCACTTCTGAAGATCGGCGATCAGCTGCGTCATACGGGCAATCTCTTCTCGCTGGGTCTCGATGATCGACGCCGCCAGGTCGCGCACGCGCGGATCGGTCAGGGTCGCCCGTTCACTGGTCAATATGGCGATGGAATGGTGGGGAATCATGGCCCTCATCCATGCAATATCTCCAACTGTTGCCTGGCTGCGGACAAGGTAGAGCGAGCCGGCGAACGTCAAGAGCGACAAAGCCACGATCGCGATGTTCGCGGTGCGGCTGGAATACATGTGGCGCATGAAGGCGAGCATGACCAAGGCCATGACCGATCCCATGATCAGCGCCATGAAAAGACGGGTCTGCGAAAAGAAGACGTGATCGACCGAGAAGACGTTGAGATACATGAGGGCATACATGATTGCGGTCGATACGGCGATCATCAGCGCGAAACGGAAATAGGGCGACATCGGCTTTCCTTTCGTTCATCAGGGCTTCATCCCTAACGATCCCGCCGTGCCGCCGGTTCCCCGGGGCGGATTGGCCCTAGCGTTCGAGCCGCATCGTCTCGCCGATGCGCAACACGCGGGACCGGCGACGGCCATCGCTTGCGGCGAGGAAACGGTCGGCGGACGCGCGCAACGGCTCGGGCGACAGGGCAAAGGTGCCCCAGTGAATGCCGATGCCGAGCGAAGCCCGCACGTCGCGCAGAATTTCGGCGGCATTTTCCGGCGTCGAGTGCATGCCGGCCACCACCGGCGAGGGCTCGAAGGCGCCAATCGGCACCAGTGCCAGATCATAGGGACCGCGCGTCCGGCCGATCTCGCCGAAGACCGGGCCATAGGCGCTGTCGCCGACGAAGAGGACGGAGCGGCCGGCGAGGCGGATGTCCCACGAATTGGCCGGGCCATCGGGTATGGCGAGGAGATTGCGGCGCGTGCCGTGCAGGGCGGGAAGCGCTGTAATGCGGGCCGAGGCGACGCTGACCGCACGGCCGATCGCCGGATGCTCGACCGTGGAGAAACCCGCCGCCTCTCCGAAGCGCTGGAGGCCATCCGGCAGGACGATCCGGGCCCTGGGGAAGCGCTTGGCTAGAGCCTCAAGGGTCGGGCTGTGGAGATGGTCGTAATCGCCGTGCGAGATCACGACGATGTCGATCCGTGGCAGGTCCTCAAGGTCGATCGGCGGCGTGGCGTGGCGGTGCGGCAGTGGGCTTTCGAGCGAAAAGCCGACCGGAAAGACCGGGTCGGTCAGGATGGCAAGGCCGCCGAGCCGGATGAGCACGGAGGAATGGCCAAGCCAGGTGAGGCTGTCGCCGCGCGTTTCAAGACCGGCTAGCGCCTCCGCGCGGGAAAGCACCAGGCTGTCGGTGGCTTCCGCGCGGCGCAGATAAAGGCCGGTCGCGATACCAGAAGACGAAGCCAATCAGCATGCTGAACACCGAGACATAGGCGAGGCCGAGCCAGGCCGGCTGGCCGGTTTCGGCAAAGGACGGTGGCATGGTGGCCAGCGCCAGCACGACCATGATCGGCAGGGAAAGCACGAGCGCCCAGGAGATGACCTGCCAGCCGCCGAGGGTGCGCGACAGTTTGGCCCCCTCCGCATAACCCAACCCGCAGACGATAATGGCACCGAACATCAGGAGGTCGCCGGCCGGCGAGGCCGTCACACCCTGCAGCAGGGCAAAGCCGGCGACCAGCAGGCTGCCGAGCCCGGAAAACAGCCAGAAGGCCGGCCGTGGCCGCTCTCCGCCGCGCAGGACCGCGAAGCTGGCGGTGGCCAGCGGCAGGAGCCCGACAAAGACGATCGAATGCGCCGAGGTGACGTGCTTCAACGCCAGCGCGGTCAAAAGCGGAAAGCCGACAACCACGCCCAGCGCGACGACGACCAGCGAAACCATCTCGCTTGGCCTTGGCCATTTCTGGCGAAATAACAGCAGCAGGCCGAGCGCCAGCGCGCCGGCGATTGCGGCCCGCGCCACGGTCAGGAAAACCGGATCGAAATCGGCCACCGCCACCCGGGTGGCGGGGAGCGAGCCGCTGAAGATCAGCACGCCCAGAAAACCGTTGATCCAGCCGCTTGTCGTCTTGTCCATCAGATCCATCCTCGTCGATTGGCCCACGAGGATAGGCGATCGGCGATGGATTTCTCAGAGACAGTGCATTACAGTTTAGCCAAACTGTAATGACACCAAGAGCAGTACAGATGCTGAACAGGATCACACGCGACGAAGAAGGCGACGGCGAAGACGGCACGCGCGTCGGCCGCGTCATGGGCGCCATCCGCCAGCGGATCGGCGGGCGGACGCTGGCGCCGGGGGCCAGGCTGCCGTCGATCCGGGGCTTTGCCAAGGTCATGGCGGTCTCCACCTCGACGGTGGTCGAGGCCTATGACCGGCTGGCGGCCGAGGGGCTGATCCAGTCGCGGCCGGGCTCCGGCTTCTACGTCGCCGGCCACCTGCCGCCGCTGGTGCTGGCCGAGATCGGCCCGAGGCTCGATCGCGCCGTCGATCCGTTCTGGGTGTCGCGGCAGTCGCTGGAGGCCGGCAAGGACACGCTGACGCCCGGATGCGGCTGGCTGCCGGCGGAATGGATGCCGCAAGAGGAGCTGCGCCGCTCGCTGCGCCAGCTGACCCGGGCCGAGGACACGGTCCTTGCCGACTACGGTACACCACTCGGACTGCCGCCGCTGCGCCAGGTCCTGTCGCGGCGCATGGCCGAGCGCGGCATCCAGGCGGCGCCCGACCAGATCATGCTGACGGAATCCGGCACGCAGGCGATCGACCTTCTCTGCCGCTTCCTGATCGAGCCGGGCGACACCGTGCTGGTCGACGATCCCTGCTATTTCAATTTCCTCGCGCTCTTGCGCGCCCACCGCGTCAAGGTCGTCGGCGTGCCCTATACCGCGACCGGCCCGGACATGACGCTGTTTGCCGAAGCGCTCACCGAACACCGGCCGCGCCTCTACATCACCAATTCGGCGCTGCACAACCCGACCGGTGCGACGCTCTCTCCCGCGACCGCCCACCGGCTGCTGAAACTCGCCGAGCAGTCCGGCCTCACCATCATCGAGGACGACATATTCGCCGATTTCGAGCCCGCGCCAGCGCCGCGGCTTTCGGCCTTCGACGGGCTCGACCGGGTGATCCATATCGGCAGCTTTTCCAAGACGCTGTCGGCGGCGGCGCGCTGCGGCTTCATCGCCGCCCGGCCCGACTGGATCGAAGGGCTGATCGACCTGAAGATCGCCACGAGTTTCGGCGGCAATCCGGTCTCCGCCGAACTGGTGCTGAACATCCTGAAGGACGGGACCTACCGCAAGCACATCGCCACCTTGCGCGACCGCCTGTCGCGCGCCATGGGCGAGACCAACAGGAAGCTTCAGGGCCTCGGCCTCAAACCCTTCCTCGAACCGCGCGGCGGCATGTTCCTCTGGTGCCGGCTGCCGGACGGCCTCGACGCCACCGACGTCGCGCGCCGGGCGCTCGCCGACAACATCGTGCTCGCCCCCGGCAATGTCTTCAGCGTCTCGCAGACGGCGACGCGGTTCTTGAGGTTCAACGTGGCGCAGTCGAGCGATCCGCGGGTGTTTGCGGCGGTGGAGCGGGCGATGCGGGGGTGATGGGAAGCAACTTGAGGTTGCGGCGCATTGATCTTGTGTGCGGGACTGCTATTGGCAACCGAAGTGGTTGACTGCCTTCATGAGGAGATATCCTGACATTCGCGAGAAAATCGGGACTGCTGATTTTTCAGGAGAATTGCCGTCGCAAAGATCAGAGTTTCGCGACAGGCTTTAGCGGCAGGAATTCATCGCTTGCGGAATCATCGTATCGTAGCTACATTGTGGCCTCACTATTAAGGAGTCAAGATATGGCAACGGATACCGTGGTCCGCGCGCGGATCGACACCGCTACGAAGGACCAGGCGACGGAAGCGCTCGCGGCAATGGGTCTGTCGGTTTCCGACGCCATCCGTCTGCTGCTGGTCCGTGTCGCCGCCGACAAGGAGTTTCCCTTTCCCGTAAAGGTGCCAAACGCCACCACGCGGAAGGCTATGGCGGAGTTGGAAAAGGGCAAGGGCAAGGGCTTCGCTTCGGCGGATGAGTTGTTCAAGGACCTGGGCATTTGACGTGCTGAAGCCTGTTCGCTCCGGCCAGTTTCGGCGTGACGTGAAACGTGCGGAGAAGCGCGGCAAGGACCTCGGCAAGCTGCGCGAACTGCTCAGCCTCCTGCTGGCCGGGGACGACCTGCCGGCGAGCTACAAGGACCACCCCTTGAAAGGCGACTGGAAGGACTACCGCGACGCCCACATAGAACCTGACTGGCTTTTGATCTACCGGGTCGTTGGCGACGAACTTCATCTCGCCCGCACCGGCACTCATTCCGATCTGTTCAACCAGTAAATCTTGCCGGCGCGAGATTTGGGAATTGCGCGAGAACTCGGCAGGAGTTGGCCATCTACGCAAATTGACACGCTCCCTCCCCGCAGCCCCTCACCCCAACCACCCGTCTCTCAGCTCCACCCGCTCCACGCCCGCGAATTTCGCCAGCCGCACCAGTTCCGCCTCCAGCCGCTCCAGCCGCCCGGCCGACGGTTTGACGCCCTTTTCCAGCCAGAGCCGTTTCACGTCGAGCAGACCGGCCTTGCGGTCGGCCTTCATGTCGATGCGGCCGATCAGGCGGTCGGATTCGAGCAGCGGGAAGACGTAGTAGCCGTATTCGCGCTTCGGTTCGGGTACGAAGATTTCGATGCGGTAGAAGAAGCCGAACAGGCGTTCGGTGCGGTTGCGGTCGCGGATCAGCGGATCGAAGGGGCTCAAAGTGCGGATGCGGGCCGGCGGCTCGGGCGGGTCGATCAGCGCAGGCAGGCTCTCGGCCAGCGCAAAGGAGGCGCGGCGCTTGCCGTCGACGGTCTCGATCGAGACCTCCTCCAGTTCGCCGCGATGATCCTCCACCCAGGCCTTTGCCTCCTGCGGGGTCACCAGATCGAAGAAGGCGGCGATTTCGCCATGGGTGGCAAAGCCGAGCCGGATCAGCGCCTGCCGGCAGGCCCAGTCGATGAAGGCGCCGGGATCGACCTCGGCCAAAAAATGTTCGGGCGGGATGACGCGCTCGGACAGGTCGTAGACCTTCTGGAAATTGTCGCGGCCGGCGATCGCCAGCTTGCCGGTGTGCCAGAGGAATTCGAGCGCGGTCTTCGAGGGGTGCCAGTTCCACCAGCCGCCCGACTTGTGGTCCTCGGCCTTCACCTCGCGCGCCATGATCGGGCCGCGCTCGCGGATCTTCTCGTAGGTCTCGTCGAAGGCCTGGTCGAACCCCTCGCCCTGCCATTTCGCCCAGTTTTCCAGGATGCGGGCCTCGCGCCGGACGAAGCGGTGCTTCCAGTAAGGAAAGAAGGCCGACGGGATGATCGAGGCGTCGTGCGTCCAGTGCTCGAAGAGCGCGCGGTCCTTTTCCAAAAGCGCGGTGAGGTGTTCCGGCCGGTAGGTCTGGTTGCGGGAAAAGAGGATCTGGTGATGGGCGCGCTCGACGGTCGCGATGCTGTCGACCTGGACGAAGCCGAGGTCGTGGATCAGGTCGTAGAGCCCGGCCTTGCCGAGCGCCAAATGCGGCGGGCGGGACAGCCCCTGCCGCTCGAGGAAGGTTTTTCGCGCCTGGGTGTTGGAGAGAGGAATCGCCATGGATGCAGCCTAGCGAATGTTCCCGATATGTTCAATAAAGCTCTCATCCCGCTGGTGGTACAGACGTAGCTGGGCCGACTGTCATGGCGAAGTCATGGAAACAGTCCTACCATGTCCCTATGAGAACGCACGCCGACATGCGGCAGACTGGAGCCGGAAGGAGAGCCTGATGACAAACAGACTGATCTATTGCTTTGTCGACATAGAGACCGATGGTCCTATCCCGGGCGAGCATTCGTTGCTGAGTTTTGCCTGCATCGCGCTCACCGAAAGCGGACACGAGATTGACAGCTTCAGTCGAAATCTTCATCCGCTCGAGGGCGCCGAGGCCGATCCCGAGACGGCGGCCTGGTGGCAAGCACAACCGGCGACATGGGACGAGATCAACACCGACCGGAAGGAGCCGGCTTCGGCCATTCCCGATTTCACCCGATGGCTCGAGAGCCTGCCGGGCGATCCCGTGTTCGCGGCAGATCCGCTGATTTTCGACGCCCTGTGGATCGACTGGTATCTCCGGCATTTTGCCGGCCAGCGCCTGTTCAAGGGTCCTTACGGCGGAAAGTCGCTGTTCGTCGGCACCGGGATCGACATTCCCTCCTTTGTGCAGGCGGCGATGGGGCTCGACTATTTCCGGGAGCGCCCCGAATATCCTCCCGAACTCCTCGACGGCGTTCCCCACAGCCACCTGCCGATCGAGGACGCCCGGGGCCATGCGGCCTTGTTCTTCAAGGCCAGACCCCACACCACCCAAAGGAAGCGGGTCTAGCCAATCGGTCGCTAGCCCCATTCCCCTCTTCTTCCCTCAGGTCTATCGGTCTATAGAGACGTCCTTGTCATCCTCGGGGGAAGCCGCTTGCAGATCATATTCGACCGGGCAGAGGTGCGCTTCGGCGCCCAGATGGCGCTTGAGCCGCTGACGCTCACCCTTAACGAGCGCCGCATCGGCGTGATCGGGCTCAACGGCTCGGGCAAGACGACGTTTGCCCGGCTGATCAACGGGCTCATAAAACCTTCGGCGGGCAAGGTCACCGTCAACGGCCATGACACCGTTGCCGAGGCGAAGGCAGTGCTCTCGCTCGTCGGCTTCATCTTCCAGAACCCGGCCAACCAGATCATCCTGCCAATCATCCGCGACGACATCGCCTTCGGTCCGAAGATCCGGGGCCTGAAGGGTGGCGAACTCACGCGCGCGGTCGATGCGGTGCTCTCCCGCTTCGGCATCTCGCATCTCGCCGAACGGCGCCCGCACGAGCTTTCGGGCGGCGAACTGCAGCTTGCGGCGCTTGCCGCCGTGATGGTCACGCGGCCGGAGGTCGTCATCTTCGACGAGCCGACCAACCAGCTGGACCTGAAAAACCGCGTCGTCGTGGAACGCGCGATCCGCAATCTCGACGAAAACGCCATCGTCATCAGCCACGATCTGGCGCTGATCGAGGATTTCGGGCGCGTACTGGTCTTCCACGCCGGCAAACTCGTCTTCGATGGTCCGGCGGACGAGGCGATCCGGCGCTACCGGGAGATCGCGTTGTCATGAAGAGCTTCTATGTCGAGGGAGACGGCTGGCTGCATCGGCTTTCACCGAGGATCAAGCTCGCTGCACTGGCGCTTTTCGCGGTGCTGCTGTTTCTGACCCGCGCCCATCCGTTTCTCGGGCTTGCGCTCGCCGCCTCGGGGCTCGTCTATTTCAGCCTCGGCCAGCCGCTCCGCGCGGCCCTTCGCCCGCTGATACCGGTGCTCGCCACGATCGCCGTGGTGGCGCTGTTCAATCTCGTTTTCAACTCGACGGACGAGGCCATTGTCACGGTGCTGCGCCTTTGCGCGCTCGTGCTGCTCGCCGCATCCGTCACGGCGACGACGCGTGTTTCCGAGTTCATCGACACGGTGACGACGGCCGCTCGGCCGCTTGAAAAAGCGGGGCTCCTAAAGGCCTCCGATATCGGCCTTGCCGTCGGGCTGGTCATCCGTTTCGTGCCGGAGATCCTCACCCGTTACGAAGCGATCCGCGAGGCGCACAAGGCGCGCGGCCTGAAAATGAGGGCCACTACGATCGTCGGACCGCTGATCATCCACACACTGAAGGATGCGGATAACATCGCCGCCGCCATTGACGCGCGCGGCATCAGAGGCCAATGAATTTGCGTACCGGTTCCTTTTTCGCACTTACTTCACGCGAACCGGCAGCCACTTCGCTCGAAAATGCCCTGTGCCATTGCTCTGTGCCGGGGCATGAAACCGGAGACCGCCATGAACACCCGTGACCTCGTTCTCGTTTCGCTTTTCGCCGCCATCATCATCGCCCTCGGCCTCGTGCCGCCGATCACGCTCGGCTTCATTCCTGTTCCGATCACGGCGCAGACGCTGGGTGTCATGCTGGCGGGCGTCATCCTCGGCGCGCGGCGCGGCGCAAGCGCGGCAGTCCTTGTCATCCTGCTCGTCGCCATAGGCCTGCCGGTACTGTCGGGCGGTCGCGGCGGGCTTGCAGTCTTCGCCGGCCCGACGGTCGGCTTCCTGATCGGCTGGGTGCCGGGCGCCTATGTCACCGGTCTGATCGCGGAGCGCTTCGCGAAACCCGGCCTTTCGGCCATGACCCAGACTGCCGGCTTCCTCGCCGCCGCCGTCATCGGCGGGGTCGGCATGATCTATCTCTTCGGCATCGGTTATCTCGCCTTCGGCGCTGGGCTCGGCCTCTCCAAGGCCTTCATGGGCTCGCTCGCCTTCATTCCGGGCGATCTCCTGAAAGCTGCAATCGCGGCACTCGCCGGCCGCGCGGTGATGGTCGGCTATCCGCTGCTGCCGCAAAGGGCTTGAGTCCCATTTGGCCGAAGTCTCAGGAGACTTCGGCAATTTCTCGCGGGTCCCTTGCCGTGCAAAGGCGCCTATTTCACGGGCGCGATCTCGATTTTGGTCGCCGCATACCATTCCGCCACGGCACGGATATCCGTGTCGCTCAGCCCGGCCGCGATTTCCGACATCACCGGATGGGTGCGCTTGCCGGTGCGGAAGGCCTTGAGCTGCGTGTCGATATAGATCGCGTTTTCCCCCGCCAGGTTCGGGGCGTCCTCAATCCTGGCGAGGCCATCCGCGCCGTGGCAGGCGACGCAAGCCTCAGGCGCCATATCCCCGGTCTTCCCGGGTGCGAGCGCAGCACTGACATCCTGCGAGGAATACCACGCGGCCAGATCAGCGATGCTCTGGTCATCCAGACCTCGCGCAACGACCGACATCATCTCGTGCACGCGCGTCCCTTCGCGGAAGGCGGTGAGCTGGTGCATGATGTAGTTTGGATTCTCGCCGCCGATGTGAGGCGCGATCGGTATCTTGGCCAGACCCTCTATCCCGTGGCAAGTGCGGCACAATCCCGCCTTCTTGCGCCCAGCCGCAGGATCGCCCGTCAGGTCTTCAGCCAGAGCATACGGCGCGAGTGTCTGGGCGAGGAGAAGCCCGCCCAGACCAATTATGGTGAAACCCCGCATCAATTGCCTTCATACCAGATACGGTAGATGGCGCCGGCCAGATCGTCTGATACCAGGATCGATCCGTCGCGCAGCTGCGCGATGTCAACGGGACGGCCGAGATATTCGCCGTTCTCGTCGATCCAGCCCTCCGCGAAGGGTTCCGCGGTGGCCTTGCCGTCCCCGTCAATGGTCGTCACCATCACCCGGGCGCCCACCGGTACGGTGCGGTTCCATGATCCGTGCTGCGCCGAGAAGATGGCGTTCTTGTACTTCTCGGGGAACATGTTGCCGGTGTAGAAAGTCATGCCAAGGTCAGCGGCATGGGCCGCCATCTCGACTGCCGGCATGGTCACCTCGACGGGCACGTCCTGCCCCTCGTATTCCTTCGTGCGGACCGTGCCGCCACCATACCACGGATGGCCGAAGTGCTGGCCCATCGCGGTCTGGCGGTTGATCTCGCCGGGCGGGATGTCGTCGCCCATGCCATCCACCTGGTTGTCGGTGAACCACAGCTCGCCGGTGACGGGGTGGAAATCATGCCCGACCGAATTGCGGATGCCGTAGGTGAAAACCTCGCGTCCGGTGCCATCGGTATTCATGCGGATGATGCCGCCAATGCCCCATTTTGTGTTTGTTTCGAGATTTTCCGGCGGAGCCACGTTGAACGGCTGACCCAGCGAAATGTAGATCTTGCCATCCGGCCCGATCTTGCAGACGCGGGCCGTGTGGTTGAAGCTTTCCTGCCCGGCCGGGATGAGTTCGCCCTTCTTCACCAGGTTGAAGGCCGCGACATCTGGGCTTTCATAGAAGAACTCGGCAGCAGGGAACAAGAGGACGCGGTTCTGTTCGGCGATATAGAGGAAGCCGTCCTTGGAGAAGCAGGGTCCGTTCGGGATCGAGAATTGCAGCGACGGCGCGAAATCCTTCACTTCGTCCGCCACGCGGTCCTTGTTGCGATCGGTGACCGACCAGACCTTGTCCTTGCGGGTGCCGACAAAAACCACGATGCCTTGCGGGCCAACCGCCATGTGGCGGGCATCGGGAACGATGGCATAGAGCCCGATCTTGAAGCCCGGCGGCATCTTGATCCGCTCAAGGTTTTTCTTGATCCCGTCGGCATATTCACCCTTCTGCTCGATGAAGGTGAATTCGGTGGCGCCGGTGGTCTGGAAATTTGAAAGCTTCTCCAGATTGTCGGGCACAGCAGGCGTTTGTGCGGACGCAAGGCCGGCCGTAAGGGCGAGCGCTGCGGCGGATGACAGCAGGTATTTCATGATTTTCCTCCCAGATTAATCACAGTCGTCATGCGCACGCCACGCGCTGCGGGGCATGCCGAAATGCATTCGCTTCTTGTCGTTTAATCAGGATAGCCGTAGCGCAAATGCCTCCCAACACGCGCTACATGAACAGTTTAGGAATCGATTTCTTCTCGAGTCAATTGGTTTGTTGGAGAGCACCGAACCGGGAAGGAGAGGCACGCTGCCCGCGGAAAGGACACCTTGCCCTGCCCTCTCAGCAACGCGACCAGCCAGCAGGTCACGGCAGATACGTATAGAGCCAGTCCCTGATATCTTCCGGCAGCGCCACGGTATTGCCGGATGTCGGGTCGGTGGCCGTCCAGATGATCTCGACTTCGGCGGATTGCACGTCGCCCCGCTCGATCAGGATGTTGAAGCCGATCGACTTGCCGCCGATCTTGTCGATGCGCACGGTAAGGCGGGCAATATCGTCGAAACGCAGGGGCTCGTGAAATCGGCATTCGATCTTGGTGGCAACGAACTGCGGTTCGCCTTCGAGCGGCGGCCGGTAGCGCCAGAAATGGCCAAGGGCCGTCTCGGCATGGGTGATATAGGCGGCGTTGTGCATCTTGCCGTACATGTCGATGTCGCGGAAGGGAACACGAAGCTCCAGCACTTCCACGCGTTCGATGTCATCCATGGCTGAGGCCCCTGATCTTTTTCAGCATCCGCCCTATCTAAGTTCATTCGCCCATCCATAACAAGGTCAAGCCAGATTTGGCCTGACAGGATGGTTGTTGACAGTCGTCAACCAGAACTCTTCGGCGGTGGAACATGACAAAGGCACAAACTAAGGTGCGCGCGAAGGATCCGACCATGACGACACGCCTCTACGAGAATTCCATTTTCCTGGAACATCACACTCCGCCCGGCCATCCCGAGCGCGCCGACCGGCTGCGCTCTCTCAACATCGCACTGGAACATCCGAATTTCGCCGCGCTCCACCGAAAGGAAGCCCCGCAGGCCAACGAGGATGCGGTGTTGCTCGCCCATCCGGAGGAGCACCTCCTCGCGGTGATGCGGCAGATCCCGGAAGAGGAAGGTGAGATCGCCCAGATCGAAACCGACACCTATGCCTCGCCGAAAAGCCTGCAGGCGGCGCTGACGGCTATCGGCGGCGCGCTGGCCGCCGTCGACGACGTCATGACCGGCGCGGTCGCCAACGCCTTCGTCGCGGCCCGCCCGCCCGGGCACCACGCCGAGAAGTCGAAGGCGATGGGGTTCTGCTTCTTCAACACGATCGCCATTGCCGCGCGCCACGCACAGAAGAAGTACGGCGTTGAGCGCGTCGCCATCGTCGACTGGGACGTGCATCACGGCAACGGCACACAGAACATCTTCTGGGACGATCCGTCGGTGCTTTTCTGTTCGACGCATCAGATGCCGCTCTACCCCGGCACCGGCGCCAAGAACGAGACGGGTGCAAACGGCAATATCGTCAATGCGCCGCTGTCGTCCAATACCGGCTCGGACCACTTCCGCGAGGCGTTCAAGTCGCGCTTCCTGACCGCGCTCAACGATTTTTCGCCGGACCTCATTTTGGTATCGGCCGGCTTCGACGCCCATCACCGCGATCCGCTGGCGCAGATCAATCTCGTCGGCGAGGATTTCGACTGGGCGACCGGTCGCGTGATGGAGGTTGCGGACAAATTCGCCCATAACCGGGTCGTCAGCATTCTCGAAGGCGGATATGATCTGGAAGGTCTCGCCGAATCGGCGGGCATGCATATCCAGAGACTGATGAGGGGCTGACCATGACCGATAGCGCCAACCAAGCCGATCTTTCCGGCTACTCGTTCGAAAAGGCAGTTGCCGAACTCGAGAGCATCGTGGCGCGGCTCGAGCGTGGCGACGTGGCGCTCGACGAATCGATCGCCATCTACGAGCGCGGCGAGCAGTTGAAGAAGCATTGCGAGACGCTGCTGGCGGCCGCCGAAAACCGGATCGAGAAGATCCGCCTCGACCGCGCCGGAAAACCGACCGGCACCGAGCCGCTCGACCCGCAATAGACCAGCGGTCAGAGCACGCCACACGCCGGAACAGGGCGGCGGTCGCAAAGTATGCTTATCGTTATCCCGGCAAAAAAGCATGCCCACGATTGACGCGCACGTGTCGCCTCGCCCATGATGTCCCCCATCAACCTACTGGTTTGGGAGGACCCTCATGAAGACCACGAAATTCGCAACCGTTCTTGCCGGCGCGCTCGCGCTTTCGACCGCGCTCGGCGCGGTATCGGCCAATGCATCCGAATTCATCAACGTCCTGACCGGCGGCACGTCGGGCGTCTACTATCCGCTCGGCGCGGCACTGTCGAAGATCTACGGCGAGAAGATCGAGGGTGCCCGCACCCAGGTCCAGGCCACCAAGGCCTCGGTTGAGAACCTCAACCTCCTGCAGCAGGGCAAGGGCGAGATCGGCTTTGCGCTCGGCGACAGCGTCAAACTTGCCTGGGAAGGCAATGCCGATGCCGGCTTCAAGGCTCCGCTCGACAAGTTGCGCGGCATTGCCGCTATCTATCCGAACTACATCCAGATCGTCGCCGCCAAGGAGTCCGGCATTGCCAGCCTGGCGGACATGAAGGGCAAGAGCCTCTCGGTCGGCGCCGCCAAGTCGGGCACCGAACTGAATGCCCGTGCGATCTTCGCGGCCGCCGGAATGAGCTACGAGGATCTGGCCAAGACCGAATATCTGCCGTTCGCCGAATCCGTCGAACTGATGAAGAACCGCCAGCTCGACGCGACGCTGCAGTCGGCTGGTCTTGGCGTTTCGTCCATCAAGGACCTCGCAACCTCGGTAGCGATCCAGATGGTGGCCGTGCCGGAAGACGTGGTGACCAAGCTCGGCGCGCCCTATATCGCTGCGACCATTCCGGCTGGCACCTATCAGGGTCAGGACGCGGACGTGCCGACGGTGGCCGTGGTCAACTTCCTGATCACTCATTCGGACGTCTCGGACGAAACCGCCTACCAGATGACCAAGCAGTTGTTCGAGAACCTGCCGGAAATGGAAGCCGCCCACAAGGCCGCAGCCCAGATCAAGCTCGAGAATGCCCTGAAGGGTATGCCTGTGCCGCTGCATCCGGGCGCCGAACGTTACTACAAGGAAAAGGGCCTGCTTTGATGCCCATTGCGGCCCGGTCTTGTCCGGGCCGCATCATTCCCAGACCATTCATTCCAATCGACATGCCCGGTGTCTGACGCCGGTATCAGGAGCGTTTCATGCTGCATGACACGGTCAAGCACGACATGCCGGCCGATAGCCGCGAACTCGGTCTGCACGATCCCCTCGCCGAGAGTTTTCCGCCGGGTCGTGAGGGACGGTTCCTGTTCTACGTGGCGATCGCCTTTTCCCTGTTTCAGGTCGCGACTGCGGCCCATGTGGTCGACTTTCCGAGCCAGGTTGTACGCGCCATCCATGTCGGTTTCGTCACCGCGCTGATCTTCCCCCTGCTCGCGCTGGCGCGCGGCTATGGTCCGCTCGGCAAGACGGGCACGTGGGGGCTCGCGCTGCTCGGTGTTGCGGTCGCCGGCTATCAATGGGTCGAATACGAGGCGCTGCTGGTGCGGGCCGGCGACCCGTTGCCGATCGATCTGGCAATGGGCGTGATCGCGCTGTTCACCGTTTTCGCCGCCGCGTGGTTTGCCATGGGGCCAACCCTACCTGTCATTTCCGGCCTGTTTCTCGCCTATTGCCTGTTCGGCGAATACCTGCCGGCGCCGTTCGACCATCGCGGCTACGACTTCGGCCAGGTGATCGAGCACATGGCCTATGGCACGGAAGGGATCTACGGCATCCCGATCTATGTCTCGTCGACCTATATCTTCCTCTTCATCCTGTTCGGTGCCTTCCTGGAAAAGGCGGGCATGATCCGGCTGTTCACCGACATTTCGCTCGGCCTCGTCGGCCACAAGCAGGGCGGCGCGGCCAAGGTGGCGATCATCTCCTCCGGCCTGATGGGCACCATTTCCGGCTCCGGGGTCGCCAATGTCGTGACGACCGGGCAGTTCACCATTCCGCTGATGAAGCGCTTCGGCTACCGCGCCGCCTTTGCCGGCGGGGTCGAGGCCACCGCCTCGATGGGCGGGCAGATCATGCCGCCGGTCATGGGTGCCGTCGCCTTCATCATGGCCGAGACTCTCGGCGTGGAATATCACGAGATCGTCAAGGCGGCGATCATTCCGGCCCTGCTCTATTTCGGCTCGGCCTTCTGGATGGTGCATCTGGAGGCCGGCAAGCACTCGTTGCACGGCCTGCCGAAGAACGAGCTGCCCTCCGCGATGAAGGCTTTGACCTCGCAGTGGTACCTGATTTTGCCGCTGGCGGCGCTCGTCTGGCTGTTGTTCTCCGGCTACACGCCGCTGTTTGCCGGCACGGTCGGCCTTGCCTTTACACTCATCCTCATTCTCGGCAGCTCCATCGCGCTCGGCCTGCCGTCCATGGTGGTGCGGGTCCTGTTCTGGATCGGCCTCGGACTGCTCGCCGCCTCCTTCTTCAAGTTCGGCATGGGCGTCGTTCTTGCCGGTGTCGCCGTATTGATCGCCTGGAACGCCTTTTCCAAGGGCGGACGCGAGACGCTACTCATCTGCCGCGATTCGCTCGCCGACGGCGCCAAAACCGCACTTCCCGTCGCCATCGCCTGCGCGGTGGTCGGCGTGATTGTCGGGACGATGACACTAACGGGGGCCGCCAACACCTTTGGCCAATTCATCGTTTCAGTCGGCGGCACGAGCCTCTTCCTGTCGCTGGTGCTGACGATGATCACCTGCATCGTGCTCGGCATGGGAATTCCGACGATCCCCAACTACATCATCACCTCGTCGATCGCCGGCCCTGCCTTGCTCGAACTCGGCGTGCCGCTGATCGTCAGCCACATGTTCGTCTTCTATTTCGGTATCCTTGCCGACCTGACGCCGCCGGTGGCGCTCGCCTGCTTCGCAGCCGCGCCGATCGCCAAGGAGAGCGGGCTGAAGATCTCGATCGAAGCGATCAAGGTGGCCGCCGCCGGCTTCGTCATCCCGTTCATGGCGGTCTATACGCCGGCGCTGATGCTTCAAGACGGCGGCGCGCTTGCGCAATCGATCGGCTTTCCGGCGGCGGTCTCCTACATCGTCTTCAAGACGGTCGTCTCGATCGGGCTGTGGGGCGCGGCCGTGATCGGCTTCCTCGGCGTCAGGCTCGGTATCCTGGAACGGGCGCTGGCCGTGATTGCCGCCTTCACCCTGATTGCCGCGGTGCCCATGACCGACGAAATCGGCTTCGGCCTCGCCGTCCTGTTCGCCGTCGTCATCTGGCGCAAGACGGCTGCGGCCAAGCGGGCCGCGCCGGCCGCCGAAAAGGCATCATGAGCGCGGGCGTCTGCATCATTGCAGGCGCCAAGGCGATGAGCTTCGCCGTCTCGCTGTTCTCGCTTACCTGGACCCATTCGGTGCAGAAGACGGAATGGCGGGAGGACTGGGCTGTGACGCCGGCCGGTCTCGAACTGGCCATGGCGCGCGTCAAGGGTTCAGGCGCAGGGATGGAGCCGGGCGACGGTGCGGTACTGAAGGACGGATGGTGGGAATGGGCACCGAACTCCCCTCCCCTTCGTCGCCTTATGTTGGCGGCTTCCGGCGCGACCGGTGGTGGCTGGACCTTCTGCCATGCGGGGGGCTGCCTCGAACTGGGCGCGGCGTCGGGCGAGGACGTGACGATAGAGCCATGCGAAGCCGACGGCGCCGGCCCGACCATAAAATAGCGAAGACCCACTCTCGCCCCTACCGGACCTGTACGCCTGGACGGCCGAAGGTCAAACACTGAACTCGACATTACCTTCGCACGTCATTTTGTAACACAATGACGAAGCAACGCCAAAGAGCATTAAGCTACAAGAATGCTACAACACCGGCACGCCTGACGTCACTCGTCCTTAATGAGCCGTAAACCATTCCCTACTACTCTCTATAAATCCCTCATTTCTTGCGGGGATTACGGTTCTTGTAAGAAACGGCACAAAAACAAGAAAGAACCGGGGAACGGAAGATATTCAGCGATACCAAATGAATTTCTCATCCACGAATTGCGATACTTCAATCAACATCCTCTCGCGTCGTAACGCGCCTTGTTTGCCCGCGCTTGATCTCGATTTCCCAACGCCGGCCCCGATCCTCATTTGTGAGGCGGGAGAGGACAACCGCCGCGACAGACGCCGCAATACCTTTGAAAAGGAAAGTTTATGAAACGGCCGACGATCAAGACATCACTGATTGTGATGCTGACAACGATCATGCTTGTTACCGGCGGGCTCTCCTGGATCGCAATATCCGGGATCTCCGCGATCTTCAAAGACACGACCGAAATTGCTGACGGCCAGTTGCCGTCTGTCAATCAGGTCCGTCTCATGGACAAGGGCATGGTGGACATAAAGCTGTCCTATGCACGACACATCCTCGGCACGACGCCATCCGAGAAGGACTCGGCGGAAAACGACGCCAAGGAATACGTCGCTTTCCAGCGCGGGCTGATCAAGACCTATTCGGACGGGATGGTTTCCTCCGACAAGGAACGGCAGTTGATCGACGGCATTGTTGCGGCACTCGACAAATATACCGAATTCGGCGGACAGATGATCGCCCTTTCGCGCGATGGCAAAACCGAAGAAGCAAAGGTCCTGTTCAATGGGGAAATGCTGAAATACGCCGATTTGGGCGACCAGACGATCGACGCACTGGTCGACTACAATCTGGCCGAAGCAGATCACGCCCACGAGGCTGCCAGGGGCAGCTTCGGGTCGATCAAGGTCCTGGTGTTCTCCATCGCCGGTCTGGCAGGCTTGATCATCGGTTCCGCCATATTCTTCGCGATTACTGGTATCGCCAATCCGATCCAGCGCATCACGGGCTCCATGCGCGCACTTGCCGATGGCGACACGGCATCGGCGATCCCCTTTGCCGGACGCGCCGACGAGATCGGTGAAATGGCCGGGGCCGTCGAAATCTTCCGTCAGGCGGCGATCGCCAACAAACGCCTCGAACAGGAAGCGGAACAAGCCCGCAAGCAGGCCGAGCAGGACCGGATCGCCAATCAGGAGCGCGCAGAGGCGGAAGCTGCGGAACGCATGCGGGTTGCCACGTCGGGCCTCGCCGCGGGGCTGAAGCGCCTTGCCTCCGGCGATCTCGCCTTCCAGCTCGACGACGCCTTTGCTGCCGACTTCGAGGCACTGCGCCACGATTTCAACCAGTCCGTCCGGCAGTTGGGTTCGGCCATGTCGGCGATCCATGAGAGCATCAACACCATGGACAACGGCACCCGCGAGATCGCCTCCGGCGCGCAAGATCTCTCCAAGCGCACCGAGCAACAGGCGGCCTCGCTCGAGGAAACTGCCGCCGCGCTCGACCAGATCACCGCCAATGTGAACTCCTCGACCAAACGGACCGACGAAGCGCGCACCGTCGCCACGCAGGCGAACGACGGGGCGGCGAAATCCGCCGAGGTCGTTTCCCATGCCGAAGAGGCGATGCGCCGGATCGAGGAATCGTCGCAGCAGATTTCCAACATCATCGGCGTCATCGACGAGATCGCCTTCCAGACCAACCTGCTGGCCCTCAACGCCGGCGTGGAGGCCGCCCGTGCTGGTGACGCAGGCAAGGGCTTTGCCGTGGTTGCCCAGGAAGTACGCGAGCTCGCCCAGCGTTCTGCACAGGCGGCAAAGGAGATCAAAGGCCTGATCCAGAACTCGTCTTCCGAGGTGGAAAGCGGCGTGAAGCTGGTGCGCGATACCGGTGTGGCCCTGAAATCCATCGGCAACTTTATCGCCCAGATCAATCAGCACATGGATTCGATCGCCACCTCGGCGAAGGAGCAGTCCCTGGGGCTTGCCGAAGTCAACACGGCCGTCAATTCGATGGACCAGACGACGCAACAGAATGCGGCAATGGTCGAGCAATCGACCGCTGCCAGCTCAAGCCTGGCAATGGAAGCAGCGAAACTGCGCGACCTCGTGGCCCAGTTCAAGCTGGACGGCACGGGCTCCGTCCAGTCCGCCGCCCTTCGCCAGACAGCGCATGCGATGGCTGGCCCGGCACGTGCGACCGGATCGCTGCGCCAGCCGCAGCCTCCTGCCCGCAGAGCGGCTGTCTCTAACGGCAACGCGGCCGTGGCCGACGAAAGCTGGGAAGAGTTCTGAGAACCGCACGCTCCGCCTCTCGGCGCAGGATTGCAGACTACAGCCCCCGGAACTCTCCGGGGGCTTTCCTTTCGCTATGGACCACCGGGGTGATTTGAGTTGCGGGTGCGGCGTGCGAGGAACTATGATCTTTGACGAAAGGAAATCCGATGTCGTTCTTTCCAGGACCTGATCCCATCGCCGGCGATGCCTTTGCCTGCGACGCCATCGAACAATTGATCATTCCGCGCTCCAGCGATATCGGCGGATTTGCGGTGCGTCGCGCGCTGCCGACGGCCAGGCGCCGGCTTGTCGGGCCGTTCATCTTTTTCGACCGCATGGGGCCGGCGATCCTGAAAGCCGGCGAGGCGCTCGACGTGCGCCCTCACCCGCATATCGGCCTGTCCACCGTGACCTATCTGTTCGACGGAGAGATCAAGCATCGCGACAGCCTCGGCACCGAGCTGGTGATCGAGCCGGGCGATATCAACCTGATGACGGCGGGCCGCGGCATCGTCCACTCGGAACGCACACCAGAAAACCTGCGCGGCAACCCGCTATCGATCTCGGGCTTGCAGACCTGGCTGGCACTGCCCGACGACAAGGAGGAGATCGACCCGGCATTCGCCCACACGGAAAAGACCGCGATGCCGATGTTCGATACGGGCGGCGCGAGCGGACGTGTGGTGATCGGTAGCCTCGGCGGGCTCACCTCGCCGGTCAAGGTCTTCTCCGATACGCTCTATGTCGACCTGACACTCGCACCGGGCGCCAGCTTCCCGTTCGATGCAAGCCACGAGGAACGTGCCGCCTACGTACTCTCCGGCGAGGCCGAGATCGCAGGAGACCTGTTTTCGGCCGATCAGCTTCTCGTATTCCGGCCCGGCGACGCGATTACGCTTTGCGCCGGCGAGCGCGGTTGCCACCTCATGCTGTTCGGCGGCGCGGCGATGCCGTCCAAGCGTCACATCTGGTGGAATTTCGTATCGTCGTCCAGGGAAAGGATCGAGAAAGCCAAGGAAGAGTGGCGGACCGGGCGCTTTGACATCGTTCCGGGGGACGAAGAGGAGTTTGTCCCTTTGCCCGAAGGCTTTTAGCTTCTATATAGACGGGGCACTGGCCCTTCCGATGCTTTTACCTCAGCGGATAATTCAGTAAAGGCGCAGGATCCGTGTGTAATGACGAAACGACAAAGAGGCCCGAGCCCGTGACATCGCTGCCAGAAACGCCCCTGCTGGACAAGGTCAAGCTGCCTGCCGACCTGCGGCACCTGGACGACCGCGAACTGCCGGCGCTCGCGCGCGAATTGCGAGACGAGATGATCGACGCGGTATCGCGCACGGGGGGCCATCTCGGCGCGGGACTGGGCGTGGTCGAACTGACGATCGCCATCCATAAGGTCTTCAATACCCCGGACGACCGGCTGATCTTCGATGTCGGGCATCAATGCTATCCGCACAAGATCCTGACCGGCAGGCGTGACCGCATCCGCACACTTCGTCAGGAAGGCGGGCTTTCCGGCTTCACCAAGCGCGCCGAAAGCGAATACGATCCGTTCGGTGCGGCCCATTCCTCGACCTCGATCTCGGCCGGCCTCGGCATGGCGGTCGCCGCCGAACTGAGCCACAGGGACCGCAATGTGATCGCCGTCATCGGCGATGGCGCCATGTCAGCGGGCATGGCCTTTGAGGCGCTCAACAATGCCGGCGCGCTCGATGCGCGCCTGATCGTCATCCTCAACGACAACGACATGTCGATCGCGCCGCCGACAGGCGCCATGAGCGCCTATCTGGCACGCCTCGCGTCCGGCCGGACCTATATGGGCTTTCGCGACTTCGGCAAGAAACTGACCGCCTATCTGGGCAAGAGCGTCGACCGGGCCATCACTCGGGCAGTCGAGCATGCACGCGGCTATGTCACTGGCGGGACGATGTTCGAGGAGCTTGGCTTCTATCATATCGGGCCGATCGACGGCCATTCCTTCGACCACCTGCTGCCGGTGCTGCGCAATGTACGCGACAATGGCAAGGGTCCGGTGCTGATCCACGTCGTCACCCAGAAGGGCAAGGGCTATCCGCCGGCGGAGGCCGCCGCCGACAAGTATCACGGCGTCAACAAGTTCGACGTCATTACCGGAACCCAGGCAAAGACCAAGCCGAACGCTCCGAGCTACACCACGGTCTTCGGGGAAGCGCTCGTGCAGGAAGCGGCGCTCGACGAAAAGATCGTCGGCATCACCGCCGCCATGCCGTCGGGCACCGGGATCGACAAGCTGGCATTGGCATTTCCGGACCGCACTTTCGACGTCGGCATTGCCGAGCAGCATGCCGTAACCTTCGCGGCAGGACTTGCGGCGGAAGGGTTCAAGCCATTCTGCGCACTCTATTCCACCTTCCTGCAGCGCGGCTATGACCAGGTCGTGCATGACGTGGCGATCCAGGGCCTGCCAGTCCGGTTCCCCATCGACCGCGCCGGCTTCGTCGGCGCCGACGGACCGACCCATGCGGGCTCCTTCGACACCACCTTCCTGTCATGCCTGCCGGGCTTCGTCGTCATGGCCGCCGCCGACGAGGCGGAACTGAAGCATATGGTACGCACCGCGGCCGCCTATGACGAAGGCCCGATCTCGTTCCGCTATCCGCGCGGCGAAGGCGTTGGCGTGCAATTGCCCGAGCGCGGCGAAATCCTCGAGATCGGCAAGGGCCGGATCGTCAAAGAGGGCACAAAGGTCGCGCTGCTGTCCTTCGGCACGAGGCTCGCCGATTGCCTTCTGGCTGCCGAGGACCTCGACGCCGCCGGTCTTTCGACGACCGTCGCGGATGCGCGCTTCGCAAAGCCGCTCGACCACGACCTCATTCGCCGTCTCGCCCGCGAGCACGCGGTGCTCGTGACCGTCGAGGAAGGCTCGATCGGCGGCTTCGGAAGTCAGGTCCTGCATTTCCTTGCCACGGAAGGGCTGCTCGACCAGGGGCTCAAGGTTCGCCCGCTGGTGCTGCCGGATATCTGGATGGATCAGGCCAAGCCCGAGGTCATGTATGCCAAGGCCGGACTCGACAGCGCCGGGATCGTGACGACCGTTTTCGCCGCGCTCGGCCAGAAGGGTCTCGGGCTCGGCGCGGCGATGTAAGTTGAGCCTTCCCTCAAGGGGAGGCAGAGTTGCAGATCAGAATTCCGACCATTCCTGCTTGACGCCGCCGCCACCAAAGGCGCTCGTAAGGCGGTTCGCCAGCGCCCGGGCGGGCGACGCCGCCGGCTTTGCCGTGGGGGTCGCGGGGGCCGGTCCGCTCACAAGTTTCGAAGGGGCCGGCGCGGTGGCGCGTGTCGTAGGTGCCGGGGCGGAAGTCCGGGTTACAGGTGCCGTCTGCATCTCGCCGAAGTTGAACTGGGCAA
Source organism: Rhizobium sp. (assembly GCA_041675415.1). Taxonomy (GTDB): domain Bacteria; phylum Pseudomonadota; class Alphaproteobacteria; order Rhizobiales; family Rhizobiaceae; genus Allorhizobium. The sequence goes on along the minus strand of JBAYTX010000003.1, from coordinate 42,895 downwards.
GAAGTCCCTTCAGGGCTGCTGCTTCCGAAGCCAGCGAGTGGCTGGCGGCCGTCTGCTGCTCGACCATGGCAGCATTCTGCTGCGTGCCCTGATCCATGGTGTTCACAGCGGTGTTGATTTCCTGCAGGCCCGTCGACTGTTCGCGCGCGGTCGTCACGATGGCGGAGACATGCTGGCTGATCTCCTGCACGGCAGCGACGATCTTCTCCAGCTCCGTGCCGGTTTCGCCGACAAGCGATACACCATTTCCGACCTGCGCACGGGAAGCAGTGATCAGGGCCTTGATCTCCTTGGCGGCATTGGCCGAACGCTGTGCGAGCTCGCGCACTTCCTGGGCAACGACGGCAAAACCCTTGCCGGCCTCACCCGCGCGCGCCGCCTCTACGCCGGCATTCAACGCCAGAAGGTTGGTCTGGAAGGCGATATCCTCGATCACGCCGATGATATTGCCGATTTCGCCGGAGGACTTCTCGATATCGGTCATCGCGGATACGGCGTTTCGAACCACGATACCCGAACGCTCGGCACCGTCGCGGGTGCGGGCCACCAGTTCGCCGACATCCTCGGCGCGCCTGGCTGTGTCCTTGACCGTCGTCGTCACTTGCTCGAGGGCAGCCGCGGTTTCCTCGACGGAGGCCGCCTGCTGTTCGGTGCGCTTGGCAAGATCGTCGGCGGAGGCGCGGATCTCGGCGGCCCCGGCATTGATCGCCTCGGCATTCTGGCCGACCGATTGCAGGGCTGCCTGGAGCTTGTCGAGCGAATTGTTGAAATTCTCGCGCAGGGCGTCAAGGCGGGACGCAAACGAGCTGCGGATGCGGAATGCGACATTGCCATCGGCAAGGGCGGTGAGACCGGCCGCCAACTGGTCCATGGCAAAGGCGATCTCCTCGGCCTCGCGGGCCTTCTCGGCTTCGGCGGCCTGACGCTCCTGCTCAGCCTGGCGACGCATGGCGTCCGTTTCATTGGACAGACGCAGCTTTTCCACTGCCGCATCCTTGAATACGAGTACGGCCTTGGCCATCTGGCCGACCTCGTCGCCGCGATCGAGCGCGGGCACGTCGATCTCGTGCTCGCCACCGGCGAGGCGGGTCATTGCGGACGTCATCCCGACAATCGGGGTTACGATAGACCGCGACAAAAGCCAGATCAGGACCACGGCAACACCGCCGGCGATGGTTCCCCCGAAGAGCAGAGCCATTTCAATGTCGAAATGGGCGCTCGCCTGGACGGCCCGGGTCTTCTCGATTAGGGCCAGGACGTCCTTTTTGATCTTGGCGGCGGCTTCCCGGAACTCGTCAAGCTGGCCTTTCGACGCGTTACGGCCGATCTCGATGATTTCGGAAATCGGGGCCTCGGTATTCTTGCGGGCGGCGAGCTGCGGTTCGGTCAGTTGCGTATGGAAGACATCGGCCGCGTTCTTCATCGCGTCGAGCGACTGGATGAGCGCCGCATCGCCGGCAGCCAGCTTCTTGGCCTCTGCGATGAAGTTCAGCATGTTTTCGCGCTGCGTGAACACATCCTTGTAGGTGCTTTCACTGCGGAACAGCAGATAGCCGCGCTGATTGACGGCCTGATCGAGCATTGCTTCAAGGGCGTTGTCGACACTTGCCAGGATCTGGTCCGCTCGCACTTGCTCCAGAGAGGCGAGCTTGGCGTTGCGCGCCTGCAGGAAGACCACTGCGGACGCGACGAAGCATCCTGCCATGATTGCAACGAAGGTCAGGATCAGTTTCTTACTCAGCGACAGGTTCTTGAGGGACATGCGATATTTCTTTCACGCTCCAAGAGATCAGGCGAATGGCCGCGCGGCCAGGGAGGCCGGCGTGCACAACATGAACATGATCGGATTTTCGCCGAAGCGCCGGCCTTCATGGCCCGCCCGGGGTGCGACGAAACGAACAATCGCCCCAATCTGCCCGAGGTAGCCCTTAAAATTCGTTAGCGATCCACGATATATTTCAGGAGAGCGACCTGATGCCGCAGATCATTGCTCGCTCGGCACCAGAAGCAGCAGATTCAGGTCCCTTTCGGGATAGAAATCCTCGGCCGTCATCTCGAAGGTCGTGGCGCCGACCTTCCTGACCCCCTCGCCGCAGAAGCTGACGTAGTTTTTCGGGCTTCCCTTGTCGACCGTCAGCTTGAAGCGCCTGATCGTCCCGCCCCAGTTTGCGCCGGTGGTCAGGACGTAGGAAATCCAGTTCTCGAAATAGTAGGGACCGGTCCCGTCTTTCGACGCCTTCTCGAGCTTGGCGGCGGTTTTCATGAAGTCGTCGTCGATGCAATACTTTTTCGTATATTCTTCATAGCTATAGTCGCTCGGCTCACCGTCCTGAATGAAGGTCATCGTCGTGGTGGCGCCGACGCTCGGCTTGTATTCGTGATGGACGCGGACATCCGTGCCGGCCGGGAAGGTGGTCTTCCACCAGTAGGCGGACTTCAGCGTCCACAACGGCATGGGATGGTGTTCCCAGCCCTTGCCGGCATCGTAGGCGTCGTCAAAAATGAGGCCGCGCGACGTCCAGTCGGCGATGACCTCCGGGGGAAGCTTCTCGAGCGCGGCGAAGGTCGCCTCGCTGTAGGGCGGGAGCGGCACGCCGCGGGCCGTGAGTTCCTCGGTCATGTCTATGCCCGTCGCATAGACCCGCTGCTGGAGTTCCGGTGTAATCGTCTGACCGTCCTGGCTCACGGTAAAGCCCAGAAAATTGTCCGATTCAACATTATCGATCGCGACACTTGAATCGGGTCCAGCAGTGATATCCGGCATCGGGAATGCGACGTAGGACACAATATCCTTGTCGCCGTCGTTGCGGAACACATAATCGACCCGGACGAGGCTCGGCGAGATGTACAGCTCCTCCGATTGTATCGAGACGTCATTCGTCTGGACATAGACGAGGCCACCGGTCTTGAGTTCGACCATCGTGTCGTTGGCCATCGCCGGTTGGGATGCCACCGCGCAGGCAAGAAAAGCCATTATCCGTTTCGTCATCGCGATATTCCTTTTCCAGACCATGGGACAGATAGCGACGAAATCTGCTGGCAGTCAATCAGGCCGGTCGCCCAGATTTGACAGGGTCGCAGCAAGAGCGAAACGGACGCCGGAACGGAGGATTCCATCGGCAGCGCGCGCAATCACCAACAAAACGCTTGCAACCACGGCGGCGGACCGCCATTGACTGGCAATGTCCAATCCATCCGAAGACCAACGCCTTGACCAATTGCTGGTCGCTCGCGATCTCATCGCCAGCCGTTCGCGGGCGCGCGATGCCATCCAGCGCGGAACCGTGCGCGTCAACGGCAAGACCGTGACCAAGCCGAGCCTCACCTTTGCCTCCGACGCCGCGATCGAAATCGACGATCCCGCGCAGGACTATGTCTCCCGCGCGGCCTTGAAGCTGGTGGCAGGGCTCGACCATTTCGGGCTCGATCCCGCCGGTCAGGAATGCCTCGATGTCGGAGCCTCGACGGGCGGCTTCACCGAGGTGTTGCTGATGCGCGGGGCGGCCCATGTAACCGCAATCGATGTTGGTCACGGGCAGTTTCATCCGCGTCTTGCGGCCAATCCCAGAGCCACCAATATCGAGGGCCTTAATGCCCGCTATCTCGAAGCCGAGGATATCGGCAACCGGGCGATCACCTTTCTGGTGTCCGATGTCTCCTTCATCTCGTTGAAGCTGGCGCTCGCTCCGGCGCTCGAACTGGCCGAGCCCGGCGCACACTGTCTGCTTCTGGTCAAGCCGCAATTCGAGGCAGGCCGCGACGCAATCAGCAAGGCGGGGCTGCTCAAGGATCCGGATACCGCGCCCGAGGTTGCCGCGGAACTCGAGCGCTGGCTCACCGAGGACATGGGCTGGACGAGCCTGGGGCTGATCCCCTCGCCCATGGCCGGCGGTGACGGAAACCAGGAATTCTTGTTGGCGGGGAGAAAGCCATGAGCACTGAGACAGTGATCATCGACAGCCTCGGCGCGCAGGGCGACGGCATCGTTCACGGTCCCTCGGGGCCAATCTACGTGCCTTTCGCGCTCCCGGGCGAAAAGGTTGCCATCGCGCGGGTCAAGAACCACGGCACCATCATCTCCTATGGAGAGACCTCTGCGGACCGCGTGGCCCCCGCCTGCCGGCATTTCGGCCCCGACGGAAAGGGCGGCAGCTGCGGCGGCTGCTCGCTGCAGCACATGGCAAAGCCCGCATACAACGCCTTCAAGCGCTCGCTGGTCGTCGCGGCACTGAAATCGAAAGGGATCGCGGCGGAAGTCGGCGAACTCGTCGAAGCCCACCCGGGCGAACGCCGTCGCGTCGTCTTCGCGGCGCGCCGCACGGAGAAGGAATTGCTGATCGGCTTCAACCAGGCCGAAAGCCATCACATCGTCGCGATCGAGGAATGTCCGGTCACCTCGCCGGGCATTCTCGCCGGCCTCGAAGCAGTGCGCCGGATCAGCATGGCGGCGGCCACCAGCTCCGAACCGTTTCGCATCACCCTGATCGAAACGCTTTCGGGCCTCGACGTGGCGATCGACGGTATTAAGTCACCTGGAGACAAACAACGCCGCGCGGTCACCGAGACGACACTCGCGCTTCGCGGGATTGCCCGTGTCGCGCTCAACGGCGAAACGCTGATCGAGCCGCAAAAGCCGCTTCTCGAATTTTCCGGCGTCACGGTTTCGCCCCCGCCCGGCGCGTTCACGCAGGCGACCATTGGCGCCGAGGAGGCCATGGCGCGGCTTGCGCTGGAGCATGTCGGCAAGGCAAAGCGCGTCGCCGATCTCTTCGCAGGCGTCGGGACATTCGCCCTCAGGCTTGCGCGCATTGCACAGGTGCATGCGGTGGAATCCGAGGACAAGGCGCTGAAGGCGCTCGACCATGCGGCCCGCAACACGCAAGGGCTGAAACCGGTTTCGCTCGAAAGGCGGGATCTTTTCCGCCGCCCGCTGATGACGCAGGAATTGAAGGTCTTCGACGCCGTTCTCTTCGATCCGCCGCGCGCTGGTGCCGAGGCGCAATGCCGCGAGTTGGCGCGCTCGACCGTGAAGAAGATCGTCGCCATCAGCTGCAATCCGCTATCGCTTGCCCGCGACCTTTCGATCCTTGTCGAGGGCGGCTACCGCGTCACGAGCGTCACGCCGATCGACCAGTTTCTCTGGACGCCGCATGTCGAAGTGGTGGCAACGCTCGTCAAGGGCTGAGCGGGTTTCCTAGTAGGTGTAGAGCGTGCCTGTTCCGACCACACCGGAGCAGCGGCAGCGTCCGCCCACGCGGCCGGGACTTGCCGGGCAGGAGTACTTCATATCTGTCTGGGCGCTGTCCGGCGGGTCGATGACGCAATAGAAGCGTTGCGGGCGCACGCCCGGCTGCCGCCTGGGCTGCACGGAATCGCTTTCGATGATCGTATTGTTGTTCTGCGCGAGATGAAGAGTACCGCCCGTTAGACCTTGACCGGCATGCGCGGCGGTCGTCATGAGAACAAGGGTCAAGCCTATCAATACCGCGCGCACAGATTCATCCTCCACTTTCCGCCGATCTTTGCCCGGAAGGAATTAAAGAAGCGCGAAGAGGCTATATTATGATGCGCGGCTGCGCATAAAGGCTTCGAACAATGCCCGCGCCTCGGCGCTCGTCAGCCGTTCGACGAAATAGTTTAGCTCCTCGTCCATTCGACGCAATAGCTCGACGCGATCGCAACGCACGAGATCGCGGGCGATTTTCATCGCTTCCGGTGGCTTGGCGGCAAGCGACGCGGCAAGCGCCAGCGTTTCCGCCTCGACGGCATCGGGCACCACCACCTTCCAGATCAGGCCCGCCTCGCGCGCGGATTCTGCCGAGAAGCCTTCGCTGGCAGCGAGCATAGCGAAGGCGCGCTGATGGCCCATGAGACGCGGTGCAAGCAGGCTCGAGCCCGCCTCCGGCACCAGCGCCAGATCGACGAAGGGCGTCTTGAACAGGCTGCGGTCGGAAGCAATCGTCATGTCGCAATGCATGTGGATCGTCGTGCCGATGCCTATGGCAAGGCCGTCGACACCCGAGACGAGCGGTTTCGAGCCGCCTGCCAGCGCCTTCAGAAATCCGAAGGCTGCGGGCTCGCCGACGCCGCCGCCCATGGCGAAGCCCAGGAAATCGGCCATGTCGTTTCCGGCGGAGAAGCAGCCCTCGGTTCCGAGGAAGGCAACCGCGCGGATCGACGCGTCACCTTCCGCCTCGTTGAGGCCTTCGGTCATGCGAGCATACATGGCTTGCGTGATGGCATTCTTCTTTTCCGGCCGGTTGAAGCGGATCACCAGAACGCCGGGATAGCCGTCAGGGCGTTCGATCAGGATGTGGTCGGTCATGGTTGTTTCCTCGTTCAAGTGCCCTCCCCCATTTGGAGAGGTGGAGGCTTTCCTCAGTCCAGCAGGGTGCGCGCCGCCGTCAGGCTTGCCTCGCCGTTGACGACACGATCCTTTAGTGCCGCGGTCTCGGCAATCAGGTTCTCGGCAGCGAAACGGCAGAGCGCGATCCGATTGTCGCGGCCGTGATCCTCATCGGCCAGACCACCCTTGGCGAGGTAGCACCCCGTCAGCACCAGGCCGAAAAGCCGCTGGTAAGGCGTCGCGCCCGCGAGCGCGGTGGCTGTTTGGCCTTCTGCCAGCCGGGCGAGCAGCCATGTTGTCGCCTCTTCGAGATCGGCGATACTGGCCTCCAGACGCTCGGCAGTGGTTCCAAAGCCGTCGCGATTGGAGGACCGTACACCTGCGACGATCTGCCTGAGCTCCGCGATGAAGCCGCGAACATGGTCCCCATTGGAAAGCGGCAGCTTACGAGTAACGAGATCGATTGCCTGGATGCCATTGGTGCCTTCGTAGATCGGAGCGATACGGGCATCGCGCAGATAACGGGCGGCCCCGGTTTCCTCGATGAAGCCCATGCCACCATGCACCTGGATGCCGAGCGACGCGATTTCCACGCCGGCATCGGTGGCGAAGGACTTGGCGATCGGGGTGAGAAGCGCGGCGCGGTCCTGCCAAAATGCGGCTTCGTCGCCATCAGTATGATGGGTCATGTCTATGGCGTGGGCACAGGAATAGCAGATCGCGCGCGAGCCCTGCGTCAGCGCCTTCATGGTGATCAGTGTGCGGGCGATATCGGGATGCTCGATGATCGGGCTCATGCCCGATCCGGTCCAGCCCGGAGCCTTGCCCTGCGTACGCTCCCTGGCATACTGCAAGGCTTTCTGGGTTGCGGCCTCGCCGATCGCCACACCCTGCATGCCAACGGCGAGACGGGCATTGTTCATCATCGTGAACATGCAGGCGAGGCCCTTGTTCTCCTCGCCGATCAGCCAGCCGATGGCGCCTGCCTCTTTGCCATACTTGCCGTCGCCATAGATCATCGTACAGGTGGGGGCGCCATGGATGCCAAGCTTGTGTTCCAGCGAGTGGCAATGAAGATCGTTGCGCTCGCCGATGGCGCCATTCTCATCAAGCAGGAATTTCGGAACGAGGAACAGCGAGATACCGCGCGTGCCGGCGGGGGCATCGGGCAGCCGGGCGAGCACGAGATGGACGATGTTCTCGGTCATATCGTGATCACCCCAGGTGATGAAGATCTTCTGGCCGAAAATGCGGTAGCTGCCGTCGTCGCGGCGCTCGGCGCGGGTCTTCATGACGCCGAGGTCGGAACCCGCGTGCGGTTCGGTCAGGTTCATGGTCGCGGTCCATTCGCCGGAGACCATCTTGTGAAGAAATTTCTGCTTGAGTGCATCGCTGCCATGAGCGCTCACTGCCTCGGCCGCGCCCATGGTGAGCGTCGGGGCAAGCGCGAAGGCCATGGAGCCGGAATTCCACATTTCGAGTGCTGCGACGTTCAGCATGTACGGCAGCGCCTGGCCGCCGAAATCTTCCGATGCCGTCAAGGCGTTCCACCCGCCCGACATCCAGTGATGGTAGAGTTCGCTCCATCCGTCGGGAACGACGACCTTACCGTCGACCATGCGCGCACCCTGGCGGTCGCCGATATCGGCAAGCAGCGTTACCTCGTCGCTCGCAAAACGACCCGCTTCATGCAGAATGGCGTCGACCACATCCTCGCTCAGCTCCCCGAGCCTGCCCCTGTCCATCGCCTCGGCCATTCCGGCGACATGCTTGAGGGTGAACGCGATTTCGTCTACCGGCGCCTTGTACATGGGCTTGCTCCTCCTGCTTGCGACTGGCAGTTTCCGGTGCGGCCGGTTTCGCGGCGGCGGCGGAAACGTGTCAATTTGGCTAATTGATTTTTACGTAAACGTCAAATCGTTTTGCGGAACCCAGCGCCGACCACCGCGCTCGAAAGGCTACTGCGCCCGCCCAGGGCGGAACAGCCTCGCCACCCCGGCAAGCTCGACTTACCCGGCGCCTGCCACTTCCCAATTCCGCGGCAAACAGGCACTTCCCGTTGATAGGGGAAAAGGCTGCCACCGTCACACAGCTGCAATATGGCGCCGATATCCCGCAGGCTGGAAATGTTCCAACAGCATCAACTGCAGGAGAAAACCATGAACGATGTAAACAAGAGCGAGCTATCCTGGGACGAATGGGACGAACTGCAGAACCCGCCCCCGGCCGAGACCGATTTCGACCGTATCGTCGAGACCGCTCTTTCCCGCCGCGGTTTTCTCGGTGGCGTCCTTGCCTTCGGCTCCGCCGCCGCGGCCATGGGCACGCTCGGCAATCTGATGTCGTCGACATCCGCCGAGGCCCAGGAAGCGGCAAGCCGGTTCGCGTTCAAGCCGGTCCCGATTGCCACCGACGCCACCGTGCATGTCCCGGAAGGCTATGTCTGGAAGCCGCTCGCCAAGTGGGGCCAGCCGCTGTTCTCCAACCTCCCGGATGTCGATCCGGCCAAGGGCGTCAGCCTTGAGAATTCCGACAAGGTCTTCGGTGAAAACACCGACGGCATGGAACTGTTCGTCGTCGGCGACCGTCAGTTGATCGCCGTGAACCACGAATACGTGAACCCGAAGATCAACCTGCCGCACACCGAAAAGGGCGTGCCCGCTTCTGCTGACGATGTGAAGATCCTGCAGAACATGCAGGGCGTTACCGTCATGGAAGTGACAGAGGGCGAAAATGGCTGGGAGATCGTGCTCGACAGCCCGTTCAACCGCCGCATCCACCACAACACGCCGATGAAGCTGTCCGGTCCCGCCGCCGGTTCCGACCTCGTCAAGACGGAAGCAGATCCGAACGGCACCGACTGTCTCGGGACCTTCAACAACTGCGGCGCCGGCAAGACGCCGTGGGGCACCTACCTGACCTGTGAGGAAAACTTCAACGGCTATTTCGGTTCCACCGACGCGAACTTCGCTCTGCCGGACGACTACAAGCGGTACGGCATCGTCGCCGAGACCCGCTACGCCTACGAGAAGTTCGACCCGCGATTCGACGTTTCGAAGAACCCGAACGAACCCCGCCGTGCCGGCTATATCGTCGAGATTGACCCTTCGGATCCGACGTCGACCCCGGTCAAGCGCACGGCACTCGGCCGCATCAAGCACGAAAACGCCGCCGCCACCGTGGCACGCGACGGCCGCGTGGTCGTCTATATGGGCGACGACGAGCGCGGCGAGTTCCTCTACAAGTTCGTCTCGAACGGCATCTACGTGCCCGGCGGCGACACATCTAAACTGCTCGACGAGGGCACACTCTACGTCGCCAAGTTCTCCGACGACGGCAGCGGCGAATGGGTCGCGCTGACGCCGGAATCGACCGGCATGAAGATGGACGAGATCTGCGTCTTCACCCGCCAGGCCGCCTCTAAGGTTGGCGCCACGACGATGGACCGCCCGGAATGGGTGGCGATCAACCCCGTCGCTATCGAAGCCTATTGCGCGCTGACCAACAACAAGAACCGTGGCATCAAGCCGAATGCCGGTGGGGACGCAACCCCGGCCGGCGGCCCGAACCCGCGCGAGAAGAACGAATACGGCCAGATCGTACGCTGGTATCCGGAAAACGACGACCATGCCGATGGCAAGTTCAAGTGGGACCTGTTCTGCATGGCCGGCAACCCCGATGTTCACAAGGACGCCTATGCAGGCTCGTCGAACATCAATTCCGGCAACATGTTCAACTCTCCGGACGGCATGATGTTCGACTCGACCGGCCTCCTGTGGATCCAGACTGACGGAGACGATTCAAACGAAGGCGGGTTTCTCGGCCAGGGCAACAACCAGATGCTAGCCGGCGACCCGGTGACAGGCCGCATCGAGCGCTTCCTTACCGCCCCAAAGGGCGCCGAGGTCACCGGCCAGACGTGGTCGGCCGACAAGCGCACCCATTTCGTTGGCATCCAGCATCCGAAGGCACCGTTCCCGGACGGCGAGGGCAAGCTGCCACGCTCGACCATTGTCGCCATCAAGCGCGACGACAACGTCCGGATCGGCTGATCCCGGCGGCGGACATGCCGAAGGCGCGCCGGGTTCGGTGCGCCTCTCCTGAACAGACGAATGCCCGGTCCAGGACCGGGCATTTGCATATCTTTATGCCAGCTGTCGCCGCTTAATAGTAAGGCGAGTAGCACTGCCGGCGCGGGCCGTTATAGGGCTGGAACGTATTCGAATAGGGATCATAGGAGCGATAGCGCGCGGCACACCATTCGTAATGCTTCGGATTGATGTTGCCGGCGCGTGGAACGGATGGTGCGACCATAGCGCCGCCGATGATGGCACCGGCTGCAAAGGCGGCCAGCGGGAACCAGTAACCGTTGTAATACCGGTAGCCCGGGCGTGGTTCACGGTAACCACGGTAGCCATTATAGTCATAGTAGGGAGGGCGACGATAATAATCGACCGTCACGACATCGGTCGCAGTCCCCATGGCCGGCACAGGGACCGGAACGGGCATGGCCTGCGAAGGTACATAGCTGGTGAGGACGACGGCAGAGGCCAGAACAAGCGCGGCCAAACGCTTCATGTTCGCAATCATTTCAGTTCTCCATCGCTGTATTATTATTATTTCCTCATACCATGTTCAGGTGAAACTACGCGAGCAAATAAGCAGGCGGAGGTCAACAAAGCCTTGGCAACCACTGCTGCGTTAATTTGGGCCGGCCACCAACAATACTTGCGACCAGACCTACAACGCATTCCCCGCGCCACGGCGACAAAATCCCGCGCAAAGCGTCAAGCGTGGCGGTCGCGACCGGCCGCATGGAAGCGGTGCAACGGCCTGCAAGTGGCAAGCCTCGCGAAACCGAGCGAGCTTACGCTGCGGCAAGATGTCGTTAACCTTGCCGCGTCACCATTGCCAATCAACGTATTCCGGATTTCAGAGCCTCTGATATGCCAAAGCTCAGATACTATGCCGCCAGCAAAGACTCCACGCCGGCGAAGACTCCTGTGAAGGCAGCGCACAGCGAATTCCTGCGCACGGGCCGGATATCCCGCCAACGGGAGGATTGGCTTTCAGATGAACGTCGCTATCTGACCTATGAGGAAGTGGCGGAGCGCACCGGGCGAAGACTGGAAAGCGCCGGCGAGACAACGCACAAGCGGATCAACAGCTTTCACCGCTCGATCCAGTTTCCGAAGCTTCTCTTCCATCGCACGCTGGAGCACCGCCCGCATCTCGGCTACTGCCATGTGACGGCGGCCAGGACCAGTTTCGCGAAATATGCCGATGTCAAATGGGCCTTCTACATCGCCAATTTCTTTGCCGAAATCGGCGGTACGGAACAATTCTTCGAGCATATCCGGCCGAACTATTCCCGCATGTATTTCGCCGTCGCCGTTCATCCCGACCGGGAAACGAAATCCATGGCCATCGACCGGTCAATCCGCGAAAACGGTCTGCTGTTTCGCACCCACGACCCGATGGAAGCCCTGAAGAACGTGCTGATGCTCGGGGCGCGGAACGCGGAACTGCGCAAGATCATTGCTACGCTGTAGGGCCATTCAGGCCCCAGGGTTCGGAAAGCTCAAGCCCCGAACCCGCCGACCGCCTGTTTCTTGTAGATCAGCCAATCCTTCGGCACATAGGCACTGTCGTTCGCGCCGTAGATCGTCACAGTATCGCCACCGGCCGCCTTCGAGGTTGCGAGCGCCTTTTCGGCGAAGTTCATGAAATCGAATGCATTGGGTGCCTGCTCGGAGAGGCAGATGCCGAAGGACATGAGAATCTGGCCGAGCGCCCGGCCGGAGCCACTGTTGACAACAGCGGTGGCGCGGAGCTTGGAGCGCACGAGATCAACGATGCGGCTGATCTCTTCCTGCTCGGACGTATAGAACAACATACCGAAGCGGCCGCCATCGAAACGGCAGGCAAGATCCTCACCGCCTGCGACCGCTTCCACGACCTTGGCCACCTGCTTCAGGAAGCGATCGGCAACCGCCGGGCCCATCTGTTCCACCAGCCGCCCGTAGTCATCGATCTCGCCGAGGGCGAGCCCGCTGAGAACAGGCATGACCGGATTGGCATAGACCTTGGCCAGCGCCTTGTTGAAGGCGCGCCGGCTTCCAAGTCCCGTCAGCGGATCGACGAACTTCGCGACCTCAGCGTCTTCCGCCTCGCGCTGCAGATCGGCAAGGGTGGCGGTCTTGCTGACGACGGCGCGCACGATATTGCTGTTCTGGCTGGCGCGTTTTTCAGTCGCGACCTTCAGCGCCTTGATCGACTGGCCGAGTTCAGCATGGTCGACCTCGCCGTCGGTTAGGATCACCTTGGAGGCGTCGCCGATCAACCGCCCATAATCGGTGAGGGAGAGTTTTTCCTCGTTGAGAAGGTTGATGAAATTGCTCATCTCCGCGCGGACATGGCCGTTCTGCCGGCTCAAGATGCCATCCTCATGATGATGCGGGAGATATTTGCGCCCGAGCGCGTCGAGCGCTTCCTGGGTCTTGTTTTTTCCGAGCGCGACGAAATCACGGACCAGTTCGGGATTGCCGCCGGCGTAAGCTTCGTAGACAAGCTCGTAATTCCGCGGCAACCCATCTATCCCCATCTGGTGCATGGCGGTGGCGACGCGCAGGGCAATGCTGGAAGCAGGATTTTTCGGTGGCTGCATGAGTACGTTCCCGACAGGTGAGACGAATGAAATCGATCGGGAGGGACTATAGGGGGAAGTCCTTTTTCTTTCGGTTACGTCGATAGATAAAGTTTTAGATATGTGAAAAGGACGTGGAATCATCACCGCCCCGCACCAGATCGGGCGCTGGCGCGGACGAGCGAAAAGACCGTTTGATCCTGCAGGCCAAGACGCGCTATGCACGGCAGAAGGCGACGGTCAGGACGATAAATGGCGAAACGGATATCAATCGACAGCAATCCACAGGGAGCGATCCTCGAGGCAGTTGCGGTGCTTTCCAGAGGCCTGCCCGTCGCGGTGCCGACCGAAACGGTTTACGGCCTTGCCGCTGACGCCACCGATCCGGTCGCCATCACGCGCATTTACGAGACAAAGGGGCGGCCGCGCTTCAATCCGCTGATCTGCCATATGGCCGATCTTGCAATGGCCGAGCGCCATGCAGTCTTCGACCCCGTCTCGCGTCTGCTGGCCGAACGCTTCTGGCCTGGCCCGCTCACCCTCGTCTTGCCGCTGAAGGCGGGAAGCGGCATTCATCCACTTGCGACAGCAGGCCTCGATACGGTCGGCATCCGCGTGCCGGCGGGGTTTGCGGGCGACCTGATCCGCGCCTTCGGCAAACCCCTCGCCGCACCCAGCGCCAATTCCTCCGGCAAGATCAGTCCGACTGCCGCCGAACACGTGATGGAGGATCTGGGCGAGCGGATCGAACTGGTTCTCGATGGCGGCCCCTGCCCCGTCGGTGTGGAATCGACGATCGTCAGGGTCGAAAACGGCAAGATCAGGCTGCTGCGGCCCGGTGGGATAGCGGCCGAGGCGCTGGCCGACGTGACCGGTCTTGCCGTCGAGCGGCAACAGACGAACGGAGCTGCGGTCGAAGCGCCGGGCATGCTCGCTTCGCATTATGCCCCCGACGCCGCCGTTCTCCTCGACGCGACACGTGTCGAGCCGGGTGACGCGCTGATCCGCTTTGCCGGGACGCCTGTTCAAGGCATGGAACGGGCGAAACTGGTGCTCGATCTCAGTCCGACCGGAGACCTCGCCGAGGCGGCCGCCAATCTCTTCGATTTCATGAAAAAGGCCGATGCCAGCGGCGCCACGCATATCGCGGTTTCGCCGGTCCCGGAACATGGCCTCGGCGAAGCGATCAACGACCGCCTGAGGCGCGCCGCCGCGCCAAGAGACAGATAGCGGAGGATAGGCTCGAAATGACCGCAACGGACGATGACCGCAACTTGCTTGACCGCTTCATAGAGATCGTGGGATCCCCGTATGCGCTGACCGAGCCCGGCGACATCGAGCCCTATCTCGTCGAGGGTCGCGGGCTCTATCACGGCGCTTCGCCGCTTGTGCTGAAGCCAGGCTCGACCGAAGAAGTCTCGACGATCCTGAAGCTTGCCAGCGAAACGCACACACCCGTCGTTCCGGCCGGGGGGCGAACGGGCCTTGTCGGCGGCCAGGTGCCGCGCGAGGGCGGCAGCGACATCATCCTGTCACTGGAGCGGATGAACCGTATCCGCGAAATCGATCCCGTTGCCGATGTGATCATTGCCGACGGCGGGTGCATCCTCGCCGACATCCAGAAGGCGGCGGAGGCCAGTGGCCGCCTCTTTCCGCTGTCCCTTGGCTCGGAAGGAAGCTGCCGCATCGGCGGCAATCTCTCGACCAATGCCGGCGGCACGGCGGTACTCGCCTACGGCAACATGCGCCAGCTCTGCCTCGGGCTCGAGGTTGTCCTGCCGACGGGCGAGATCTGGGACGGGCTGCGGCGCCTGAAGAAGGACAACAGCGGTTACGACCTGCGCGATCTCTTCATCGGCGCCGAAGGCACGCTCGGCGTCATCACCGGCGCCGTGCTGAAGCTCTATCCGCAGCCGCGCGGCCGGCAGGTGGCCTTCGCCGGGCTGAAATCACCGGCCGACGCATTGGCTCTCTTCGAAAGCGCCTCGCTTCTTTGCGGCACGGCACTGACGGGCTTCGAACTCATGCCGCGCATCGGGATCGAGTTCACCATGCGGCACATTGCGGGCGTGCGCGATCCACTGGAGAGTGTCCATCCGTGGTACGCGCTGATCGACATATCGACCTCGGACTCGGCCGAGACCGCCGGGGCGATGATCAATACGCTGATGGAACAGGCCTTCGAGCGCGGCCTCGTCCAGGACGCGGTGATCGCAGCATCGCTCGCCCAGCAGAGCGCCATCTGGCACATGCGCGAGAGCATGTCGGACGCCCAGAAACCCGAGGGAGGATCGATCAAACATGACGTGTCGGTTCCGGTATCCAGAGTGCCGCAGTTCCTCGCGGAGGCCGACCGGGCGGTAATGACCGCCATGCCGGGAGCGCGCATCTGCGCCTTCGGCCATCTCGGTGACGGCAACATCCACTATAACATCAGCCAGCCGGTGGGCGCCGACAAGGCAGAGTTTATCGGCCGCTGGCGCGAGATGAATGCCATCGTCCACGGCATTGTCAGGTCTCTGGGCGGATCGATCTCCGCCGAGCACGGCGTCGGCCAACTGAAGCGCGACGAGCTCATCGCCAGCCGTCCCGCGATCGAGACCGAGCTGATGAACCGGATCAAGGATGCCTTCGATCCGGCCGGCATCATGAATCCCGGCAAGGTGGTGGCCCGATCATGACCAAGCGGGTGACACGGCTGACGCTGCGCATCGACCTCGCCAACGGCGTGCGGCTCGGACCAGGCAAGGTCGCGCTTCTGGGACAGATCGCCGAACACGGGTCGATCCGCGCGGCGGGCGCCGCACTGGGCATGTCCTATCGCCGCGCGTGGCTGCTCGGCGACGAAATCAACCGCATGTTCAAGGAGCCTTCGATCTTCACCCGGCACGGCGGCAAAAGCGGCGGCGGCGCCGGCCTCACGCCGTTCGGCGAGACCCTGCTTGCCTGTTGCCGGCGCATGGAGACCGAGGCACGGCGGGCGCTTGGCGACGACCTGAGCTGGCTGGAAGCGCAGATGGATCCGGATTTCGCAGCTCAGGGCGAAGTGACAAAGGCCTCGGGCGACGACTGAGCTGACGGACGGCTACCACGCCACACCCCTCACGAGGTTCTATAGATCCCTTCGGCGGCAATCGAGACCGTCTTGAACAGCAGGTTGACCGGCATGCCCTGGACCAGTCCGAGATTGGCGGCGGAGCGCCGGGTGATTTCGGCAAGCACCCGGTCGCCGTTGCAGTCGATCGAGACCATGATCACGCTGCCGGCATCGCCGATTTCCTCCACTGTGCCCTTCAACCGGTTGAGCGTCGAAATGCCATCTGGCAAAGAGGTCGCGAGCACGACTTCGCTCGTCGGCACGAAGGCCCGGATATGGGCGCCGACCGGAATGTCGGTCGCGCGCAGGAAGAGCGGGCCAGCCCTGGATTCGGCAAAGGTCAGGCCTTCGTCCGGGCTGTGGCCAGTGACGACGGCGTGCAGGAAGCTGCCGGCCTTCAGGGCGCCTGTGGCGGCCGGCACGACATTGAGCACCTCGTCTGGCCTGCCGATCGCGACGGTCTTACCGCCGTCCATGACTATCACTCGCGTCGCAAGCCGCGTGACCTCCTCGATGGAATGGCTGACATAGAGGATCGGAATGCCGGCCTCGTCGCGCATGCGCTCGATATCCGGAAGGATTGCCGCCTTGAGGTCGTTGTCGAGCGCCGACAGCGGCTCGTCCATCAGGAGTAGGCGCGGCTTTGCCATCAACGCGCGACCAAAGGCGACGCGCTGCTTCTCGCCGCCGGAAAGAAGCGCCGGGCGACGATCGAGCAGCGGGCCAATGCGCAGCAGGTCCACCACCCTCTCAAGCGTTTCGCCGGGCTCGCCGCCGCGCGGGGCAAAGCGAGCGCCGTAGTGCAGGTTGCCGCGCACCGTCATATGCGGGAAAAGCCGCCCCTCCTGGAAGACGTAGCCGATGCGGCGGCGGTGCGGCGGCACAAAGCGCCGGTTAGCGGCATTATCTACCCAGACCTCGCCGTCGAAGGCGATCCTCCCCTTGTTGGGGCGGATGAGCCCGGCCACCAGATTGACCAGCGTCGTCTTGCCGGAGCCGGAGGGGCCGAACAGCGCCGTCAGTCCGGAGCCGATGGCGAGGTCGACCGCCAGGTCGAAGGCACCTTGCCTATGCTCGACATTGATCGTCAGGGTCATGCCGCACCGAGCCTCGCCGCCATGCGGCGCGACAGCACTTCCGAGGCGATCAGGGCGGCAAAGGATATGCCGATCGAAACCAATGTCAGACGCATGGCTGCAGTCTCGCCGCCAGGAACCTGGGTATAGGTGTAGATCGCCGAGGCGAGCGTCTGTGTCTCACCCGGAATGTTGGAGACGAAAGTTATCGTCGCACCGAACTCGCCCATGGCCTTGGCGAAGGCCAGAACGGCGCCGGCGGCAATGCCCGGCAGAATGAGCGGCAGGGTGACTGTGGCAAAGACCCAGACAGGATTGGCGCCGAGCGTCGAGGCGGCCGTTTCCAGCCGCCGGTCGACTGCATCGAGCGACAGACGGATCGAGCGCACCAGAAGCGGAAAACCCATGACGCCGGCGGCGAGCGCCGCGCCGGTCCAGCGGAAGGAAAAAACAAGGCCGAACCATTGCTCCAGGAAGGCGCCGACAGTCCCCTTGCGCCCGAAGGTCAGCAGCAGGAGGTAACCCGTCACGACCGGCGGCAGGATCAGCGGCAGATGGACCGCACCGTTCAGTACGGTCTTTCCCCAGAAATCCCGGCGCGAGAGGATATAGGCAATGGCAATGCCGAGCGGCAAGGAAAAGGCCACGGCGGTTGCCGCGACCTTCAGGCTCAAGAGCATTGCCGTCGTCTCTTCCGGCGATAGCGTCACGCGTCAACAACCCTAGTTAGTCTTGCTCAGGACCGTGAAGCCGGCCGCAGTGAAGCGATCATAGGCCTTGGGCGATTGGAGGTAAGACAGAAAAGATGCCGCGTCGGGGTTTTCCGACGACTTCAGCAGCGCGGCCGGATAAACAATTGCCGGATGGCTCGCTTCTGGAAAGCGATCGAGGATCTTCACCTTCGCATCGGCCTTGGCGTCGGTCTCATACACGATACCGAGCGGCGCTTCGGCACGAGAGACGAGCAGCAATGCCGCGCGGACGTTTTCCGCCTGAGCGACGCGATCCTTCACGCTAGCCCAGACGCCCAGGGATTCGAGTGCCGCCTTGCCGTAGACACCAGCCGGCACCGCATCGGTATTGGCCATGGCAAGCCGCCCGTCTCCGAGGAGACCGGCCAGAGGAAAGCCCTTGGCGATCGAGATCGAGCCGGCGCTGTCGGAGGGAGCGATCAGAACGATACGGTTTGCAAGCAGATTGACGCGGCTGCCATTGGCCACGAGCCCGGCCTTGTCGAGATAGTCCATCCATTGCAGATCGGCCGAGATGAAAATGTCGGCCGGCGCCCCCTGCTCGATCTGCTTGGCGAGCGCTGAACTGCCAGCAAAGGCCAAGGATGTCTCCTTGCCGGTTTCCGCCGCCCAATCCCTGGCCACCGCGTCGAGAACGTCCTTCAGGCTCGCGGCTGCGAAAACCGTAACCTTGCTTTCGGCGAAGGCGCCGGAAAGGGGCGCGGCCAGAAAAGCGGCGGCGAGACAGAGGGCGGATGCCATGCGCCGAAGCGACCGAAACAAAATCATGAAATTCCCCTTTGCGGCATATCGATATATTTTACTGTATACATCGATACCGAAAAACAAACAGACAGGCAAGTGCCAGCCTGTCTGCTCGAAGCAATTCCTACCGCGAAAAGTTCAGCCGCTCTTGAGCGTGGCAACGGACAGGAGCACATCGGCGCTGATGCCCGCCGAGCCGGTGCCGAGAATGGAAAGCGCCGAGGTGGAATAGTCCGCGTTTTGGGTATCGTACATGGCCGTAAAGCGGTGAAGGAACTTCTTGAGCTTTTCCGGATCCTGCAAGTCCGCGAGATTGAGGTTCTTCTTGACAAGCTTTGCCTGCATGTCGATGTCCATGTTGCTGAAATCCGCCGAATAGCCAAATGTAATCCGGAAGGCTTCCAACAGGGCCGTGTCACCCAAAAGATCATAGGCATCGGTGAGCGTCGGCGCCATGCGTTCGAAATAGAGCGCAAGACGTACCCCGGGATTGCTGTCTCCCTGTTCCTGCTCAATGACCTGATGGAGATAGAGGTTCTGCGTCTCGAGGACGGCGCCGCGCTGCTGTACCGTCCCGACAGTATCGGAAGTCAGCAATCCATCGCCGTCGAAATTGAAGGAGGCGGCGATCTCGGCGAAACGGCCGTCCTTCTGCTGGTTGGCGAAACTCTTCTTGTCTTCCAGATCGGAGGCGAAGATCTGCTTCATGAACTCGTCCGTCACGTCCTTCGGGTCGATGCCCTTGGCGACGAGCGCAAAGTCGACGAGGCGACGGTCGGAAAGGAATTCCTTGGCGCTGGTGATACCGATAATCGCCTTCCGGTAATATTCCGCTTCGGCACCGGCGTCCGTCTTGGCCTTGTCCTTCTCGGCGCCCTCGAGATTCCGGACCTTGTTGATGATATAGGCCTTGGAAAGAGCCGTGACGGTAATCTCGTTCTGCGCCAACAGCGGCGCGACGGTTTCGCCCTTGCTGTCGAAATTGAACGCTCGGGCAAGGTTCGCCAGGCGCTTGTCCCGAGACAAGTTGGCATAGCTCTTCGGATCACTGAGGTCGCTCAAAAGGGCACGCTTCAGATTCGCGTCGCTATACTCGCCCTCCTCGATCCCGAAGGCCTTGAAGAGGATCGCACGAATCGAACTATTGTCGAGCAGATCATTCACGGTGGTGATTTTCGTCATAGCTTTCGAATAGTAGTCGAGCAGGGTCGTGAGATCCTCGACGCTCGCATCATCGAAATGATTCGTGTAGGCGGCAGCCGTCTTTGCGATTTGCGTCGCATCCTGCGCCAGGAAGCCACCCTTGACGTTACCACTCGTATCGAAATTGAACATCTTGACGATGCTGGTATAGGCAGAGCCGCCATACTTCGCCGCATAGTTGTTGGGATCGGTGAGATCGCTCGTGACGATGTTGGAGAACGTCGACTTCAAGGTGGTCGACTTGAGCTGGAAAGCCGCCTTCACATACTCGAACAGGCGCGGATCGGAAGTAAGCTCGTCCACCGTGGTGATCGTGCCGATCCTGGATTCGTAATAGGCCTGTTCGCGGGCCCGGGTATATTCCGAGACATAGGTCGACTTGTTGTCGATATAGAGGCTTTCGGTCGCATCCTTCTGGACCGCGGTCTGCGCGGTCGCGTTCGTGACCGTACCGTCGGCATTGAACGCGAAAGCTTTGGCCATCGCAAGAAACGCCCCAGAGTTATAGTCGTATGTCGACGCCGCATCGGTCGCGACAAGCTGGTTGACGTAGCTGTTCGGATCATTGACGTCGCTGGTCAGGACATCGATGAAATGCTGCTTCGTATACTTCGTTCCGTCGATTTCATAGGCATCGAGGACATACTGCATGAGCCGCGAACTGCCCACGAGCTGCTGGGCCGTCGTGATCGTGTCTATGGCCGCATGATAATATGCAGTCTCGGTCTGTATCGCCTGCGCCTCGGTTCCCTGAGCCTGCTTGTAAAGACCGATCACCGCGTCTTCCTGCGCGTCCGACTGGGCATCCGGCATCGCCGGCGTGAACTGATATGCGGTCGCAAAATTGCGATAGCGGTCATCGCTGAGCTTGTTGGCATAGCTGTTCTCGTCGGTGAGATCGCTTTCCAGCACCTTCTTCATGAAGGCCTTGGCGTAGATCATGTCCTCGAGCCCGTGAGCCTTCATGGCGTAGGAATAGAGCCGGTAGTCGTCAAGAAACTCCTCGACGGACGTAACCTTCCCGATGTTTTCCTTATAGTAGCTGGCCTCCCGGGCCGTTTGCGCTTCGGAGGCCGCGCGGTTGAGACTGGCCTTCATGTCTCGCACAACGAGGTCATAGCTCAGAAAGGTCGATACCATGTTTGCTGCTTTTCCCGGGTGAACCATACGGATGGCTGCATTATGCCGTCCGAGCCTTGCCTCGGGCTTTTGGTGGCCCGCTTCATGACAAACTGTGCGAAGGCCGTTCACGGTTTTGAAACCGTGCCCCGTTGGGTTTCACTAACCATTTGAGGATGCAAAGTTTTCTTAACCGCAATTTTTAAGCTGTCCGGAACAGGGCGGCGCTATGTTCCCCAACAGAGGACGAAAAGTCCCGGTGCGAGAACCATGAAACGGCTCTCGGGTAAAACAAGGGTAGCATGAAGATGACAAACACGGTTATGAAGCCCGTCTGGGCAGGAGCGACTCTGAGACTGGATCCCTCGCGGTTCCCGCATCACGTCACTTACGCATTGCGCGAAACTTCCGGCGATGTCACGATCACCATTGACGAACGCGGCGCCGTTTTGCGAAAAGTCCTTGCCGCGAGCGGACTGCCGCTGTCCTTCGCCCTGCCGGCGCGCGCCTTCAAAGGCGTCGCCGCCCGTGCGATCGATCACGGTGACGGAGAGGTAACTGTAACCTTGGAACTGCATCACGACGATCCGGATCTCTGCATCCCGCTTCTGGTTGCCCATGATCTTTGCGACATCGCCGCCGACTGGCGCGGATGGGCGAACGCCTTCCGCATTCCGATGCTGATGGTCGAAGCCGATGGCGTCGCCCGCCCTCTCGAAGACCATCTCGGCGACATCCGGGCCCGCGCCACGCAGCCGCGCCGCCGTCACTCCTATTTCGCGGAGCGCCGTCCGCGCTTTCTCGTTCGCCGCACCACCGGCAAGCTGGGCGTGAGCATGAAGATTTCCGGCAAGGAAATCATCGCCCGCACCTGACCTTTTAATTCCGACAGTGCGAGAAAAGGGTCCGGACGATGTTCCGGACCCTTTTTTGTGCCGCAACGGGACGCCTTCAGGCGAAGGGCAGCGCCAGGACGAGGCCCGCGAAGATGATGGCGCCGACGCGGCTGTTGAACTTGAAGAGCGCCAGGCATTGGGTCGGATTGTCGATGTCGAGAACAGCGATCTGATAGGCGAACATACCAGCCGCCACGAAAAGCCCCATGAAGGCGAAGAACCCGGCACCCGCAAGCAGGAACGCGCTCAGGAGCAGAAGGAGGGTCAGGCCGTAGAAACCGACCAGCCATTGGCGGGTGCGATCGCCGAAAAGACGCGCGGTCGAACGCACCCCGATCAATGCGTCATCCTCCTTGTCCTGGTGGGCATAGATCGTGTCGTAACCGATGGTCCAGGCAACGGCGGCCGCATATAGCAGGATGGCTGCAAGCGAAAGGGAGCCGAAAAGCCCGGCCCAGCCCATGAGCCCGCCCCAGGAGAAGGCAAGCCCGAGAAAGAACTGCGGCCAGTCGGTGAACCGTTTGGCGAAGGGGTAGATCGCCACGATCGCAAGGGACAGGATGCCGAGAGCGATCGTAAAGCCGTTGAAACACAAGAGCACGGCAAGTCCGGTCAGGGCCTGCGCCGCCATGAAGAGATTTGCCTGCAGGCGGGTGACACGACCGGATGGCAGCGGACGCGAACGGGTTCGGGCCACCTCCATGTCAATCTTGTGATCGACCAGATCGTTATAGGTGCAGCCGGCGCCGCGCATGGCGACGGAGCCGACGAAGAACAGCACGAGTTGGAAGAGAAAAAGCCCAAGGCTAAGACGGTCTTGCGCCGCAAGAGCGTTGGCGGCAAGCGCCGACGACCACAGGCAGGGCCACATCAGGAGTTGCCAGCCGATCGGGCGATCCCAGCGGGCAAGCTGCGCGTAAGGCCAGACGGCGCGTGGCAGGACGCGGTAGACCCAATTGTCGGAGGGAGCGTCGGCAACGCGCCCGGTGTGATCGGCCATTGTTTCCATCAGAAACTGATAGAACAAAGTACCGGCGAAGGGAACTGGCCCAGATGCGGACAAATTCCTTTCCCCGGGCCTTTTCGGCATAGGCGTTCGGGCATGCCCGGTGACATGACCAGAGCATTTCCGGCCAGTTCGGAGTCGTTCTAGTTGAGGCTCACACCGAATTTATAGGTCGCGGACACCCCGAACAGGAGCTGATTGGCGGAACCGCGTTCGCGCACCAGGCTGCTGTCCCCGGCGGGCCCGACGAGACGCTTGTATTCGGCAAATGCGCTGGCTTCGAGCTTGTCCGTGGCGCTCCAGGTCAGCGCGGTACCGACGCCGGCCGACTGCCATCCGCCGTCCGGATCATATTGGCTCAGGCCCGATGCGGCGGCTTCCGACGCATTCACACCGTAATAAGCCTGCGAATAGCCGCTTGTCGCATATCGCGCGCGCGGTCCGCCGGAAAGGCGCAAATCCGGCGCCAGATCGGCGAAGGCATCGGCGGCAATATCGCCGACAAGGCCGTCATGGCTGCGGATGCCCTGGCGCACCTCGCCCCGAACGCGAATGCTCTCGGTCGGGTAGACATCGACGAAGCCGCCCAGTTCTCCGCCGAACTTGACATCCGAAAGCCCGGCAAGATCGCTGGACGTACCGGCATCGCGTCCCCTGATCAGCCTGCCAGCCACGCCGGCGCGCACGGCGCCCGTCTCTAGGAGACCGATGGAGGGGCTGTCGTTGCGCGAGGAGAAGCGCTGCTCCTTGCCCTGCCGTCCGATTGCAATCATCGGAGAAAACCGGAATTCCCGCGCCTTTGCGCCCTCGAAGACGGGAGCGCTCACCCCCTGCGCGCCAAGCGTCAGGGTCCAGTCACCCGCAAGTGTCTGATGACCCGAAAGGACGATGCTCAAAGACAAAAGGACACGCGCTGGCATTCGCATGGTGAGACTCCGGGAACGAGATACAGATTTCCGCGGGCGCGGAAGGAGCGACGCGTCAAATTCGCATGAATCCGTTACCGGATATTTAACCAGTCGCACCCTTCGACGAGAACGGCAGCGGACGCCGGAAATACTCTAGAAGACCACCTGTTCGAGCGCAGGTCGGGTTTTGTCGAAGAGAGCAAGCGTCTTTTCCCTCTCGGCGATGTAGTTGCGATTGTCCGGAATGACGAAGGGATTCTTTGCGATCTGCATCTGGAAGATGAAAAAATTCTGGTGGGTGAAGGCCATTTCCGAGCCGGCAAGATAGAACTCCCACATACGGAAGAAACGCTCGTCATAGAGAGCGACCGCCTCCTGTTTGCGGGCAAGAAAACGCTCCCGCCAGTGACGCAGCGTCTGCGCGTAGTGAAGCGGCAGGATCTCGATGTCGCGGATCGCCAGCCCCGCTTTTTCGACTGCCGGAAGAACCTGGGCAAGGGAGGGAATATAGCCGCCGGGAAAGATATATTTCTCAATGAACGGGCTGTTGATGAGCGGCGGCGTCGGCTGGCCGATCGAATGCAGCAGCATGACGCCGTCGTCCTTCAAGAGTTCGGCGGCCTTGCGGAAATAACGCTGGAAATTACGGCGTCCGACATGCTCGAACATGCCGATGGAAACGATCCGGTCGAAGGGCTTGGCCTTCATCGTTCGGTAGTCCTGCAAATCGAAGCGCACACGATCGGCAAGACCGCGCTTTTCGACCCGCCCGCGCGAAACACGAAGCTGCTCAGAGCTCAGTGTGATACCATTCACGTCGACACCGGAAGATTCGGCCAGATACATCGCCATGCCGCCCCAGCCCGAGCCGATTTCCAGTACCCGCTGCCCTTCTTCGAGCAGTAGCTTGGCGGCGATGTGGCGCTTCTTGGCGACCTGCGCCTCATCGAGCGAAATCCCCGGCGGATCGAAATAGGCGCAGGAATACTGCCAATCGGGATCGAGGAAGAGATCGAAGAGCTTGGCACTCAGATCGTAATGATGGGCGACATTCTGGCGATTGTGGTTGACCGGCAGAAGGCTGCGCAGCTCGGATGCAGCATATCGAGCGAGCCCTCGCCAGACCATGCCGAAAGTCAGGTCTTCGGAAAGCGTGTTGGATTTCACGAGCGCGAGCAGGTCGTATATTTCGCCCGCGTCCATGGCCATGCGGCCATCCATGTAGATTTCGCCGAGCTTCAATTGCGGATCGGCGACAAGCTCCGTTTCGGCATTCTTGTCGTTGAAACGGATCTCGACTGCCTTTCCGCTCCCGTCGCCAAAGGCGTGCCTTCGACCATCGGCTGTCGTTACGTTGAGAGTTCCGGTCCTGATAATTCTATTCAGTAAGTCCTTAAGCTTCGAGGTCATTCATGCCCCCAATTTGCCGTAAACCAATATGAACGCGGAAAATCTAGCGCGATCGCCCGGATACACAAGCGCGAGTTTGTTATAGAAGCTTCATATTTATTGAGGCATGGCGCGGGGGAGACGCCGATCGGAAGCGCCCCGCCGCGCTATTTCTTACGCATCGCCTCAGCAAGGGCCGCACCAAGGCCACCCATCGCAGGGGTTTCCGGCTTGCCGGAGGGCTTGGCGTTGGGATGGCGCATGTTGGCCTGACCGCGATTGTCGCGCATCGACGGCTGGGGCGCCTCGCCGCCATCCTTGCGCATGGTGAGAGCGATGCGCTTACGCTTGACGTCGACCTCGACGACGCGAACCTTCACCACGTCGCCGGCCTTGACCACCTCATGCGGGTCCTTGACGAAGCGGTCGGCCAGCTGGGAGACGTGCACGAGGCCGTCCTGATGCACGCCGATATCGACAAAGGCGCCGAAGGCGGCGACGTTTGTGACCGTCCCTTCGAGCAGCATGCCGGGCTTCAGGTCGGTGATCTCGTCTACGCCGTCGGCGAAGGTGGCAGTCTTGAAGCTCGGGCGCGGGTCGCGACCGGGCTTTTCCAGTTCGGCGATGATGTCCTTGACGGTCGGCAGGCCGAATTGCTCGTCGATGAACTTCTTCGGGTCGAGGCTCTTCAGGGTGGCGCTGTCGCCCATCAGCGAGCGCAGGTCGCGGCCGCAGGCGGCGACGATCTTCTTGGCGATGCCGTAGGCTTCGGGGTGAACCGAGGAGGCGTCGAGCGGTTCCTTGCCGTTCGGGATGCGCAGGAAGCCGGCGCATTGCTCGAAGGTGCGGGCGCCAAGGCGCGGAACCTTGAGCAGGTCTTTGCGGCTCTGGAACGGGCCGGTCTCGTCGCGATGGGTGACGATGGCTTCGGCAATCGAGCCGCCGAGACCGGAGACGCGGGCGAGCAGCGGGACCGAAGCCGTGTTGAGATCAACGCCAACGGCGTTCACCGCATCCTCAACGACCGCATCCAGCGAACGGCCGAGCTTGCCCTGGTCGACATCGTGCTGATACTGGCCGACCCCGATCGATTTCGGCTCGATCTTGACGAGTTCGGCCAACGGATCCTGCAGGCGGCGGGCGATCGAGACGGCACCGCGTAGCGAAACGTCAAGGCCGGGAAATTCCTTGGCGGCCGTTTCCGATGCCGAATAGACCGAGGCGCCGGCTTCCGAGACGATGACCTTGGTCGGTTTCGGCGCCGTGCCGGGGAACTGCGACAGCATATCGGCGACCAGCTTTTCCGTCTCGCGGCTGCCGGTGCCGTTGCCGATCGCGATCAGTTCGACCTTGTGCTTGCGGATCAGCGACGCGAGTTCGGCCTGGGTGCCGCGAATGTCGTTCTTCGGCGGGAAGGGATAGACAGTCGTCGTCTCCAGCACCTTGCCCGTGCCGTCCACGACCGCCACCTTAACGCCGGTGCGGATGCCGGGGTCGAGGCCCATGGTCGGGCGCGAACCGGCGGGGGCTGCGAGCAGCAGGTCCTTGAGATTGCGGGCAAAGACGTGGATCGCCTCTTCCTCGGCGCGCTCACGCAAGTCGCGCATCAGGTCCAGTGACAGCGAAACGGACAGCTTCACACGCCAGGTCCAGCCGGCGACCTCCATGAGCCACTGGTCGGCCGGGCCTTTGCCGGCGATCTCGTAGGCTGCAGCAATCGTGCGCTGGGCGGGCTTGACCGGCGACGGATCGTCCCGGTCGACCTCGATCGACAACATCAGCATCTCCTCGTTCCAGCCGCGCAGCATGGCCAGCGCGCGGTGGCCGGGCACCGTCGCCCAGCGTTCGGAATGGGCGAAATAGTCGGCGAACTTCTCGCCGGCGGCTTCCTTGCCCTCGACCACCTTGGAATAGAGGATGGCGCGATCCTTCATATCGTTGCGCAGACGGCCGATCAGGTCGGCGTTTTCCGAGATGGCTTCGGCGACAATATCGCGGGCACCTTCCAGCGCCGCCTTCACGTCCGGCACCTCAGCAGTGATGTAGGCCTCGGCGAGCTTGGCCGGATCGGCCGTGCGGCCCGCCCAGATGGCATCGGCGAGCGGCTGCAGGCCCCTTTCGCGGGCGATCTCGGCGCGGGTACGGCGCTTGGGCTTGAAGGGCAGGTAGATGTCCTCAAGCTCGGCCTTCGTCGTGACCCCGGCGATCTTAATCGCCAGTTCGTCGGTCATCTTGCCCTGGGTGCTGATTGACTCGAAGATTGCCTTGCGGCGGGCACCAAGCTCGCGCAGATAGGTCAGGCGCTCGGCTAGATTGCGCAGCTGGGTGTCGTCGAGACCGCCGGTCACTTCCTTGCGGTAGCGGGCGATGAAGGGCACGGTCGCACCCTCATCGAGCAACCCAACGGCCGACGCCACCTGATCGGGGCGGGCGTTGATCTCGGAGGCGATGATTGCGGCGATGGATTTGATGTCGTCGGCCATTTGATACCCAGGTTCTTTCATTCAAGCGCGCGACCATAGCGGCGGCGGCGGGGAAGGCAACGCGGGCGCTACGGGTTCCACAGGAAAGCGGTTGTCGAGCGAGCCCGACCCGATGCCCAGATGTCGGCGCCGATCGCGGCATTTCGGCGGCAAGCGGGTTAACCACATCCACGAAAAGGCCAAGGCCATTCTTCATTACACAGAGATTTTGACGTACTGATCTCAAATATCAAAAACGGGCATTCGGGGCTCTCTGATGAACAGGGATCAATATCTTCCAAGTCTGGATGGCCTTCGGGGCATCGCTGCTTTTGCAGTTGTTCTGTCCCATATCGGACTGTTGCTTGGAAAGGATATCCCCTGGCTCAATATCGGCGATGAATCCGTCGCGCTGTTTTTCGCGCTGAGCGGTTTCCTGATGGCGCATCTCTATGGCGACAAGCCTTTCACGTTCTCGTGTGCCTCCGACTATCTGGTCCACCGGTTCACGCGCATCTATCCGGTCTATCTGGTGGCGATCTGCTTCGTGATCCTGTTGTCGATAGTCCCCGGGCTTGATTATTTCCAGCCGATTACCGGGGCAGTGCAGATCATTCGCCATGTCGCAATGCTGGGTTCGAGCGGGGTTTTCTGGTCCATCCCGCCTGAAATCCAGTTCTATCTGTTTTTCCTGCTGCTCTGGCTGTGTTTCGAAAAGCCTGGCCAGCGGCAGACGCTCGCCATTGCCTTGCTGGCCGCCTTCGCGCTTGCGATGGTTCTCGATTTTCCAGGTCCAGGTATCCTGCTCCTGTCCAAAATCCCCTATTTCCTGTTTGGCGCGTTTGCCGGACGATTGTTCCACAGCGGGCTTTTCCTGCCCTCGAACACAACCACCGGAGTTGCCGCCCTCGGCCTGTTGGCCGTTTTCATTCTATGCCGCAATCTGTTCTCATCCCCTGCGACCTTCTGGGGCGTGCAGACCGCATTGATTGCAACGATCATCGTCTATCTGAGTGCCTGCGAGGCCCGGCCCTCAAAGGCAATTCTGGCGGCCGCGCCGCTGCGGTTTGCCGGCAAGATCAGCTTCTCGCTGTATCTCTTTCATGTTCCAGTCAGCTTCCTCGTCACAAAAGCGCTGCCCGCCCCGATCTCGCCGTGGCTTGCCGCCAGCGCGATGATCGCGGCGAGCCTGATCGCCGCCACAGCCAGCCACTATGCGATCGAGCGGCCGAGCCGACGATGGCTGCTTGCGGCCTGGAATGGCCGGCGCACGCGCCAAACGGAACCGGTGCTAACCGAGGTCCCAGCCCCGGCGCAGCGCGGTCCCCTTGACCTTTCGGCAGTCTCCGCTTAACCGCCTTGAAATTACGGCAAGCGGAGAGTGAGCGATGAAGGTTCTGTTGATCGGTTCGGGCGGACGGGAACATGCGCTCGCATGGAAGCTGGCGCAATCGCCGCTGCTGGACGCATTCTATGCGGCGCCCGGCAATCCCGGAATCGCAGAACACGCCACGCTGGTTACGCTCGATGTGGACGATCACAGTGCCGTCATTGCGTTCTGCAAGGAGAAGGGCATCGATTTCGTCGTCGTCGGCCCGGAGGCGCCACTCGTCGCGGGCCTTGGTGACACGCTGCGCGCGGCGGGTATCGCCGTCTTCGGCCCATCGGCCGCCGCCGCCCAACTCGAAGGGTCGAAAGGCTTCACCAAGGATCTCTGCGCGCGGTTCAATATTCCGACCGGCGCCTATCAGCGCTTCAACAATGCGCCGAAGGCTAAGGCCTATATCCGTGCCCAGGGAGCGCCGATCGTCATCAAAGCGGACGGACTTGCCGCCGGCAAGGGCGTGACCGTGGCGATGACGCTGGACGAAGCCTTTGCCGCCGTCGACGATTGCTTCGAGGGCGCATTTGGCGCCGCCGGGGCGGAAGTGGTGGTGGAGGCCTATCTCGACGGCGAGGAGGCGAGTTTCTTCTGTCTCTGCGACGGTAACAATCTCCTGCCGCTGGCGACCGCCCAGGATCACAAGCGTGTCGGCGACGGCGATACCGGCCCCAACACGGGTGGCATGGGCGCCTATTCACCCGCCCCGGTGATGACGCCGGAGCTCGTGGAACGCACGATGAAGGAGATCATCGGGCCGACCATGCGCGGCATGGCGGAAATGGGCACACCGTTTTCCGGCGTGTTCTTCGCCGGGCTCATGATTACGGAAAAGGGCCCGGAGCTAATCGAATACAATGTCCGCTTCGGCGACCCGGAATGCCAGGTGCTGATGATGCGGCTGAAAAGCGATCTGCTGCCGCTGCTCTACGCGACGGCCACCGGCACCCTCGACCAGGTCTCGGCCGAATGGAACGCCGATCCGGCGCTCACCGTCGTCCTTGCCTCCAAAGGATATCCCGGTACCTACGAGAAAGGGACTGCAATCGACGCCCTTCCTAACGAGGCCGAGGGAGCCAAGGTCTTTCATGCCGGCACGGCGGTGAAAGACGGCAGGCTCATTGCAACCGGCGGGCGCGTGCTGAACGCGACGGCGACGGGCAAGACTGTCGGCGAGGCGCAGGCCAAGGCCTATGATCTTGCAGACCGCGTGGTCTGGCAGAACGGTTTCTGCCGCCGTGACATCGGCTGGCGGGCAGTCGCCCGGGAAAAACACTGATCTTCCCGGTTCCGTGACCCAAAAAAACGCAGTTCGCTCAATTTTTAGCGATCCTCCTGACCGGATATCAAGAAAACACGGCTAGCCTCCTCGTCAACAGTTCGGGGAGTGTTCGTTATGCGTCGTTTTATCCTGACAACAGCCGTCATGCTGGCCGGTGGCCCGGCCATGGCCTCCTCGGTAGAGATGGTCGGTTCGGTCCCGGTCTCAAACAGCCCGAGCATCGTCGTCATGTCGTGCGGCGACTGCCCGATTGAGGCAGAGAAGGAAAAGCCGAGTTACATCGTGCCGACCCTCGGTGCGGTCGAACAAAAGGCCGAAATCATCGAACTCGACGGCGAGAAGAAACTGTTCAGGACCGAAGCATGGATGGGCGGTTCGCCGGTGGTCTTCGTCAGCAAGGCCGACGGCTGGGCGACGGATGGCACCATGGTCACCGCCTCCGCCGCCACCGCAACGCCGGGCTCAAGCGACGGCATCGACCTCGAAGCGACCACGGCAGCTGTTGCTACGAACGCAGGGGCTGCCCCGAATTCCGCCGCAATGTCTCCCGGCGAGCAGGCCTCCGGCAAAACCCTGGACCTCAGCGGATTTGAATTGCGGCTCAACTGAGCCTGCCACGACTTCCCTGCCCCGCCCAGCCGTACGATCCAGGTTGCAAGGGCCCTTCCGCAGCAATGCGGGACAATGCGCCCCGGCCCTGCCTGGGCGCATTTTTCGTCACCGTCCGGTCCCGGATCGTCTGCTTCGCATAGGGGCCGACATGGTTAGGAGTTCATTTATTCTTATATCGTAATGGTGCCATGTAAGTGCGATGCAGCATGTTTCGAAGCGCAGGAAGCGCTGAACCTACAACCGGTTACATGCTCGCACTTCGATTCCTCAGGCGACGCGGGGCCGGCCGTCCTAGTCTGGAAGGCAAAATGAAAAATCTGAAGATTTCCGTACAGCTGATGCTACTCATCGGCGGTCTTATGCTGGCATTTTCCGTAGCCACCTATTTCGAAATCCGGGCTTCGGCTTCGGCGATCTACGAGCAGCGCTATGAGATGCTGAGGACGCAAACGGAGACTGCAGTCTCCGTTCTAAAGCGCTACCACGATCTCGAAGTGAAGGGCGAACTGAGCCGCGAGCAGGCCCAAGCCACGGCATACGATATCATCACCAACATGCGGTTCGTGCCGGACGGCTACTTTTTCGCCTATGACTACGATGTAGACCGGGTGATCTACCCGGACAACAAGGGCATCGGCAAAAACTTCGCCGACGTAGCCGACAAGTCCGGCAACAAATTCCTCGCGGAAATGGTGGCCAAGGCACGCAACGGCGGCGGCTGGACGGAGTATGAGTGGCCCAAACCAGGCCAGGCCGAAGACCAGCTCTCCCCCAAGGCTGCTTACACACTGGCTTTCGACCCATGGGAGCTGACGATCGGCACCGGGGCCTATCTTGACGATCTGGACGCCACCATCATGGAAAGCGTTCAGGGCGCGCTTGCCATCGGCCTGGTGGTCTTCGGTCTCGGTATCGGCGCAGCCTTCCTCGTCATTCGCGGCATCACGAAGCCGCTGGAAGCGATCCATGATGCGCTCGGAGCGGTCGCCGACGAAAATACCACAATCGAAATCCCCCACACCGAAATGGGCAACGAGGTCGGCATGATGGCCAGGGCCACAAAGTCGCTGCAGGACAAGGTGCGCGAGCGTCATGCCATGGCCCGCCGACAAGAAGAGCAGGATCGCGAGATCGACGCCGAGCGCCAGCAGAACGTCGAGACACAGCAGGCCGAAGCCGCCCAGCAGGCCCGCGTCGTCTCGACCATCGGTGCAGCCCTCGAACAACTCGCCCATGGCGACCTGACGGTCCGCTGCGGCGAACTCGGGCCGAAATACGCAGCCCTTCGCGATAACTTCAACGAGGCGATCGGCCACCTCGAAGCGGCCATGGCCAAGGTCAATGCCAAGGGCGTTGACATCTCCGGCTCGAAGGAAGAGATCCGCCGCGCCTCCAACGAGCTCTCCCAACGTACCGAACGCCAGGCGGCTAACCTCGAGGAAACGTCCGCCGCGCTCGACGAACTCACCGTCGCCGTCCGGCAGACCGCCGAAGGCGCACAGGAAGCGGCCAAGCGGGTCAACTCCGTATCCACCGAGGCCTCGCGCTCCGACGCCGTCGTCGCCCAGGCGATCGGCGCCATGAGCGGCATCGAGCAGTCGTCGGCCGAGATCACCAAGATCATCGGGGTGATCGACGAGATCGCCTTCCAGACCAACCTCCTGGCGCTCAACGCCGGAGTGGAGGCGGCGCGTGCCGGCGAAAGCGGCAAGGGCTTTGCCGTGGTCGCCCAGGAAGTGCGCGAACTGGCCCAGCGTTCGGCTGCTGCCGCCAAGGAGATCAAGGAACAGATCTCCCGGTCTTCCGGTCAGGTCCAGAACGGCGTGCAGCTGGTCGCCGAGGCCGGCGAGGCGCTGAAGCGGATCTCCGACCAGATCAAGGCGGCAAGCGACATCGTCAGCAAGATTGCCCATTCGGCAGTCGAGCAGGACACGACGCTGCGCTCGATCTCGTCATCGATGAACCAGCTCGACGCCGCGACCCAGCACAATGCGGCGATGGCGGAAGAAACCACTGCCTCGGCGGAAGCCCTGGCTGTCGACACCGAAGAACTCCTGAACCTCATCCGCGGCTTCAAGGTGTCCAGCTCTTCGAACACCGGAGCCCTCTACGGCATGGCGCAGCAGATGCGCATGGCGAGCTGAGCGGACGCCCCTTTAGCACAAAGGCCGCCGGAGAGATCCGGCGGCTTTTTTTATGGAATGGATCAGAACGCCGCCACCCGATCCGGCCAATTGCCCATGCAGCAGCTCGTTGTGATCGCCCATCCTCATCAGGCCCAAGACGCCTAATTTGTCACTCTGAGATATTGCGATTTCCGGTCAGCTATCTGTCAGCTAGCGTCAACTATAAACACTTTCATGGTCAACAAGGAGAGAGAACCATGAAGAAGTACCTGGCAGTATTCGCAGCAATGCTCACCGTTTCCACCGCATCTCTGTTTTCCGTTTCGGCGATGGCGGACGATAATTGCTCTACCGTCTCGCAGTGTTTCGCAGGCGGATCTTCGCCCACCTTCGCTGCCGGCAACACCAACGATGACAACGGCCCCTCCGGCAACGACGACAACGACAGCCGCAACGGCCACGACAATGACAGCGACAGCGGTCATGACAGCGGCAACGGCGACGGCCACGACGGTGGCAATGATGGCGGCAACGACGACTGATCCACTCGAAAACGCTTGAGCGAGGGCGGCGCAAACGCCGCCCTTCGGACTGCTGACAAACCCGTCGATTTTTCGGCGGGTTTTTCTCGTTCCCGAATGTTCATTCGGGATGATAAGGCCCACCAGGAGAGACCGGCTGAACGGGACCATCCAGTCCGGCCCTTGGCTTCAGGCTCAGGCGTACGGCGCTTCAAACCGCCCGCTGGATCGATTGATCCCGCTTACGCGGATCTCGGTCTCACGATACGATTTTGGAGAAGTCCGCCACCGTGCCGGTGGCCTCCCGGATCGCCTTCAGGAGCGCCAGGCGGTTGGCGCGGATGGCGGCGTCCTCGTCATTGACCAGCACGTCGTCGAAGAACCTGTCGACCGGGGCGCGCAGTTTCGACAGCGCCTGCATGGCGGAGCGGAAGTCTTCCTTCGCAACCGCATCGGCGGCTTCGGCCGTCGCCACGTCGATCGCGGCATGAAGCGCCTTTTCGGCATCGAGCGTCAACAGCGCGTCGGAGACCGCGTCGGCCACCACTGTGCCCTTCTTCTCTTCCGCTGCGAGAAGCTGCGTGGCACGCTTGGTGCCGGCCAACAGGTTGATGCCGTCTTCCGAGGTGATAAAGGCGGTGAGCGCTTCGGCACGGCGGGCGACCATCAGCAGGTCGTCGGCCTCGGGGGTCAGCACTGCATCGATGATGTCGTGGCGCGCACCCTGATCGCGCAGGTAGACCTTCAGGCGGTCGTGGAAGAAGGAGAGGAGATCCAGCGACGTTTGCCGCGCAGATATAATTCGATATTGCGCAATGTTATCTCTTCTATCCGCCACCCGCTTGCCTGCGGAATAAATTACTTGCTGTTGAAGTTCAAAAGGCGTCTGGCTACCAACATCTGGTATAGTCTCGTTTTCAACTATCCATACATCTTGCTGCAGATCAAACACGAATTGGTCAACGGACCAATCTTGATCTCCGTTTTCGAGTACCTGACTTCCGAGGATATCGTGCCAAAAAGAGGGGTAATCGAAGATTCCCTCTTCATCTCTGGTCAACAACCTAAACGCAAATTTAGGGACCCGATAGATATTCGGATGATTCTGCAAGATGAGAGGTACTAGTGGAACCCTTAGACCTTTCTCAAGAACGATGCGGACGGCGCCCAGCGCCGCACGCCTCAGCGCATAGGGATCCTTTGACCCGGTCGGCTTCTCGTCGATGGCCCAGAAGCCGACGAGCGTGTCGAGCTTGTCGGCCAGCGCGACGGTGATCGCCACCTTGTCGTCAGGCACGCGGTCGGACGGGCCTTGCGGCTTGTAGTGGTCCTCGATCGCGGCGGCGACGCTCTCGTGCTCGCCCTGCAGCAGCGCGTATTTCCGACCCATGACGCCTTGAAGTTCAGGGAACTCGCCGACGGCTTCGGTGCGGAGATCCGCCTTGGCCAGCACCACGGCGCGGTCGACCACGTTTTTGTCGGCGCCGACGATCGGCGCCAGTTCCTTCGCCAGCGCGCGGATGCGCGCGACGCGCTCGCCCTGCGTTCCGAGCTTGGCGTGGAAGGTGACGTTCAGGGCGTCGAGCTTGGCCATGCGCTGGTCGAGCGGTTTTTCCTTGTGAAGGTCGAACTTCTTGAATGACGCTTCCAGCGTCTCGAGATCCGGCAGGTCGCCCTGGTCGCGGGTCCAGAAATGCTTGGCGTCCGACAGGCGTGCGCGCACGACCTTGCCATTGCCGTGCATGATCTCACGGCCGCCATCCTTCGCCTCGATATTGGAAACGAGGATGAAATGGTTGGAGAGCTTTTCCGTCTCGCCATGCGGGCGGGTGACGAAGCATTTCTGGTTGGTCTTGATCGTCAGCCGGATGATCTCGGCCGGGATCGTCAGATAATCCGTCTCGAAAGTGCCGAGCAGCACATGCGGATATTCGACGAGGCCGGAAACCTCTTCCAACAGGCCTTCGTCCTCGACGAGATCGAGGCCGTTGGCGAAGGCGAGGTTGGCGGCGTCCTGGGCGATGATCTGCTTGCGCCGCTCGGCATCGAGAATCACATGGGCCTTTTCAAGGCTTGTGACATAGTCGCTGAACCGCTTGACGGTGATCGCCTCGGGGGCGTGGAAACGATGGCCGTAGGTGACGTTGGAGGCGGTGATGCCGTCGATCTCGAAGGGGATGACAACGGTTTCGTCGTGTTCCGTGCCGAAGGTGCAGACGATAGACTGTAGCGGGCGGACCCAGCGTAGCGCTTCCGGGCCCTTGCCCTCGATGCCGGCGAAGGTCGAGCCCTTGGGCATGGAGGCGGCGCCCGAGCGCATCGACTTCGGCCAGGGGAAAGTGCGAATGATGCCCGGCATCACGTCGGCGACGATCTCCTCGGCCTTGCGGCCGGGCTTGTCGAGATAGGCGACGTAGAAATCGCCTTTCTTCGGGTCGGATTTCACAACTGCCTGATCGATGGAGGTGAGGCCCGCGCCACGCAGGAAGCCGTCGATCGCCTGTTGCGGCGCGCTGACGCTCGGGCCCTTCTTCTCCTCGCGAATGTCCGCCGAACGGGCCGTCAAGCCACGGATGTCAAGGGTCAGGCGCCGCGGTGTCCAGTATTCGCGTGCGCCCTCATAGGTCAAACCCGCATCGACCAGTGCGTCGGTGACGAGCTTCTTCAGATCGCCGGCCGCCTTGCGCTGCATGCGGGCGGGGATTTCCTCGGAGCGAAGTTCAAGCAGAAGGTCGGGCATGTTCTCTTTCCTCACCCTCCCCCGTGAGAGGGAGGGGCGGACCGCAGGTCCGGGGTGGCGTGACAAAAAGCTAAACCCTGCTAGCAAAATTTGCCCGGTCCGTACAATCGTGAATTTGGCAAGGCGAGGGGGAGAACAAAGAAGTCAAGCACCAGGTTCACCCGCACCCGCAGCTTCGCAGCGACCTCCCCCCTCAAGGGCGAGGTAGGGGCTTACCACCCGCCCCCGCCGCCGCCGCCCCCGCCGCCGCCGGAGGAACCGCCGCCGGAGGAGAAGCCGGAGGACGAGCTCTTGGGTGGCGCGGGAATGGTGGAGGCGATGGTCGAGGCCATGGAGGAGGAGAAGCCGCCGATGCGGTCGCCGATCCCGCCGGAAAGGTCGCCATGATACCACACGGGCTGATAGGAGGCCGCGGCGGCTCCCGCGGCAGCCGAGGCAAGCCAGGTCTCGAATGTTCGGGTCCAGGGCTTTTCGACACCGAGCGCCACTGCATAGGGCAGGAGCGTCTCGAAATGCTGCGGAGACATTTTCGGCGCGCCCCGCATGTTCATCCGGTCTTTTTCGGCCAGCGTCAGGTAGGTGCGCAGGCCCTCGATGCCGTCCATCAGCTTGCGGCCGACAGGGGTCGGCGCGCCCATGAGGAAAAAGAACAGCCCGTTGAGCATAACGATGCCGCCGACGCCGACCAGCGCCGGCAATTGATGAATTTCGGAAAAATCGATGAAGATCGCCAGCAGCGTGACGCCGGCCATGCCAAGCGCCACGAAAGCGAGGATCGCCAGACCGACGATGGAGATGATGCGCACGACCAGCGGCGCGCCCCGCCGCGCGCCCTTGCCCAGCCGGACGGCGAAGATCGAAAGAAAGATGCCGATCATGATCGGGGCGAACATCAGCCCGATCGTGTCTTCGGTCAGCGAGCCGAAAAACAGCAGGGCGGCGAGCGACGCGACGCTGAGCGCGACGCCGCCGACGATATAACCGGTATTGTCCAGATAGTATTTGCCCCGGTGTTCCTTCTCGATCGCCTTGCGGAACTTGTTCCCCACCGACTGGACCCGCTTGCCGTTCGCCTTGTCTATGGTGAGGCTGTCGCCTGGTTCGCCAAGCGAAGCGATCAGGCTCGCCTGCCCTGCCGGCAGCTTGCCGCTCAGCGGCTTTTCCGTGCGGTGGACGACGATCGAACGCTCGAGGTCATCGAGCACGACATATCCCTTGACCGCGAGGTCAATCAGCGAAGCCGAAAGCGCCGTCCAGCCCTCGCCCGAAAAGCCCTTGTTTTCGATATAGTTGACCAGCGCCGGCGAGATGCCGTCGGGCGCATCCCAGCGCGGCACCATGACGCCCGCTTCCGGGTCACGGCCAACCGCAATCCACGAGCGCAGATAGTAGAGGAATACGATTCCGAGGCCGCCGAGCCCGAGGATGGAATTGATATTGTCGCGAAGCCACCACCAGGTGGTCTGCTCGCTCGAGGGAGCGGTGACGACGCCCTTTGGCAGCGCGAGAACAATGGTCAGACCGTTGCCGATGCCTAGCCGCTCGGTCGTCTCGAAATAAGGTCCATCAGGTGTCAGTTGATAGCGGGCATTGGTTTCCGTCGAGCCCTGATAGCCGGTGTAATAGGCCGTCCTGGTCGGCGCAACACCATCGGGCAGGGTCACGCTTGCAGACGCTTTCAGGATCGGAAATCGCCAGCCATTGCCGGTGACGTTCCAATAGAGCTCGTCGTGGTCGTCGAAATAGCGGATCTGTCGTCCGGTCTTGTAGGTGATCGTGTAAGTATATTCGCCCGGATCGAGAAAGACATCAGCCGAGCCCGCATAGATGCGGATGCCGCCGGCGATGCTTTCAGTGTGGTAGTCCTCGGGCTCGCCGTCGCGCTCGACCGAAACCAGGTCGAAATCGACCTCGATGCGGCGGCCCGACGGATCCTCGGCATAGAGCGGAAAATCGCGGAAGATGCCGCGCCTGATCTCCTGGCCTTCGGCGCGGACGGTGATCGTTTCGGTCACCGTCAGCGTCGCATCGGGCGCGACCTCGATATCGGCGTGATAGTCGCGAATGACTTCTTCGGCCGCTACCGGCGAGACCGCCAGCGTGACGACAAGCCAGACAACAGCGGCGGCGATCCGGGAAAACATGGTGCTGTCTCCGCAAACGATCAGAATTTCACCGTCGGCACCGCGCGGTCGGCATCGTTGGCGATCTCGAAATAGCCGGCCTTGGAGAAACCGAAATTCTTTGCCACGAGATTGGAGGGGAAGCTGTCGACCTTGACGTTGAGATCGCGGGCGGCGCCGTTGTAATAGCGGCGCGACATCTGGATTTCGCCTTCGACAGTCTCAAGCGAATTCTGCAATTCCAGGAAATTCTGGTTGGCCTTGAGGTCCGGATAGGCCTCGGCCAGCGCAATGATCCGGCCAAGCGCCTGGCCGAGCAGGCCTTCCGCGGCGGCGCGGCCCGCGACATCGCCTGCCGGCACGGCCTGCGCGCGGTTCCGTAGTTCCACGACCGCTTCGAGCGTCCCCTTTTCGTGAGTGGCATAGCCCTTCACGGTCTCGATGAGGTTCGGGATCAGGTCGGCGCGGCGCTTCAACTGCACATCGATGCCGGACCACGCCTCCTCGGTCATCTGCCGGGATTTTACGAGGCCGTTGTAGATGAACATGACGTAAAGGGCGACGGCGGCAAGAATAGCAAATGTAATATACATGGACATGCTCCGGCAATTTCGAAGATCGCCCGACCTTATGCGGTCACATCTCGAAAGTCACCAGCCATTTGCGGGCGTTTCGCCTGCCGCCGGCGTAATTCCCAACGCCAGATGAACGGACGGTTCAACACCCGTTCAAGGCGCCTGTTGCAAGCTTCAGTCATCAGATCGAGAGGCCGGAACCATGCCGAAGTTTGCAAAGATCCTGAACGTCCTCGCCTTCACGGCGCTGTTCTTCGATTATGCGGTCGCGATGCAGCCAGCCGAAGCAAACGGCACCCGCCGCATGCTGCAAATCTATGCCAAGCAGTTGCCGACCGGCGCTGCCGCGAAATTCACCGCCGTACCCGAAGCCGGCATCATCGACCTCGGCCGCGCCCGAAGTTTTCAGGCGGCCTTGCCGAAATTCGCCCCACCGGCATCGGTCAGCAGGAAGGCCTCGCCGCAGGCCTTGGCCAGCGTGCGGACCCTGAGGATATAGCTCTGGCGCTCGGTCACCGAGATCACGCCGCGGGCATCCAGCAGATTGAAGACATGGCTCGCCTTGATGCACTGGTCGTAGGCCGGAAAGACGCATTTGTGCAGAAGCTGATTGTCGTTTTCGCCCGGTGCGCCGGCGGCCAGAAGCGCCTGACATTCCTTCTCCGCGTCTTCAAAGTGACGGTGCAGCATCTCGGTATTGGCAAACTCGAAATTGTGCCGCGAGTATTCCTGCTCGGCCTGCAGGAAGACTTCGCCATAGGAGATCTTCTCGTCGCCCTCGCGGCCGTTGAAGTTCAGGTCGTAGACATTGTCGACACCCTGGACATACATGGCGAGGCGCTCCAGACCATAGGTCAGTTCGCCGGCGACCGGCGAGCATTCGATGCCGCAGACCTGCTGAAAATAGGTGAACTGGCTGACTTCCATGCCGTCGCACCAGCATTCCCAGCCGAGACCCCAGGCGCCCAGCGTCGGGCTTTCCCAATCGTCCTCGACGAAGCGGATGTCATGCAGCAGCGGGTCGAGGCCGATCGCAGCGAGCGAACCGAGGTAGAGCTCCTGCAGGTTGGACGGATTCGGCTTCAGGATCACCTGATACTGGTAGTAGTGTTGCAGGCGGTTGGGGTTTTCGCCGTAGCGGCCGTCGGACGGGCGGCGCGAGGGCTGCACGTATGCCGCCTTCCAGGGCTTGGGGCCAAGGGCCCGCAGCGTCGTTGCCGGATGGAAGGTGCCCGCACCCACTTCCATGTCATAGGGCTGGAGAACCGCGCAGCCCTTGTCGGCCCAATAGTTGTGCAGCGTCAGGATCAGGGCCTGGAACGAGCGCTTGGGGTCCATATGGGGAGGAATATCGGACATGGTGAAAGCCGGTCTTTGCTGGATCAGGATGTTACCGGGGTCAGTGCCACGCCCGGCCGGTCGGGTCAAGAGTCTGCACTGCCGCGACGTCAGCCTCTCGAGCCGCGCTCGATCGACTGCAGCAGCGAGGCCGCCTGATCCCGCAGCCCGTCACGGAACCCCATCTGCGCACGCACGATCGTTCCTTCGATGACGATCATCGCCTCGCCGGCGACGCGCTCGGGTGCTGAGAGGCCGAGACGGGCGGCGATACCCTGCACATACTCCTCCAGCTCGACCTTGTGGCGCATGGCCCCCCCGAATTCCCGGCCGAATTCCGCAACCGTATTGATGAAGGCGCAGCCGCGAAAATCCGGCTCGGCGAACCATTCGTCGAGGGCGAAGGCGAGCGCGGCAAGGCCGCGCTCCTCGATATGCTTTTCCACGCGGCGGCTGAACGCGGCCATCCAGGCCTCGTGGCGCGCGACGAGGAAGGCCCGCACCAGATCGTCCTTGGACGGGAAATTGTTGTAGAACGACATCTTGGCGACGCCGGCCTCGGCGATGATCGTATCGATGCCGGTGGCGCGAATGCCGTTGCGGTAAAACAGGCGCTTCGCCGTCTCCAGGATCCGCTCCCGCGCGGGCACTGCTGATTTCGTCTTCGTTCCGGTCATGATCGTACTTGACAGACAGACCTGTACACGTCAAGTGTATATACAGACCTGTCTACACAACAAAAGGAGCTACCATGTCGAACCAACGCCCGCCACTGCCACCCTTCAACGAGGAAACCGCGCGTC
Source organism: Rhizobium sp. (assembly GCA_041675415.1). Taxonomy (GTDB): domain Bacteria; phylum Pseudomonadota; class Alphaproteobacteria; order Rhizobiales; family Rhizobiaceae; genus Allorhizobium. Next base: position 1,750 of record JBAYTX010000003.1, on the reverse strand, counting down.
AGAAGGTCAGAGCCGCTGAAGATGCATGGAACAGCCGCGATCCCGAACGCGTCTCGCTCGCCTACAGCCCAGACAGCCGCTGGCGCAACCGCGCGGATTTCGTGACCGGCCGCGAGGAGATCGTGACGTTTCTCACACGCAAATGGACACGCGAGCTCGACTACCGGCTGATCAAGGAAATCTGGGCATTTCGGGAAAACCGCATTGCGGTGCGATTCGCCTATGAATGGCATGACGACGCACGGAACTGGTATCGCTCCTACGGCAACGAAAACTGGCAGTTCGATGCAGACGGGCTGATGACGCACCGTCACGCGTCGATCAACGACCTGCCGATCAAGGAAGGCGACCGCCTGTTCCACTGGCCGCTCGGCCGCAGGCCCGACGACCATCCCTCGCTGTCCGATCTCGGATTGTGAGGCGAGGAAACCATCATGCCGATGAAAACTCGTCTTATTCCTCTTCGCGCTTCACGCGGTACTCCCCGGTTTCGGGATCCTTGACCAGCGTACCGTCGGCGCCCGTCTGGCGCTCTCGCTCGGCCTGTCTTGATTTCCTGGCAAGCTTCTCGGCGTCACCGACGAACCGGCGGTAGAGCAACAGACCACCGCCGACCAACAGAAGCAAGAATATCAGTTGCGGCATTTTCCTCCCGCCTTCCCTCTTAGAGCCCGTAACGGCTCCACAATGCCCTTTCCTCGAGGGCCTGGGCAAGACCGCCCGCGGCGGCGGCGGCAACCTGATCTGCGCCCTGTGCCGCAAAGGCGGAAACGCCGGGTATGCGCCTGCCGAGGAAATCCCTGGCACCGTTCACGAGTTCCAGTCTCGTGTCCTTGCCGTAGCGCCGCTTCAACTCCTCACGCATGCCGCCGAGGCGATCGACGAGGCCGAGTTCAAGTCCGCGCTGCCCAGTCCAGAACAACCCCGTAAAAATGACCGGATCGTCGGCAAGCTTGCCCGAACGCCGCGTCGTGACCATGTCGATAAAGATCTTGTGGATCTCCAGCTGCAAGGTTTTGAGGTATTCGATGTCGCTTTCCTTCTCAGGCTGGAAAGGATCGAGAATGACCTTGTTTTCGCCGGCAGTATAGACGCGGCGCTCGACGCCGATCTTCTTGAGCAGCTCGGGAAAGCCGAAGCCGCCGGATACGACACCGATCGAGCCGACGATCGACGCCGGATCGGCGGTGATCTCGTCACCGGCAAGCGCGATCATGTAGCCGCCAGAGGCAGCCACATCCTCGACGAAGACGAGGACTGTCTTGTTCTTCTCCTCGGCCAGCGCACGGATACGCTCGAAAATCATGCGCGACTGGACGGGGGAGCCGCCGGGCGAATTGATGGAGATGGCAACAGCGGGGCTTTCCTTCCTGGAAAAGGCCTTTTCCAGCATGGGGGCGACGCTTGCGAGATTGAGGGCGGGCTTGAACCTGCCGCCGCCGCTCATGATGGTGCCGTGAAGCCGCACGACCGGGATTGCGATCCCCTTCTTCCGGAACCGTTTCGGGACCAGACGCTCCAATATATTCGCCATCGGCTGCAACCTCGTATTCGTCAATTCATTCTGGGTGGTGATGTAAGACGTGGCACGGCAAACGCAATGCCGCACGCCAAAAAACCGGCCCTGGAGCATTTCCGGCCAATTCGGAGTCGTTCTGACGGAGCGATTTTGCGGCGAGATCAAGCAGAGACGCGAAGAGCATATCCGAAGATACGGTCGAGCGGCTTTGCGCCGATATTGACGCAAAAG
>JBAYTX010000002.1:0-167422 GCA_041675415.1 Rhizobium sp. | reverse complement strand
GCGATCTCCCACGGCACCTATGAGGCGGCGATTGCCTCGATGGACGTGGCGATTTCCGGCGCGGACTGGCTGAACGCCGGCAACCGGTTTGCCTTCTCGCTCTACCGCCCGCCGGGCCACCACGCCGGCATCGATCTCATCGGCGGCTATTGCTTCATCAACAATGCCGCGGTCGCCGCACAGCGCCTCATCGATCACGGGGCGAAAAAGGTCGCGATCCTCGACGTCGATTTCCACCACGGCAACGGCACGCAGGACATCACCTACCATCGCGGCGACATCTTCTTTGCCTCGCTGCACGGCGATCCGGTCGACGCCTTCCCCTATTTCCTCGGCTATGCAGACGAGACGGGAGAGGGTGAAGGCGAGGGGCTGAACGCCAACTATCCCATGCCGGCGGGCACGCCCTGGGAGGTCTGGTCGGCAGCCCTTGCGGATTCACTGAAGCGCATTACGGCCTATGGCGCCGAGGCGATCGTCCTGTCACTCGGCGTCGATACCTTCGAGCAGGACCCCATCAGCTTCTTCAAGCTGAAGAGCGCGGACTATATCCGCATGGGCGAGATGGTCGCCGCGACCGGTCTTCCGATCCTCACCGTCATGGAAGGCGGATACGGCGTACCGGAAATTGGGCTGAACGTCGCCAATGTGCTGAAGGGGCTGGAGGCTTAGGGCCTGTCCGCATCCACCGGCAATCCCAGCGGAATATGCCGCCGGGATTGCCGCTTCGCGGCGGCAGTTGACTTGTGTCAATATGCTTTGGCCGCAGAAGCGCATAGTCGGCCCAGAGATCAAGGGATTTCCATCGGGGCAGGCCGCCAGGTTACGTCGGAGCGGCTGACGGTGGAGGAGGAGGTTGCGCGTGGATCGTCATCGGAAGTTCTGGCTTGGATCTGTGCTCCTATTGTCGCTCGCGGCCCTGCCGGCGCGGGCGGACTATGTCGGCGGGCTCAACCCGGCCGGCGACAATTTCCTGGCGCTCAGGACCGGACCCGGTACGCGCTTTCCCATGATCCTGCCGATGGGGCCGGGAACATATCTCACCGTCATCGGGCGCGACGGCCGCTGGCTGAATGTCGAACTGCAGGATGGCACGCGCGGCTGGGCCTATGACGCCTATATCTTTGGTGACGCGCCACCGGGCGGCGGCCCGCCTCCGGATATGGAATCCTTTGATGCACCCCCCGGCATGGCACCCCCCGGCATCCAGACGCCGCCCGGTCCTGGCGATGAAGCGCCGCCCTCCGACATGGGAGGACAGCTGCCGCCGCCGGACACTGAGGACGCCACGATTGACCGGGCCGATTCCGGCGACGATACCGCCGCTGTCCCGGCCGATCCCATGGCCAGCAACTGGATCACCTACCGCAACGACCGCTTCGGCACGCGGATCGACTATTCGGCCCCCATGTTCCGCATGCTGCCGCCGCCGGAAAACAACGACGGACGGACGTTCGAGGCGAAGGACGGCTCGGCCCGCTTCATCGTTTTCGGTTCGCACAATGTGTTCGACAGCACCCTCGACGAACTGATCGAGGAGCATCTGGCGGGCCTGGGCGAGGACGAGAAGGTTACCCAGCGGCGCAAGGGCGAGAACTGGTATCTGCATTCCGGTTTTCGTGGCGATGATTTCTTCCTGCGCAAGGTTCTGCTGAGCGGCGATGGCGCGGTGATCCACACCTTCGAGATCAGCTATGCAAAGAGCCTGAAGCCCAAGCTCGATCCGATGGCCGCGCGAATGGCGAACTCGCTGCGCACGGCGGACGAGGCGGCCAGGAGCCCGGACCGGCCAGCGGAGACGGATGCGGATCAGCCGGGTGCCATGGCCCCTGCCGGCAGCGTCCAACTTGGCACAGGCGCGGCACCTTCGGGTACCGGTACGGACGGCTGGGCGTCGCATGCCTTCGAGGGCTTCACCCTCTCCGCGCCGGCGGACTGGACGGCCTCGGTCGAAGGCGACACGCTCACCCTGAAAGCCCCCGACGGCCAGCGCAGCCTGATGGTCTGGTGGTGGTTCCCGGACGAGCCGCTGCTCGGCTATTCCGACATCGTCTCCAACCACAAGGTGACAGTCGACGGCCAGCCGGCCCTGTGGATCCACTCGAAGATGGGCGAGGTCGAAACGCTGAGCGTGACGCTGGACGAGGGGAGAGCGGACAAGAAGCGCCTGCATTTCCTGTTCGAGGCGACCGGCGGCATTCGCCTCGGCGGCGGCGAGCGCGATTTCGACCGCATCCTCGAGAGCGTGAAGATCGGCGACGTGGAAGGAAAGGCCGGGATTGCGAAGCCGGACAGGAGCCAGGCGGCCATTCCGCAGGCGGTGCCGCCGGAAGAGGCGAGGGCGCCAGACCCTGGCGCCGCCGGACCCGGGGAAGCGGACGACGAGGAACGCCGCGCCTGGATAGGCCGGACCTCCGTCGAGGTGCCGACCGGCTGGCAGGTCAAGCCCGACGAGGAGATCGCCGGCGGGATCGTCATGGCCCGGCCCGGCGGGGGCGCGGAGATCGCCGTGTCGTTCTGGCCGAGGGACAAGCCGATGCCCAGCGACGAGGTCGCGTCCCTTGAATACGCGGTGGTGCTCGGGCGGCCCGCGACCGTCCTCGAACTGAGCCAGGGACGCATGCGCGCCCGGCAGATTTTCTTCGACGAGCCGCGCGGCGACGGCGCACGGCTGACGCTCGCCTACCGCGCCTTCGGCGAGGACCTGGCCGACGGGCTGCCGCTCTTCGAGATGGTGCTGGCAAGCCTCGACCAGACCATGCCGCCCCCGGAGGGAACGCAGGTGCTGGCCGTTGCCGCGTCGGGAGGGACCGATCCCTTTGCCGATTTCGATCTCGCCGACCTGGAGCTTGACCCAAGATGAGACCGTGGCGACCCTTTGATGTGCTGGCCGGGATCCTCGCCTCGGCGCTTTCGCTCGCGCCCCTGTCGGCGGCTCTCGCCCAGGCGCCGACCACCTGGCAGGAGGACGCAAAAAAGGCGGCGCTCGACTATGCCGACGAGCAGGCCAAGGAGGTGATCAAGTCGCAATCGCAGGCGGCGATCGTCGCGCTCTACAAGAAACTCTACAAGTCGGGGGCGAACAAGACATTGGTCCGGCAGCTCGGCACGGTGGCGCTTTCGGCCAACGAGATCAACAAATTCGCCGAGAATGCGGCGGATGCCATGACCAGCGGCGATCCGGAGAAAGTGAAGGCCGCCTCCGAAGAGGTCGCCATCGCGCTCGGCAAGACGTTGGCCAACGGCATCAAGGATCCGGCGCTGCGCAAACAGATGGCCGGGGTGCTCGGCAACATCGACAAGGTCAACGAGGCGGCCGACGTGTTGGGCAAGGCGGCGGGCGGCGATCCGCAGGCGGCCTATGAGTATCTCGGTCGCGCCTTCATCGCCGCAACGCCGGCCGCCGCCGCCTTCACCGCAATCGAGACGGCGGCGGGCGTGGTATCCTATGCCAAGGGCAAGTTCGTCGACAGCACGATCGAGGAGCTTTACCAGGAATATGCCAAGGGCGACGAATATACGCGGGACGCGATCCGCCAGCGGCTGGAAACCCAAGGGCTCTATTCATCGATCGTCCGTGACCGCAAGATCGAGCTCGCCGACCAGCGGGCGGAGGACATCAGCCTGGCGACGGCGGAACCGAGCGATGCGGTTCGCGAGCGGTTGACGCAGACCAGCGACGAGGAAGTCGTGGACGACATTCTCCAGACCTTTGCCACGCGCAACAAGCAGGAACAGTCCGCAGCCGTCGTGGAAAAGGCCCGCGCCGATGCGCAGGCGGAAGCCGACCTGATGATGGAGGCTCTCGACACGGCGGCCTATGGCAAGTACGGGCGCGACTGGTGGACCAAACACCCCTACAATCTCGGGCGCTTCACCCAGCTGATCCGCGACAGGCTCGACAAGGACGGCGTGCTCGATCCGCACAATGCAATCCATATCAAGGCCATGGCGAACCTCCTGTCGACCGGACTGGTGCACGGGACGAATTCGAAAGAGTACCAGGACCAACTGGCCAAGTTCGAGGAATACCGCGACGTCGTTGCCGGCCACAGCGGGCTGACCGAGGAGCCGCAGGAGCCCACGGCGGACTTCGCCGGCCAGTACAGCGGACGCATTTCCGGCAAGGCCTCCGGTTCGTTGAGACTCACGGTCTCCGGCTCCTCGGTTTCGGGATCAGTCTCCGGCAGCTACGACGGCGACGGTTTCAACGCCAGCTTTTCCGGCTCGATTGGTGCCGATGGGTCATTCAGCGCGCCGCTGAACGGGGTGCTTCAGGGTACGGTGTTCAGCGAGACCAAGCCTTATACCTTCAGCGGCACGATCAGCGGCCGCGTGGACGGACAATCGGGTTCCGGGCAGTGGTCGGGCAGCAACAAGTGGGGTGGGGCGAGCGGCAGCTGGCAGGCGTCGAAATAGCGTCACCTTGTCGCCAGCACCAAGCTTTTCGCGATCCGCTCGGCGGTCGCCATGAACCATCGCTCGGCCTCCTCGCTGGGCGCGATGTCGCGCAGTGTCGCCTGAAAGAGCCCCAGCCATTGTCCGAACAGGTCCTCGCTCAAACCCGGCAGGCCGAGATGGGCCTGAACCGGCTTGCCGCCATAGGCACCGCTCTTGAAGGCGATAGACGACCAGAAGCTCTTCATCTTGGCCAGATGCTGCGGCCAGCGTCCGGCAAGCCTCTGTTCGAAGACGGGGCCTAGCCTCTCGTGCGAGCGGATGCGGCCGTAAAAGGTCTCGACGAGGGTGTCGATGAAGGCCGCGTCAATCCCGAGGCGGGCCATTTCGGCCTCGGCCCTCAGCCGGATGTCGCCGACATGGGCGGCCCGTCCGGTCAACTCGATTGTCATGGCCTCTGCCTCCCTGGTCGCTGGAATCGCGCTTTCCCGAGTTGACGGTTATCGATGAGCGGTGCCCAATGGTCAAACCATCGGCATGGCGCCAATCGCCGCACGGCACCGCCACGGGCGCTATCGTCGCGGCGAATGCGGCGATATGACGGTGGAGTGACCGGATTTCAGACTTGACCCCGCAGACCAATGCCATAAATTAGAATTATTCTAAAAGGAGATTGCAATGCTCGGCCGATTTTTTCCCACTTCCAAGCGTCCGTTCAAGAGCCTGAGCGAGCAGGAAGTCCTGGCGCTGGCGATTTCGTCGGAGGAGGACGACGCGCGGATCTATCTCGCCTATGCCGACCAGCTAAGGGCGCAATATCCGCAATCGGCCAAGGTTTTCGAGGACATGGCGGAGGTCGAGCATTCCCATCGGAACATGCTGATCGACATCCATCGCAAGCGCTTCGGCGAGCGCATTCCGCTGGTCAGGCGCGAGCACGTGCGCGATTTCTACGACCGCAAGCCGGACTGGCTGCGCGCCAACCAGACGCTCGAACAGATCCGCGAGGAGGCCGAAACCATGGAGCAGGCCGCCTTCCGTTTCTACACCGAAGCCGCGAAAATGACGACCGACGCCTCGACCCGCAAATTGCTCGGCGACCTCGCGCTGGCCGAGCAGGGGCACGAGGAGACGGCCCGCATGCTGGGCGAAAAGCATGTTCCGGGAGAGGTGAAGGCGGAGGAAGGCGAGACCGCCCGGCGGCAGTTCATCCTCACTTACGTCCAGCCGGGCCTGGCCGGCCTGATGGACGGTTCCGTCTCGACGCTGGCGCCGATCTTCGCGGCCGCCTTTGCCACCGGCGATACCTGGCAGACCTTCCTCGTCGGTCTTTCGGCATCGGTGGGCGCCGGCATTTCCATGGGCTTTACCGAGGCCGCTCATGACGACGGCAAGCTTTCCGGCCGCGGCTCTCCGGTCAAGCGCGGACTGGCATCGGGCATCATGACGGCGCTCGGCGGTCTCGGCCACGCGCTTCCTTATCTCATTCCGCATTTCTGGACAGCGACGATCACCGCAGCCGTCGTGGTTTTCTTCGAGCTCTGGGCGATCGCCTTCATCCAGAACAGATATATGGAAACGCCCTTCATGCGCGCCGCCATGCAGGTGGTGCTCGGCGGCTCGCTTGTGCTGGCGGCGGGTATCCTGATCGGCAACGGTTGATCGCGGGACGATTGTCATGACGCCGAAACGCGGATAGCGTGGCGGCGTCATCATGAAACCATCTCCGGCCACCCTCGGCATGGGCGTTTCCATGACCGTCGGTTATGGCACGCTCTACTATTCCTTCTCGATTCTTGCGCCCGAAATCGCCCGCGATTTCGGCTGGTCGCAGAGTTTTGTGTTCGCGGTCTTTTCCATCGGTCTCCTCGGTGGCGCCATCTCCGCGCCCATCATCGGGCGCCTGATCGACAGCTTCGGCGCGCGCCCCGTGCTGACCTTCGGATCGATCCTGGCGGCCGCGACGCTTGGCGCCCTCTCCATGGTCCAGAACGGCTGGCAGTTCGCCGCCGTCACGCTGGCGGCCGAATTCGTATCGGTCGCCGTGCAATACGACGCCGGATTTGCCGCTTTGGCGCAGCGTCACGGCCAGGAGGCCAGGAGCCAGATCACCCTTGTGACGCTGGTGGCAGGCTTTGCCTCGACCGTGTTCTGGCCGCTCATTCAATGGCTTCTGACGATGATGACCTGGCGCGAGGTCTATCTGGTGCTCGCGGGGCTGAACCTGTTGCTGGCCCTGCCGGTGCACGCGCTCTGGCCGTCCTATCGACGGCTGCCGGCGACACCGGCGGAAAACCTGGGCGAAGCCGGCAGTCCCGGAACCGTCAGCCGCCGGCCGCAGCTTGCCCTGATGGCCATCAGCCTCTCGGCCGGCGGCTTCGTTCTCTCGGCCATGGGCGCATCGCTGCTGGTGCTGCTCGGCGATGCCGGCTTCACGCCAGCGATTGCGACCCTGACAGGCAGTCTGATCGGGCCATCCCAGGTTGCCGCCCGCCTCATCGAATATGCGCGAAGGGGAGTTCTGTCGCCGCCGGTGACGGGGCTGATCGCCACAGGAGCGATCTTCGCGGCGCTGGCGCTGCTCTTTGCCGCCTCGCTTTTCCCTGCCGTTGGCGTAGCCCTGGTGTTTGCCGTCTTCTTCGGCATCGGTCAGGGACTGACCTCAATCATCCGCGGGGTCCTGCCGCTTCATTATTTCGGCACCGCCGGCTATGGGCGCACGATGGGAACGCTGTCGGGGATACGGATGGTCCTGTCGGCCGCGGCCCCCGTGACCATCATCTTCCTCAACGAACAGGCTGGTACCGCCGCCGCGATCGGTTGCCTGCTGTTGATGGGAGCGGTGGGGCTTGCCGCGATGATCGGACTTTCCCGCATGCCGCCACGGCACTCCGGGGCGCAGAGCTGACCGGCTCGTCCGATTACTTCAGGGCGCCGACCATGACGTCGGTGGTGCCGTTTTCGATGGTGACCCAGCGGCCGGTATCGAACACGGCCTGCCGCTTGAGGTAGGTATAGGGCGTATCCGACCAGAGCTTGACCTCGTCGGAGAGGTTGTCCAGGACATAGTCGCCCTGCGCCGTGCGCAGCGTCAGCACGGCATGGCCTTCGCCATCGGGCTTGCGCACGACGGTGATCAGGAGGTCCGACGGAGAAAAGCCGTCCTTGATGAGCTTCTCGCGTTTCAAGAGGACGAAGTCCTCGCAGTCGCCGACATCCTTCGGATAGGCCCAGACCTCCTCGCGGCCGAAAATGTCGGCATCCGTCATCGGCGTGATCGAGGCATTGGCCGAGGAATTCACCTCCTGGACGAGCGCCCATCCACGGCTGGTGAGACGCGGCGCCGCGCTCGCCTTGGTGCGGATACTGCATTCGTCGCGATGGGCCCGGCAGAATTCGTAGTGACCGATCGGCTGCGAGGTGACGGCGCCGGTGATCATGACCCGCTGCGCCGCAGGCGCGGTGATGGCGCTGTCGAGCGGCGCCATGACGGCGCAAACCGCAAGCAGCGCGGCAAATACGCGCGATCTGTTCATCATGAACCCGTCCTCTTAATCGTTAAGAAAGAGTTAAGGTCCAACCGGGGCGTTAGTCAATCATTAGCAGTTTCGGAAGGTCGCCTATCGCCAACTATGGTTAAAATGCATCACGGACGGTCGGTCACGGAAAGGATGGCGGCATTCATGCGCTCGATGTCCTGGGGGCGCGAAAGCCTGTGATCGCCGTCCCGCACCAGCGTCAGCACGACGTCGTCGGCGGGAAGGAACTCCACGAGTTTGAGAGCGTGGGTATAGGGCACGTCCGGATCGGCCATGCCCTGGAGAATATGCACGGGGCAGCCGGTCTCGATGATCCCGGTGAGTACGCGGTTCTGCCGTCCGTCGTCGATCAGGGCGCGGGTGAAGATGTTCGGCTCGGGACTGTATTGCGACGGCTCCTCGAAATAGCCCCGCCCGGCAAGCGATGCCCGCTCCGCGTCGGAAAGGTTCGGCTCGATGAGTTCGGCGGTGAAATCCGGCGCCGGTGCGATCAGTACCATGCCCTCCACCTTTGGGCCCTTGCCCCGGCGTTTCAGCTCCTGCGCCAGCCTGAGCGCGATCCAGCCGCCCATCGAGGAGCCGACAAGCACGACACTTGCGGGGCGAACGTCATCGAGCACGGCAATGGCCTCCTCGAGCCAGCGCGAAATCGTTCCGAGACTGAAATCGCCGCCCGAGGCGCCGTGACCCGAATAATCGAAGCGGATCGCCGCCCGGCCGCAGCTTTGCGCGAGCCGGTCGACCTCGACCGCCTTGGTCCCGGTCATGTCGGAACGGTAGCCGCCGAGCCACATCAGGGCCGGGCCGGACGAGGGGTTTTCCGCCGGCCGGACGAGCATCGCGATCTCGCGGCTTTCGGCCCCCGATCCGACGGTCAGGAACCTCGGCTGGGTGGCGATATGGGCTTCGGTCATGAGGGACTCCACGTTTCCGGCGGTTTTTATAAAACAGATTCGCGTTGTGACGGACAGCAGGTGATTTTTCTTCCAAAGCATGTTATTGACTGCCCGCGGCAATTGTCACAAAGCCGGGAAATTGCCTACCCGGGCGTGGCAGCCCCAGTCGCAATCGAAAACAATTCAGGAGAATACGACCATTCGCAGACCTTTCAAAGCCGAAGCCCCCACCAAGGAGGGGCCGCGCTCCAATCGGGAAATTCGGGTTCCCAAGATCCAGCTTATCAATGAAGAAGGCCAGAACCTCGGTGTCATCGCGACTGACGAGGCGCTCAGGATGGCCGAAGATGCTGGCCTGGACCTGGTTGAGATTTCACCCAATGCCGAACCTCCGGTCTGCAAGATCCTGGACCTGGGCAAGCTGAAATTCGCCAACCAGAAGAAGGCGGCCGAAGCGCGCAGGAAGCAGAAGATCGTCGAGGTCAAGGAAATCAAGATGCGGCCCAACATCGACACTCATGACTATGAGGTGAAGATGAGGGCGATGAACCGCTTCTTCGAGGAAGGTGACAAGGTCAAGGTGACGCTGAAGTTCCGCGGCCGTGAAATGGCCCACCAGGAGCTCGGCATGAAGCTGCTGATGCAGGTCAAGGAAGACACTGTCGAAGTGGCCAAGGTCGAGGCAGAGCCGAAGCTGGAAGGCCGCCAAATGATGATGGTGCTGGCGCCGAAGTAAGACCGGCATCCCTCTCCCGAATAAACCAAGCCGCCTCCGGGCGGCTTTTTTCATGGACTGCGCTGACAGTTTGCTGACGGGACGGCTCGCCGTTCTGTCAGGCCGGGTGGCCTAGTGTGCCCTCGTCGAGATCATGAACTCTCAAACACTGGAGGAAGAAAGATGATCAACCTGTTGCGCAAGCCCCTGCTCGTTTCGAGCACGGCGCTCCTCTCCCTGACCGTCCTGCCCGCCGTCGTTTCGACCCTTGCTTTGCCTCTGGCGTCGTCCGTCGTTTCCGTTGCCCATGCCGATGACGACAACGGCGGCGGCGGCGGAAATGACGACAACGGTGGCGGCAATGATGATAACGGGAATGACGACAACGGCAACGACGACCATGGCAACGACGACGGTCCGGGTGCGGACGACGACGGGTCGGATGACGACGCGAACGGCATGGACGACGATGCAAAGGGCATGGACGACACCACCGACGATATCGATGACGACAATGCCGCCAACGGCCGAGCCGACGAAACCCAACTGGTCGTCAATGATACCCAGTTCGCGGGTCTCAAGAACGGTCAGCTGATCGCGGTAGACCAGGCCGGCCAGCGCCTGCAGCTGCGGTTCGAGTGGGAACACGGCAAGCCGGAAGTGAAATTCAAGGACCCGGCCAATACGGTCACGGCCGTGACGGTCGTTCCGGCCAACTGATTCAGCTTGAAAAGGCTGCAATCCAGCCGCCGGGACTGCAACCTTTTCACCCCGCCCATTCGGGCGGGGCTTTCTCATTCGCGCGGTGGCGTGCCGACGAAACACTCGCTAATGTTGATCACGACCGCTGGCCAATGAAAGGCAACTATAGGCATGACGGCCATGGATAGGCGAAATTTCCTGCTGCTGCTCTCGGTAGCGATGCTCTGCGCTGCACCGCTGCTGCAGGCCGCACCCGCCTATGCCTCCGACGACGATGGCGGTGGCGGTGGTGGTGACGGCGACAACGATGGCGGCAACGGCGGCAATGGCGGCAACGGTGGAACTGGTGGAACCGGTGGCAACGACGACGACGACGATGATTCCGGTTCCGGCGGCAACGACGACAAGGACAGCGCCGCGCCCGCAGGCGCCGCCGCCCATGACGCCGCGCCTGACGACGCCGATCATGTCGAGGCGCGCGATGCGGTCCGGGAAGGCCGAATCCTTCCGCTTCGCGAGATATTGCAGCGCGTCGATTCGATGCGCGCCGGCCGCGTGCTATCGGTCGATCTCTCGCTGAAAAGCAAGGCGCCGGTGTACATCCTGAAGGTCGAGAACAAGGACGGTGGCGTGCAGACCCTTCGTCTCAATGCGGTGACGGGGCGCAAGCTCGGCCCGTTCGGGCTGTGGTGACGCAATGCGACTTTTGCTTGCTGAAGACGATCGCGATATCGCTGAACACACGAAAGCCAGGCTCGAGGCGGAAGGGTACCTTGTCGACCACCTTGCGACGGGCCCCGAAGTCTGGGCCGAGGGCGAAACGGGCGACTATGCCGCGATCATCCTCGATCTCGGCCTGCCCGGCATGGACGGCCTGACCATATTGCGGCGCTGGCGGGCCGACGGCCTCGATACGCCGGTCATCGTGCTCACGGCGCGCGGCTCATGGATGGAGCGTGTCGACGGCTTCGAGGCGGGCGCGGACGACTATCTGCCCAAACCATTCCGTAACGAGGAATTGCTCGCACGCCTGAAGGCGCTGCTTCGCCGCGCGGGCGGACGCCCCACGCCGGTCAAATCCGCCGGCCGTTTCGTCGTCAACGACCAGAGCCGCCGGGTAACCTATGACGGCCGGCCGCTCGATCTGACATCGCTCGAATATCGCCTGGTGCAGCTTTTCGTCAGCGAGCCCGGCCGCGTCTTCGATCCGATCGAGATCGCCCGCCATGTCCAGGGCCGCGAAGACGATGCGGCCAAGAATGCGGTGGAGGCCATGATTGCCCGGCTTCGGCGCAAGACCGATCCGGAGGCCATCGCGACACGACGCGGTTTCGGCTACGTCCTGCCGGAAGAAGATGCATGAACCATTCGCTCCGGATCCGGCTCGCCCTCGGAGGCTTTGTCGCGATCGTCTTCATTCTTCTATTGCTGGGCTACGGCCTGAGCCGTGTCTTTTCCGGCTATGTGGCCGAGCGCTACCGGGTGGAGATGACGACGATCGTCGACCAGCTGGCGGCAGACCTGGATCTGCGCAACGGCGAGCCGGTGCTCGACAAGACTCCGACCGACCCGCGTTTCAGTCTTCCGGGCAGCGGACGATACTGGCAGGTGCAGGCCGAGACCGGCGAGGTCCTGCGCTCGCGGTCGCTGTGGGATGTCGACCTGCCGGCCGATGCCCAGCTTCCCGCGGAATACGGCTTCCTGACCGCTGAAGGGCCAGATGGCGCCGGGCTCTTCGTCTACAGGCGCACGATTTCCCTCGAGGCCTCCGCAGGCGCGCGGCGATTTACGCTTTCGGCCGCATTCGATCGGGCCGAACTCGACGTCGCGCTTGCGGAATTTCACGGCACCATGGCGCTGATGCTCGTCCTGAGTGCCGCGGTCCTGGTCGCCGCCGCGATCTTTCAGGTGAGCGTCGGGCTTGCTCCCCTTGCGCGCCTTCAGCAGCGGGTCGGGCTTGTGCGCGCCGGACATGCGAATTCGGTCGATGATGTCGGCGTATCGGAACTCAGGCCTCTCGTCTCCGAGCTCAATCTGCTGCTGGCGGAGCGCGAGACGGCGGTGGAAAGGGCGCGCGCGCGCGCCAGCGACCTGGCGCATGGTTTCAAGACGCCGCTGACCGTGCTGCTTCAGCTTGCCGATCATCTTCCTCCCGGCGAGAAGAATCTTGCACGCCAGCAGGTCGATCTCATTCGCCAGCGGACCGATCGCCAGTTGCAGTCGGCGCGGCTGGGCGTTGAACAGATGGGCCTTGCCGAACTGGGCCCCCTCCTCGGCAAGCTGGTAATGGTCCTGAAGCCGATCACCAAGCCGCGCGGCATCGAGTGGCAGATGCGGATCGACCGGAACCTGACCGTGGACATGGATGCCGCCGACCTCGCCGAGGCACTCGGCAATATCCTGGACAATGCGACGCGTTTTGCCGCCGGTCTGATCCGCGTCACCGCCGCCGGGACGGACGGCTCGGTGGAGATCACGATCGAGGATGACGGCCCCGGAATCGGTCCCGAAGGCCTTGCCGCCGTTCCGTCGCGGGGCGTTCGTCTGGGTGCTGCAGATGGAGACGATGGAGGCTCCGGCCTCGGGCTCTCGATCACGGCAGAAATCCTGGAGGCCTATGGCGGCAAGATGGCGCTGGACAGGTCGCCGCTCGGCGGGCTCGCGGTGCGGCTGTCGGTACCCTTGCGCGGATAGCCGGAGCATTTCCGAGAATCCGGAAGCGACCCGTTGCGCTTTTGCCCGTCAGCGGTTATAAGCGCCCGTCCGAACGGTCCGGCAGGGCATGCCGTGGCCGTTTCTAATGCTTGAAAACCGGCTTTCGTCGGCTGGTTTTCACAAAAACAATGGAGTAGCAAAATGCCCAAGATGAAGACGAAGTCCTCCGCCAAGAAGCGGTTCAAGATCACAGCCTCCGGCAAGGTGCTGGCGGCCGCCGCAGGCAAGCGCCACGGCATGATCAAGCGGTCCAACAAGTTCATCCGCGATGCACGCGGCACGATGGTTCTCGCCGAAGCTGACGGCAAGAAGGTCATCAAGAACTACCTGCCGAACGGTCTCTGAGACCCTTTCGCTTTTTGGATCAATAAGGAGATCATGACATGGCACGCGTAAAACGTGGCGTAACTTCCCGCGCCAAGCACAACAAGGTATTCAAGGCAGCCAAGGGCTTCTACGGCCGCCGCAAGAACACGATCCGCGCCGCTAAGGCCGCCGTTGATCGCGCCAAGCAGTACGCCTATCGCGACCGCAAGGTGAACAAGCGCAACTTCCGCGCCCTGTGGATCCAGCGTATCAACGCTGCCGTTCGCGAGCACGGCCTGACCTACGGCCGCTTCATCGACGGCTTGAACAAGGCTGGCATCGAAGTCGACCGCAAGGTCCTGTCCGACATGGCGATCCATGAGCCGGCCGCCTTCGGCGCCCTGGTTGCTGCCGCCAAGAAGGCACTGGCCTACCTCAAGGAAGCCGGTACGGCCAACGAGTTTGAAAGCGCGGTCAAGTAAGCCAGCGCTTCCCAAGCTTTTGTAAAAAGAAATCGTTGGGAAACCCGCGCTGGCAGGGCTGGCGCGGGTTTTTCATTTTGTCGTCATGCCGGGGCGTTAGGGACCCTCGGCGGTATCAGGGGCAGGAAACGGAAATGTCCGATCTCGACAGTTTGAAAACGGCACTTCTCGCCGATATCGCCGCGGCGGACACGGAAGCCGATATCGAGGCTGTGCGCGTCGCGGCGCTGGGCAAGAAGGGGTCGGTCTCCGACCTCCTGAAGACGCTGGGCTCGATGACGCCCGAAGAGCGCCAGACGCGCGGTGCGGCGATCAACGCGCTGAAGAACGAGGTGACCGACAAGATTGCCGCCCGCAAGGCCGAGCTGAAGGACGCCGCCATTACCGCCCGGCTGAAGGCCGAGACGGTCGACGTCTCGCTTCCCGTCCGCTCCTCGCCGGCCGAGCGCGGCCGCATCCATCCGATCAGCCAGATCGTCGACGAGATCACCGCGATCTTCGCCGACATGGGTTTCTCCATCGCCGAAGGTCCGGATATTGAAACGGACTACTACAATTTCACGGCGCTCAACTTCCCCGAAGGCCATCCGGCCCGGGAGATGCACGACACCTTCTTCCTGGAGCCCGACGACAACGGCGACCGCAAGGTGCTGCGCACCCATACCTCGCCTGTGCAGGTGCGCACCATGGAAGCGCAGAAGCCGCCGATCCGCATCGTCATCCCGGGCAAGACCTATCGTCAGGACAGTGACGCGACCCATTCGCCGATGTTCCATCAGGTCGAAGGGCTCGTCATCGACAAGACCGCCCATGTCGGTCACATGCGCTGGATCCTCGAAGAGTTCTGCAAGGCCTTCTTCGAGGTCGACAATGTCGTGATGCGCTTCCGCCCGTCCTTCTTCCCCTTCACCGAGCCGAGCTTCGAGGTCGACATCCAGTGCGACCGCTCGTCGGGCCCGATCGTCAAGTTCGGCGAAGGCAAGGACTGGATGGAAATCCTCGGCTGCGGCATGGTCCACCCGAACGTGCTGCGCGCCGGCGGACTCGACCCGGACGAATATCAGGGCTTTGCCTGGGGCATGGGGCTGGACCGCATCGCCATGTTGAAATACGGCATGCCGGACCTGCGCGACTTCTTCAATGCCGACGTCCGCTGGATGAGCCATTACGGTTTCCGCCCGCTCGACGTGCCGACGCTGTTCGGCGGTTTGAGCGCATAAGGAGAACAGAACAATGAAATTCACACTCTCCTGGCTGAAGGATCACCTGGAAACCGAGGCCACGCTCGAGGAAATCTGCGAGCGCCTGACGGCGATCGGCCTCGAGGTCGAGGATGTCGACGACAAGGCCTCCTACAAGCCCTTCGTCATCGCCAAGGTCGTCTCGGCCGTCCAGCATCCGAATGCCGACAAGCTGCGGGTCCTTATGGTCGACACCGGCAACGGCAAGCCGGTGCAGGTCGTCTGCGGCGCGCCGAATGCGCGCGCCGGCCTGATCGGCGCGTTTGCCCAGCCCGGTACCTATGTGCCCGGCATCGACGTGACGCTTGCCGTCGGCAATATCCGCGGCGTCGAAAGCCACGGCATGATGTGCTCCGAAAAGGAGCTCAACATGTCGGACAATCACGACGGCATCATCGACCTGCCGGAAGATGCGCCGGTCGGCACGGCTTTCGCCTCCTATGTAGGCCTCGACGATCCTGTCATCGAGATCAACCTGACACCGAACCGTCCGGATTGCACCAGCGTCTTCGGCATCGCCCGCGATCTCGCCGCTTCGGGCCTCGGCAAGCTCAAGGCCCCGAAAGCGCCGGAGTTCAAGGTTGAAGGCGAAACGCCGATCGAGGTGAAGATCGTGCTCGACGACGAGCGGCTCTGCCCGGGCTTTGCCTATCGCCTGGTGCGCGGCGTCAAGAACGGCCCGAGCCCGCGCTGGATGCAGCAGCGGCTCATCGCCATCGGCCTCCGTCCGATTTCCGCGCTGGTCGACGTCACCAACTACATGACCTTCGATCAGGGCCGTCCAATGCACGTCTTCGACGCCGGCAAGGTCAAGGGTGCTCTCGTTGTGCGCCGCGCCCGCGAGGGCGAGGAGATCCTCGCGCTCGACACGCGCACCTACAAGCTCAACCCGGCCAATGTCATCATCGCCGACGACAACGGCCCGGAATCGATCGGCGGTATCATGGGCGGCGAGCATTCCGGCTGCGACGAGAACACCACCGAGGTGCTGATCGAATCCGCGTTGTGGGACCCGATCAATATCGCCAAGACCGGCCGCAGCCACGGCATCATCACCGATGCGCGCTATCGCTTCGAGCGCGGCGTCGACCCGGAATACATGATGCCCGGCCTCGAGCGGACCACCGAACTGGTGCTTTCGATGTGCGGCGGCACGGCGGCCAAGGCCAAGGTCGTCGGCTACAAGGGCTTCGACCGCAAGACCGTCGACTTCCCCTTTTCCGAAGTGAAGCGGCTGACCGGCCTTACCGTCTCCAATGACGAGGCTCGCCAGATCCTGACCGGCCTCGGCTTCGAGGTCTCGGGCAAGGGTGAGACGGTTTCCGTCGCGGTTCCCTCCTGGCGTCCGGATGTCGACGGCAAGGCCGACCTGGTGGAAGAGGTCATGCGCGTGCATGGCGTCGACAAGATCAAGCCCGAGCCGCTGGCACCGACCGGTTCGGTCAATGCCAAGATCCTGACGCCGCTGCAGATCCGCACCCGCACCGCCAAGCGGGCGCTGGCCTCGCGCGGCATGCTGGAAGCCGTCACCTGGTCCTTCATCCCGGAAGAGCATGCAAAGCTCTTCGGCGGCGGAAGCCGCGCGCTGAAGCTTGCCAATCCGATCGCCGCCGACATGTCGGACATGCGCCCCTCGCTGCTGCCGGGCCTCTTGACGGCTGCCCAGCGCAATGCCGATCGTGGCTTCGGCGACGTGGCGATCTTCGAGGTCTCGGGCACCTATGAGAGCGATAAGCCGGAAGGCCAGCGTCGCGTCGCCGGCGGCATCCGACGCGGCACGGCCTCGCTTGCCGGCGCCGGACGCATGTGGTCGAACGCCGCGAAGGGCGGCGGCAAACCGGTCGACGTCTATGACGCCAAGGCCGATGCGCTCGCCGTTCTGGAAGCCTGCGGCTTGCCGATGGGTAATGTCCAGATCGAACAGAGCGGACCGGAATGGTATCATCCGGGCCGGTCGGGCACCATCAAGATGGGCCCGAAGGTCGTTCTCGGCCATTTCGGCGAGTTCCACCCGAAGACGCTCGAAGCGCTCGATGTCTCCGGCGCGCTCTGCGGCTTCGAGGTCTATCTCGACGTCATGCCGGAGCCGAAAAGGAAGGCGACCCGCACCAAGCCGGCGCTCGATCTCTCGCCCTTCCAGATGGTGAAGCGCGACTTCGCCTTCGTGGTCGAAAAGTCGGTCGAGGCCGGCAGCCTCGTCAAGGCGGCGACAAGTGCCGACCGCAAGCTGATCACCGGCGTCAATGTCTTCGATATCTTCGAGGGCGCAAGCCTGGGCGAGGGCAGGAAGTCGGTGGCGATCGAGGTGCTGATCCAGCCGGTCGAGCGTACCCTGACCGACGAGGATTTCGACGCGCTGACGGCAAAGATCGTCGCCAATGTCGAAAAGGCCACGGGCGGCGTGCTTCGCGCCTGATCGCCCTTCCTTGACGAACTGGAAGACCGTCGCCAATCTGGCGGCGGTCTTGTCATTTCGGGAGGAAGCGGCCCATGAAAATGCCGGGTTCTATGAAGGCGCTCGAGGATCTCGGGCGGGTGCGGCTCTCGCGGAACTTCTTCTTCCGGGATTTCCTTCACTCGGAAATCTCGAACTTCTATGCCGTCCCCAATATTCCGGAGGATCCCGGTCTGGCGATCGCGGCGGGAACCCAACTCTGCGAGCAATTGCTGGAGCCGCTGCAGCAGGCCTTCGGCCGATTGCATATCCGGTCGGGATACCGCTCCCGCGAGGTCAATCGGTACGGCAACCGCTACAAGCTCAACTGCTCGACGAATGCCGCGACGGCGGCCGACCATATCTGGGACATGCGCGACGCCGACGGATGCATGGGCGCGACCGCATGCGTCGTCGTGCCATGGGTCTGGGACCGTCATCAGGCCCCCGGCGACTGGCGGAAGCTCGCCTGGTGGATCCACGACCACCTGCCCTACGCATCGCTCTGCTTCTTCCCGAAACTATGGGCCTTCAACATCCAGTGGCACGAGAGGCCGGTCCGCAGGATCATGAGCTATACCGAACCGCGCGGCGTGCTGACAAAAGCCGGCATGGCCAATCACGAAGGAAGCCATGCCGAGTTCTACGGGGGTTTTCCGGATCCGGGCAGCTGACCGGCCCGCACCCGCGAAGGTGAAAAGCCGGCTATCTGTTTGCCATTTCCGCCATGCGCACCGGATAGCGCCCGCCGGCCACCTTCTTCGGTGACAGCATGTCGCCAAGCGTCTTCAACTCGTCTGCCGAGAGCACGATGCCGGCGGCGGCGACGTTCTGCTCCAGATGAGGGATCTTGCTGGCGCCCGGGATCGGAACGATGAAATCGCCCTGCGCCAGAACCCAGGCGAGTGCCAGCTGTGCCGGCTGGGCGCCCTTTTCCTTCGCCATCGCCTCGAGCAGGCCGACGAGCGCAAGATTGGCATCGAAGTTTTCGGCCTGGAACCGCGGCAGGGTGCGGCGGAAATCGTCGGCGGCGAGGCCGTCGAGCTTCTTCAGCGCGCCGGTGAGCACGCCGCGGCCGAGGGGCGAGAACGGCACGAAGCCGATGCCGAGTTCGCGGCAGGTTTCGAGCACGCCGTTTTCTTCCGGGTCGCGGGTCCAGAGCGAGTATTCGCTCTGGATGGCGGCGATCGGATGAACCGCGTGCGCCCGGCGGATCGTTTCCGCACTGGCCTCCGACAGGCCCAGCGCCTTGACCTTGCCTTGACGCACCAGCTCGGCCATGGCGCCGACAGTTTCCTCGATCGGTACGGCCGGATCGACGCGGTGCTGGTAGTACAGATCGATGACATCGGTATCGAGGCGCTTCAACGACGCTTCGGCGACGGCCCGGACATTTTCCGGCCGGCCATCGGTGCCGACCATCATTTCGGCCGCCGGCTTCGTCGCGTCGATCCTGAAGCCGAACTTGGTGGCGATGACGACCTTGTCTCGGACAGGCTTCAGGGCCTTGCCGACAAGGATTTCGTTTTTGTAGGGGCCATAGACCTCTGCCGTGTCGAAAAGGGTGACGCCAAGCTCCACGGCGCGGTGAAGGGTGGCGATCGAGCCGCTTTCGTCGGCGGAAGGCCCGTAGGCGTGGCTCATGCCCATGCAGCCGAGCCCGAGGGCGGAAACGTCGAGAGTGCCAAGTCTTCTGGTTTTCAAGGGTTTTCTCCTTTGCGAAAGGACCGTTGCGGTCCGGCGGCACGCTATCCGCGGGAGGAGGGCATCCACCGCGACCGTCTGCAAGCACTGTGAGCCAATGCGTTTGTGCCGACAATAGCTGCAAGGATCAACGTGCTGTTCCTCGACCGAAGGGCGCAGGATGATCGCGGCGCCGAGGGCTTTCATCGACGTCTTCCGCTATGGCGCCTGATTACGTGAGCGTCACGCGATAGCGCACGTGCCCGTCTTCTTTGGCATAGGTGTCGTAGAGCTTGCGGGCTCGCGCATTGTCACGGTCGGTGTGCCAGTAGAGGCGCGACCAGCCCCTGGTCCTAGCGAGCGCGATCAGGTCGTCGATGAGCGCCCGACCGAGGCCGTGGCCGCGGAATTTCTCATCGAGATAAAGATCCTCGAGATAGCAGTCGGGTGTCAGCTCCCAAGTGGAATCATGGAAGTGATGGATCGCGAAGCCCGCCATCTCGCCGTCGACGAGCGCCACGCGCATCGCGACACGGGACGAGGGGTCGAGGATGCGCGCCCAGGTGTGGTCGGTAACCGTCTCGGGAAGATCGACCTTGTAGAAGGTGAGGTAGCCGGCCCAGAGCCGGCGCCAGGCGGCTTCGTCTGCGGGGCTGGCGTCCCTGATTTCAACTGCCATCGCCTCACGCTCCCGCTTCGTTGAGCAGCGCCATCTGCGTCGCTGAGAGTTCGAGCTTGCCGGCTGCAATCATGCTGTCGAGCTGGCTGAGGCTGGTGGCGCTGGCAATGGGCGCGGTCACGCCGGGCCGGGCCGCGACCCACGCGATGGCGACGGTTGCCGGTGTCGTGCCGGTCTCCGCCGCGACCTTGTCGAGCGCGGCAAGGATGCGGCGCCCCTTGTCATTGAGATAATCGCCGACGCGATAGCCGCGTGCGGCCCCCTCGGTGTCCTTCGCCTCGCGATACTTGCCGGAGAGGAAACCCGCGGCCAGCGCATAGTAACTGATCACGCCGATCTCCTGCTTTATGCAGAGATCGCGAAGCGGTCCCTCGAACTTGTCACGGGTATAGAGATTATATTCCGGCTGCACGACGTCGAAGCGCGGCAGGCCGGCCTTGGCTGCGGCGTCGAAGGAGGCCTGAATCTGGGCCGCATCGTAGTTGGAACAGCCAATCGCCCGGATCTTGCCTTGCTGCTTGAGCCTGGCAAAGGCTTCGAGCGTCTCCTCGATCGGCACCTCGTCGTCCGGCTTGTGGGCGAGATAGAGGTCGATATAGTCGGTGCCAAGACGCCTGAGCGAGGCCTCGGCCGCCTCGGCGATCCATTTGGCGGAAAGCCCGGTCTTGCGGCCCTGGCTGTCGAAGCCGACTTTGGTGACGATCACCGCTTTTTCGCGCGGCACATGGCCGCCTTTCAGCCATTTGCCGATGATCGTTTCGCTCTCGCCGCCTTCGTGGCCATCGACCCAGGAAGAATAGACGTCCGCAGTGTCGATCGCATTGTAGCCGGCATCAAAGAAGGCATCGAGCATCGCGAACGAAGTCTTCTCGTCGGCAGTCCAGCCGAACACGTTGCCGCCGAAGACGACGGGAGCGATGGAAAGGCCTGTGCGGCCGAGCGGGCGCATCTGCATAGCGGAACTCCATGATTAGCCGGGACGGCCGCAATGGGCCGGAAGGATGAGAACCGAGGTTAGCAATCGCGGCGGTGATCGACTACTCAATTTCTGTGATCTAACGCCGATAGTGACTGGGCGGGAGACTGTTGTGCTGCGACCAGACGCGGCGCATATGGCGCGGCGAGGCAAAGCCCGCGCGCTCCGCCACGCTTTCCATGTCGAGGCGCGTGTTCGCGAGGATATCGCGGGCAAGGGTCACCCGCATGAGATTGACATAGGCGGTGACGGAGAGGTTGGTCTGCTCACGGAAGAGCCTTGTCATATGGCGCTCGCTGAGATAGCCGATGCCGGCTAACTGCGAAAGCGTCCAGTCGCGCGCCGGCTCGGCCATGATCGCGTCCTGGATGCGGTGGATGGCCGGATGCACGTGGTTGCGTCCGGAAAGCCAGGGCGAGAGCTGCGGGTCCGAGCCGCTTCGGCGCATGTAGACGACCATGGTGCGGGCGACGGCAAGCGCCGTGGGGGCCGAGGTGAGTTTCGAGACGATGTGCAGCATGAGATCAGTGCCGGTCGAGATACCGGCGCTGGAGAGCCGCGCGCCGTCCTCGACGAAGAGGCGGTTCTCGAGAACCTGGGCCGTCGGCGAAAGCCGTTTCAATTCCTCGATGCAATCGGCATGGGTGGTGCAGGCATGTCCGTCGAGCAGGCCGGCTGCAGCGGCAAGAAGCGCACCGGAGCAGATGGTCACCAGCGTCACGCCCGGAACGACCGCCCGGCGCAGCCACGCGGAAAGTTCCGCCCGTTCGGGCCCGGAACGTTCGGGCTCGGGAGCGCTGCTCGTGCTGCCCGCGACAATGCATAGGCATTTTCGGGCAGCCGGTCCGGTAATGGCTCCAGATTGGCGAGTGTCAGACCGATCGAGGTCGTCTGTTGGGGTCGGGCGGCGATGTAGTGGTACTCGAACAGGATGTCCTCCTGTTCGAGATTGGCGTAGCGCAACACCTCCAGCGGTCCGGCGACATCCATCAGCAGCGTGTGCGGCGGCAGCACGACATGGACGGGGATGAGCCGGCGGGCGGTGTGGCTGGCGGCTGTCATGCGGCCTGTCCGATCCCGGGCACCGCCTGCTCCACCGTGGCAATGCGGGCGAAGCGGCCGGCAAGGACGAGTTCCGTGCGCTTCTTGATGTCGGCGGCGCTGAAGACCTCGCCGGAAGCGTGGGTCATCGGGAAGGTCAGCGTTGCCTCCGTGACGTAGTCGACCTTGTAGCCGAGATCGGCGGCATGGCGCGCGGTCGTCTCGCAGCATTGCTCGGTGCGGATGCCGGATACGATCAGCCGGTCGATTCCCTTCTCGCGAAGCCAGACCTCGAGCGGCGTGCCGACGAAGGCGGAGTGCCGGGTCTTGTGGACCACGACGTCGGGGTTGATCCTGAGGCCTGAAAGCGTCGTGACATAGCCGCTGTCGAGGCGGAGTTCCGCGTCGTCGTCGGTGTGGAAAACCTGCACGACGGCGTGTCCCGCCGCCTTCGCCCCGTCGATCAGGGCCTGGAGCCGTGACATGAAGGCGGGAATTTCCTCTTCCCGCCAATACGGGCGATGGCGGAAGGATTCCTGGACGTCAATCACCAGAAGGGCTGTTCTCGTATCGGTCATTTTTGTCATCTCCACAATGCTAACGATAGCCCATGATAGTACTTCCATGTAGGTCTGAAAGACGAATTGAAGACGAATAGCGGACATATCCGGCCACATCATCATGCCGAGCGGCCGGATCAGTGCGCGCCGGCCATTGCATTGACGGCGGTCTCTGAATAGTTTCTGGCGGCAACGATACAGGCCGGAGAAGAGACATGCTGCGTTTTGGAATTCTGTCGACCGCGAAGATCGGCCGGGAACTGGTGGTTCCCGCCATTCAGGATGCGGAAAACTGCGTGGTGACGGCCATTGCCAGCCGCGACCTCGCCAGGGCGCGCGCCATGGCCGACCGGTTTTCTGTGCCGCATGCCTTCGGCTCCTATGAGGAAATGCTGGGGTCGGATCTGATCGATGCGGTCTATATTCCGCTGCCGACATCGCAGCATGTCGAATGGTCGATCAAGGCGGCCGATGCCGGCAAGCATGTGCTGAGCGAAAAGCCGATTGCCCTGAAGGCGGAGGAGATCGACCGGGTGATCGCCGCCCGCGACCGCAACCGGGTGCTGATTTCCGAAGCATTCATGGTCACTTACGCGCCGGTCTGGCGCAAGGTGCGGGAGCTGCTCTCCAAAGGGGCGATCGGACGCCTTCGCCATGTGCAGGGCGCCTTCACCTATTTCAACCGCGATCCCGCCAACATGCGCAACATTCCGGAGCTTGGCGGCGGCGCGCTTCCCGATATCGGCGTCTACCCGGCGATCACCACACGCTTCGCCACGGGCAAGGAGCCGCTGCGGGTCCAGGCAGTGGTCGAGCGCGACCCGGATTTCGGCACCGACATCTATTCGAGCGTCAAGGCCGATTTCGGAACCTTCGAGATGAGCTTCTATGTCTCCACCCAGATGGCGAACCGCCAGTCCATGATCTTCCACGGCACCGAAGGCTTCATCGAGGTGAAGTCGCCGTTCAATGCCGACCGCTGGGGCGCGGAGGAAGTCGAACTCACCAACCAGTCGCACAACCTGTCGCAGATCTTCCGCTTCCAGGACAGCCGCCAGTACAAATGCGAGGCGGAGGCCTTTGCCCGAGCGGCGATGGGCGGGAAGGATGAGGTCGTCTCGCTCGAATATTCCAGGCTCAATCAGAAATTCATCGATGCCATCTATCGCGCCAGCGAAAAGGATGGCTGGGAGACCGTCTGACGGACGAAGGGCATCGTCCCTGCGTGTGATTTACCGCCTGAAGACGAAACGGGAATAGCCGAAGAAGCTGAAGGCCATGGCGGCGATAGAGGCCAGAACGAGGGCGGCGAGGGGTTTCAGGATCGGGATCGAGATCAGCAGACCCGAATAGAGCATGTAGTTCACGAACGCCGAGGTGACGCCGACCGAACCGTAGCGGAAGCCTTCGATCGCCAGCGAATGGCGCGAGGCGCCGAAGGTGAAGCTGCGGTTGAGCAGCCAGGTGGCGGTCATGGCCACCGCAATGGCGACCGCCCGGGCTGCAAAGGGCCCGAGTGATGTGACGTCCAGCAGGAGCATCAGCACGGCGGCATCGACCGCAAATCCGGCGCAGCCGACAAGGCCGAAGCGCAGGAGCTTCCTCATGCCGCATCCGCTTCCGGAGCAGCGTTCCTGCCCTCGCGCGGGTCTCTTGCCGGCGCCCTCGCAGGCGTGCCGGCGTATTCCGACGTGAGGCCCGGCAGGCTCATGTAGTGGATGCGCAGATGCTCGGCGCGTGAGCGGGCAAGCGAATCGAGAATGAGGCCCGCCGTGAAGAACAGGAAGGACATCATCATCAGCGCCACGGACAGGACCCAGGTCGGCATGCGCTCCACAAGTCCCGTCAGGAAATACTCGTAGAGCACCGGCGCCATGAAGACGAGGCTTGCCGAAAGGAAGCCGGCGCTGATGACACCGAAGAATGCGAAGGGGCGCGTCTCCTTCATCAGCATGGCGAACATCCAGAGGATCTTGGCGCCGTCGCGGAAAGTCGAGAGCTTGGAATGCGAGCCCTCCGGACGACGCCCGTAGTCGAGCTCCAGTTCGCAGACCGGCAGCTTCAGCCGTGAGGCATGCACCGACATTTCCGTCTCGATCTCGAAGCCGGCCGAGACCGCCGGAAAGCTTTTGACATAGCGTCTGGAAAAGGCGCGGTAGCCGGAGAGGATATCGGTGAAATCCATGCCGAACAGGAACCGGTAGAGACGATTGAACAGGCGGTTGCCGAAGGCGTGGCCGTTTCGGCCGGCATCCTCGTGGACGCCGCGCCTGATCCCGACCACCATGTCCGCCCGCTCGGTCACGAGCGTGCGCACGAGATCCTCGGCGTCCTCCGGCGCGTAGGTGCCGTCGCCATCGGCCATGACGTAGATATCCGCCTCGATGTCGGAGAACATCCGGCGCACGACATGGCCCTTGCCCTGCCGCCGTTCGCGAAAGACCGTGGCGCCCGCCAGCATGGCATGAAGCGCGGTGCCGTCGGTGGAATTGTTGTCGTAGACATAGATGCGCGCGTCGGGGAGCGCCTGACGGAAGTTGCGCACGACTGCCCCGATCGTCGCCGCTTCGTTGTAGCAGGGCAGAAGGACCGCTATGTCGAGATGCTCGGACCCGGGTACACGCATGCTGTTCGCTCGCCAAAGGATTGCCGCGACCGTTCATGGCCCAGGCCCTGCTTTACTATTTCTTGAGAAGGTTAAGGCTAGGTTTCGCGCGTCAAGACTCTTCAACGATTTTTGCCGTCGGCCGTCCGGGCGCAGAGACGGCCCGCGGGGACGCTGTGCACATGGCGGGAAAAGCAATGTCTGAAGGGGCGCCAGCGCCGCTCTGGTCCCGATATGGAATCTCCGTTGTCTTCTATAGCCTGCTTACTTTCGCAGTCGTCGCCCTGCTGACCCTGCCCGGGGCCGAGGATTATGTCGGAGCCGACAACGACGACGTCATGCGCCTCGTCGAGGTGCGCGATTTCCTGTCCGGCCAGGGCTGGTTCGACCTGATGCAGTACCGGCTCGGCCTCGAAGGCGGCACGCTGATGCACTGGTCTCGGCTGATCGATCTGCCGATCGCCGCGCTGATCCTGTTCTTCCGGCAATTCCTGACGCCATCCGGAGCCGAAGCCGCCGCGCTCCTCGTCTGGCCGATGTTCCTGTCGGTACCGCTGCTGGCGGCCATGGGGCTCGGCGGGCGCCGGATCGGCGGCCCGCAGGTGATGCAGCTTGCCATGGTGCTCACCGTCGTCCTGATCGTGACGGCAAACCGTTTCCTGCCGGGCTCGATCGATCACCACAACGTCCAGCTCGTGCTCGTCGCCACCATCGCCGCCATGCTGATCGACCGGCAATACCGGCCGGCAAGCTTCGCGGTGGCGGGCGTTGCCGCGGCGCTCGCGATCGCGATCGGGGCGGAAACGACGCCTTTCGTGGCGACGGCCTGCCTCGCTGTCGCGGTTCTCTGGGCCTGGCACGGCGAGGCCTTTGCCGGCGCGGCGCGCGCCTTTGCGCTGGCGGTCGCCATGGCGATCACGGTCTTCTTCTTCGGAACCGTCCCGCCGCGTCTCTATCCGGTGGTTACCTGCGACAGCCTTTCGATCGGCTATTACGGGATCGCGGCCGTAGGCGGCGCCCTCCTCTTTCTCTCGGCGTTGCTTGCCAGCCGGCTGAGACGCGAACTCCGCTTCGCGGTCCTTGCCGCCGACGGCGTGGCCGTTCTCGGAACCGCCTTCGTGCTCGCGCCGCAATGCCTTCAGAACCCGCTCAATGATCTCGATCCGCTGCTCGTCACGCTCTGGCTCAAGAATGTCACCGAAGCGCAGTCGATCCTCGACCAGTTGCGTATCGAGCCGGCAAGCTTCGGTGGTTTCTATGCCGTGGGCTTCTTTGCTCTTTCCGTCTGCTTCTTCCGGATTTTCCGCCGCGACCGGGTGGAGCAGCATGCCATCCTGTTCTCGCTCATCCTGGTTGCCTGGGCGATCGCGGCGATACAGGTCCGCGGCGCCATATTCGCCAATCTCCTGTCGATCCTGCCGCTGGCATTGCTGATCACCGAACTGCGGCGCAATGCCAACAGCGATCCAGACAATATGAGCGCCGGATTTGCCTTCGTCGTGGGCGCCCTGATGGCGGTGCCGAGCGTGTGGGCGCTGGTCGGCGTGTTCGCAGCCGAGGGCACCGGCGGCATTGCCGACAGGCTGAAGGGCAATAACACGCAAGCGACGATTGCGGGGAGCGCGGATTGCGAATCCGCCTCCGCCATGCGGCAAATGGCCGGTCTGGAGCCGACGACCGTCGTCGCGCCGTCCAACAGCGGCGCCGATATCCTGCGCTTCACCCCTCACCGCGTACTCACCGCACCCTATCACCGCAACCAAGGCGGCATGCTGACGGAACTGCATATCGGGCTTGCGACGCCGGTCGAGGCCCAGGCTTTCCTGCGCGGTTCGGACGCGCGATTGATTGCCTTCTGCGCCAGCGACAGCCAGACGAAGAGGCTTGCCGAAATGAAGCCCGACGGGCTCTATGCGGCGCTTGAGCGGGGCGAGGCCCCGGCTTATCTCGAGCCTCTGCCAAGGCAGGAGGGATCGGGCTTTGCGCTCTACCGGGTCGACCTGCCCGGAATGAAGTGAGGCCGGCGTCCGGCCGGCTATCCGGGCTTTCCATGGCAAAAGCCGTCTCGGCAAATCCCCGGCTGCTGATCTTCCCCGCGTTTTGCGGTAGGAAAGGTCATGACCAGTTTCTTCAGCGATGATTCGCCCACCAATCTTGCCGAGTTCACGGTTTCGGAGCTGTCCGGCTCGATCAAGCGCACGATCGAGAACGCCTTCGATCATGTCAGGGTGCGTGGGGAGATCTCCGGCTATCGCGGCCCGCATTCCTCGGGACACGCCTATTTCTCGCTGAAGGACGACAAGTCGCGCATCGACGCGGTGATCTGGAAGGGCAGTTTCGCGAAACTGAAATATCGCCCGGAGGAAGGCATGGAGGTGATCGCCACTGGCCGCGTCACCACCTTCCCGGGATCGTCCAAATACCAGATCGTCATCGAGTCGCTGGAACCCGCCGGTGCCGGCGCGCTGATGGCGCTGATCGAGGAGCGCAAGCGCAGGCTTGGCGCCGAGGGCCTTTTCGATCCCGCCCGCAAACAGCTTCTGCCCTTCATGCCGAAGGTGATCGGTGTCGTCACCTCGCCGACGGGCGCGGTCATCCGCGACATCCTGCACCGGATCTCGGACCGCTTTCCCGTTCACGTCATCGTCTGGCCGGTCAAGGTTCAGGGCGAGGGATCCGGCGAGGAGGTGGCGAACGCCATCAACGGCTTCAATGCCATGGAGCCCGGCGGGCCGATCGCCCGTCCCGACGTCCTGATCGTGGCGCGCGGCGGCGGCAGCCTGGAAGACCTCTGGAGCTTCAATGACGAGGCGGTCGTGCGCGCAGCGGCGGCAAGCGCCATTCCGCTGATCTCGGCGGTCGGGCACGAGACCGACTGGACCCTGATCGACTATGCCGCCGACGTTCGTGCGCCGACGCCGACGGGAGCCGCCGAGATGGCAGTTCCGGTCAAGGCCGATCTCGAGGCGCAGATCGCCAATCTTGCCGCCCGGCTTTCCGGCGCGACCAGCCGGCAGATGGACCTGCGCCGCCAGGGCTTGCGCGCATTGGCGCGCGCGCTTCCCTCGCTCGACCAGCTGCTTGCCCTGCCTCGGCGCCGTTTCGACGAGGCGGCCATCGCGCTCGGACGAAGCCTCGAACTCAACACCATGAACAAGCGCCAAAGCTTCGAAAGGGCAGCCTCCCGGCTGGGTCCCGACATGCTGGCGCGCCGGATCGTCGAACGGCGGCAGCATCTGAGCGAGCGCGCCGCGATGGCGGAACGCATCGTCGAACGCATGGTCGAGCGGCTGAAGACGCGGCTCGGCCGATACGATGCCGCGCTGACGGCGGTGCCCTCGCGGCTGCAATCCCAGACGGGGCGGGCGCGCGACCGGCTGGCAAGCCTGATGCTGCGTGCCGACAGCGCCGTGATCGGCGAGGCCCGGCGGCGGCGCCAGACGATCTCCGCCCATGACCGCATGCTGCAATCGCTGTCCTACAAGAACGTATTGATGCGCGGCTATGCCGTCATCCGCGATGCCGGGGACCGGCCCGTTTCGCGCGCGGCCGCCCTGGGTCAGGGGGTGGAGATCGGCATCGAGTTCGCTGACGGCCGCGTCTCCGCCGTCACCGGCGAAGGGGGTGGGACGCCTCCGGGTCCGGTGGCGAGCCAGAAACCGTCCGCCAAGCCGGCCAAGAAGGCTGACCCGCCTGCCGGACAGGGCAGCCTGTTCTAGGGTCTGCTATTCGAAATGCGCGAGATAGGTCCGCAATAGACGGTCGAGCGTCTCGCGATCCTCCTTGCCGAGATGGGCCACCAGCCGGTGCTGGTTGGCGACATGGGCCGTGACGGCGGCATCGACCACTGACAAACCCTTTTCGGTGAGCGCGATGAGAACGCTGCGGCGATCCTGCGGATTGGCGATGCGCTGAACGAGCCCTGCCTTTTCCAGCTGATCGATCCGGTTGGTCATGGTTCCGGAACTCACCATCATGGTCTCGAGCAGGTTGCCGGGAGACAGCGAATAGGGCGCGCCCGAGCGGCGCAGCGTCGCCAGCACGTCGAAGCTCGATCCGTTCAGCCCGTGCTCGGCGAGCACCTTCTCGACCTCGCGCCCAAGATGGGCCCTGAGCCGCGACAGCCGGCCGAGCAGGCCCATGGCCCCGACATCGAGGTCCGGCCGTTCACGTCGCCACTGTGCCAGGATGCGATCCACGGCGTCCTTGTCTTTCCTGGTGTCCATCTTTCCTCGATAGGATCAGGGAATCTTGACGTCAAGATATTTACTGTTAAATTGACTATATATCTTGAGGTAGAGAATATTGATATGAAGATAATATCATCCAATGCGGCGACCGTTGCGATCACCGCTCTCGCGCCGGCGATCTGGGGCAGTACCTACATCGTCACCACGACCCTCCTGCCGGCGGGCTATCCGCTCACGGTCGCGATGTTGCGGGCGCTGCCGGCGGGGCTCATCCTGTTTCTCCTCGTCCGCCGCCTGCCGGAGGGCGCGTGGTGGCTGCGTGCCTTCGTGCTGGGCGCGCTCAATTTCACCCTGTTCTGGGCCATGCTCTTCATTTCGGCCTATCGCCTGCCCGGCGGTGTGGCGGCGACCGTCGGCGCCGTCCAGCCGCTGATCGTGATAGGGCTATCGCGTCTGGTAATGACGACGCCGGTCCGTCCGATGGCGCTTGCTGCCGGCCTTGCCGGCCTTTTCGGCGTGGCCCTGCTGGTCCTGACGCCGAAGGCCGCGCTCGATCCGGTCGGTATCGCGGCAGGGCTGGTGGGAGCCGCGTCCATGGCCGCGGGCACCGTGCTGACGCGCCACTGGGCACCGCCGGTTTCAAGCCTCACCCTGGCCTCTTGGCAATTGACGGCGGGCGGGCTGCTGCTTGTGCCGCTTGCGATGTTACTCGAGCCGCCGCTGCCCGAACCGACGGTTGGGAGCATCCTCGGGATCGCCTATCTCGGCCTGATCGGTGCGGCGCTCACCTATATCCTGTGGCTTCGCGGGATTGCGCGGATCGAGCCCTCGGCGGTGGCCTCCCTGGGATTCCTGAGCCCGCTTGTGGCGACACTCCTCGGCTGGTCCATCCTCGGGCAGAGCCTGACGCCGGTGCAGGGCGCGGGATTCATCCTCGTGCTCGGCAGCGTCTGGCTCGCCCAGAGAGCGAATGGAGCAAAGGCAGTCAGGCCCACTCGCCCTTCCGCATGACCGCAACCCTGGTTCCGTCGGTGCGCACGCCGTCGATATCGACCTTGTCGGAGCCGATCATCCAGTCGATATGGATGAGGCTCGAATTGCCGCCCTGCGCCTTGATCTGCTCCTCGCCGAGCGTTGCCCCGTCGAGGAAGCATTTCGAATAGCACTGACCGAGCGCGATATGGCAGGAGGCGTTTTCGTCGAAGAGCGTGTTGTAGAACAGGATGCCGGAGGCCGAGATCGGCGAGGAATGCGGCACCAGAGCCACTTCGCCAAGACGGCGCGCGCCCTCGTCGGTGTCGAGCACCTTGAGGAGGACTTCCTCGCCCTTGGACGCCCTGGCCTCGACGATGCGGCCGCCCTCGAATCTCACCTGGATATCGTCGATCAGCGTGCCCTGGTGCGACAGCGGCTTGGTCGAGCAGACGTGTCCTTCCACCTTCAGCGCATGCGGCGTGGTGAAGACTTCCTCGGTCGGGATGTTCGGATTGCAAGTGACGCCGTTCTTGGCGGTGGACGCTCCGCCATGCCATTCGTGGCCATCCGCCAGTCCGACCATAAGATCGGTGCCGGGTCCGGTGAAGTGCAGCGCGGAGAAGCGCTCGCCGTTCAGCCACGTCGACCGCTTGCGAAGTTCCGCGTTGTGCGCGGCCCAGGCCGCGACCGGGTCAGCCTGATCAACACGCGAGGCGGCGAAGATCGCGTCTGCAAGCATGCGCACAGCCTCGTCGACCGGGATGCCGGGGAAGACGAGCTTCGCCCAGGACGGGTTCGGATAGGAGCAGATGTTCCAGTTGATGTCGAAATTGGCGATATGTTCGAGAGCCGGCTTGTAAGCGATGGAATTCGCCTTGTTGGCGCGCGCGACCTTGGCCGGATCCTGGTTCGACAAGAGCATCGGGTTGTCGCCGGCAATCGCAAGCCTTGCGGCACCCTTCTCGAAGGCCTTGGCCATGCCGTCATAGAGCCAGCCGGATGCCTTGTCGAAGCTCGCGTCCGGGGCATGCGCGTAGCGCGACAGGGTCATGTCCTCGTCGGAAAAGAAGGTCGTGACGATCCCGGCGCCGGCCATATAGGCGTGTTTGGTGATAAGGCGCGCCAAGGGCAGGGCGGCGATCGGCGCCGTCATTACGAGATCCTGGTCCTTCTGCAATTGCAGGCCGACCCTGATGGCCACTTCGGCAAGCTTTTCGAGTTTTGCCGGATCGACGACGCTGGTGAAATCGGGGAGGGTCATGCAATACTCCAGGCTGGTGTTGAATGCTTCGATGGAGCCATAATCTTCTCATCGAAGATCGTCATTACCATGTTAAATGGTGGGTAGGCATCAATGATAAAGGTCTATCTAGATAACAACTGCTGGGATTTCCTGTTTTTCAACCAGATCGATCTGGCAGATGAATTGCCCGGAGAAGAGTTTGAAATCTGGCTCACGCGTGAACAAGAGCTGGAGATTCCGTCTGCGGAAGACAAACCAGAGCTGCACCGGTTCATTCAATCGACACGCGCGAGGTGCAATATTCGCACGGAAAGAATCCTTGGATTTGATGAGCCGGGTCTGCCCGAGGCTGAGCGACGTTTCGGTGGGTTTGAGGATAACGTTCGGTGGGCAACTAACGGCGAGCTTGAGTACTGGAAGGAAGTGCCCCTCAAGGGAGGTAGCAAGAGAAAGAAGACAAAGCTTTACAAGGATGAGGCAGATCGAGCACTAGCCGCGAGGTCAATTGAATGGATCGTTGTCACCCGTGACGCCAACAAGAATGGACCACTGCGGAGTGCTCGTGTGGGTGGGCAAAAGGTCTTTCAGCTTCCAGAACCGAACAACATTCCACATGGCTGGTCCCTGAGAGCTGCTCTCCGGGCACTAGCCTCGGCACGGCCGTCTTCTGGCTAGGCCACCAGCGGTGCTGCGATCGCGCCGAGTGCCGCGAGCGCATCCTGCGGCGCGAGCCTTACCTGCAGCCCGCGCTGGCCGCCGTTGATATAGACCTGCGGCTCTGAAAGAACGGCAATCTCGATGGCCGTCGGCACGGATTTCTTCTGGCCGAAGGGACTGATACCGCCGACATGATAGCCCGTCAGCCGTTCCGCATCGGCAGGCTTCATCATCGCCGCAGATTTGCCTCCGAAGGCGGCCGCCAGCTTCTTCATGCTGACCTCCTTGTCCGAGGGCAGTACGACGCA
Source organism: Rhizobium sp. (assembly GCA_041675415.1). Taxonomy (GTDB): domain Bacteria; phylum Pseudomonadota; class Alphaproteobacteria; order Rhizobiales; family Rhizobiaceae; genus Allorhizobium. Next base: position 135,077 of record JBAYTX010000002.1, on the reverse strand, counting down.
GACCGGTTTGCCGTCGAGTTCCGCCATCAGTGTCTTGAGCACGCGGCAGGGATTCTCGCCGAGCGCCTCGGCCGCCTGCAGGCCGATGCGTTCGGCATCGGGGTCATAGTCATAGGTGTGGACGGAAAAGGCGACGCCCGCCTTGGCGAGCATCTGGGTGGCGCGCGTGGTTTTCGACATATGCCACCCTTTAGCCGGCAAAGAAACGGTCGTAGAAATCCGGCTTGAAGCCGATCAGCAGCCTGCCCCCGGCTTCCAGCACCGGGCGCTTGATCATCGACGGCTGCGCGAGCATCAGTTCGATGGCCTTCGACCGATCGAGATTTGCCCGTGCCTCCTCCGGCAGCTTTCGGAAGGTCGTTCCGGAGCGGTTCAGGACGGTTTCCCATCCCATTTCGTCGCACCAGCGTTGAAGGCTTTCGCGGTCTATTCCGGAAGTCTTGTAGTCGTGGAAGGAATAGGCGATCGCGTGATCGTCGAGCCACTGGCGGGCCTTCTTCATCGTGTCGCAATTCCTGATGCCGTAGATCGCCGCAGTCATGTCCAAAATCCGTATGTTTCCCTCGCACCCACTATCACGAAGAGCCGCGAAGGAAAACGCTGTCCCGCACCGGGGCAATCATCTCATGCGCGCATCGGAGTGTGGGTGACGGTGTATCCGGCGAGATCGGTGAGAGGCGGAGCGTGAGCAACACAGTTGCGGCCGCCGCTTTTCGCCACATACAGTGCCCTGTCAGCATGCTTGATCATGCTTTCCAGATCATCCCGGCTGTCTTCGCAGCAGACGACGCCGGCGCTTGCGGTCAAGCGCAGGCTCTGGCCCCTTTCCAGGGCAAACCCCACAAGCTCGAAACGCTGCCGAACCATCTCCGCGATCGCGGTTGCGCGATCCAGGCTGGTGTTCGGCATCAGGGCGATGAATTCCTCCCCGCCCCAGCGCGCGACGATGTCTCCACTGTGAAGAGCAGGCTTCATGAGATTGGTGAATTCACAGATCACCGTATCGCCGACATCGTGGCCGTGATTGTCGTTGACGGATTTGAAGTGATCGAGGTCGAACAGGACGATCGATGCCGGCATTCCCGCCTGCCGGCTTCGCAACAGCTCCTCCTTCGCCAGACTGGTGAAGGCCCGGCGGTTGTATATGCCCGACAGCGGATCGGTATTGGCCAGGCGTTCGAGCGCGCTCTGGTGGTTCAGCCGCTCTGTCAGATCCCGCATGACCGCGATGAAGACCGGTCCGTTCGGGCCGCTTGTGCGCAGGATCGTGGCGCCCAGATGGACTTCTGTGCCATCGGTGCGCAATCCCACGATGGATGCGCGCCGGCTGCCCATGTAGCGTGCATCAACCGCGCCGTCGCGAAAGTCCTGCAGATAGTGCGTATGCATTCGCCTGAAGCGCGGCGGAAGAAGGCAATCGAGCGACTTGCCCACCAAGCTGCCTTGGCGGGCCAGAAACAGGGCTTCCGCGGAACGGTTGCAGAAGAGGATGGTGCTGCTGGCGTCGATGGCGATGATCCCATCGTCCATTTCCAGGACGATCTTGCGGAGTATTTCGTCGGTTACATAAGTCTCGGCACTGGGATTTGTTGCGGCGCTCACAAGAAAGTACCTTTTGTGTATTCAAGAAAACGGGAGAGTGCCCGGTCTATGCACGGCGTGACTGAAGAGAATATCGGTCATCGAGCGGTTCCTCATCAAAGCATTGACAGTCGGGCATATCGAAAACATGGAGAAGCATCAGCCGTTGATGATGCGCCGGAATGCGGGCCCGGCGCTTCCCTGGTCTCCTGGTCAGAATTCTTCCCAGTCCGCGGCTGCTGCTGACTTTCCCTCGGTTCCGAATGCCTGTGCCAGTCGCTTCTTCATCATCTGAACCGGCGGGCGGTTTGCCCGGGGCTCGGCGGCAGGGCTGGCGGGAACGGGCCGCCGGACGGGAGCGGCTGATTCGGGAAGGGCAGAGGACCCTCTGTGCCTGTCGGCGACATTGAACTCCTGAACCATGTCGACGATCCTCGACACTTCGCCGGCGAGCGAATGGGTAGCTGCCGTGGATTGCTCGACCATCGCCGCATTCTGCTGGGTCGCCTGATCCATGCTGCCGATTGCGGTATTGATCTCCTTCAGCGCCGTGGCCTGTTCGCGGGCCGACTGAACGATCGCCCCGATATGGTGATTGAGTTCGACGACCTCGGAAGCAATGACCTCGAGCGCCTGTCCGGTTTCGCCGACGAGGGCGACACCGTTGCGGACCTGTTCGCCGGAATTCGTGATCAGCATCTTGATTTCGCGGGCGGCCTGCGCCGAGCGCTGCGCCAGTTCGCGCACCTCCTGGGCGACGACCGCAAAGCCCTTTCCGGCATCTCCCGCGCGCGCCGCCTCCACGCCGGCATTGAGCGCGAGCAGATTGGTCTGGAAGGCAATGCTGTCGATGACGCCGATGATGTTGCTGATCTCACTGGAGGAGGTCTCGATCGCATCCATCGCCGAAACGGCGCGCTTGACGACCTCGCCGGACCGTTGCGCGCCGTCTCTCATCTTCTCCACCAGCTTTCCGGCTTCGTCGGCACGCCGGCTCGCATCATTCACGGTCGTCGTTATTTCCTCGAGCGACGCAGCCGATTCCTCAAGGGAAGCGGCCTGGCGCTCCGTGCGCTTGGCCAGGTCTTCGGAGGCCGTCTGGATTTCCCCGGTGCTGGCGCGGATTTGCTGCGTGCCGCCCGCGATCCGCCCGATCGTTTCCGAGAGTTGCTGAACCGCATCGTTGAAATCGTTGCAAACGGACTGATAGGCGTCCGGTACGTCTTCGCTCATGCAATGGGTGAGGTCCTTCGCGGCGATGCGCGCCATGGCGGTGCCGAAAATGTTGCTGACGAGCGCCCGTTCCGACGCGATGGCCTCGGCTTGCGCCTTCTGCTTCGCCGCTTCGGCCTCATCGATATAGACGGAGATTGCCAGGTCCATGTCGAGCATGACGGCCTTGACGAGATTGCCGAGCGCCTTGCCTGCCTCTTCGGCCTCCATGCGACGCTTGCCGATCAGCGACTTCTTCGGGAAGACTTCGCTCACGACCTGCTGGATCAGGTGGTCGAGCACGATTGCATAGCCGCCGATATACCACCGTGGCTCAAGCCCGATCCGGGCATGAACCTGTCCGATGGTGCGGACATTCGCGACATAGTCGGTGTTGAAGTTGCCGCTGGAGATATTGCTCCAATGGCCCGTCTGCGCGCCCTTGGCACGGTCGATATGCGCCTCGGAATTGAAGAAACGGCTGACTTCGGGCGTCTTGCGAAGCTGCGCGTAGAACTTGTCGAGGCCGTGCGGCAATTCCCTTTCGACGATCGATTTCAGCGAGCGGATGCTCTGGAGATCGTGCTCTTCGATCTGCATGAATTCGAGGCGGCGTTCGATCGTATCGCTGTCACCAGAGGTAGGGTGGGGACGGTCGACCTTGTGTTGGGCCAGGGCAGATTTAGATTGTTCGGCAATCATATTCACGGCGGCTCTCCTCGCCAAAAATTCTCAAAAAGAAAGGAACGGGCGAAGAAAAAGATGGTTATCGCTCCGTTAAATATGAAAGTTAATATGAATTGGTTTACAAAGAGTGAGTTCGGGAAGAGAAGGCACCAGGTGTATTTTGCGGGATCTGAAGGATAGTATGTGCGTGTAATAGAACGGTCGATTGTATAGGCAAAATTTCACCGTCGATCACGCGATGCTATATTTTATACTATTATAATTTACTGATATTGCGAAGACTTTCGGACGCCTTCCGGTTGCCATGGGGCAAGCCCCACATTGCGGCGCCGAGTGCGCAGGCGGGTAAACGGTGTCGAGGCGTGCGATCAGGGCCCCGCGTGGGGCGGCTCCGGAATGATGTCCGAATCCTCCAGCCGGCCGTCGCGCAGGTTGAAGATCTTGTCGAAGCGGTCGAATATCTTCTCGTCGTGGGTGACGGCGATGATGGCCGCATCGTGCTCGACGGCAACCTTGCGCAGCAGATCCATGACGATTCCGGCGCGCTTGGAATCGAGCGCCGCGGTCGGTTCGTCCGCGAGGATGATGCGGGGCTGGTTGGCGAGCGCGCGCGCGATTGCCACGCGTTGGGCCTCGCCGCCCGACAGTTTTGCCGGCATGGAGTTCTTGCGGTGACCGACTTCGAGATAGTCGAGGAGTTCGTGGGCGCGCCGCTTCGCGGGCGTTGCGTCCATTCCGGTCAATTGCAGCACCAGGGCAACGTTGTCGGTCGCGTCGAGGAACGGGATTAGGTTGTGAAACTGGAAGATGAAGCCGATCTTGTCGAGGCGCAATTGCCGCAGATTGGAGCGCAGCCAGCGACCGTTGTCGACGACGCGTTCACCATCCAGCTCCATCGACCCGGAGGACGGATCGATGATGCAGCCGATGACGTTGAGAAGTGTCGTCTTGCCCGATCCGGAGGGGCCGAGGAGCGCGACGACCTCGCCGGGGTGGATGTCGATCGAAACGTTGCGCAAGGCGTCGACGCGGGTTTCCCCCTCGCCGAAATGCTTGGAGATGCCTTCGAGCCGCACGAGTGGGGCGATATCGGTTACGTTCGTCATGTCAGCCTCCGAGCGCCGTCGCCGGATCCACCTTGAGCGCCACGCGGACGCCCAGCGCACTCGAGAGCAGGCAGACAGCAAAAACGATCGCTCCGAGCGTCAGGATGTTGTCTGGCTCGAGGACGACGCGGCGCGGAAAGTAGTCCTTGATGTTGAGGATCAACGTGGCGCCGATCGTGAAGCCGATGAGGCCGAGCGCCAGCGCCTGCTGGACGATCATGCCGACGATGGTGCTGTCCGGCGCGCCGATCAGCTTGAGCGTGGCAATCTGCTTCAGCTTCTCCATCGTCATCGTGTAGATGATGAGCGCTATGATCACCGCCGAAACGATGAGCAGCAGCGAGGTGAAGAGGCCGATCTGACGCCGGGCCCGGTCAACGAGCGAACGCGTCAGAATGGTCTCCTGCGCCTCCTGTGTGATGGCAGAGAGATGTTTCCAGCGCCGGACCGATTCTGCCACGGCTTCCGGCGACGCGTCGGGCTGGAGGCGGGCGACGACGGCGTTGACGTTGTCACTGCCGGAACCGCCGATGCCGCGCGCAATCTGTACGCGCGCTGCGGGAGGGGAAAGGTCGAATTGCAGTTTCTGCGCGTCCGAGAGCGTGATGTAGGTTGCCGGGTCGCCGCCCGAATTGACCTGATGCCGGGTCAGGCCGACGATGGTGAAGGTGTGCCGGCCGAGCGCGATGCGGTCTCCGATAGCCAGCCCGCTCGATATGTCGGCGACCATTTCGTAATGACTGCGCCCGATCCCGCGGCCGACAGCGATTTCCGGCGGTCCGCCGGGGCGGGTCGGTTCGTAGCCGATCACGTAGAGCCTGAGCTTGCCGCCGCGATACTCCGCCTCGACCGTCTGGTAAGTAATGCTGCCCGCCGTCGCGACACCGGCCATCCGGGCGACGGTCTCGCGAACATCGCCGGGGATGCGCGAAGCCTCAGCGAAGGGGCCGCGCGTATTGGCTTCCACCACCCACAGGTCGACGGCGGGAGCGCGCGCTATGGTCAGCGCGTCGACCACAAGCCCGCGGTAGATGCCAATCATCGCCAGCACGACGCCGAGCAGCAGGCCGAGGCCTACGCAGGTCAGAAGGAAGCGTCCAAGACTGTGCCGGATGTCGCGATAGGCAAGATTCATTTCTCTGGTGTCCCGGCTACGCGAACCATGCGGCCCTCATGGAAACCGCTTTCGACACGGCTTACGACTTGCGCGCCTTCCGGCACGCCGCTGACAATTTCGAGCCGCGCGTCCTCCGTGCGGTGACGGAACGTGACGGACCTGAGCTGCAGCTGTCCGGATTCAACCGTCCAGACCTTGCCTTGCACGCCATCGTAGCCTTGCACTGCCGCCTCCGGCACGAGGAGCGCGGAATCCAGGGTGGCGACCGTGATCCAAAACTCCACCTGTTCTCCGAGATAGATCTGGTCCGGCGGATTGTCGCCCTTGATGAAGACCCGCCTTTCCTCGGTCACGCGGTCGCTTTCCAGGCTGATGCGTTCGACCCGTCCTGTGAACACATCCTGCGGGCGTGAACGTTGGCGGGCATCGACGTGCTGCCCCTCCCGGATGAAGCCGGCAAGCGCCTCGTCGACATAGGCGAGGCCCCAATAGCTCTGGTCCGCTATCAGGGTGAAGATCGGGTCGCCAGCCTTGACGACCGTGCCGAGTTCCTTCTGGCGCTCGATCACGATCGCGTCGTAGGGGGCTACGAGCGTCCGGTGCCGGAGCATCGTCTCCTCGAATTGCAGCTGGGCCCGGGCGTCGGTGAGCGAAGCCTTGGCGACATCGATCTCGCTCTGCGCCACCGAGACGTCAGCCTTCGCCACGTCCTCTTCGCGCTGGGCTTCCTCGGCCGTCTCGCGGGATACGACATTGCGTCCGACCAGCGCCTGCGTGCGCTGGTTGGCCTCCTGTTTCTGCAGGAGAATGGCGCGTGTCTTTTCAAGGCCGGCCCTGGCTCTTTCGATATTCGCTTCCATGCTTATCAAGGCCGCTTTCGCCTTCGCGACCTTGGCCTCCTGTTCGCCGAGGTTGAGACGCGCAAGGACATCACCCTTCTTGACGCGGTCCCCGTGGTCGGCGTTGAGTTCGACCAATGTCGCGCCGACCTCAAAGCCGATTTTCGACATGACCCGTGCCTCGACCGTGCCCAGACCGAAGACGCGAACCGGGACGTTATGCTCGATTGCGGCAACCTCGACCGGGATGGGACGATTCTTGTAGAACTGGGAGCCGAACACAGCGAGCGCGACGATTCCGGCTACCGCCAGGGGATATTTTACGACGGGTTTGCGAAGAAGCGAGCGGACGCGCCGCCCGGCCGCCGGCGGGCTGGTCGGGAGGTTTTCGTCTTGCGTGTCGCGAGATTTTTCCATGGTGTTCAACCGAGCTTGAGGGGCATGCGTCGGGCGACGACTGCGATGACGATCCAGACGAGGCTGCGCAGGGCCATCGCCCCGACCGTACGCATCTCGTATGCCCCGCCCGAAAGGACATGGACGGCGAAGGCGAGGGCCACGAGAACGGTGGCGCCCGCAATCAATGCCGCGAGCCGGGCGGCCCAGCCGGCGCGCATCAGCAAGCCGATGCCGGCTACGACATAGGCAAAGCCCGCCCCGAAATTGAACCACAGGACGAAGGGCACGGCCGCGCCGACCGCGGCCCGTGCGGCCTCGTTGCCGAAGAGCGCCTGGCCTCCGGAAAAGATTGTCAGCAGGCCGAATATGACGGCAACGGCACCGGCGACGATGCCGGCAATACGCATTCCTGAACCTTGGGCCATTTTCCTGATATCACTCCCGGTTTGAGGCGCTTGAGGCGGGGATCATCGGCTGATTCCGCGCATATAGATCTCGAAAACATTGCCGGCGTCCTTGCGAATGAGCTCGATGTCGCCCGAGAGCAGGGATTGCATCACCAGACCCTGGATGGTTCCGATGAACAGCATGACCGCCGCCTTCGTGTTTGTCTCGGCCGCGACGTCTCCGGCGCTCTTGCCTTCCTCGAGCTTGCGCCCGATCCGCTCGGCATAGCTCTGCATCAGGGCGCGGGCGATCTTCTTGGCAGGGGTGGTTTCGGCCCGCTGCAACTCCCCGAACATCATTCGTGGAACGCCGGGATGCTCGATCAGGAACTCGACATGGCTCATGAACATGGCCCGCAATGCCTCGATGGGCGTTCGCGCCTCCGCAGCCGCGCGATCGATGCGGTCCAGCAACCGGCCCTTTACCCACTCCATGACCGCACGCCAGATCGCATCCTTGTTCGGGAAATGGCGAAACAGCGCACCCTGCGTCAGGTTCATGTGCCTGGCGATCGCATCGGTGGTGATCTCGCTGGGGTTCTGGGCGCCGGCAAGCTCGACGACCGCCTCGACGGTTTGGGCGCGCCGCTCTTCGGCTGGAAGCTGCTTTCGTGACATGCGGTTGGCCAATCTGAAAGATAGTGAGTAATTACTATCATTGATTGGCGCCCTTCGTCAACAGGCGGATGGAGGACAGAGGGGTGGGTTGCCAGGCCCTCGGAGACGCTCATGCGCCGGCAAGTCTCTCCGTCTGCTCGGCCAGGCGAACGGCCAGATCCGGCGAGATCAGCCGGGACAGTTTGGCATGTGCCTCGCGCCAGACCGGGATGGCCGCTTCGAGCTGTCTGGCCCCGGTCTCGGTGAGCCACACGGCGCGGCGCCTGAGATCCGTCTCGACCACGGCGATCTCGACCAGCCCGGCGTTTTCGAGGGTGCGCAGATTGCGCGACAGGGTCGATTGTTCGAGGCCGGAGCGTTTGGCGAGTGTGCCCAGCGTGTCGTCGGTCATCGCGGCGATCTGCGCCATCAGGCCGACCTGGGTGACGGTTAGTCCGGCGGCTGCCATCTCGCGGTCGAGGAAATTGCTGATGCGTCGCGCCGCCAACCGGCTGTTCCAGCCGGCGCAAGTTTCAACCAGCGCCCGGGCGTCCGTGCGCAGCGTCTTGGGCTGTTGCTTTCGTGTGGTCATAATTCTATGTATATACATGGAATCACACTCATGGAAGGGCCACAGGCAGGACGAGCGAGCAGCGACCGGGCGAACTGAACATGGAGACTGCGATGGAGCTTGCGCTGAAGCGCGTCTATGAACCGCAGAGCGCTGACGACGGGACCCGCATTCTCGTCGACCGGCTTTGGCCGCGCGGAATTTCCAAGGAGAAGGCCGGAATCGATCTCTGGCTCCGCGACATCGCCCCGAGCGATGCCCTGCGCAAGCAGTTCCATGGCAAGCCGGCGGATTGGGATGCATTTTGCGCTGCCTATTTCGCCGAGATGGAAGGCGCTGCCGCTCAGGCTTCCGCGCGGGATTTGCTGGCGCTCCTGCGGAAGGGGCCGGTGACCCTGCTTTATGCCGCCCGTGACGAGCAACGAAACAATGCCGTCGCGCTGAAGATCTGGCTCGAGCGGCACCAGGAAAGTGGAGAAACATCATGAACGGATTGCGGACCAGCATTCTTGATGGCATCGGCAATACCAGCCTTGTCCCCTTGCGCAACGTCGTGCCGGAAAATGGATCCCGCATCCTTTTGAAAGTCGAAAGCGAGAATCCGACCGGCAGCATGAAGGACCGGATGGCGCTTGCCATGATCGAGGCGGCAGAAGCGGACGGGCGCCTGAAGGCGGGCGGTTCGGTGGTCGAATATACCGGCGGCAGCACCGGCGTTTCGCTGGCTCTGGTCTGTGCGGTGAAGCAATATCCCCTTCATATCGTGACATCCGACGCCTTTGCCCGGGAGAAGTTGGAACATATGAAGGTCCTGGGGGCCAAGCTGCAGATCGTGCCGAGCGACGGCGGGCGCATGACGGAAAAGCTGACCCGCGACATGATCGAGGCGGCGCGCCTCGTTGCGGCGGACACCGGGGCCTTCTGGACCGACCAGATGAACAACGTGGACCAGATTTCGGCCTATCACAGGATGGCGGAGGAGATCTGGCTGCAAACCGGTGGGCAGGTCGATGGCTTCGTCCAGAGCGTCGGCACCGCCGCGTCTCTGCGGGGCACGGCGGAAGCGCTTCGCCGCCGCAACGGGGACATCAGTATCGTGGCGGTCGAGCCCTCCGAATCCCCGGTGCTTTCCGGTGGGCAGACGGGAGCCCACAGGATCGACGGGATCGGCGCCGGATATGTCGTTCCGCTCTGGCGTCCGAAAATCGCCGACGGGATTGAGCGGGTTTCGACCGATGAGGCGCGTGAAATGGCCGACCGGCTGGCACGGGAGGAAGGGCTCTTCGCCGGAACCTCCACCGGCGCCAATATCGCCGCCGCCCTGCGGCTGGCGCAGCGCCTGAAGCCGGGCGCCACCATCGTGACCGTCATGTGCGATACCGGCATGAAATACCTCAGCAGACGGTAAGCATCCCGGCGCTCTCACCTGCTTCGATATCCATCATCCCCACTCGATCGGCCCTAGCCGCCGATGCTGTCGGCGGCTTTTCTGGCCCTGTCGGCGGCGGCCTGTGCATCGATGATGGCCTGGACTGCTTCCTCGCGACCGGTGGCGGCATGGCTTTTGGCCATCCGGGCAAAACCCTCTGCGGTCTGGGCAGAGGACTGCGCAGCGGCTCTCAAGGCCATGACCACCGGTTGGTCCCCTTTTGCCTCGGCCTCCTTGGCTTCTCGGGCCATATTTTCGGCTTGGATAGCCATCTGATTGGCGGTGGCAGCAAGATGCATGGCGAGCTGGGCTTCGTTCAGGCTGGAGACGGTCGAGGTGCCCCTGTCATTCATGAAGGTTGTGTCCCAGTTCAACGCGGCGGCTGGCTCTATACAGTGTGTTTGTATGTAGGCTTGGAATTGTGCCGTCAGATCTGCCATCTTTTGGGAAACGTCATCACGCGTCCGGGCCGCCTTTCGCAGTTCCACGCCATAGGCAACACCCAGCTTGAAGCCTGCCTGCAATCCGTCGCCAAAGCCGAGGCGCGCGTCGCTCACGGAGAGCTGTTCGGGTGTGGGTATCCGCTTCAGGACGAGGGTTGGGTTTTCCACCGGACTGCTTGTGAGCTCGTTGTAGCCATCAACCACGCCGCGCAGCCATCCGGGATAGGATCCTTGGCAGGCCCCGCTCAGACGCATCGCTGTTTCGTCATCCGCGAAAGCGTCGATTGTCCCGCAAGGACTGAGCGCGAAAGCGAGGATCACCAGGCAAGCAAAGAGGGAACGGGCCGCGTTCGTGGCACCGATGAGGTATACCATAGGGGCTACCCGTCGCATCATGACCCCTCCACCGCGCTGGTCTGGCACGAGAGCATAGGATCTATCTCCGAAGGGCGCAATTGACCCTCGCCTGCCTCCGTTCAAGGTCGACTGGCGTTTAGTCGGCGCACATGTCGTTGGCAGCTGTTTTGGCGCGGGAGTGGCGTTTGGAGGAAAGTGGGTGGAACCAGGGTAGCTCCACCCGAGGGCCAAGTCCGGGACTTATTCCCACTCGATCGTGCCGGGCGGTTTCGAGGTGACGTCGTAGACGACGCGGTTGATGCCGCGGACCTCGTTGATGATCCGGGTGGCGGCGCGGCCGAGGAATTCCATATCGTAGTGGTAGAAGTCGGCCGTCATGCCGTCGACCGAGGTCACGGCGCGCAGCGCGCAGACGAATTCATAGGTGCGGCCATCGCCCATGACGCCGACGGTCTGCACCGGCAGGAGCACGGCGAAAGCCTGCCAGATGGCGTCGTAGAGACCCGCCTTGCGGATCTCGTCGAGATAGATGGCGTCGGCTTCGCGCAGGATGTCGAGCTTCTCGCGGGTCACGCCGCCCGGGCAGCGGATGGCAAGGCCCGGACCGGGGAAGGGATGGCGGCCGATGAAGCTGTCGGGAAGACCCAGTTCCTTGCCGAGAACGCGAACCTCGTCCTTGAACAGCTCGCGCAGCGGCTCGACGAGCTGCATATTCATGCGTTCCGGCAGGCCGCCGACATTGTGGTGGGACTTGATCGTCACCGACGGGCCGCCGGTAAACGAGACGCTCTCGATGACGTCCGGATAGAGCGTGCCCTGGCCGAGGAAGTCGGCCCCGCCGAGCTTCTTGGCCTCGTCTTCGAAGGTCTCGATAAACAGGCGGCCGATGATCTTGCGCTTGGTTTCCGGATCGCTGACACCCTCGAGCTCGCCGACGAAGCGGTCGACCGCGTCGACATGGATCAGGTGCAGGTTATAGTGTTCCTTGAACATGGCGACGACATCGGCCGCCTCGTTCTTGCGCATCAGGCCGTGGTCGACGAGGATGCAGGTCAGCTGGTCGCCGACCGCCTCGTGGATCAAAAGAGCCGCGACGGAAGAGTCGACGCCGCCGGACAGTGCGCATATGACGCGCTTGTCTCCCACCTGGTCGCGGATGGCCTGGACGGCGTTGGCGCGATAAGCGGACATCGTCCAGTCGCCCTTGATGCCGGCGATCTTGTGGATGAAATTGGCGATCAGCTTCGCGCCGTCCGGGGTGTGAACCACTTCCGGATGGAACTGCACGGCGTAATATTTGCGCTTCTCGTCGGCGATGAAGGCAAAAGGCGCGTTTGAAGAGGTTGCCACGACCTCGAAGCCCGGCGGAATGGCGGTGACCCGGTCGCCGTGGCTCATCCACACCTGATGGCGCGACCCCGCCGACCAGAGTCCTTCGAACAGCGGACATTCCTTGTCGATTTCGAGGAAGGCGCGGCCGAACTCGCGGTGATGTCCGCCCTCGACCTTGCCGCCGAGCTGCATGCACATGGTCTGCTGGCCGTAGCAGATGCCGAAGACCGGCACGCCGCTGTCGAAAATGATCTGTGGCGCGCGCGGGCTTCCTTCCTCGAGGGTCGACGCGGGGCTTCCCGAGAGGATGACAGCCTTGGGCTTCAGCCGGGAAAAGGCGCTTTCGGCGGACTGGAAGGGAACGATCTCGCAATAGACGCCTGCCTCGCGAACGCGCCGGGCGATCAGCTGCGTTACCTGGCTGCCGAAATCGATGATGAGGACACTGTCGGGATGGGCTGTCTGGGTCATGTCGAGCCTTTAAAGAAAACCGCCCGTTCTGGCAATCTCAGAATTGCCCCGGAACGCGAAATTTTCGCGTCGACGTCCGGCCCTAGAACCAGAATATGCCGTCTTCCAGCGCGCCGAACAGGTCGTCCACGGCTGCCGAGAGCCTCTGGTCGATGACATGCAGATATTCCGTCCAGTCGCCGACGTGCCGAAGCTCGCCCTTGCCGTCGGAAATACCGCGAAGCCCGATCAGCGGCAGCTTGTAGGCGTCGCAGACGCGGAACACCGCAAAAGTCTCCATATCGACCATGTCGGCGTCGATCGAATGATAGGCGGTGCCGGAAACGATGTTGGCGCCGGTCGAAAGGCTTGCCTCCGGAATGCCCGGAATGCGCAGCGGTAGTTCGATAACCGCAGGCAGGTCCAGAAACGGCGTTCGCCCCTTCTCGAAACCGAGCGGCGAGGCGTCCATGTCGCGGTAGGAGACCGAAGCGACCTGGTAGATTCCCGTCTGCTCCAGCCGGTTCGAGCCCGCCGAGCCGAGCGAGACGACAAGATCCGGCATCTTGCCGCCGGCCTCAAGCGCGGAGACCGCGCGCGTCAGCGTCACGGCGGCCTCGACCGGACCGACGCCGGTCATCAGCGGGGTGATGCGCGACCGCAGAAACGGACCGTATTCCGCATCGACCGCCATGACGAACAGGATGGATTTTCCGGAGACGGATTTGAGTTCGAATTTCACCCGGATATTCCTTCGCGGCCGCGCACGACCATCATGGTGCTGGTCATCGAGGCGATCAATTTGGCCGGGCCGTCGCCGATGGCGTAGCCGCGTCCGTCGGCCACGATGATGGTGGTGCCGGGTTTTGTGATCTCGCCCCGAAACAGGAAACGCTCACCCTTGCCGGGCGACATCAGGTTGACCTTGAATTCGATCGTCAACAGCGAGACGTCCGGCCTGATCATCGTATAGCCACTATAGGTGCAGGCGGTATCGAGCGCGGCCGAAATCACGCCGGCATGCAGGATGCCATGCTGCTGCGTCAACTTCTCGTCGAAGGGCATTTCGATTTCGACGACGCCCTGGCTGACGCTGGTGAGTTCCGCGCCGAGCGTGTGCATGGCGCCCTGGCGCGCAAAGCTCTCCCTGATACGCTCGCGGACGTCTCCGCTGTTGATATCGCTCATTATTACAGGCCCTCTCGCAGCCGCGAAATTGGCATGCTCTCATTCAGCACGCAAGCGGAACGAATGGATAAATCAGTTGAGAAGAACGAGAGATGCATTGAGCAACGTGGCGAAACCGACCCATGCCGCATAGGGCAGGAACAGAAGGCTCGCGGGCCGATCGACCGGGTTGGCTTGCCAGATGAAGGCGAGGATCAGCCCGAGAAGCGGCACGATCACCAGGAGGCCCATGGTCGGGCTCTGGAGACCGAAAAACGCGGGCGACCAGAGAAAATTGAAAATCATCTGGCCGAACCACAATTGCATGGCCGAAGAAGCCGGCGCCTTGTCCCAGATCCGGGCTCCGGCGATGCCGATCAGGATGTAGAGCACGGTCCAGACCGGCGCGAAGACCCAGCCTGGCGGGTTGAAGAACGGCTTTTGTGGCGATTGATACCAGTCGCCCGGCATGTTGGAGAGCCCGGAAATGATGCCGAGCCCGACGACGAGCGCAATGAACACGATATGGGTCAGGATCTTTCGCATGGAGAAGAGATAGCGCGCGCGTGTCATCTGCCAAGGGCAAGGCGAACAATGTGCTGGTCCCATGCGACGGGGCTTTGCGTGGCCGCGAAACGCCCGCCATAGGAGGAAACGGCAAAGCCCCCTGCGCCGGGTGCGATGCCGGCGGCGTCCGCAATGCGCTGCTCATGGACCACCTTGCCGGTCTTCGCATCCAGCGTGACGGCGAGCCCGCCCCTGGGCGAGGTGACGCCGACAAGTCCCTCCTGCCGGTTGATGGCAATCGCGCCCACGTAATTGGCAAGGCCGATGGTGGTGTCTTCCGGCAGCCCGACGAAGGATATGTCCTCACCCTTGCCGAAATGTCCGATCAGCGGCGGCAGGTCGTTGCGCGCTCCTTCGTACTGGCAGGCGAACCACACGCGGCCGTTTTTGCCGATCGCGAGATGCCGGGTCGAGAGCTGGCGTAGCGACGGGGGAAGCACGTGTTTCTCGATCAGCACGCCGGTCGTGGCATCGGCGATCACCAGCGAGGGCTCCATATGGCCGAGGTTGAGCTTGGTGCGGCCGAAATCCGGATGGGTGGCGATGCCGCCATTGGCGATGATCAGCAGGCGTCCGTCATCGCTGACCGTCATGTCATGGGTGCCGATGCCATGGGCCGGAAACTCGCAGATCCTGCGAAATCCGTCACGGGCATCGTAAAGTCCGATCACGCCGCGGTTGTTGTCGAAGTCGTTCTCGCTGGCATAGAGCAGTCGTCCGTCCGGCGAAAAATGCCCATGGCCGAAGAAGTGCCGGTTCTCGCCCGAGGTGAGGATAACGGGTTGCGAAGTCCCCCTGGCGTCGAAGACGACTGCAAAGGTTCCCGGCCGGCGGGCGAAGGCGACGGTCTTGCCGGTGGCAGGGCAGAAGCCAAGGCCGTGAATACGCCCCGGAAGGTCGATGCCGGCAACGCGTTCTCCGCGTTCGCTGAGAAGGGCGAGACCGAAGGAGCCATCGGGAGCGCGATAGCCGGATGCGAAGACGGCGCCGGCGCGTTCGAGCGCGAGAGCTCCGCGCGGCGCAAGCGCGGCGAGGAAGGCCGAACCCGCCGCCTTGACGAACACGCGCCTGTCGATCAGCACGCTCCGCGTCATCGTCAATCCCCGTCCGAGAAGGAGAAGCCCGCCCCAAGTCCGATTGCGCCGCCGAATTCGTCGCTCAGCCGCATGATCAGGTCCTTGCTGTTGAGCAGCAGGAAATCGAGCCTGGCGCGCTCCGCTTCATCGGCGACGGCCGCCTCGATATCCGGGTTCATGTCTTCGGTCATTCGGATCAGGGACCTGGTGACGAAATCGATGGAGGCGATGACCGAACGGGAATTCCCGTCAAGCAGGGCAACCATGTCCGACCGGTCGAGCAGGGAGCGAAGGCCTTCGAGATTGCCGTGGATCGAGTTCCAGGTATTGCCGGAACGCCAATAGATCGCCTGGCGCGGGAAGGCCTTGCTGTCCTTGCCCTTGTAGAAGGTCTCGATCCGATGGTCGCGAATGGCCTCGGCGCCGTGAACGAGGATGCCGAGCAGGGCGGTGATCGCCTCGCGTCCGTCGCGAAAAACCGGATTGTCCGGGCCGGGTTGCTTCCAGGCTGCTTGTATGCCGCCAGGCTTGTCCCATTCGGCGGCAAGCTCACCGCCGAGCCGCAGGAGATTGCCGGCAATCGCCGCGCCGTAGCGACAGCGAAAGCCGCTTCTTTCATTTGCCAGGATATCCGATCCGGTACCGAAGAGCACGAACTCCAGCGCACCGAGCCCCTGCATCGCGACGCTCTTGTCCATAAGGGTCTCGACCGCGGCCGCGCTTTCATCCGGTGTTGCGAGGATCGCCTGCACCTGCTTCAGGCCCGTGCCCTTGCGGTCGGGGTAGAAGAGAATGCGTTCGAAGCGGTTGTCTTCGATCACGGGTCCGACCCGGACGATCTCGATCCGCGACCACGCCGAAACCGTCTGGCCGAAGGCCGTGCGGGCCGACTTCAGGTTGCCGGCGGAGGGTTCTGCGCAAAGCGCCCGCATCGATGTCTGGAGATCGTCGGCTGTTTGCCGGAAATGGCGGTAGCCGGGGCGGATGAAATCATCCACCGCCTTTTCCATGACCATCGGGATGATTTCGGCACTGCGGTCCTGCGCCACGGCCGGGAAAGCCAGGCAGAGCGAGGCGATCAAGGAAAGGGCAATCCGCATCACAGTGACTCCAGGAACGTGATCAGTGCTCGCCGTTCGTCGGGCGCCATTGCGGCGAAGGTGTTTCGGGCCTGTTCGGCTTCTCCTCCATGCCAGAGGATGGCCTCGGTCAGATTGCGCGCCCTGCCGTCGTGGAGAAAGAAGGTGTGACCATTGACATCGTCGGTCAGCCCGATGCCCCAAAGCGGCGGCGTTCGCCATTCGCGGCCATCGGCATCGCCGACCTGCTGGCCGTCGGCCAGA
Source organism: Rhizobium sp. (assembly GCA_041675415.1). Lineage (GTDB taxonomy): Bacteria > Pseudomonadota > Alphaproteobacteria > Rhizobiales > Rhizobiaceae > Allorhizobium. The sequence goes on along the minus strand of JBAYTX010000002.1, from coordinate 118,358 downwards.
CCCTCGCCCATGTCGTGCAGCAGGAAATCGGAATATGGCCAGATCAGCTGGAAGCGGTGTGCCTTGTTCCCGGCTTTGCGGCTCGTCACGTATTTCGGCGTATGGCAGGCGATACAGCCGGAATTGTAGAAAAGCGACTTGCCCTTGAGCACTGTGACATCCTCGACGTCGCGGCGCTTCGGAGGCGCCAGGTTTTCCGAGTAGAAGGTCACGAGGTCGAGCACCGGATCGGGCGCTTCCGTATCGCCGAGCCTCTTTTGCACGCCATGCTGCATGTCGCGGCACTTGCCCTGCGCCTGCGTGCAGTCGCCCCAGTGTCTTTGGGCGTCGGGTGTCGAGATGCCGATGTCGCCGGCAAAGGCGCCCGAACTCTGGTCGCGGACCGAAGCGTTCTGGGCCTTCCAGCCGAAGCGGCCAAGCTTCAGTTCGCCGGTCCGGTGATCGCGGGCGCGCGCCGCGCGTCCGGAAATCCCGTCGCCATCGGCATCTTCCGGGTCGGCCTTGCCGCGAATATCGGCATCCGCGATCGCCTGGATCAGCCCCATGCCGATCATGGGATTGGCGATGCGTGGCGAGAGCGTCGTTCCGGGATCAAGCTGACCATATTGCAGATCGCCGATCTCATAGCGGGGCCGGCGCAGGGAGGCCTTCTCCCCTCCGGCAAGCATCACGGCCTCCTCGGTATAGGTGATCTTCATCCGCCCTTCGGCCGCAAGGCCGGGCACGGCCATGTCCTGCAGTTGTTCGCCATAGACGGGATCGGGAAAGTTCAGTGCCTTGAGATCGGCGATCATCTGACGTTCCGCGTCGTCACGTGCCGGCCGGGCAAGCCGGAGGAACATCGAAGTCGCGTCCGTGTTGCCTTCCGGCGGATGCCCGCGGCCATCCTTCAGGTGGCAGCTCTGGCATGCCCTCGCATTGAATAGCGGGCCGAGGCCGTCGGAAGCCTGCGTCGATGAGGGCGACGACACCCAGAATTTTCGAAACAGCGCATTGCCGAGCTTGAATTCCTCCTCCTCGGCAAAGGTGAGGTTCGACGAGAAATGCGAAAAGGAATCGGCATTGACCGGATAGCTCGAGGTCGCAGCACCGCCCTGCATCGGCTCGAACGGCTCGGCTTTGGAGAAGTCGGCGGTCGGCCTGACGACCCGCTCGACCCTTTTGGCATCCTTCGGCGAAAGATCGGTCCTCTCCGCCGGCAGATCCCCGGCGTTCACCGCAGGCAGGCCGGCGAGGGAGGAGAATACGGTCAGGAGCAGTATTCTGCTGTGACGGAAGATCAGGCCTGTCATCGGTGGAATCCGGGCCACGGCGGAACCGGTGGCCCGCCTTTTCTTATTGGAACACGGCGTTGGGATTATCGAGGCTATCGGAGCCTTCAAGCTCGATCCCGCCCAGATCAAGCGACGCAATGACGCGTTCGATGGTCCTGGTCTGGTCGATGAGCCCGTCGATGGCCGCCTGCACGGTGGCGTTGCCCTCCGCATTCCCCTCGCCGATCATCTGGTCATAGGCCTCGACAGTTTCGGCGCGCTCGGCCATGGCGTTCATGGCGTCGAGCGTCCTGTTGAGCTTGGCCTTCATCTCGGCATCGAGAGCGGCGTCCCTGGCGGCGACCAGTTCGGAAAGCGACGGGCCGGTCATCTTCGTGCCGTCGGCGCGGACATATTCGCCGGTATAGGCAGACACGATGCCGATCGCATCATTGAGATGGGAGGCATGGGTGTTGTCGGAGAAGCAGTCGTGCTCTTCTTCCGGATCATGCAGCAGGACACCGAGCTTCATGCGTTCGCCGGCGAGTTCCCCGTAGGAGAGCGAGCCCATTCCCGTCAGGATCTTCGAAATGCCGGCCTTCGGATCGGCTTCGACCGCCTTCGTGGCTTCGCCGTCGGGTTGCCATGCCCCGACCATTTCCTCGAGGTCGGATACGAGAAGCGCCGAGGCGGCCTTCAGATAGGCGGCGCGGCGGTCGCAATTGCCGCCGGTGCAATTCTTCGTGTCGAAATCGGTATGGAGGCGATTGCCGGCCCCCGGTCCGGTGCCGTTCAGATCCTGGCCCCAGAGCAGGAATTCGATTGCGTGATATCCGGTCGCGACATTGGCTTCGATTTCGCCGGCTTCATGCAATGTCCCGGACAGGAAATCCGGCGTGAGGTTGGTCGCGTCGACCTCCTTGCCGTTGATTTTCAGCTTCGGGTTGGCGATGACATTGGCGACATAGAGCGTGTTCCCGTCACTCTCTGTTCCATAGGAGGCGTCGACATAGTCGATCAGGCCCTCGTCGAGCGGCCACGCATTGACCTTGCCTTCCCAGTCGTCGACGACGGCGTTGCCGAAACGATAGACTTCCGATTGCTGGTAGGGAACGCGCGCCCTGATCCAGGCGGCCCGCGCGCTATTCAGGGTCTCCTCGCTAGGGCTGGCGATGAGCGCAGCAATGGCGCTGTCCAGAGCCTTGGCCGTCGCCAGTGAATCCTCGTATTTCGCCTGGGCCATGGCCGCATAATGCTTCAGCACAGCCGCCTGATCAGGCGCGGCGACGGCCGGGCAGGTCGCGAAGGTTGCCGAGGCAACCAGGAGCGCCAAACTGGCGCCCAAAACGGATTTGCGGATCATGGTCTCTCCTTTGACGCATGAGCGCCATTGCGTGAAACGAACCCGTCCCTCTTGGATGAAAATTAAACTGGTGTCAAATAGTCTAGAATAACTTTCTGCGATTCCGCGTTGCTTTTTTCAGGCCTTTCCCTGCCTGATCACGGCCTGCGCTGCATGCGGCAAAAGAAGAATCCGTCCGTATCCGTGGCGGCCGGGCTCAAGGTGATCGTCCGTCCGTTGGAGCGCGGCTGTGTGCTTGCCGTGCCGAAAAGCCTGTTCCAGGTCTCCAGCGCCGGGACGATCTCGAACTCGCCATGGGCGGTGCAGAAAGCCTCCACCTGGGCATCGTTTTCCTCCGGCAGCAGGGAACAGGTGACATAGACGAGTTCTCCGCCCGGACGCACATAGCTTGCGGCCTCTGCCAGCGCCTCGCGCTGCTGGCTGACGCGCTCTTCGAGATTGCGCGGGGTCAATCGCCATTTGGTGTCGGGCCGGCGGCGCCAGGTACCGGTTCCGGTGCAGGGCGCGTCGACGAGCACGCGATCGAAACGGCCGCGCATGACGGCAATGCCGGAGACGGCGTCATGAACCTGGACATTATGGGTTCCAGCCCGTTTCAGCCGCTCGATGATGGGGGCGAGACGCTTGCGGTCGGCGTCGTAGGCGTGCACCTGACCCTTGTTGTGCATGGCGGCCGCCATGGCTAGCGTCTTGCCGCCTCCGCCCGCGCAAAAGTCCAGCACCTGATCGCCATCGCGGGGGTCGACGAGATCGGCAACGATCTGGGACCCCTCGTCCTGGACTTCGAACCAGCCCTTCTGGAACGACAATTCGGCCGTGACGTTCGGCAGCCGGGATGGACCCTCGCCGGGGGCAATGCGGATGCCATGGCGCGCAATCCCGGCGGCCTGCGCGCCGGTGCGCTCCAGTGCCTTCAGGACCTTTTCCCGGGTTGCCTTCAGTGTATTGACGCGCAGATCGAGCGTGGGGCGCCTGGCAAGGGCCTGGGCCTCCGATAGCCAGCCTTCGCCGAATGCTGTCTCCAATGAGGGTTGTACCCAGTCGGGGATGTCGCCCTGGACGTTCAAGGGCGCGTCTTCGATGTGGCGGCTGCCAAAAGCCGACAGTTGCGACGGCGTCAATGGCGGCGGTGCGAAATTGTCACCCTCCAGAGCGGCTGCAAGCGTCTCGATCGTGAAGTGCCACTGGCGAAGCAGGACGGCATGGGCGAGCGCGGACGCGCTGTCATCGTCCATGATCCAGGCATGGGAGAGTTTCATGCGCAGGGCATCGTAGACGATGTTGCCGATTGCGGCGCGATCGCCCGATCCCGCGAAGCGGTGCGACAGCCCCCAATCCTTCAGGGCGTCCGCGACCGGCCTGCGGCGGGTCTCAATGTCATCCAGAACCTCGATCGCGCCGGCAAGGCGGCCGCCCAAACGCATGTCGTCTCTCCTAGAACAGAAGGCTGCGTGGTAACGGCTTACCGCGGCAAGAGCAAGCGACTAAACTGCCAGAGGCACCATGAAGGCGTGCGTGACGCAGATGGTCAGCTGATGATCTCGTAGCACACGTGCGCCGTGCCGGAATTGATCATGCCGATGTTCTGGGCCGCACCCTTGGAAAGATCGAGGACACGACCACGGATGAAGGGTCCACGGTCGTTGACGCGAACGACAACGCTCTTGCCGTTGCGGCGGTTCGTGACCTTGAGTTTGGTCCCGAAGCGCAGCGACTTGTGAGCGGCGGTGAGGAGCGAGGGGTTCATGCGTTCACCCGAAGCTGTCTTGGAGTGAAGCGCATACCAGGATGCGCCACCGCATGAAGATTTTGCCGAGGCCTCAAGCGGAGCGAGAACAGCAAGGGCGGATATAGCTGCAACAGTGACAATAGAGCGCCGGATATTCTTCAATGTAGATTTCCCTATGCGTTGAAGGTAGCCAGAAATTGCGTGACTACGCTTAGGCGGAGGGAAAAATGGCAAAAACGTGCCTCGTTGTTATCACGTAATGTTACGCATTGTAATATTCGTGATGACGGCCGCTCCGTGTGAGTGAATGGGATTTTGCTCTGATCGGAGAAAAGTCGTTTGAAAACAGCCAGAAAGATGGAATGGAATTCCAGTTAGAGGCCTGTTTGAGGTGTTCACGAAAATTTTCTTGGAAAATTTTTGCACGCCGCCATATTCGCTGCCCAAAATGCGGAGATTTCGAGGCATCGTGACCGTTCGGCGCCGTTCGCGCGGCGCCGATGCACCTAAATGCGGGAACGGCTCATTTGTTCCACTGGCCGCTCTCCCAGAGCTGCGCAAGGGAAACGCGGTAGTCCGGATAGAGGAACCGAAACCCGCGCGCCTTGATATGCCCGTTCGAGACCCTCTTGTTCTCGCCGTAGAAGGAGCGCGCCATAGGCGAGAGTTCCGCCGTTTCGAAATCCTGTTCCGGCGGCGGGGCGACCCCCATGAGGCTCGCGGCTTCGGCAATGACGTCCTGCGGCGGGCAGGGCTCGTCGTCGGTGACGTTGAAGATGCCGGCTGAGCGGGTCTCGGCCAACAGGAGGGTGGCGGCGGCGATGTCCTCGACGCGAATGCGGTTGAATACCTGGTCCTTCTTGATGAGGCGCCGCGCCGTACCATTGGCAAGATTGACAAAGGCGTTTCGTCCCGGACCATAGATGCCCGAGAGCCTGAGGATGGCGAGCGGGATGCCGTCTGTTCGCGCGCGCGCGCGCCAGGCATCCTCCGCCTCCAGCCGTTCCATGGATCTGGCCGAAACGGGTTTGCACGGCGTATTCTCGTCAACCCAGGCGCCGCCATGGTCGCCATAGACCCCGACGGTCGAGAGGTAGCCGATCCATTCGAGCGAGGGCATTAGGCGTCTGAGATCCGCGCCGAGAATCCGGACCAGCGGATCTCCCTCGCGTCCGGGCGCGATCGACTGCACCAGATGGGTGACGGTCCGCAATTCGGCTGACAGGTCAGGTGAAATCGACGCGCCGTCGAAGACATAAGGGCGTAGCCCGGACGTTGCCAATGCCGGCATCTTCTCCGCGCTGCGCGTCGTACCGGCGACCGTGTGTCCCTGGCTGGCGACGAGACTGCCGATCGCCTTGCCGGAATAGCCGGCGCCGAAAATCATCATTCGCATCGTGTTGTCCTCATCGGTCCCATTCCGACAGCGCGTCCGGATCGGTTTCAAGCGGGCGATTGGCGTCGCGCAGCCGGGCGAAGGCATCGGGCTCCATAAGCCGGGACAGGGCCCAGGCGGCCATGCCGCGAACCTCCGCTGCTTCGTCGCGAAGAAGGTGCGTGCATGGCCCGATCAGGTCCGGCAGGCCCGAGTTTCCGGCTGCGATCAGCACGTTGCGCACGAAACGAGCGCGCCCGATCCTCTTGACGGGCGAACCGGCGAAGAAGGAGCGGAAGGCGGGATCGTCAAGCGTGAGCAGAAAGGCGATATCCGGCTCGCGCAGATCGTCCCGGGCCCTCAGTTTCATCTCCCGCGCGGTTTCGGCAAACTTGTTCCATGGGCAGGCCGCAAGGCAGTCGTCGCAGCCATATATCCGATTGCCGAAGGCCGGCCGGAGGGCAGGGTCGATGGTGCCCTTGTGCTCGATGGTGAGATAGGAAATGCAGCGCCGTGCGTCGATCCTGTAGGGTGCGGGAAAGGCGTCGGTCGGGCAGGAGTCAAGGCAGGCGCGGCACGAACCGCAATGGTCGGTCTCGGCCGCGTCGAAATCGAGCTCTGCCGTGGTGAACAGGCTTCCGAGAAAGAGCCAGGAGCCATAGGTGCGGCTGACGAGGTTGGTGTGTTTTCCCTGCCAGCCCAGCCCGGCAGCTTCGGCCAGCGGCTTTTCCATCACCGGCGCGGTGTCGACGAACACCTTCACGTCCGCCCCGGCGCGCGCGGCAAAGCGCGTGGCGATTTCCTTCAGCCGGCCTTTCATCACGTCGTGATAGTCGCGATTGCGGGCATAGACGGAGATCGCGGCCCTGACGGGTTTGGCCTGGAGGTAACGCGGGTCACGATCGGGGCCGTAGTTCATGCCGAACAACACGATGGAACGCACCTCGCCCCAAAGAACCCTGGGATCGGCGCGTCGCTCCTGCGTCTCCCGCATCCAGGTCATGGTGCCGTGATAGCCGGCATCGAGATAGGCGGACAGACGCGCAGGTGCCTGCGGTATCGCATCGGGACTTGTGATGCGACAGAGTTCGAAGCCCTGCGCCGCCGCCTCCTGGCGGATGAAGCCGGTCAGGCGCGCGCGTGTCCGGCCCTCTTTTTCATCGGCCTGCTTTCCGGGCATGGCCGCTCCTCGTCAGAAATCCAGATCCGCATAATGCGAAACCGGCGTCAGCCCGCGCACACGTTCGGCAAGCAGCGGGCGGAACGAAGGGCGCGACTTCAGGCGCTGGTACCATTCTTTTGCGACGGGCGCCTCCGCCCAATCGATCTCGCCCATGTAGTCGAGAACGGATATGGCGGCTGCGGCAGCAAGGTCGGCATAACTCATGCGGTCGCCTGCAAGCCATGGCCGCGACCCAGAGAGCCAGGTGAGATACTTCATGTGCTGACGGATGTTGCTGCGGGCCGTGCGCAGGACCTTGGAATCCGGTGCGCCGCCACCCAGGCCGTTTGGAATTTGCAGCTTGTGGACGCGCTCGCGCACCAGCGGGCGGGTTACGTCCTGTTCCATCTTCTGCAGGAACCACTCGGTCAGCCGCCTGATCTCGGCGCGCTGGAACGGATCTTCGGCGAGGAGCCGCCGGTCGCGCTTGAGGACGCCATGCGTCTCGTCGAGAAATTCCGAAATCACCGTCGCCCCGCAAAGCGCGCGCATATTGTCGTCAACATAGACCGGTAGCGTTCCCGCCGGATTGAGCGTCAGGAATTCCCTGCGCTTTTCCCAGGTCTGCTCTTCCTCTAGATCGGCCTGAAAGCCGTATTCGGAAAGCACCAGCCGGATGAACCGGGACGCAGTCGACATGGGATGATGATACAATGTTGGCATTGCTGTCCGTATTCTCTGCTACTTGGACGCCGGCAGGCTACGGCCGCAACTCGGGCGACTGGCCATGACCACGGCTTCCAAGCTATAGGTGCTTGGCCCCATCAACACAAGCGAATCAACCCCATCACCACGTTGCCTCCAAAGGACTTTTCATGGAAGACCAATCGATCATCAGTGCGCTGTTCCTCGGCCTGATAGAGGGCTTGACGGAATTCATACCGGTTTCTTCCACTGCCCATGTTCTGCTTGCAGGGCATTTTCTCGGCTTCAAGTCACCCGGCAACACCTTCGCCGTCTTGATCCAGCTCGGCGCCATCCTGGCCATCCTCAGCGTCTATACCTACAAGCTGGTGTCGATCGCGCTCACGCTTCCGTCGAGCCCCCGGAGCCGGCATTTTGTGATCTCGATCCTGCTCGCCTTCCTGCCGGCGGCGGTGATCGGCGCGCTTGCGCACGACTTCATCAAGTCGGTCCTGTTCGAGACGCCGGCGCTCATGTGCATCGTGCTGATCCTCGGCGGATTTGTCCTTTTGTGGATCGATCGCGTCAAGCTGACGCCGAAATATACCGACGTCATGGAGTATCCGCTGCCGCTTGCCTTCAAGATCGGCCTTTGCCAGTGCGTCGCGATGATCCCCGGGGTTTCGCGTTCGGGAGCTACGATCGTCGGCGCGCTTCTGCTCGGAACGGACAAGCGTTCGGCGGCAGAGTTTTCATTCTTCCTTGCCATGCCGACGATGGTCGGGGCCTTTGCCCTCGATCTCTACAAGAACCGCGCAGCGCTGAATTTCGACGATGGTGCGCTCATAGCGATCGGCTTCATCGCGGCCTTCATTTCGGCGGTGCTCGTCGTCAGGGCCCTGCTCGACTATGTGTCGAAGCGCGGTTACGCCCTGTTCGCCTGGTGGCGCATTGCTGTTGGGGGGCTTGGTCTGCTGGCGCTGACCCTGGGATTCTGAAGGAAGCGGAAATCAACGGGCGGGCGACGCGAGCGCCCGCCAGGCCTGCGCATGTCAGTCCGCGAGGGAGACCGAACCCGTGCTGCACGGATCGACCCCATAGGCCGGCGCGCAGTTACCCTTGCCGGCGGCAACGGTGGAGGGGGCCATGAACGAGCCTGCCATGATGACCAGTGCCGCACACGCAAAAAAGAGTGCGATAGACTTACCCATAAAACTGCCTCTCAGAACGATGGTATGCATTTCCGTCAGTGCCGCAGCAAGGCGCTCCCGAACGCGGTGCACTCTGTACCCATTGCCAATCTCCACATCAATAGAAGATCTTGCTGAACCGGCGGTTAACGCAGCTATTTCTCCGCTGCGTCATTTGTGCAACGCCGGAACACCCAAAGGGTTCCAGTCGCGGTCGTCAGGCGGCTTTCCCCGACCCGGTAAACTGCCCGTGGGGGCGGTACTGGACGAGGTAGGTCGGCAGGACGGATTCCAGCGTGACCGGGGCGATGCCCATGGCCTCGAGGGTGCGGCCTTCGGCCATTGCCTGCCCGGAAACGACATTGTCGGTTTTCAGAAGCTTTACCTGGTCGCTGGTCAGTGGCGGTGCCACGAAGGGGATCGCCGATGCGACACTGCCGATGAGGGACGCAATGTAGAACGGCATCGGAACGAAAGCGCGCCGGCGCTCGACCACCTTGAGCATGGTTTCCAGACATTCGCGGAAGCTCAGGATCTCGCGGCCGCCGAGCTCATAGATCTTGCCGGCATCGAGCTTGCCGTCCACCGAACGGGCGACCGCTTCGGCCACGTCCTCGACGTAGACCGGCTGGAACTTCGTCTTGCCGCCGCCGATCAGCGGCAGGAAGGGCAGCATCCGCGCCATCCCGGCAAACTTGTTGAAGAAGCCGTCCTCGGGGCCGAATATGATCGAGGGCCGCAGGATGACGGCATCGGGCTTGATGGAGTGGATGGCGGCTTCCGCCTTGCCCTTCGAGGAAGCATAGCTCGAACGGGATTTCGCGTCAGCGCCGATGGCGGAGATATGAGTCAGGCCGGCGCCCGTTGCCCGGGCGGCTTCGGCAACGGCACGCGCGCCGAAGTCCTGCACGGCGTCGAAGCTGTTTCGGCCGCTTTCAAACAGGATGCCGACGCAATTGACGACGTGTTCGGCGCCTTCCACGGCCTTGTCCACCGATGCGCGGTAGCGAAGATTGGCCTGCACGAGGGAGATCTGCCCGACATTGCCGAGCGGCAACAGGAAGCCGGCAAGATCCGGTCGGCGCACGGCAACGCGGATGCGGTAGCCGCGCCGGGCCAGCGCCCTGACGACGTGCCGGCCAACGAAGCCCGATCCACCAAACACGGTTACGAGCGGCGGAAGATTGGACAAGGTCATGACGGGCTCCCTGGAAGAGAATTGGGCAGTTGGCTTTCAAGCTGTCTTTAGACGAATAGCACCGCAAGGTGAAGTGCCATCACGCACTATGGAACGAACTGCCGATGGGCAGTCAGACGCCTTCGACGACGACCATTTCGGCATCCGCCACTTCCTGGCGGATTTTCGCTGCGATCTGGTATTCGGGCGAATTGTAGCAATCGACCGCGGCCTGGTGCGAAGGGAACTCGATAATCACATTGCGGGCGCGGGCCTTGCCCTCGAGCTCCGTGAACGGACCGCCGCGGGCGAGGAAGGTCGCGCCGTATTTCTCGAAGGCAACCTTTGCCGCCGAAACATAATCCTTGTAACGCTCGGTGTCACGAATATCCACGCGCGCGATCCAGTAGCCCTTGGCCATGTGTTCACCTCACCCTTTTAATGTTGTGAGCGTTTCATTCAGCAATTTCGTGAAAGGGTCAAGCCTGTGCCGCAGCCGACATCTCTGCGAGGATCGCCCTTGCGGCCGCCTTCGGGTCCGGCGCCTTAACGATCGGCCGGGCCACGACGAGATGGCTCGACCCCGCCTTCAGCGCATCCGCAGGCGTCATCACCCGCTTCTGGTCGCCCTTGTCCGAGCCTGCGGGGCGGATTCCTGGCGTCACGAGCGCCATGTCCGGACCGATTATGGACCGTACGGCTTTCGCTTCTTCCGCGGAGCAGACGATGCCGCCCATGCCGGCGGCGCGCGCCTGTTCCGCCCGCCGCAGTACCAGTGTGTGCGGATCGTATTCATATCCGGCGTCGGTCAGGTCCTGCTCGTCCATCGAGGTCAGCACGGTGACGCCGAGCAGGCAGAGGCCCGAGCCCTTCGCCGCTTCGACGGCCGCCCGCATGGCTTTCGGATAGGCATGGAGCGTCAGCATCGACATGCCCATCCTGGCGATGTTCTCGACGCCGGAAGCCACCGTATTGTCGATGTCGAGAAGCTTCATGTCGAGGAAGATCTTCTTGCCGTCCTGCGCAAGATCGCGGGCGAATTCAAGGCCCCCGGCAAAGGCCAGCTGATAGCCGATCTTGTAGAAGAGGATGTCGTCACCAAGCGTATCGACGATGGTTTCCGCTTCCCGGACTGTCGGAACGTCCAGCCCGACGATGAGGCGCTCGCGCATATTCACGGGTCCACTCCCTGCCAGTTTTCGATTGGCGTCCAGTCGCATGAGACGGACAGGTCCGCAAGAGACAAAGCAAAGAGATTGCCGCTGGGGATCAGCCGCGGCGATAGATCCACAGCTGCGCCGGCGGGATATTGCGCACGATGAAATCGAAGTGCTGGATATGGTAGCTGTCCGGCTTTGCAATGATCGGCGAGACCGGCCCGTAGGAGATCTGCACGACGGGGCGCCCCGGCGGCAGCCGGTCGAGCAGGGCTTCGAGCAGCCGGATGCGGTCCGTCATTGGAAAATTGAGGAGCGGGACGGCGGAGATGACCGAGTCGAATGTCTGGCCGGCCAGCGGACCGAGCGTCCGCGCCAGGTCGAATGCATCGCCGTGGATGAAGTTGACGCCGGGATAGGTGAGCTTGAGGTGCTGGTAGAAATCCTCGGAATACTCGATCGAAACCAGTTTTTCGGCCGGGACGCCGCGCGCAAGGATCGCCTTGGTGATTACTCCGGTGCCGGGGCCCAGTTCGAGGACCGGGAGGCCCGACTGTGGATTGATGACGCTCGCCATTTTCTTTGCCGTCACCGAGGACGTAGGCACGATGGCGCCGACCTGCTTCGGACCCTGCATCATGCCCTTGAAGAAGCGGATTTCCTCATCGAACTTCTTTTCAAACCGTTCCTTCAAGCGCCGTACCATGGCCTAATCCCCACTCAAGACCGCATGCGCGTCTATGCGCGCAACCGACATGTTGCGCGCCTTTGTCGCAAAAACAAGGCAGAATGGCGCTAATGGAGCAGAAATCCAACGAAAGTTGGCTTCAGACCCGCATCGGCATCAACACGTAGAGCGCGTCGTCGCCGGCCGTGTCGCGGATGAGCGTCGGAGATCCGGCATCGGCAAGCAGGAAGATCGCGTCATCGCCCGACAGCTGCGCCGTGATGTCGAGGAGGTATTTGGCATTGAAGCCGATTTCCATCGCGTCGCTTTCGTAGCCGACCGCCACTTCTTCCGTCGCACTGCCGGAATCCGGATTGTTGACGGTCAGCATCAGGTGGCCGTCGGAAAGCGCAAGCTTCACGGCGCGGCCACGCTCGGAAGAGATCGTCGAAACGCGGTCCACCGCCTGCGCGAAGGTCTGGCAATCGACCCGCATTTCCTTGTCGTTGGCTTGCGGGATGACGCGCTGGTAGTCGGGGAACGTTCCGTCGATCAGCTTGGAGGTCATGACGATCGAGCCGATTGTAAAACGGATCTTGGCGTCCGAGACCTCGATGGTGACGACAAGATCCGGATTGTCGACCAGTTTCTGCAACTCGCCAACCGTCTTGCGCGGAATGATGATGCCGGGCATGCCCTCGGAGCCCGCGGGCGCGTCGACATCGGCGCGCGCCAGACGGTGTCCGTCGGTCGCGACCGCACGTAGCTTCAGCGCGCCATCGCTTTCTATGGTGTGCAGGAAGATGCCGTTCAGATAATAGCGGGTTTCCTCGGTCGAGATCGCGAATTGCGTCCGGTCGATCAGCATCTTGAGGTCGGTCGCCTTCAGGCGGAAGGAGTGGCTGAAGATGCCCGCGGTCAGATCCGGGAAATCCGACTCCGAAAGGCACTGCAACGAGAATTTCGAGCGGCCGGAAGCGACCGTCATCGAAGAGCCGTCCGGATTCGTGGCGAGTAGCACTTCCGAGCCGTCCGGCAGTTTGCGCACGATTTCGTAGAGCAGGTGCGCCGGAACCGTCGTCGCGCCGGCCTGTTCGACCATGGCCGGCGCCGCCTCGGTGATCTCGAGATCGAGGTCGGTCGCCTTCATCGCCAGGCTCGCGCCTTCGGCGCGCAGCAGGACGTTGGACAGGATCGGTATCGTGTTGCGCCGCTCGACCACGCGATGCACATGGTTCAGCGATTTGAGAAGGTTGGACCGTTCAAGAGTAATACGCATGGACTCTACCGCTTTCGACCTGTCGCCATCCGCAGTTCGGGGATGGCCGCAATGCTCCCGGCCAGTGTCCGGCCGGATGATGTGGACGGGCAAAATGGCAGCAAAAGCCAATCAAATGCAAGAGGCAAGCAGCGTATCTCCGCTCCATTTTGGACCGTTCCGCCATTGCGGGCACCGCAAGCACCGCCCTTGCCCAAACGCAGGCAGTAAACCATAAAGGGCCTCTTCAATCATTTCAGAGACGGGCCAAGGTGACAGAGAGCAAGAAGGACGGGGCGGGAACCTCCAGAACCTATCGCCTGAACGACATGCCGATCGCGGCCCGCCCGCTCGAACCCGCGCTCTATCTGGTCGCAACGCCGATCGGCAATCTCGGCGACATAACCTTGCGCGCCCTGGAAACGCTTGCCGGTGCGGATGTGCTGGCCTGCGAGGATACGCGCGTGACACGCGTCCTACTCGATCGCTACGGTATCCAGAACAGGCCCTATGCCTATCATGAGCACAACGCCGACGAGGCGGGGCCGAAACTGATGGCGGCGCTCGATGTGGGCAAATCCGTGGCGCTGGTTTCCGATGCGGGCACGCCGCTGGTCTCCGATCCCGGCTATCGCCTCGGGCAATTGGCCATAGAGGCCGGTCATCGGGTCGTGCCGATCCCCGGCCCGTCGGCTCCGCTCGCCGCCCTTGTCGGCTCGGGCTTGCCGAACGACGCCTTTTTCTTCGCCGGCTTCCTGCCCGCGAAAGACAAGGCGCGGCGCGACCGGCTTGCGGAATTGCGCACTGTGCCGGCGACGCTTCTGTTCTTTGAATCCCCCCACCGGATCGGCGCGACACTTGCCGCCGCCGCCGAGGTGCTCGGGCCCGCGCGTGCGGCTTCTGTCTGCCGGGAACTGACCAAGACTTTCGAGGAGTTTCGCCGCGGCACGCTTGCGGACTTGGCGCAATACTATGCAGGTGACCGCGTCGTGAAGGGCGAGATCGTGCTGGTGATCGGCCCTCCGGCTGCGCCGGAAGCCCCCGAACAAGGCGAGGTCGATGCGCTGCTTTCGCAATTGGCCGCAAACTTGCCGGCGGCCAAAGCGGCGACGGAGGCGGCGAGGCAGACCGGACTTCCCCGCAAGGACCTTTATCAGCGCATTCTCGAGCTCAAGGACGGCGCATGAAATCCGGGCGGCCGGATATGCGAAAACCGGATGCGCGGCGTCTGAAGGCCGAGCGCCGGGGGCGCATTTCCGAGTATCTGGCGGCGCTCCATCTCATGCTCAAGGGCTATAGAATTGTTGCGCTTCGTTACCGGACGCGAGTCGGCGAGATCGACATCGTCGCGCGCAAGGGCGATCTTGCCGCCTTCATCGAGGTCAAGGCCCGCCGGTTTGAAGGCGATGCCCTGGATGCGGTGGGGTATTCCGCGCAGAAGCGGATCAGGGCGGCGAGCGATATCTGGCTGTCGCGGCAGGCCGACGCGGCGCGGATTTCGCTTCGCTATGATATCGTTACGGTTGTCCCCGGACGGTGGCCGAAACACTATCGGGACGCCTTCTGACGGTTCGGATGATGCCTCCGTCAAGTCGCGATTAAAGCGCTTTGATGTGTAATATTGGCGACATGAAAGCGTCAAGAGCTTGTCATATAAACTGACTAATGCAATCCTCATCCTAAAAATCAAAGGAGAGGATCATCCATGTTTACTAAATTTTCAATTGCAGCCTTGACCCTCGGATTGTCGGCGACGACGTCGCTCGCCGCGACCGAAATCAGCTGGTGGCACGCCATGGGCGGCGAGCTTGGCGCCAAGCTCGAAGAGATCGTTGCGGGCTACAATGCCTCGCAGGACAAATACAAGGTCGTTCCGACCTTCAAGGGTACCTATCCGGAAACCATGACGGCAGCGATCGCCGCCTTCCGCGCTGGCGAACAGCCCGATATCGTCCAGGTCTTCGAAGTCGGCACCGGCACGATGATGGCCGCCAAGGGCGCCGTCTATCCGGTCTATGAACTGATGAAGGACGCCGGCGCCAAGTTCGATCCCAAGGAATACCTGCCGGCCGTCGTCGGCTACTATTCCGACACTGAAGGCAACATGCTGTCGTTGCCCTTCAACTCGTCCACCCCGATCTTCTATTACAACAAGGACGTCTTCAAGAAGGCCGGCCTCGATCCCGAGACCGCTCCGAAGACCTGGGAAGAAGTCGAAGCCTTCTCCAAGAAGATCATGGAATCAGGCGCTGCCAAGTGCGGCTTCACGACCGGTTGGGTCTCCTGGGTACAGCTCGAGAATCTTTCGGCCTGGCACAATCAGCCGATCGGCACGCTTCAGAACGGCTTCGGCGGCATGGACTCGAAGCTGACCGTCAACGGCCCGGTGCAAGTCAAGCATTGGGATAACCTGAAGAAGTGGCAGGATGCCGGCATCTTCCAGTATGGCGGTCCGACTGGCGGTAACGATGCTCCGCCGAAGTTCTACAGCCAGGAATGCGCCATGTACATGAACTCGTCGGCATCGCGCGCCGGCGTGCTTCTCAACGCCAAGGACTTCCAGGTCGGTTTCGGCATGCTGCCCTACTATTCTGACGTTCAGGGCGCACCGCAGAACTCGATCATCGGCGGCGCCACCCTCTGGGTGCTGAAGGGTCATGACGCAGAACAGTACAAGGGTGTCGCCGATTTCTTCACCTATCTGTCGTCCGCCAAGGTGCAGGCCGACTGGCATCAGTATTCGGGCTACCTGCCGATCACGCAGGCCGCCTATGACCTCGGCAAGTCGCAGGGCTACTATGAGAAGAACCCGGGCTCTGACGTCGCGATCAAGCAGATGACGCTCAACGCCCCGACGGAAAATTCCAAGGGCCTGCGCTTCGGCAACTATGTGCAGATCCGTACCGTCATCGACGAGGAATTCCAGGAAATGCTGGCCGGCAAGAAGACCGCTCAGCAGGCCCTCGATGCCGTCGTCGAGCGTGGCAACAAGCTGATCGCCGACTTCGCCGCCGCCAACTGAGGCAATCCACGGACACGAAAACGGAAGCTCGCGCGACAGCGCGGGCTTTCCTTCCCTTTTTCGGATCACCCAATGCAGACCAAGCGCGTCATCTTCAACAACCGGCTGTTGCCTTACCTGCTGCTTCTGCCGCAGATGGCGGTGACCGTCATCTTCTTTCTCTGGCCGGCGGGGCAGGCGTTTCGGCAGTCCTTCCTGCGCGAGGACGCCTTCGGTTTCAAAACCACGTTCGTGGGATTGGCCAATTACACCGAGCTTTTTCACGACCCGCGATATCTCAATTCACTGTCCGTGACGGCAGTGTTCTCGATCAGCGTGGCGGTTCTTTCGATCGGATTGTCGTTGCTTCTGGCGGTGGCTGCGGACCGGATGGTCAGGAGCGCCCAGTTCTATACGACGCTTCTTGTCTGGCCCTACGCCGTCGCGCCGGCGATCGCCGGAACGCTGTGGTGGTTCATGTTCAACCCCACCATCGGCATCCTGCCCTATATCCTCGAGGGCCTGAATTACGACTGGAACCACGGTTTGAGCAGCACCGATGCCATGATCCTCGTGGTCCTGGCCGCCACGTGGAAGCAGATCTCCTACAATTTTCTCTTCTTCCTGGCAGGACTTCAGGCCATTCCGCAGTCCCTGCGCGAAGCCGCCGCCATCGATGGCGCGGGTCCGGCGAAGCGCTTCTTCACCATCGTCTTTCCCCTCCTGTCCCCAACGACCTTTTTTCTTGTCGTCGTCAACGTCGTCTATGCCATGTTCGACACCTTCGCGGTGATCCATGCAACGACGGAGGGAGGGCCGGCCCAGGCGACCAATATTCTCGTCTACAAGGTCTTCGAGGACGGATTCATCGGGCTCAATCTCGGCTCATCCGCGGCCCAGTCGGTCGTTCTCATGGCGATCGTCGTCGTCCTGACCGTGATCCAGTTCCGCTGGATCGAACGCCGCGTAGAATACTGAGGTCCCCGACATGGTCGAAAACAGGCCCTTTCTCACCTTCCTGGCCCATCTCGTGCTGATCCTCGGCGTGATCGTGGTGGCGTTTCCCGTCTATCTCGCGGTGATCGCCTCGACCCATGGCACGGGCGATTTCCTGTCGGGAACGATACCGCTCCTTCCGGGAACCAATACCCTCGAAAACTACCGGTCGATGCTGATCTCCGGCGCGTCGACCTCGGGAATGCCGCCCCTCGGGCGCATGATGGCGAATAGCCTGATCATGGCGCTGGCCATCGCCATCGGAAAAATCGCAATCTCGATCCTCTCGGCCTTTGCGATCGTCTATTTCCGCTTTCCCTTCAGGCAGGTCGCCTTCTGGGTGATTTTCATGACCCTGATGCTGCCAGTCGAGGTGCGTATCGTGCCGACCTTCAAGGTCGTCGCCGATCTGGGGCTGCTCAATTCCTATGCGGGGCTTTCCATCCCGCTGATCGCCTCGGCGACCGCGACTTTCCTTTTCCGGCAATTCTTCCTCACTGTACCCGAGGAGATGCTGGAGGCAGCGCGCGTCGACGGCGCCGGTCCGATGAAATTCTTTCGCGATATCCTCATTCCCTTGTCGCGCACCAATATGGCCGCTCTTTTCGTCATCCTGTTCATCTACGGCTGGAACCAGTACCTCTGGCCGCTATTGGTGACGACCGACAGCCGCTATTATACGGTCGTGATGGGTATCAAGCGGATGGCCGAGGTGGCCGATTCCGACCCGCAATGGAACATCGTGATGACTGCGGTGGTGCTGGCGATGATCCCGCCGGTTTTCGTCGTCGTTTTCATGCAACGGCTTTTCGTCAAAGGCCTCGTCGAAACGGAGAAATAACAATGGCAACGATCGAACTTGGCGAGGTCAGCAAGGTCTATCCCGGCGGCGTGAAGGCGGTGAAGGATGTGTCCCTCGCGATAGAAGACGGCGAATTCATCGTCCTCGTCGGCCCTTCGGGCTGCGGCAAGTCCACGCTCTTGCGCATGGTGGCCGGCCTCGAGACTATATCGCAGGGAACCGTCAGCATCGGCGGTCGCGTCGTCAACCAGATGGAGCCCGCGGATCGCGACATCGCCATGGTGTTCCAGAACTACGCGCTTTATCCGCATATGAGCGTCTACGACAACCTTGCCTATGGTCTGAGGAACCGCAAGACGCCGAAGGCGGAGATCGAGGCGCGTGTCGCCGAGGCCGCCCGCATGCTCGAGATCGAACCTTATCTCGCCCGCAAGCCGAAAGCGCTTTCGGGTGGCCAGCGTCAGCGGGTCGCCATGGGCCGGGCCATCGTGCGCAAACCGGCGGCCTTCCTGTTCGACGAGCCGCTCTCCAACCTCGACGCCAAGCTGCGCGTCACGATGCGCGGCGAGATCCGCAAGCTGCAGCGCAGGCTTGCCACCACCGCGATATACGTCACCCACGACCAGCTGGAAGCGATGACGCTTGCCGATCGTCTCGTGGTGCTGAACGGTGGCGTCATCGAGCAGATCGGCACGCCGCTCGAGGTCTATCACAAGCCGGCCTCCACCTTCGTCGCAAGCTTCATCGGTTCGCCGGCGATGAATCTCGTAAAAGGCTCGCTGGATGGCAATCGCCTCATGATCGGCTCGGCCAGCATCACCTTCGAGGGAAAGGTTGCCGCTTCCGGTCCGGTGACCGTCGGCATGCGCGCCGAGGATCTGAACGTTGTGGCAGACGGCGAACCCTTCCTGCCCTTCAAGGTCGACTATGTCGAGGAACTGGGCGCACACCGCCTGGTACACGGTCTTCTGGGCGATCAGCCGTTGACGGCCACGCTTGCGCTCGAGACACCGATCACGCCGGAAATGCGCCTCGCCGTCCAGCCGGACCGGGTCCATTTCTTCTCCCATGAGAGCGGGAAGCGGATCGAGGCACCCTTTGCCCACGAGGTGAAGGCGGCACCCGTCCAGGCTGTGCCCATCGGCACGGTGGCATGATTGCCCCGGTTGCGCCGGAACCACCGGGCTGCGGCGCAACCGATCATGATCCGCTCGATGTGCCCGAACGAAGGCGGCGTTGCAGACGATTTTAGCGATCGGAATAACGGGGTTCTCACTGTTGTTCGCTACTCCTGCGAGAAATCTACTCTCTGGAGAGCGCAATGGCGTTGAAACTTCTTTTTGTCGGAATGGCCGGTGCACTGGTCGCGATGCCGCGTGCGCGGCGCGAGGGAGAACAGCCGCCCCTGGTTGCCGCCAGCAGTGATCACTTGGCTTTGAAACCGGCTCCGATCAATCCCGACTGGATCATCCGTGGAACGCCGCTCGCGCGTGTCGCCGATCACTCGACGAGCACCGACGAGGCGAGCTCGACCGCGGTCTGGGACTGCACGGCCGGCGAATTCCGCTGGTATTTCGGCTGGGACGAAACGGTCGTCATCCAGGAAGGCGAGGTGCATGTGACGGCAGAGGACGGTTCCGAGCGCCTTCTGAAGGCAGGTGATATCGCCTACTTCCGCGGCGGCACCTGGGCAACCTGGCGCGTCGACGACTATGTCCGCAAGATCGCCTTCCTGCGCAAGCCGTTTCCTGAACCTCTCGCCACGCTCTACCGCATCCGCAACGCCTTGCGCGCGCCATCGGGTGCCCGTTTGTTAGGCTGAACGGCCGATCAGAAAATTAGAGCCGTCCTGACATTGCCTTTGCCCCGCTTGCAGCCTAAATCTCGGCAGCATTCAACGAGGGGCAGGCCATGGCAAAGATCACCAATGTAGCGGTCCAGATGGACCATGTCGCCGGCATCGCGATCGCCGGCGACTCGACCTTCGCGATGAGCCTGGAGGCCCAGGCGCGCGGATACAGGCTCTTCCACTATACGCCCGACCGGTTGAGCATGCGCGACGGCCGCATCATCGCGACTGTCGAGCCCATGGAACTGCGTGACGTCAAGGGCAACCACTTCACGCTCGGCGAGCCGGAGCGGGTCGACCTGCAGACCATGGACGTGGTGCTGCTGCGCCAGGATCCGCCCTTCGATATGGCCTATATCACCTCGACGCATCTGCTGGAGCGCATCCATCCGAAGACGCTGGTGGTGAACGACCCGGCCTGGGTGCGCAATTCGCCGGAAAAGATCTTCGTCACCGAATTCGCCGATCTGATGCCGCCGACGCTGATCACGCGCGATGCCGACGAGATCGCCCGCTTCCGGCAGGAGATGGGTGACATCATCCTGAAGCCGCTCTACGGCAATGGCGGCGCAGGCGTCTTCCACACGACGCGCGACGACCGCAACTTCACCTCGCTGCTCGAGATGTTCCACCAGATGTTCCGCGAGCCCTTCATCGCACAGGCCTATCTGCCGGACGTGCGCAAGGGCGACAAACGCATCATTCTGATCGACGGGGAACCGGCGGGTGCGATCAACCGCGTGCCGGCCGAAACCGACAGCCGTTCCAACATGCATGTCGGCGGCCGCGCCGAGGCGACGGAACTGACGGCCCGGGAGAAGGAGATCTGCGCGCGGATCGGCCCGGCCCTGAAGGCGCGCGGCTTCCTGTTCGTGGGCATCGACGTGATCGGCGACTACATGACCGAAATCAACGTCACGTCGCCCACCGGCATCCGCGAGGTCAAGCGGTTCGGTGGCGCCGATATCGCTGCCCTTTTGTGGGACGCGATCGAGCGCAAGCGCGCCTGACGGGTTCCCCCGCCGTCCGCCGCAGCCTGCGGGCGGCTCTGTGGCTTGGCCGGGCGGCGTTTGTTCTCGCGATGCAACCCAGTGCAATTCCAGGGCGACCTATGCGGGAATTTGTTCCGTAAACGTTCTTGTTCTTTCCCGAAATCCGTGTCAGATTGCCGGTCGCAACGCGCAGAAGATGTATTCTGCGGGACGGTCTTGGGGCAGATCAGGGGACGGGCAATGGTGGCGCGGGTCAGTACGGTTGCATTTCAGGGTATCGAGGGCGTTCCGGTCGACGTTCAGGTCATGGTGGCGCCCGGCAAGGTCAACATGCACATTGTCGGACTTCCCGACAAGGCTGTAGCGGAGAGCCGCGAGCGTGTTCAGGCGGCGCTGCATGCCTCGGGTCTGGCCCTGCCGCCAAAGAAGGTCACTGTCAATCTTGCCCCGGCGGACCTGCCGAAGGAAGGCTCCCATTTTGATCTGCCGATCGCACTCGGCCTGATGGCGGCGCTGGGCGCCATCCCGGGTGACGCGCTGTCCGACTATGTCGTGATCGGCGAACTCAACCTCGATGGCACCATAGCCGCGATTGCCGGCGCCCTGCCGGCGGCGATCGGCGCCAACGCGCTCGGTAAGGGCCTGATCTGTCCGGCGGAAAGCGGCGCCGAGGCGGCCTGGGCCGGCGCCGAGATCGATATTCTGGCACCCCGCAGCCTGATTGCGCTCGCCAATCATTTCCGGGGGACGCAGGTGCTGACCCGTCCGGAACCGGCGATCCGCGCACTGCCCGCCAATCTTCCCGATCTAGCTGATATCCGGGGGCAGGAGAGCGCCAAACGGGCGCTGGAAGTGGCGGCTGCCGGCGGGCACAACCTCTTGATGATCGGGCCGCCGGGCTCGGGAAAGTCGATGCTCGCCGCGCGCCTTCCCTCGATCCTGCCGTCGCTTTCCGCACCCGAGCTTCTGGAAGTGTCGATGATCCATTCCATTGCCGGCCAATTGTCGAGCGGCAAGCTTTCCGATCGCCGGCCCTTCCGTACGCCGCATCATTCCGCCACCATGGCAGCCCTTGTCGGCGGTGGCCTGAGAGCTCGCCCCGGAGAGGCATCCCTGGCCCATCGCGGCGTGCTTTTCCTGGACGAATTTCCCGAGTTCACGCCGCAGGTGCTCGACGCCCTGCGGCAGCCGCTCGAAACCGGTGAATGCGTGATTGCCCGGGCTAATCATCGCGTCTCCTATCCGGCCGATTTCCAGTTGATCGCGGCGATGAATCCCTGCCGCTGTGGCATGGCCGGAGAACCGGGCCATACCTGCGCACGCGGCCCGCGCTGTGTTTCCGATTACCGGGGCCGCATTTCCGGTCCGCTGATGGACCGGATCGATATCCGTATCGACGTTCCGGCCGTCTCCGCATCCGATCTTATCCGCCCCGTGGCGAGCGAAGGGAGCGCTGATGTGGCCCGGCGGGTGGCAAAGGCAAGAGAGCGTCAAAGGGAGCGTTTCGAGGCAGCGGGCGTGACGGGCGTGACCACCAATGCCCGTTGCTCGACAGCAATGATCGAAAGGCTAGCAGAGCCGGACGCTTCGGGCCTGCAGCTTCTGCGGGACGCTGCGGAGAAATTCAAGTTCTCCGCCCGTGGGTACCATCGCGTCCTCAAGGTCGCGCGCACGCTTGCCGATCTCGACGGTTCGGAAAGATTGGGTCGCATCCATCTGGCGGAGGCGATTTCCTACCGGATTCCTTCCGAAAGGTTGTCTGCGGCGGCTTGAGGCGAATGTCTGCCCAGCCGCGCGGCGGACGGACAGGCGGCCTCGCCGGTCCGTGGACCTGAAGCCCGGCCTTTCACCGGGGGCGCCCGATATCGGGCACCCCTAGGTCCCGGGAGGGTTCTATTCGCCAAGACCGGCAAAGAGGGCGGTCGAAAGATAGCGCTCGGCGAAGGAGGGGATGATGACGACGATGTTCTTGCCGGCGTTCTCGTCACGGCTGCCGATCTTGATCGCGGCCGTCAATGCGGCGCCGGACGAGATGCCCACTGGCACGCCTTCGAGCCGGGCGACGAGCCTGGCGTTCTCGAAGGCTTCGTCGTTTGTCACGGCGACGATCTCGTCATAGATCTTGGTGTCGAGGATGGCGGGAGCAAAGCCCGCGCCGATGCCCTGGATCTTGTGCGGACCGGGATTGCCGCCGGAAAGCACCGGGCTGTCGGCAGGCTCGACGGCGACGACCTTCACCGACGGTTTCTTTGCCTTCAGGACCTGCCCGACGCCGGTGATCGTGCCTCCGGTACCGATCCCGGACACGAGGATGTCGACCGTGCCATTGGTGTCGTTCCAGATTTCCTCGGCGGTCGTCTTGCGATGGATTTCTGGATTGGCCGGGTTTTCGAACTGCTGCGGGATCACCGCGTCTGGAAGGCTGGCGGCGAGTTCCTCAGCCTTGGCGATCGCGCCTTTCATGCCCTTGGGGCCTTCTGTCAGGACCAGCTCGGCGCCGAGCAGCGCCAGCATCTTGCGGCGCTCGATCGACATGGTCTCGGGCATGGTGAGGATCAGCCGATAGCCTTTGGCGGCGGCCGCGAAGGCAAGCGCGATGCCGGTATTGCCGGATGTGGGCTCGATGAGAACGGACTTGCCGGGCGTGATTTTGCCCTGGGCTTCCAGCGCCTCGATCATCGCAAGCCCGATACGGTCCTTCACCGATGCAATTGGATTGAAGAATTCGAGCTTGGCGAGCAGGTTGGCCTTGACGCCCTTCTCCCTGGCCAGCTTGTCGAGGCGCACGATCGGGGTGTCGCCGATCGTCTCGGTGATCGAGGCATAGACGCGGCCGCGGCCCGGTTTCTTCGTGTCGGACATGGTGTTCTCCCTTTGGATCTGCTTTGACGGCACAATAGGGTGAAAGCGGACGGCTCGCCAGAACCGATCGTCTAGCCCGGTGCGTTTGATTGGAAAAATCACGCCGGCGGAAGCGGGGCGGCGCGAAGTTTTGTTCAGGCGCGCGCCGCGATATAGGCCGCCGTGCCGGCGAGGATGCTGGCGGCCGATCGGTTGAGTGCCTTCAGCGAATTGGGCTTTTTCAGCAGTGTCCGGGCCTGCGAGGCCAGCAGGATATAGGGAATGAGAACCGCGATGAGCACGACAAAGGTGATGCCGACGAGGGCTGCATAGTCCTCCGGGCCGATGGCCTCGAGCGGGATCAGCGTCGGCACGAGTGCCACGTAGAACAGCATGGTCTTCGGGTTGCCGAGCGTGACAAGCAGGCCGGAGAGGAAGGAGAGGCCGGCATTGGTCGAGCGCCTGGCCTCGATATCCTGCGCGATGAGGCCCGTCGTCCAAAGCTTCCAGGCGATGTAGACGAGATAGAGAGCGCCCAGATACTTGATGATCAGGAAGGGCGTGGTGAAGGTCTGCGCCACCAGTGCGAGACCCAGGATGACGGCGGTCAGGTAGCAAAGATCGCCGAGGATCAGGCCGAGCCCCATGAAGAAGGTCGGACGAAATCCGGACCCGAGCGCCCGCGCCACGATCGCGGTCATGCCGGGGCCGGGAATGGCCGCGGCAACGAAAAGAGCGCCGCTATAGGCGAGAAGCGTGGTGAGCGTCATGGGGACCTCCGTGAATGGCGCATTGCTAACGCCGCGCGGGCGAACTTGCAATGGTGACAAGATCGTCGTTGCGTCGGGACGACGGCTCGGATTAGGTCGTTGAAGATAAACACCAGCCGAAGCTTCATTCCATGCCCTTGTCGTCGTCCCTGATCGCTTTCGCCCTGATTTGCCTCGGCATGGTGCTGACGCCGGGGCCGAACATGATCTATCTCGTCTCCCGCTCGATCTGCCAGGGGCCGGCCGCCGGCCTCATTTCCCTCGGCGGCGTGGCGCTCGGCTTCGTCTTCTACATGCTGATGTCGGCGCTCGGCATCACGGTGCTGGTCATGGCCGTGCCCTTTGCCTATGACGCCCTGAAACTTGCGGGCGCCGCCTACCTGCTCTGGCTCGCATGGCAGGCGCTGAGGCCGGGCGGCCGCTCGCCCTTCCAGGTGCGCGATCTGCCGAAGGACAGCCCCCGCAAGCTCTTCATGATGGGGCTTGTCACCAATCTCCTCAATCCGAAGGCCGCGGTCCTGTATCTCTCGCTGTTGCCGCAGTTCATCCATCCCGAAAACGGCAGCGTTTTCCTGCAGTCCGTCGTTCTGGGTTTCACCCAGATTTCCATCAGCATCTCGGTCAATGCGATGATTGCGATGATGGCGGGATCAATCGCGCTGTTCCTCGCCGGCCGCCCCTTCTGGATGGTGGTGCAGCGTTGGCTGATGGGAACGGTGCTTGCCGGTCTCGCATTCCGCATGGCAACCGAAGCCCAGGGATAGCGATTCAAAGAATCGGCCGCATGAAGCTGCACCATGGCTGCGGATGCATCGCGTCTTTTCGGTCAGCGCAAAGGCAACCTGATATTCGGCGTCGATGACATATCGAAGCGTGCAGGTGATCAAGGGAAATTCCTTTCAGATGCCCTTTGCATGTCTTTGGGCAGATGGCAGACGCCAGCCCAGATTCATGCCTGCCGCCGCGACGAGGATGACAGCCGAACCGAGGATCTGCAGGGGCTGGAGCGCGTGCCCGAGTGCCACGCGGTCGACGGCGATTGCCGCAACCGGATAGATGAAGGACAGCGCACCCGTCAGGTGGGTCGGCAGCTTCTGGATCGCGCCATAGAGCAGGACATACATCAGCCCGGTATGAACCACGCCGATCGCAACGAGACTCGACCAAGCGGAGACCGATTGCGGCAGAACGGAAAAATCCGTCATCGGCGCCAGCATGACGACCCCGGTCGACACCTGGATAAGCGCAATCAGGTGCGGCGGTGTGCCCTTCAACCATTTCGCGGCCAGCGCTGCGAGCGCATAAAAGAAGGCAGCGCCCAGTGCCATCGCAATACCGATGGCATAGTCCGTGCCGCTCGCTCCGGATGAAGGCTTTGCCTGCACGATGGCGATCATGCCGCCAAAGGAGAGCGCCAGCCAGAAGAGCTTCGTGGCGGTAATTCGTTCATGGAGGAAGAGCGCGCCGAGCGCCAGAAGCATAAACGGCTGGGTGTTGTAGACCGTCGTGGCGATCGAGATCGAGGCGCGCGGATAGGCCTGAAACAAAAGCAGCCAGTTGATCACGATGGCGATGCCGCCAGCGACCGCGATCGCCAATCGTCGTGGCGCGATGATGTCCGGCCGCAGAAGACCGAGAAAGCCACAGATCGCCAGCAGAGTGACCGCCCCGAACAGGCAGCGCCAGAAGACGACGCTCGTCACCGGCTCCCCCGACATCAGCACGAACCAGCCGATCGTGCCGGAGATCAGCATTGCCGCGCTCATTTCCACCGTGCCTGTGCGTATTTCCCTGTCCATCGCTTCTCTCCCTTTCTTGGTGGGTGAAGGATACAAGTGTGATTCGCCTTCGGATAGGAGTTACGTAAGGCAATTGCATAATTTTGCCTTATTATGTAAGGTAATTCCGGTCATGTGGAAATCAGCGGAGAGGGCGTCGATGCTCGATGAGATAGACATACACATCCTGGCGCTGCTTGCGGACAACGCCCGGATGTCGCTCAAGGAACTCGCCGGAGCGGTGGGCCTTTCCTCGCCCAGCGCCGCCGAGCGGCTGCGCAAACTCGAAGAGCGTGGCGTCATCGACGGCTTCACCTTGGCCATCAATCCGGCGGCGCTCGGATACTCGTTGCAGGCCATCGTGCGCGTTCGCCCGATGCCTGGACAATTGCATATCGTCGAGCGGTTGCTCCAGGAGATGCCGGAATGCGTCGAATGCGACAAGGTGACGGGCGACGATTGCTTCATCGCCCGCATCTATCTCCGTTCCATGCAGGAACTCGATACGATCCTCGACCGGATTTCGGAGCGCGCGCAGACGAATACGTCGCTCGTCAAGTCGACATCGGTGAAACGTCGCTTGCCGCCCCTTGCCTGATCAGACCCCGGTGGAGCCGAAACCGCCGGCGCCCCGTTCTGTCTCGCTGGCCGCCGCCACCTCGGCGATACGCGCCTGCGTGACCGGAGCGATCACCATCTGGGCGATCCGCATGCCGCGGCTGATCTCGAACGGCTCGTGCCCAAGATTGACCAGCAGCACCTTCACTTCACCGCGATAGTCGCTGTCGATTGTGCCGGGCGTATTGAGGCAGGTGATCCCATGCTTGAAGGCGAGCCCGGAACGCGGACGGACCTGCGCCTCGAAACCTTCCGGGATTTCCATGACGAAGCCCGTCGGCACGACTGCACGCTGTCCGGGCGCAAGCGTCATCGGCTGGTCGTCGGTAACCGCCGCGCGCAAGTCCATGCCGGCGGCTCCTGCCGTCTCATAGGCGGGCAGCGGCAGATCCTTACCGTGCGGCAGGCGGACGAGCTTGAGCGTGGGGCCGAAAACATCGCGCATGGGCATCTTCCTTCGTGCAGGGGCGTTCCGCTTCCCAATTGCATATTCGACCTCAACTCGCTAGATAACCGGCCAACAAAAGGAATTTCAATCCATGGCTGAAACGCTTGCAGAGGCGGTCTCCCGCCGCCGCACCTTCGCGATCATCGCACACCCGGACGCCGGCAAGACCACGCTCACCGAAAAGCTGCTGCTGTTCGGCGGCGCGATCCAGCTCGCCGGCGAGGTCAAGGCCAAGAAGGACCGCATCCAGACCCGTTCGGACTGGATGAAGATCGAGCGCGAGCGCGGCATCTCGGTCGTCACCTCGGTGATGACCTTCGAATACGAGGGCAATGTCTTCAACATCCTCGACACGCCCGGCCACGAGGACTTCGCCGACGACACCTATCGCACGCTGACCGCGGTCGACGCCGCCGTCATGGTGATCGACGCCGCCAAGGGTATCGAACCGCGCACGTTGAAGCTCTTCGAAGTCTGCCGCATGCGCGACATTCCGATCATCACTTTCGTCAACAAGATGGACCGCGAAAGCCGCGATCCCTTCGAAATTCTGGACGAGGTCGAGGAGAAGCTGGCGCTCGACACCGCGCCGGTCACCTGGCCGATCGGCCGGTCGAAGACCTTTTGCGGCTCCTACCATCTGGCCGACAACACGGTGCGGGGCTCGGACACCGAAGTGAAGCCGACGCCGGTCAACGGACCGCAAGCCGTTGCCGATCGCCTGCCGGAAAACGAACGCGCCGCCTTCATCGAGGAACTGGAACTCGCCCGCGAGGCCTGCCGTCCATTCGACCGTCAGGCTTTCCTCGAAGGTCACATGACCCCGGTCTTCTTCGGTTCGGCGCTGAAGAATTTCGGCGTCCGCGATCTGATCAATGCGCTTGGGGAATTCGCGCCACCGCCGCGCGACCAGGTGGCAGACACACGCACAGTGCACGCCAATGAAGACAAGATGACGGCCTTCGTCTTCAAGATCCAGGCCAACATGGACCCGAACCACCGCGACCGTATCGCCTTCGCCCGCATCTGCTCGGGCAAGCTAGAGCGCGGCATGAAGGTCAGGCTCGCCCGCACCGGCAAGCAGATCGGGCTGACCGCCCCGCAGTTCTTCTTCGCCTCGCAGCGCCAGCTCGCCGACACTGCTTATGCAGGCGATGTCGTCGGTATTCCGAACCATGGCACGCTCAGGATCGGCGACACGCTGACCGAGGGTGAGGCGCTGGTCTTCCAGGGCGTGCCGAACTTCTCGCCGGAAATCCTGCGCCGTGTCCGTCTCGAGGACGCGATGAAGGCAAAGAAGCTGAAGGAAGCTCTCCAGCAGATGGCCGAAGAGGGCGTGGTCCAGCTCTTCTCGCCGGAGGATGGCTCGCCCGCGATCGTCGGCGTTGTCGGCGCGCTGCAGCTCGATGTGCTGAAGGAGCGCCTCTCGGCTGAATACGGCTTGCCGGTCTCGTTCGAAATGTCGCGCTTCTCGGTCTGCCGCTGGATTTCGGCGGACCAGCCGGCCGAGCTTGAGAAGTTCCTGACCGTCAAGCGCGGCGATATTGCCCGCGACCTCGACGGCGACCCGGTGTTCCTGGCGCAAGATGCGTTTTCGCTACGCTACGAGGCGGAACGCTATCCCGCGATCAAGATGGTCGCGATCAAGGAATATCACGTCGCCAAGGCGGCGTGAGCTCCTAACGGTCGGCGACCGCCAGGCGCAACCCGAGGGCTGCGAAAGCGCCGGCAAACGACCGGCGTAGCCACAACTGCAGCCTTGGTCGTGCGATGACGTGGCGCCGCGTGGCCGCGGCGAAGACCCCGTAGCCTATGAAGACCACGAAGGTCAGTCCCATGAAGACGCCGGCCAGTACGAGCATGTGCAGGGACGCGTTTGGCGTGTTCGCCGGAACGAATTGCGGCAGGAAGGCGAGGAAGAAGAGCGACAGCTTCGGATTGAGGATGTTGAGGAGCAGGCCGTCGAGGATGATCTTGCTTGCTCCGGAAGCCGCGCGAGCCGAGGTGGCCTGTAGTACACCCTCGTCCCGCCATATGCCCCATGCCATGAAGAGCAGATAGGCGACGCCGAGATACTTGACGGCTTGGAAGGCGAGGGCGCTTGCGTGAAGGAGTGCGGCAAGGCCGGTGATGCTTGCCGCGACATGGGGGATGATGCCAAGCGTACAGCCGAAAGCGGCGATCACGCTCGCCCGCCAGCCGGCGCCAAGACCATAGGCGATCGTGTAGATGACGCCGGTGCCGGGTAGAAGGATGATGATCAGCGACGTCAGGAAGTATTCTGGGGTCATAGCGGCTCTCTTCTTTTGGGCTGGAGAGCGAAGCAGACACCGGAATGCGGTAGCGGGTCTTGAACAGAATTGCGGCTGGTTCTCAGTACAGGGCCGCTGCATAGGCACCGGGTGTCACCCCGTACCGCTGGACGAAGGCGCGGGTCATATGGCTCTGATCGGCGAAGCCGCTTGCTGCTGCCGCCTCGGCGAGTGGCATGCTGTCGCCGATGAGGCGCCGTGCGACGTCAATCCGCCGCTGGATCTGATAGGCGTGCGGCGTGAAACCGGTCTGCCGTACAAAGGCCCGAAGCAACTGAAACTTGTTGAGGCCGGCTTCCTGCGCCAGTTCGCCGAGGGTCACCGGACGGGCGGGGTCGTCATCGAGCCGTTTCGCGGCGCGCCGGATGCCGGCACTCGTCGCTGCGACCGCCGTCGCGCGAGGCTGTAACATGGGGGCGACGAGTGCCAGAAGTTCTGTCTCGCACGCGAGGTGCGCCCCGTCGTCTGCCGTGGCGGCGGTAAAGAACTGGCGAAAGCACCTCGCGAGGCGGGCGTCCCGGATGACCGGATGCTCGAACTCGAACATCCCCCTGCCGCCCTCGGTGATCTGCAGTGTCGCGGCCGTTATCGTCTCGGGGAGGAGGTAGAGCATCTGCCAGAAACGACCGTGATCACCGATCGGCGTACCGTCGTGCACCTCTCCGGGATTGACCGTGATGATGTCGCCTGGACCCGCCTCCACCACGCCGCGCCCGCTCAGGGACTTCTGCGCACCATGGTGGATGATCCCGATCCCGAACGTGTCGTGGGTGTGGCGCGGAAAGCTGTGTCGTGTGTCGGCCATGACCGCGGTCACGCCGAAGAGGCCTGTGTGCAGGATCTTGAAACGACCTTCCTTCATCCGATTGGCGGGCTCCGGTGTTCTGCCTCAGTCGGCTATCTTGTTCAGGGTGCCAGTTTCCGCCTTCGTGGGCAACCAGCTGTGGAGGAGCCGCGTGACAGCGGCGGCGATCTGTGCGACAGGAAGACGAGACAGGGGCGTCCACCGGAAGGTTGGGCTGAGAAGAACCCTTTGAACCTGAACCAGATCATGCTGGCGGAGGGAGTCGTTTCGGGCGCAGGCTGCAAAGCCGAAGTCCTGTGACCTCTCCGCCACGGAGAGGCTGAAGATGACTGACATTCACAATATGGCAGGGCGGAGCTCGCCGGTAGCAGCGATTGCCAATGTCCTGTCGATCGCCGGCTCCGATCCTTCGGGCGGCGCGGGCATCCAGGCCGATCTCAAGGCATTTTCCGCCCGTGGTGTCTACGGCATGGCAGTCATCACGGCGCTGACGGCCCAGAACACCCAGGGTGTTTCCGGCGTGCACGTCGTGCCGCCGGAATTCGTCGCGGAGCAGATCGGGGCGGTGTTTGCCGATGTCCGCGTCGACGCGGTCAAGATCGGCATGATTGCCAATGCGGGGATCGCGACAGCCGTGGCCGACGTACTCGCGCGTCATGTCGATGTGCCTGTCGTTCTCGATCCGGTAATGATCGCCAAAGGTGGTGCGTCACTGCTGACGGATGATGCGATGACGGTCCTCAAAACACGGCTCTTGCCGCTCGCAACGATCGTCACGCCGAACCTGCCGGAGGCGGCGGCTCTTCTCGGAGAGCCCGAGGCCCGCGATCGCGAGGAGATGGCCAATCAGGCGCTGCGGCTCGTGGGGCTTGGCGCGGACATGGCTTTGGTCAAAGGGGGGCACCTTCGGGGGATGGAGAGCCCGGATGTGCTCGCCTCTGCGGCGGGCCTCACCTGGCTCGAGGCGCCGCGCGTTGCGACCCGCAACACGCATGGCACCGGCTGCACGCTGTCGAGTGCGATTGCCGCCGAACTTGCGAAAGGAGCGTTGCCGCAAGACGCTGTCGCGGTGGCCAAGACCTATGTCGCTGGAGCGATCGATGCTGCGGATGTCTTGAACGTGGGTTCCGGGCACGGGCCTGTGCACCACTTTCATGCGCTATGGAAAAGCAAAGGCGCAGCATAACCGGCCAGACGGTCAAGGCATCTGCGAGTCGAGCGTGATCTCCTCACCATCGACCGCGAAGGTGCCGTAGCCCTTGTGGTGGATGGTCCTGGGCGCTGCCTGACCGGGGCCGCGCCAGGCCTTCACCACTTCGAGCACGAAGAGATTGTAGCGATCGACGAAATCCTGGTCGACGACGCGGCATTCGAGATTGGCGAAGCATTCGCCAATCAACGGCGCGGATACGTCCTGAGCCGGCAGGGCCGTCAGTCCGAATTGCGCAAATTTGTCGGTGTCTCGTCCCGAGCAGTTGCCGATGGCCACGACCTTTTCGGCAAGCTCGACGGTCGGGATCGCGATCACGCATTCCTGCGTTTTCGCGAGCGCGGTGAAGCTGTAGTCGCCGCCGCTGACGATGCACGCGATCCGTGGCGGTTCGAATTCCATCATCATGTGCCAGGACATGGCCATGACATTGGCGCGTCCCTGATGGCTGGTCGTCAGCAGCACCACCGGGCCCGGCTCGATCAGCTGGTAGACCCTAGAGAGTGGATAATCCTTCATGATTGTTCTCTCCTGTCGTCGGTTTGGGATTCTTGCGTTGCGTATCAAGCCACTTTCGATAGGTCTCGGCATCACCATATTCGAAGAACGTCTCGAAACGGTCATGGGGATCGGCGGCGCGGCGCGCATGCTTGATGGGGCACCAGAAGGCCTCGGTGCGTCCGGCGATTTCGCGTGCGAACGCAATCACGCCGTTGGCATAGCCGCAATAAACGCAGTTGAGCTTTTCAAGGCTGTTCAGGTAGGCAAGGTGTTGGCGGTCGATGACAATATGGTCACTCCGGCGGACGCGGGGAATTCCGTAAGCCCTGAAACAGATGTGCTGGTAGATCGTCACAGAGAGGTCGAGCAGCACCAGCGGGATGATGAGCCCGTAGATGACCGGCGCGGTCAGGACGTAAGCGAGTTGGACCCGGGTGATATAGGGCCAGAGGCCGACGCGGTATTTTGCCTGCAGCTTGCGCACATCGCGTTCGAAGCGAACCTTGCCGCGTTGCAGATGGTACTGGAACCGTTCACGCCGCTCCTCGAGCTGCCGATCGATCTCGGCTTCCAGTTCCTTCCGCGTCGCGGCCAGGCGTTCCTGGATCTCTTCGAGAACGGTCTTTTCCATCGGGTACTCCTTGTATCAGCTGTATGGAGCCTATCACCAAAGAGCGGCATGTCGATGCTTCGAAAAAATGCCGGGTGTTGAAACCCGGCATCCTATTGCAGGGATGAGGCGTTCAGGGACTGTCAGTGATCGGCCTTGATGAAGGTGCCGTTCTGAAGCTCGCGCATGGCCTGCATCAGCTCCTCGCGGGTATTCATCACGATCGGGCCGTGCCAGGCGACCGGCTCCCTGATCGGCTTGCCGGTAACCAGCAGGAAGCGGATACCCTCGTCCCCGGCCTGAACCGTCACTTCGTCGCCAGTGTCGAACACGACCAGTGTCCGGTTACCCGAAAGGTCGCGGATGTTCAGTTCCTCGCCCTGGTATTCCTTCTCCACCTTCACGCCGAAGGGTTTGGAGGCGTCGCGGAAGGTGCCGGAGCCGGCGAAGATATAGGCGAAGGCCGAGCGATAGGTGTCGACCGGGAAGCTCCGGCGCTTGCCCGGCTGAACGGAGATGTCGAGATAGATCGGTTCCGCAGCAATGCCGTCGACGGGACCTGTCTTGCCCCAGAAATCGCCGGTGATGACGCGCACGACGGTGCCGTCGTCGTCGACGACCACGGGAATGTCGGAGCCCTTGATATCCTGATAACGCGGTGCGGTCATCTTCAGCGACGAGGGCAGGTTGGCCCAGAGCTGGAAACCGTGCATCTTGCCGGCGAAATCGCCCTTCGGCATTTCCTGGTGCATGATGCCGCTGCCGGCCGTCATCCATTGCACGTCGCCGGCGCCGAGCAGGCCGCGATTGCCGAGGCTGTCGCCATGCTCTACGGTGCCGGCCAGCACGTAGGTGATCGTCTCGATGCCGCGATGCGGATGCCAGGGAAAGCCCTTGATGTAGTCGGACGGGTTGTCGTTCCTGAAGTCATCCATCATCAGGAAGGGATCAGTCGTCGACGGATCACCGAAGCCGAAGACGCGGTGAAGCTTGACGCCGGCGCCTTCCATCGCGGGAACGGCGCGGCTTTCGTGTTTTACGGGCCGAATGGACATTGCTTGCTCCTTTCGAGCGGGAACTGCGTTGGGCCCAATATAAGCGATCCTGTGCGGACGCGAAGGCCACGCGAAAGAACGCAGTGTTCACAGAACGCGATAGAGCGGCGCAAAAAGTGATTGCGGGGATTGTCAAAATTCGGTCATGAATGCCATGTTCGTTCAGACTTCGTTATCCATTAAAGCGAAAACTGATGCCGTGGTCATCGCCAGCCAGTGGCTGGGGGCAAGCTGGAGTTTTGTGAAGTATGTGTCGTTGGGCAGCCTATCGGGGCGAGCCGCTCTACCTTGAAGAGCTTGTGACCTCGCCCGCCCATTCCCTGATCGAGCAATCCCATTGCGCCATGCGCGCCAAGACTGCAACCAATGCCGATGGCTTCGGTATTGCCTGGTATGGCGATCGGCCGGAGCCGGGACGTTTTCGCGACGTGCTGCCGGCCTGGTCCGACTGTAACCTGAAAAGCCTCGCCCGGCAGATCCGCTCGCCGCTCTTCCTCGCCCATGTGCGCGCCGCAACACATGGCGCGACGCGGCGCGACAATTGTCATCCTTTCGTGCACGACAACTGGTCCTTCATGCACAATGGTCAGATCGACCATTTCGAGCGGCTGCGCCGGCCGATGGAATCCATGCTCGACGACGAGCATTTCCATGCACGCACCGGCACGACCGATTCCGAGCTTCTGTTTCTCCTCGCCCTGCAATTCGGCATGCGCGAGCGACCGATCGCAGCCATGGCCGAGGCGGTGGGTTTCGTCGAAAAACTGAGCCTCAACCTCACCGGTGCGGCAAGGGTGCGTTTTACTGCCGCCTATTCCGACGGGCGCACCCTTTATGCGGTGCGCTATGCGACCGACGCCCATGCGCCGACACTTTACGCCGCGCCGATGGGCGGCAAGGGCGGTTACTGCCTGGTTTCCGAGCCCTTGAACGACGACACGGATACCTGGGTGGAGATCCCCGCCGGAAGCGCCGTCATACTAAGCGACAGGGGGCTCGATGCGGCCTCCTTCGAGCCGATGGCGGAGCATTCCCTCCCGCAGCTTCACGCCATGGCCGGATAGGCCCTCGTTCTAGAGGGAAACGCCGAGTTCGCTTCGCAGCTTCTTCGTCAGGCCCGCCGCGACGAGTTTGTAGGATCGCACGAGGTAGTGCCGCAGTTCATCCTCCGAGAGTGGAGCAGTGCTTGCGATGGCGATCCATTTGCGTTTGGCGAAATAGGGCGCCTGCTCGATCCCGTCGAGAGCCGTCAGGATCTCGAAGCTTTCCTCGCTCACCTTGAGAACGATCCGGGCCTCGCCATCGCCCAGCAGCGCAAACACCTTGCCCCCGACCTTGGCCACACGGGATTCCCACTGGTCGACCAGTGTGACGCCGGCAAGATTTGTGGCGAAGGCGTCGAATCCGTTTCGCTCGAAGAGGCTCATTGCGGTGTCTCGCCGGTGACGCGGGCAGCGACAAGGTTCGCCAGCCGCTCCGCTACCTCGTCCTTGTCCATGTCCGGCCATTCCTCGACCCCGGACTTGAATATCAGCTTCACCCGGTTGCGCGTTCCGCCCATGATGCCGGTTTCCGGCGAAACGTCATTGGCGACAATCAGGTCGGCCCCCTTGCGTTCGAGCTTGGAACGGCCGTTTTCCTCGACGTTCTGCGTCTCCGCGGCGAAGCCCACAACGAACTTCGGCCGCTTTTCATGATGGCCGACGGACTTCAGGATATCCGGGTTTTCAGCAAGTTCGAGCGGCGGGGGGGCTTCGCCGGGCTGTTTCTTGATCTTCTGGCGTGATGAGCCGGCCACGCGCCAGTCGGCAACGGCGGCGACCATGACGGCGATATCAGCCGGCAGTCGGGAGATAACCGCGTCGCGCATCTCTTCGGCCCGCTCGACGTGGATCGTTTTCACGCCCTTGGGATCGGGAATGGAAACCGGACCCGACACGAGCGTGACGTCGGCTCCAAGCCGTGCAAGGGCCGCGGCGATCGCATGGCCCTGGCGCCCGGAGGAACGGTTGGCGATGTAGCGCACCGGGTCGATGGGCTCATGGGTGGGACCCGAGGTGACGATCGCCGTCTTGCCGGCAAGCGGCTTCGGCCCGCCAACGAGCAGATCCTCCGCCCGCTCGACGATCTGGAGCGGTTCGGCCATGCGCCCGAGACCTTTTTCGCCGCTTTCCGCCATCTCGCCTTCCATTGGACCGGTAAAGTGGACACCGTCGGCGAGAAGCGTTGCGACATTGCGCCGGGTAGCAGGATTGGACCACATCTTCGGGTTCATTGCCGGCGCAAGGAGGATCGGACGGTCGCTCGCGAGCAGCACCGCGGAGGCAAGATCATCGGCAAATCCATTCGCCATCTTCGCCATCAGGTCGGCAGTCGCGGGGGCAACGATGATCAGGTCGCATTCGCGCGCCAGCCGGATATGGCCGACATCCTGTTCGTCTTCACGGGAAAAGAGATCGGTATAGACATGGGAGGCGGAAAGCGCGCCGACGGCAAGCGGCGTGACGAATTCCTGTGCGGCCCGCGTCATCACCGGACGCACGGCGGCGCCACGCTCTCGCAGACGGCGGATCAGATCAAGGCTCTTGTAAGCCGCGATGCCGCCGGAGATGACGAGTAGAATGCGTTTGCCTGAAAGAGACATGCCGGATATTCCCCAGATGGATCGCCGCGACCCTAGCGCAAAACAGGCTCAAGTGAAATTGTCAGATATGTCCGCCGGGGTCCGCATTCCCGGCGACGCGTCACGGGCGATACCGGCACATCATCCAATGTTGACGGCGATATAGACAAGCGCGATCGCGATCACCCAGAGCGCCAATCGGCCGAAACGGCTGTGATGGGCTTCCGACTTGCCGATCGCGTCGGCCGTCTCGGCATCGAAGCGCAGGCCATGCTCGCTCATATGCATGAGTTCACCGTGGAACTTCTCCGTCTTCGCGGCGATCTCGGGCGCGACTTCCGCGAGCCGGAACGCGGCCTTCAATCCGTCCTTCAGGTCGGTGGCGATGCGCATGGGTCCGAGATTGTCGCGGATCCACCCCGATACGACGGGTTCGGATGCCTTCCACATGTTGAACTGCGGATTGAGCATGCGGGCAACGCCCTCGACCACGACCATGGTCTTCTGGAGCATTACCAGCTCCGGGCGCGTCGCCATGTCGAAGAGCTCGGTGACCTCGAAAAGCAGCGTCAGCAGCTTTCCCATCGAGATGGTTTCCGCCGGCTGGCCGTGGATCGGCTCGCCGATGGCCCGGATCGCCTGGGCGAAGCTTGCGACATTGTGATGGCCGGGTACATAGCCGGCTTCGAAATGCACCTCGGCCACGCGCAGATAGTCGCGGGTGATGAAGCCGTAGAGGATTTCGGCCAGGAAGCGTCGCTCCTTCTTTCCGAG
Source organism: Rhizobium sp. (assembly GCA_041675415.1). Taxonomy (GTDB): domain Bacteria; phylum Pseudomonadota; class Alphaproteobacteria; order Rhizobiales; family Rhizobiaceae; genus Allorhizobium. Next base: position 81,358 of record JBAYTX010000002.1, on the reverse strand, counting down.
CCGGCCGACGATGCCCATGTCGACGGCGACGATCATGCCCTGCGGATCGACGAAAAGATTGCCCGGATGCATGTCGGCATGGAAAAAGCCGTCGCGCAGCGTGTGGCGAAGGAAGGACTGGATCAGCGTATCGGCCAGTGCGTTGAGGTCGTAGCCGGCCGCCTTCAGGGCCTCCACGTCCGACATCTTGATGCCGTCGATCCACTCCATGGTGACGACATCTCGGCCCGTGCGCGCCCAGTCCACTTTCGGAACCCGGAATCCGGGATCGTCTTTCGTGTTGTCGGCGATTTCCGAAAGCGCTGCCGCCTCCAGCCGCAGATCCATCTCGATCTTGGTCGTCTGCTCGAGGGTTCTTGTCACCTCGACCGGTTTCAGCCGGCGCATATGCGGCAGGAACCGCTCCTGCAGACGGGAAACGAGATACATGGCCTCCAGATCGGCCGAGAAACGCCTGCGTACGCCCGGCCGGATGACCTTGATTGCCACCTTGCGCCGGCCTTCGCCGGTGTCGACCTCGCCGGGATGCACCTGCGCGATGGAAGCGGCCGCGATCGGTTCGTCGAAGGCGGCATAGAGTTCTCCGACCGGTCGCCCCAGCGATTCTCTCACTGACGATTTTGCCTCATCGGTCGGGAAGAAGGCCATGCGGTCCTGTAATCCCGCGAGATCGTCAGCCAGCTCGGCGCCGACCACGTCCGGCCGGGTGGCGAGAAACTGGCCGATCTTGACATAGGAGGGCCCGAGCCGCGCCACCGCCTTCGAAAGACGGTCCGAACGCTCCTGCCGCATGGCGCGCTTGCGGGCGAAGATGCCTGCGGCCGATTTGGCAAACGCGATCATCGGCGGCAGGCCTTCCGACGGCAGCGTGGAGATGACGCCTTCGCGCACGAGAACCCAGCCGACCCGTGTGAGGCGGAAATATGCGCCGATCGTGCTCATCTCGATGTTTCAATCCGTAGCTTCTGGTCGGCAAAAGGCTTCTCGCTCAACGGCACCATGGATCAGAGCTTCCAGCCAGAGTGAAGCGCGGCGATCCCGCCCGAATAATTCGTGAAGGTGACGCGAGAGAAACCCGCCTTCCCGATCATGGCCGCGAAGTCGCGCTGGTTGGGGAACTTGCGGATCGACTCGACGAGATACTGGTAGGGTTCCGCATCGCCGGTGATCATCTTTCCGAATTGCGGGATCGCCTTGAAGGACCATTGTTCGTAGAACCGGTCGAGGAGCGGCATCTGAACGTCGGAAAACTCGAGCACGAGAAGCCGGCCGCCGCGTTTCAGCACCCGGTAGGCCTCCCGGAGAGCCACATCGATGTGCGGCACGTTGCGGATGCCGAACGCGATTGTGTAGGCATCGAAGCTGTTGTCTTCGAAGGGGAGTTCCTCCGCGTTGGCCTCGACAAAGGTGAGGTTGTCGGAAATCCCCTTCTTTTGCGCCCGCTCTGCCCCGACGCCGAGCATCGAGCCATTGATGTCGAGAACCGTCGCGTGGGCGAGCCGTTTCGAGGCCTCCACGATCCGAAATGCGATATCGCCAGTGCCGCCGGCAACGTCCAGCACCTTGTAGGAGGCGTCCTTGCGGGGATTGAGGGCGGCGACCATCGCATCCTTCCAGAGACGGTGAAGCCCTGCCGACATGACATCGTTCATGACGTCATAGCGTTTCGCGACCTTGTGGAATACCTCGTTGACCAATCCCTGCTTTTCGCTTTCCGCAACAGTGCGGAAGCCGTAGGAGGTTTCCATGCCGCCTTCAGCGGACGTGCGGTTCTCGGGCATGTGGTCGCTCCATTGTCTGATATGGTCAAAGGACCATAGCGAAAACGTCAAAGGCACGCTATCTGTCACGCCGGAGCCCGGCCGCGACACCTTCGCGCTGGTCTATAGACCACAAAAAGCGTGGTTGAAACAGAAAGATGGGTCGGCGATGCCGGAATTGCCAGAGGTGGAAACGGTCAGGCTGGGGCTCTCGCCCACGATGGAAGGCGCGATTGTCGCCCGGCTCGAATTGCGCCGCGCCGATCTCCGCTTTCCTTTTCCGGTTGATTTCGCTGCGCGTGTTTGCGGGCGCCGCATTCTTTCGCTTTCCCGGAGGGCAAAATACCTGCTGATCGATCTCGACCACGGGGAAACGGTCATCGCCCATCTTGGCATGTCCGGCTCGTTCCGTGTCGAGAAGGATGATGAAAGCATTCTGCCCGGCGAGTTCCATATTCCGCGTGCGAAGGACGAAAAGCATGATCATGTCATCTTCCATCTGAAAGGTGATCGCGGCCCTGCGCGCGTCATCTATAACGATCCGCGCCGCTTCGGCTTCATGGATATCGCCAGCCGCAACGCTCTCGATCTCCATCCGGCGTTCCGCGATCTCGGCCCGGAACCCGTCGGCAACAGCCTGAGCGCGCAGAGCATGGCCGAACGCTTTGCCGGCAAGAAGCAGCCTCTGAAGACGGCGCTGCTTGACCAGAAGAACGTGGCCGGGCTCGGCAATATCTATGTCTGCGAGGCCTTATGCAGATCCGGTCTCTCGCCGCTTCGCTCCGCCGCCTCGCTGGTGACGAAGGCGGGAAAGCCGAACAAGGAACTCGTGCTGCTGACCGAAGCGATCCGCGCCGTCATAGCCGATGCGATTGCCGCAGGCGGTTCGTCCCTGCGCGACCACATCCAGACGGATGGCACGCTCGGGTATTTTCAACATACCTTCAGGGTTTATGACCGCGAGGGGCAGGCTTGCGCCACCCCCGGCTGCGGCGGTACCGTTCAGCGGATTGTCCAGGCCGGAAGATCGACATTTTATTGTAGCCGCTGCCAGAAATAGAGAGCGGGTTGAGGGAGAGACAGATGACTTATGAAACTCTGCTGGTGGAACAACGCGGCAGCGTCGCCATCATCACGCTGAACCGCCCGCACGCGCTGAATGCGCTGAATTCCACCGTCATGACGGAGATGCGCCAGGTGCTGGGTGAAATCCAGAAGAACGGCGAGATCGGGGCCGTGGTCCTCACGGGATCGGAAAAGGCCTTCGCCGCCGGCGCCGATATCAAGGAAATGCAGTCGCTTGCATTCGTCGACGCCTATATCAGCGATTTCTTTTGCGGCTGGGACGAGGTGGCGGGCTTCCGCAAGCCGATGATAGCCGCCGTTTCCGGATTTGCGCTCGGCGGAGGCTGTGAGCTTGCCATGATGTGCGATTTCATCATTGCGTCCTCGACGGCGAAGTTCGGTCAACCGGAGATCACCCTCGGTGTCATTCCCGGCATGGGCGGCTCCCAGCGGCTCACGCGCGCGGTCGGCAAGGCGAAGGCGATGGATCTGTGCCTGACGGGCCGGATGATGGATGCCGCCGAGGCTGAGCGTTCCGGCCTGGTCGCCCGCGTGGTCGAACCGGATCGGCTTCTCGATGAAGCCATTGCGGCGGCCGAGAAGATTGCCTCTTTCTCGGCTCCTGCCGTGATGATGGCCAAGGAGAGCGTCAGCCGCGCGTTCGAGTTGACCCTTGCCGAGGGCTTGCGCTTCGAGCGGCGCCTGTTCCACTCGCTTTTTGCCACCGAAGACCAGAAGGAGGGCATGGCTGCCTTCGTCGAGAAGCGCAAGGCGGCTTTCAAGAACCGCTGAGGCGCCATGATCGTCGGCAATGCGCGGTTTCGGCGAAATTGCGCGTTGACGACGGTGCGCTTTCCGGCTATATGCCCGCCCACAGTTAGGAAAGCTTCTGGCTTTTCCGCGATTGCTCCCGAATTGCTGAAAGCGTAGGTCGCAAGGCCCGATGCGGCGATGGCGGAGTTTGGTTTGAATTCGAAGAGAGGCATCCATGGCCAATACAACTTCGGCGAAGAAGGCGACCCGCAAGATCGCTCGCCGTACTGCAGTCAACAAGGCTCGCCGTTCGCGGGTTCGCGGTTTCATCCGCAAGGTCGAAGAGGCGATCGCCTCCGGTGATGTCGCTGTTGCTAAGGACGCCCTGAAGGCCGCCCAGCCGGAACTGCAGCGAGCAGCCAGCAAGGGCGTCGTCCATGCCAACACTGCCTCGCGCAAGATCTCTCGTCTGGCACAGCGCGTGAAGGCTCTCTCGGCCTAATTCCTGACACAATTTTGACACTTTCTTTAAGCTCGGCTGTCAAGCCGGGCTTTTTGTGTTTTCTTTCAGATTGTTGTCACAAGTCTGTCATCATGAAAAGTGGATGTCAGGACGATGACAGGAAAAGCCTTTTAAAATCACATACTTACTGGAGGTGCGCCTAGCCTCTTTCGCTTTACTTAAGGGGAGGCGGCGCCAGTTTCGAGTCAAGCAATTTTTTATTTTTTTTGATTTCGGCATCCCTTTGCCGTCGCCCTTTTTGAATCCCCTTGATTCAAAAGCGATTCTTGATCCCCGGATTGTGACAGTCAAAATAGTGGTCGCGAGTCAATGGCCAGAACTTAATTTTGCGTAAAATTCACTGTTGATCTTGGCTTTTGATCCTGCCTAAATGAGTTCCAGCAAGAGGCACGGAGTTGACCTCGGAGGGCAATTTGCAGCTGGCCCACAGTTGCCAAAGAGCCTTCGGTGTCTCTTGTAGCGGAATGTTTCTATTCCGTTTTTTCAGACAGTGTTCGACCTTGCATCGGGATTCTTTGGGATTCCGGATGGGTACTTTCGTGCGCGGTCCTAGGGGGGGCTGGCGGTCGATGGAGAAGGGGGAAGACTAAAGCGCGGACGGTCATTTCATTCGAGGTGGAAGGACCGGGAAGATCATAATGGGGGACTGGCCTTGGCCGGTCACGCCGAGCGGTGCCAGGCCCGATTGGTTTGGGCTCAGGGCGCAGCGGACGTGAGGTGTTGCCTGAACTCTTCCTAGAGAGAGAGACGGCAGCGCAGGCAACAGGGGCTGCCGGACGTAAATTGCGACGTCCGGTCTAAAAGACAAAATTTGGAAGGCGGCAAAATGCATATCAATTCAGTGACGGCCGGTGCAGCGGTTGACGGGAACCATGCACAGACGGCGATCGGTGCCGTATGTTCTGAAGCGGCAGGGGACAATTCCGAGATGAAGCATGATGTCTTGTTTGAGCGATTCAGTCTGAGGCTGAAAGCTCAAGTTGGTCCTGACGTCTATGCAAGCTGGTTCGGTCGGCTGAAGCTGCATTCTGCTTCGAAAAGCCTCATACGCCTGACGGTCCCGACGACCTTTCTGAAGTCCTGGATCAACAATCGTTACCTTGATCTCATCACCAGCATTTTCCAGCAGGAAGATCCGGGCATCCTGAAGGTCGAGATCCTTGTGCGCAGCGCCAGCCGTAACGGCCGGGTCGCCGTCACGGAAGATCAGAAGCCGTCAACCGATGCCGCGCCCTCCGCTCCCACCCGCAAGCCGATGGCGCAGCAGGTCGGGCAGATCGCACCCCATCACAGCGCCACGTCGCGCGCCGCGCCGCTCGGACCGTTGTTCGGATCGCCGCTCGATTCCCGCTATACGTTCGATGCATTTGTCGAGGGCGCCTCGAACCGCGTTGCCCTGGCTGCCGCCAAGACCATTGCCGAGGCCGGCGCCGGCGCCGTTCGCTTCAATCCGCTCTTTATTCATTCCTCCGTCGGCCTGGGCAAGACCCATCTTCTGCAGGCGGTAGCCAACGCGGCAATCAACAGCCCCCGGGCTCCGCGCGTGGTCTACCTGACCGCTGAATACTTCATGTGGCGCTTTGCGACGGCAATCCGCGACAATGACGCCCTGACGCTGAAGGACTCACTGCGCAATATCGATCTCCTGATCATCGACGACATGCAGTTCCTGCAGGGCAAGATGATCCAGCACGAATTCTGCCATCTGCTGAACATGTTGCTCGACAGTGCCAAGCAGGTCGTGGTCGCGGCTGACCGGGCACCCTGGGAACTCGAGTCGCTCGATCCGCGCGTTCGTTCGCGCCTGCAGGGCGGCGTTGCCATCGAAATGGAAGCGCCCGACTACGAGATGCGCCTCCAAATGCTGACGAGCCGCCTGGAGGCCGCCTGCCGGGACGATGCCACACTCGACATTCCCCTCGATGTGCTTGCCCATGTCGCCCGCAATGTAACGAGTAGCGGCCGCGACCTGGAAGGTGCCTTCAACCAGCTGATTTTCCGGCGCTCCTTCGAGCCGAACCTGTCCATCGAGCGTGTCGACGAGTTGCTGGCTCATCTGGTCGGCGCGGGCGAACAGAAGCGCGTTCGTATTGAGGATATCCAGCGCGTCGTCGCCCGTCACTACAACGTCTCGCGTCAGGAACTGGTGTCGAACCGTCGCACGCGCGTCATCGTCAAGCCGCGCCAGATCGCCATGTATCTGGCAAAGACGCTGACGCCGCGATCCTTCCCTGAAATCGGCCGCCGCTTCGGCGGGCGCGACCACACGACGGTCCTGCACGCGGTGCGCAAGATCGAGGAACTGATCGGCGGCGATACCAAACTCAGCCACGAGGTCGAACTCCTGAAGCGGCTGATCAACGAAAACAATGCATGATTGAAAGGCCGGCCCAGCGCCGGCCTTTTTCGTTGCAGCCCATCGCGACATCAGGACCAGGGACTTTGCCGGACGAGCCGATTGCCTTCTACGACGAGAACGCCGCTACCTATGCGGTGAAATCCAGGCAGGCGCCGGTCGCGCGTCTGACGGCTTTCGCCGACCGCCTGCCTCCGGGCGGCGCGGTCCTCGAGCTCGGCTGCGGCGCGGGCGAGGACAGCGCATGGTTGACCGGGCGCGGCTTCGCCGTGACCCCAACCGACGGATCAGTGGCGATGGCGCGTGAGGCGGAGGCAAGGCTTGGCCGGTCTGTTCGGGTGATGCGGTTTTCCGAGCTTGCGGATGTGGCTTTGTATGAGGGCGTCTGGGCCAATGCCTGCCTTCTGCATGTGCCTCGCGCCGAGCTTGCCGATGTGCTTCGCCGCATCCGCCGCGCGCTGCGCGACGACGGACTTTTCTATGCAAGCTTCAAGACCGGAGGCGAGGAGGGCGCGGACCGCTTCGGCCGCTACTACAACCGGCCCTCGCAGGAATGGCTGACGGAAACCTATAATCTAGCGGGCTTTGCCACGCCCTGGATAGAGACGGCATCCGGCGGCGGTTATGATGGGGAGCCGACCGAGTGGCTGCATGTAACAGCAGTCAAGGCCGGCTGACGGCTCGGTGACCGATCAGCAGGCGAGATCGGCCACGACCGCGTCGAGGATCAGCATGCCCTTGGATGTGCAGCGCAGCCGCGAATTGCCGAGCCGTTCGATAAAGCCGTGTTCCAGTAAAGTCTGCTCGCGCACGGGGTCGGGATCGCGGCCGGAAAGCTGCTGCCAGCGGGCAAGGTCCACGCCTTCGCGCAGCCGAAGCCCCATCAAAAGCAGTTCGTCGGCCTGCTCGTCTGGTCCCAGCATTTCCTGCTCGATCATGCCGTGGCCGTCGCGCTCGACGGCGGCGAGCCAGCCTTCCGGATTGCGCTCGGTCGCGGTCGCGAGCTTGTCGCGCCCGCGCGTCAGCCGGCCGTGGGCCCCCGGGCCGATGCCGGCATAGTCGCCATAGCGCCAGTAGGTGAGGTTGTGCCGGCTCTCCGCGCCCGGACGGGCATGGTTGGAAACCTCATAGGCCGGCAGACCTTCGCTTGCCGTGATCTCCTGCGTCGCCTCGTAGAGCAGGGCTGCCTGCTCCTCGTCCGGCACGACGAACTTGCCGGCCTTGTGCAGGCCGTAGAAGGCCGTGCCTTCCTCGATCGTCAGTTGGTAGAGCGACAGGTGGTCGACCGCATAGGAGATCGCCTCCCTGAGTTCGCGCTCCCATGCCTGGACCGTCTGGCCGGGTCGGGCATAGATCAGGTCGAAGGACATGCGCGGAAAGATCTCGCGCGCCAGACGGATCGCCTTCAAGGCATCCTCGACATCGTGCAGCCGTCCGAGGAATCTTAGGTCCGCGTCATTGAGGGCCTGGACGCCGAGCGATACGCGGTTGACACCCGCTGCGCGGTATCCGCGAAAGCGGGTCGCCTCGACGCTGGACGGATTGGCCTCCATCGTGATCTCTATGCCGTCCGGCACATGCCAGTGGCGCGCAATTCCGTCGAGTATGGCCGAAACGGTCTCAGGGTCCATCAGCGAGGGCGTGCCGCCCCCGAGAAAGACGCTGGTAACGGTCTTTGGACCGCTGAGCCGGCGCATTTCCTCCATCTCGCGCAGGAAGGCGGCGACAAAGCGCGGCTGATCGACAGGCTTATGACGGACATGACTGTTGAAGTCGCAATAGGGGCATTTGGCCGCGCAGAACGGCCAGTGGACATAGACGCCGAAGCCCGGCTCGCCCGTGTCGGGAAGAAGGAACGGCGCGGCTTCTGACATGAACGGTTCAGGCCTCCAGGCAGGTTTCGACGAAGGTCTTGAAGGCACGGGCGCGATGCGACAGTGCGGTTGCCTGGCCAGGCTTCCAGCCGTGCTTTTCCTGCGCTGTCATCTCGCCGAATGTGATGTCGTAGCCCTCCGGCTGGAAGACCGGATCATATCCGAAGCCGGAGGTGCCGCGCGGTGGCCAGACGACGGTGCCCTCGACCTCGCCGCGGAAGACTTCGGTATGGCCATCGGGCCAGGCCAGGCACAGCACACTGACAAAGCGGGCGGTCCGCTGCGCGGGCGAGATCGCACCGCGCTCCCTCAGCGCCTCCTCCACCTTTTCCATCGCCATGCCGAAATCGCGGCTTCCGTCCTCGCGTTCCGCCCAGTTGGCGGTATAGACGCCGGGCGCGCCATCGAGCGCATCGACGACGAGACCGGAATCATCCGAAAGCGAAGGCAGCCCCGACGCCTTTGCCGAGGCGAGCGCCTTGATCGCTGCGTTCTCCTCGAATGTCGTTCCTGTCTCGTCCGGTTCCTCGAATTTGAGGTCCGCCGCGGACTTCGCCGAAAAACCAAGCGGGCCGATCAGATCGGCAATCTCGGCGATCTTGCCAGCATTGTGGCTGGCAACGACAATCGTTCTGGTTTCAAGTTTGCGCATTCAGCTTTCCTATTCGATATCCCACAGGCGCGGCTCGGCGCATTCGAGGCTGTTGCCGGCCGGGTCGCGGAAATAGATGGACCTTGCCCCGTTCGGCCAACGGAAATCGGCTTCGATCGCGACACCTGCCTCGCCGAGGCGCCGGGCGACGGCGTCCAGATTGTCGGCAGAAACCCGGAAACAGGCATGTCCCGGACCGGTGGCGCCATGGGGTGGCACAGGCAATGCGTCGGAGGGTGCCGGCCTTACCGTCTCGTCCGGATTGAAGATGAGCAGGATTCCGGCTCCACACCGGTAGAAGACATGCCGGTTGGCCTTCCGGATAACCTTCTCCAGTCCGAGAATACGGCCGTAGAAATCTTCGGCCGCATCGAGGTCGGTGGCGTAGAGCGCAGTTTCCAGAATGCTTTCCAGCTCTTTGGTCATCGCATGCTCCTTCGCCCTTCGACGGCTTAGAGAATGGCCTGCTTCTGCAGGTTTACCAGTTCGCCGATGCCTTCGCGTGCAAGCCGCATCAGCGTGAGGAATTCCTCTTCGGAGAAGGGCGTTCCCTCCGCCGTACCCTGGATCTCGACGATGGCGCCGGCGCCGGTCATGACGAAATTGGCATCCGTCTCGGCCGCCGAATCCTCAAGATAGTCGAGATCGATCACCGGCTGGTTGGCGAAGACGCCGCAGGAAATGGCAGCGACATGGTCCTTCAGGACCCTTTCGACCTTGACCATGTTGCGCGCCTCCATCCACTTCAGGCAATCGTAGAGAGCGAGCCAGGCTCCGGTGATGGACGCGGTGCGGGTTCCCCCATCGGCCTGGATGACGTCGCAGTCGATGGTGATCTGGCGTTCGCCGAGCGCCTCGAGGTCGACGATTGCCCTTAGCGATCGGCCGATCAGCCGCTGGATTTCCTGGGTGCGTCCGCCCTGCTTGCCGGCTGCTGCCTCGCGTTTCATCCGCTCGCCGGTTGCCCGGGGCAGCATTCCGTATTCCGCCGTCACCCAGCCCTTGCCGCTGTTGCGCAACCACGGCGGCGTCTTTTCCTCGAGGCTTGCGGTGCAAAGCACATGGGTGTCGCCGAATTTCACAAGGCAGGAGCCTTCCGCATGTTTCGAGAAATTGCGCTCGAACGATACCTTGCGCATTTGGTCGGTTTTTCTGCCTGATGGCCGCATTGGGTTCTCCTCGGATTGGTAAAGGCCTTCTACGGTTCGCCGCGGAGATTTGCAAAGAAAAACCATGTTCTGGCCGGGGAACCGCGCGGTTTGGATTTTCCCGTTTGTGATTGGGGCCCGAGTGACTATATTTTGCCGTAACGGCACTCAAACAGTGTTTATGCAGAAAATGGGTTTTCCGACGACACCGGTGAAAGAGGCTTCCACAGCCCTGGACGAACGCTCCGGGGAGGTTTTTCGTCGCATTGTCGAAACCTATCTGGAATCCGGCGAGCCGCTCGGTTCGCGCAACCTGTCACGCCTCCTGCCGATGTCGCTGTCGCCGGCGTCGGTGCGCAATGTCATGAGCGACCTCGAAGACCTCGGCCTGATCTACGCGCCGCATGTCAGCGCCGGACGCCTGCCGACCCAGCTCGGGCTTCGCTTCTTCGTGGACGCCTTCATGCAGGTCGGCGATCTATCCGAGGAGGAGAGGGGAAACATCGAGCGCCAGATCCGACCGCCAGGCTCGGTCCAGCCGATGGATACGCTGCTGACGGAGGCGAGCCGCATGCTGTCGGGCCTTTCGCGCGGCGCGGGGCTGGTGATCGCGGCAAAAAGCGATCCGCTTCTCAAGCATGTCGAATTCATTCGGCTAGAGCCGACCAAGGCGCTGGCGGTTCTCGTCGGCGAACACAATCAGATTGAAAATCGCATCATCGATCTGCCGGCAGGCATCACGGCGTCGCAATTGACCGAAGCGGCAAATTTCCTGAACGCCAATCTCGCCGGCCAGACGATGGCGGAACTGCGCGGCCAGCTCGTGAAACTGAAGGAACAGGTAGCGGGCGAACTCGACGTCCTCTCGCAGGATCTCGTCGAGCGCGGCCTTGCCGTGTGGTCCGGCGGCCGGGACGCGGAAAAGCCGACGCGGCTGATCGTCCGCGGACGGGCCAATCTGCTCGAGGGGGTCGCCGGCACCGAAGATATCGACCGGCTGCGGCTGCTCTTCGATGATCTGGAACGCAAGGAAAGCCTGATCGAGATCCTAAACCTTGCCGAAAGCGGCCCCGGTGTTCGCATCTTCATAGGCTCGGAAAACAAGCTCTTTTCACTGTCCGGCTCGTCACTGATCGTCGCCCCCTATCGCGATGGCGAGGACAGGATCGTTGGTGCGGTCGGTGTCATCGGCCCGACGCGCCTCAACTATTCGCGTATCGTGCCGATGGTCGACTATACCGCCCAGCTCATGGCCCGCTTGTCCCGCGCACAGCTCTAGCACCGGTCGTCCTTTCACTCGGTCATGAGTGGGGACGTGACGGTTCTTCTCACGCAAGTCTTGATTTTTTCACGTCAAACGCTGATATCGGGCACGAATTCCCCAACCAGTTCATTCGGAGAACGTCATGACCGACGAAACAAAGAAAAACGGACCTGACGCAACTGTTGCTGAAAGTCACATTGCTGAAGAGCCGCAAAAGACAGAAACGGAAACTCCGGAATCAGAGGTCGATCCCATGGAAGCTATCAAGGCCGAGAACGCCGAACTGCGCGACAGGTTCCTGCGTCTCGCTGCCGACATGGACAATCTGCGCCGCCGCACCGAGCGCGACGTCAAGGATGCTAAGTCCTACGCTGTCAGCGGTTTCGCCCGTGATATGCTGGCCGTTTCCGACAATCTGCGCCGCGCCCTGGACGCCATTCCGGAGGAAGCCCGCGCCGGGGCCGATGCCGGGCTTGCCGCGCTGATCGAAGGCGTTGAGATGACCGAGAGGAGCATGATTTCGACGCTCGAACGTCATGGCGTACGCAAGATCGAGCCGGAAGGCCAGAAGTTCGATCCGAACTTCCATCAGGCGATGTTCGAAATTCCCAATCCCGACGTTCCGAACAATACCGTCGTCCAGGTGGTGCAGGCGGGCTATACGATTGGTGACCGGGTTCTACGGCCGGCCATGGTCGGCGTCGCCAAGGGCGGACAGAAAACCGAAAGCCAGGTTGAGCCCGGCACGGCGCCGGTCAACGAAAAGGACGCTTGAGCCTGCAAGGCGCGCCAGCCCCTGGCTGGCGCTCTTTCCGGCCTGGTCTCAGGCCGCGTTGGAAGCTTGTTCCTCGTTGAGGAAGGCATAGATTGCCGAGGCGGAATCAGTCGCCCTCAGCTTGGCGACGAGATCCTGGTCGCGCAGCACGCGGGCGATCCGGGACAATGCTTTCAGATGATCCGCTCCGGCACCTTCGGGTGCCAGCAGCAGGAAGACCAGGTCGACCGGCTGGTCGTCGAGCGCTTCGAAATCGACCGGCGTTTCCAGGCGCGCGAAGATTCCGATGATCGTCTTGATGCTGCTCAGCTTGCCGTGCGGTATAGCGATGCCGTTCCCCACGCCCGTGGAGCCGAGCCGCTCGCGTTGCAGTATGACGTCGAAGATTTCCCGTTCGGGGATGTTTGTCAGCTTTGAGGCTTTAGCCGCCAGTTCCTGAAGCAGTTGCTTCTTCGAGTTCACCCTAAGGGCGGGAACGACCGCGTCTTGTTGCAGCAAATCTGCCAAGGCCATTTCAAAATCCTTCATGCCGCCGAGTCAAAGGAAGAGGAAACGGCGTCAGACGCCGTTTCCAGGGTTCCATCAGCCCTTGATGTTGGCGGAATCGATCCACCCGATATTACCGTCATTGCGGCGGTAAACGATGTTCAGTTCATCCTTGCCAGGGCTGCGGAACAGCAACACAGGCTCGTCCGTCATGTCGAGTGCCATGACGGCGCTTGCCACCGACATGGTCCGCAGCTGCTTGGTGCTCTCGGCGACGATTGTCGGCGCATAGTCTTCGGGTAGCTCGTCATGCTCATCCGATGTGGTGTCCATGACCGTATAGGCGATCTCGATTGACGGGTTCGCCTGGTTGGAAGGGTGATGATCCTTGAGCTTGCGTTTGTAACGGCGCAAACGCTTTTCGATGCGGTCCGCTGCAATGTCGAAGGCAATCTGCGGATCATTCGCCGAACCGGTCGCGTGCAGGTTCACTCCCGTGTCGAGATGTATCAGGCAATCAGCCACGAACTGCGCCGCGGCCGCAGCAGACTTCGTTACAGTAATCTGGCCCGAATACCCCCCGTCGTAGTACTTCGTGATCGCTTCCAGAACCCGCTCTTCGATCCGTTGCCGGAAGGAATCGCCGATTTCCATATGTTTGCCGGATACACGCACACTCATGGAGTTTCCCTTCTTATCGTGATTTGCGGGTATCAGTTTACGTCAAGCGCAGTCCGCATCCAAGCTCTTCACGCGGGTATTGTCGGTTTCTGTCGCGGCTGCAGGGCGGATATTGAGGATAAGTTGAAAGGGCTTCGTACCTCTATCGATCGGGCCGGGCTTCTAGCCCTCGTTTGCCGGAAAGTCAACGCCCCGCTAACCGATTCGTAACCAATCGCACTCCCCGGGAGAAGTCAGCTAGCGGAAACCTTTGCGTGTGCCCGCTTTTCCCTCCGCCGCTGGACCGACGACGGAATGTTCATCGATTCACGATATTTCGCGACCGTACGGCGTGCGAGTTCGACGCCGCCGCCTTTCAGCGAATGGACGATGTCGTCGTCCGAAAGCACGGCCTCCGGGCTCTCTTGGGCAATCAGTGCGCGGATCCTGTGGCGCACCGCCTCTGCCGAGTGATTGTCTCCACCTTCGACGGAACCGATGGAGACGCTGAAGAAATATTTCAGTTCGAAAAGGCCGCGAGGCGTCAGCATGTACTTGTTCGATGTGACCCGGCTGACGGTGGATTCGTGCATTTTGATCGCATCGGCCACGGTCTTGAGGTTGAGCGGGCGCAGGTGATCGACGCCAAATCTGAGGAATGCGTCCTGCTGGCGTATGATCTCGCTTGCGACCTTGATAATGGTTCTGGCGCGTTGATCCAGGCTCCGGGTCAGCCAGTTGGCGCTCTGCAGGCATTCCGACAGAAAGGCCTGATCTCCCTCCCTGGCGTCACCGCGCTTCGATATCTGGGCGTAGTAGCTCTGGTTGACGAGGACCCGAGGCAGGATATCCGGATTAAGCTCCATCATCCATCCGTCGCGCGAAGAAGGCCGAACGATGACATCGGGTACGACGGCCTCGCTGACATTGGTTTCGAAGCCGCTGCCGGGCTTCGGATTGAGCGTGCGGATTTCGGCCAGCATATCGATGAGGTCTTCCTCGTCGACGCCGCACAATTTCTTGAGCGTGGCAAAGTCGCGTTTGGCGAGCAGTTCGAGATTGTCGACCACCATTGCCATGGCCGGGTCGAAACGGTCGCGCTGTCTCAGCTGAATAGCCAGGCACTCGCTGAGCGAGCGGGCGAAGATGCCCGGCGGATCCAGGCTCTGCAGCGTTTCGAGCACCGCCCCGATACGCTCGGGATCGCCGCCGAACCGTTCCGCGATCTCCGCGAGGTCGGCGCGCAGATAGCCGGCTTCGTCGAGCTGGTCCATCAAGGCAAGCGCGATCAGCCGGTCGGCGGGATCCGTCAAGGAAAAGGGTATCTGCTGGTTGAGATGGTCGCGCAGACTGATCTGCCCGGCGACAAAATCGTCGAGATCGTAACCTTCGCCCGTGTCTGATCCGCCGCCCGGCATGGACTTCCATTGGCCGAGCAATTCCGGGGCATCCGCCCGGGCGGCGGTCCCTTCATCGGCAAATCCTGCATCGAAATTGGAGTCGAGGCTCTCGTTGAGCGGTTCGCTCTTGCCCGGCTCGTACCAGTCGCTGGCCAGGTTTGCGCCCTCGCCATCGTCGCCAGCCGGACCTTCGCCGGGAGCGCCATCGGAGCCCGTCTGTTGCTTGTCACCGGCGGCGTTGGCTTCGATGCCCCATTCCCCATCATCTGGAGCGAATTCGAGCAGGGGATTCTTTTCCACTTCCTGGGAGATGAACTGGACCAGTTCGAGATGGGTCATCTGCAGCAACTGGATGGACTGCATCAGTTGCGGAGTCATGACCAGTGATTGGCTCTGGCGCAGGAAAAGATTGGCTGACAAAGCCATGGTGGACGCAAAACTCCCCTACAGGTCCCCTTGATGCCTCTCGCAAGCCCGAAAGGGTTCACGAAATTCCAACTGGCCCGAAAATTGCTTTTTTAGAGGGTTTGGTCAAGGCGGACTATCGGAGTATTCGTAAATCCGGCAGGGCGGGCCTGTCAGAGGCTGAACTTGTCGCCGAGATAGAGCCTGCGGACATCCGGGTTGTTGACGATATCGTTGGCGCGCCCGTGGGTCAGCACTTCGCCCGCATGGATGATGTAGGCGCGATCGATCAGGCCCAGTGTTTCGCGGACATTATGATCGGTGATGAGCACCCCGATGCCGCGTGCCGTCAGATGACGCACGAGATTTTGAATGTCGGAGACGGAAATGGGATCGACGCCCGCGAAAGGCTCATCGAGCAACATGAATGTCGGATCGGTCGCAAGCGCACGTGCGATTTCGAGGCGCCGGCGCTCGCCGCCGGAAAGCGCGACCGCAGCCGATTTGCGCAGTTTCTCGATGTGGAACTCGTAGAGAAGTTCGTCGAGCTTGGCTTCCCGCTTGTCCCTGTTGGTTTCATGGACCTCGAGCACCGCGCGGATATTGTCCTCGACGCTGAGCCCGCGAAAGATCGAGGCCTCCTGCGGAAGATAGCCAACTCCGAGCCGCGCGCGGCGGTACATAGGCATTGTCGTAACGTCGTTGCCGTCGATGGCGATCGTTCCGGCATCGACCGGCACCAGGCCGGTGATCATGTAGAAGCAAGTGGTCTTTCCCGCACCGTTCGGGCCGAGCAGGCCGACGGCTTCGCCACGGCGAACGACAAGCGAAACCCCGTTCACCACGCGGCGCGTATTGTAGCTCTTGGTCAGGCCGTGCGCGATCAGCGTTCCCTGATAGCGCGCCTTGTCGAGGCGCAATTCTTCAGGTTTCGGCTGCCGCGTCTGGCCCTTTCCGAACAATGTTGAGACGACGGGAATTTTCACGTGCTGGCCGGTCTTGTCATTTCTTCTGGGATTTCGGATCGAGCTGGATCTGCACACGGCCGCCGCAACTGTCCAGCTTGGCTTCCCCGGTGTTCATCTGCACCGTAAGCTTGCAGCCGACGAAGACATTCTGACCTTCCGAAAGCACGACACGGTCGCCTTCGAGCACGAAGACCTGCTTGTCCATGTCGAAATGGCCCCGGTCGGCAGTCGCCTGCTGGGTTCCGGAAGAGAGAAACACCTTGTCGGTCACGTCGATGTTCTGAATGTTGGCATCGCCGCTGGTGACGGATGTACCTTCTCCGCGATAATGTACGACCATGTTGCCTGATTGCAGGACGGTCGTGCCCTGGACAACCTTGACGTTGCCCTTGAACAGCGCGGTCTTGTCCTGCTCGCGTATCTGGAGTTCGTCGCTCTCGATCTGAATCGGCTTGTCGTTCGACAACCGCATACCGTCCAGACTGCTTGTGGTGGCCTGCGCGCTCGCCTGCGATGGCAGAGCGGCCGCAATGGCGATGGTGGCGATCAACAGGCCAGGCCACACAACTGATTTCTGACGATTGTCTCTCATGACTGGCCCGGTTCTCATTTACCCGTTTTGCGTATTGCGGCGGCTTCGATATTCATGCGAACGCCGCCGGCGAAAGTGATGACTCGACCCTTATCCGTCATCTTGAGCGACTGCGCAACAATCGAGGCTTCCTTCGCGGTGATCGACACGGGCTTGTCCGTTTGCATGCTTCCGCCCTTGATGTCGAGATGGGCCGACTGAAAGCTTGCCTCGATGCCGCTGCTGAGCGTCACGGTAAAGGGTTCGGTCATGTCCAGTTGGTCGGTGGACCGGTCGAAGATGCCACTCAATGCCACGACCTTTGCTATAACCTTGTCGTTGATGGGGACCGCGGCAGCGATCGTCTCAAGTGTGATGACGTTCGGGTTCGTGATGTCCTGAAGCGCGCGCTCGGCCCGCATCGAATAGCTGATACCATCCGAATTGCGCCCGGAGACCGCAGGTTTCTCCATGACGACCTTGCCGTTCTCGATCCTGGCGGATTCGATCTTCACATTCTCCGGAAGATAGGCACGCACGACCGAGACGCCGATGAAGACGAGCGAAATGACGACGGCGGCGACCGGCAAGAGCACCTTCAGCCGCCGTACGCGCGCCGAATGCTCGACCGCTCTTGTGTAGGCGTCGCCGCCTTGCTGGCGTGCAGGGCGCGCCGCACTGTCAACTGTTCTGTTCAGCATGAATCAGGCCTGTCCAAAATCGATCGAGTGGGAATGGGCCCCGCTCCCAGCCTGCCACACGGGCAGGACACATCGCATGATTGCAATTGCTTGCCAATATGGAAATTGCCGGTGGGAATGCAAGCCCGGGCGTTGCCGGATCGGGGTGCCGCCCCAATTTGCCAATCTGGCGGGCTCATTTGCCTCCGGTGGGCGACGGCGATTGATTATTCGCATCGCTTGTGCTGTTTTACGGCAACTGCCGGGCGGGTCCCAGGCGCTAAGTTGTTTCTTGACGGTCCTTTTTGTGTTTGGCACCTTTGGATCCGTCTGTTCCTAATAACAAACAATTCAGGGGGCGAGCGTGATCAAATCGGAACTGGTGCAGATCGTCGCAGCGCGAAATCCGCATCTCTATCACCGGGACGTCGAAAATATCGTCAATGCCGTTCTCGATGAGATCACTGACGCCCTGGCGGCGGGAAACCGGGTCGAGCTTCGAGGGTTCGGCGCGTTTTCGGTAAAGAACCGGCCGTCGCGCTCCGGACGAAATCCGCGGACTGGCGAAGCCGTTTTCGTCGAAGAGAAGTGGGTCCCCTTCTTCAAGACCGGAAAAGAGCTGCGTGAGCGCCTTAACCCCGGCATGGGCGACGACGACAACGATTGATCCGGCCGGGTCTGTTGGCTACCGCCTTGCTGGCACCGCGGCAACACGGCGCTTGATTGCCACAGAATTGCACTTATTTTGCTGGACACGGTCGGCTCGGACTTGAGCGTTCGTTTGTCGCCAAGGAGAATGCGCAATGGTGAAGAAGTTCGTCAATCTGGTAATCCTGGTGCCCCTCGGGATCGTGCTGATCGTACTTTCTGTCGCCAATCGCCAGAGCGTGACCCTGGCCCTCAATCCCTTTCGGCCGGAAGATCAGTTGCTGGCCGTGAACGCACCTTTCTTCGTGTTCCTCTTCCTGTCCCTGATGCTGGGCGTCGTGATCGGCGGGCTGGCCATGTGGTTTGCTCAAGGCAAGTACCGCAAGCGGGCCCGCAATGAATCCCGTGCCGCTCTGAAATGGCAGGTCGAAGCCGACAAGCAGAAGACCCGCGCTGAAGAGATCGCCGGGCAGGGCCTTCCGCAGCTGCAGTCCAAATAGCCACATCGATCATCTGCGGCTCTGCGGCGTATCGGGAAAGCGCTTTCCCGGACGGCGGCGGAATGCTATGGGCTTGCGATCATTCGAGGATCGAGAAGGCAGGATCGTGAAGAACAAGGAACGCCGGCCGGCGCAAAAGGCCGGTCCGGCTGGCAAGGGGCCGCGGATCGGAAAACGCCCTGACGGCGATGCCGGTCGCGGTGGCGGCCCGAAGGATCGCGACGCAAGGCGCCACGCATCGGCAAAGGCGGAGGGCGCGCCGGCACCCGTGACCGCACAATCGGCGATCGAGCCCGCGCGCGTGCTCCAGATACGGGCAGGCGAGAGACCCGCTGAGCATGTGCCGCTTATCCTCGAGTCCTTGGGCGCCGGTGACTTCCACCTGATCGACAGTGGCGAAGGCCTGAAGCTCGAACAATACGGACCCTATCGCATCGTTCGGCCGGAAGCCCAGGCCTTGTGGCCCAAGGCACTGCCGGCCCATGTCTGGGAAAAGGCCGATGCGATCTTTACCGGTGACACTGATGAGGACGGTATGGGCCGCTGGCGCTTTCCCCGCGAAGCGCTCGGTGAAACCTGGCCGCTGTCGCTGCTCGGCGTCGATTTTCTCGGCCGCTTCACCTCATTTCGTCATGTCGGCGTCTTTCCCGAGCAGATTGCCCATTGGAGATGGATGAAGGAGCGGATTGAAAGCGCCGGACGGCCGCTGAAGGTCCTGAACCTTTTCGGTTATACCGGCGTCGCCTCGCTCGTGGCCGCAGCCGCGGGAGCGGAGGTCACCCACGTCGACGCCTCCAAGAAAGCGATCGGATGGGCGCGGGAAAACCAGACATTGAGCCGTCTCGACAAGGCGCCGATCCGCTGGATCTGTGACGACGCGATGAAGTTCATCCAACGCGAGGAGCGTCGCGGCCACCGCTACGACATCATCCTGACCGACCCGCCGAAATTCGGGCGTGGCCCGAATGGCGAGGTCTGGCAGCTTTTCGAACACCTTCCCCTGATGCTCGACATCTGCCGCGAAATCCTGTCGCCCAAGGCTCTCGGCTTCGTGCTGACTGCCTATTCGATCCGGGCGAGTTTCTATTCGATCCATGAGTTGATGCGCGAGACGATGCGCGGAAAAGGCGGCACGGTGGAATCGGGCGAACTGGTGATCCGCGAGGCCGGCCTTGACGGCAAGACGCCGGGCCGGGCCCTTTCTACCTCTCTCTTCAGCCGCTGGGTGCCGAAATGAACGATGACTCTCGCGAACAGGGGCCGCGGCGCGTCGGCCTGGTCAAGGAAGTGACGAGCCTCGCCAATCCGATCGTCAAGGACCTCAAGGCGCTTTCCCAGAAGAAGACGCGCGACGAGACCAGGAGTTTCATGGCCGAGGGCCTGAAGCTGGTCATCGATGCGCTCGAACTCGGCTGGACCATAAAGATCCTGGTCTATTCCAAATCCGGGCGCGGCAAGCCGCTCGTCGAAAAGGTCGCCGCCCGCACCGTCGCCGCTGGCGGGCTTGTGCTCGAGGTCAGCGAGAAGGTGATGTCGGCCACCACCCGGCGCGACAACCCGCAGATGGTCGCCGGCGTCTTCGAGCAGCGCTTCACGGCCTTGAAGGATGTGCGGCTCGCTCCGGATCAGACTTGGGTGGCGCTCGACCGCGTGCGTGATCCGGGAAACCTCGGAACGATCATTCGTACCGCTGATGCCGCGGGTGCGGCAGGCGTCATGCTGATCGGCGACTGCACCGACCCGTTCTCGCTCGAAACCGTACGTGCCACGATGGGCTCGTTGTTCGCGCTGCCATTGGTAAAAGCATCGGCAGAGGACTTCATCCGCTGGAAAAAGACCAGCGGCGGGCAGGTCGTCGCGACCCATCTTGCCGGCGCTGTGGATTATCGTCTCATCGACTACAAGGCCAGGCCCGTCGTCATCCTGATGGGCAACGAGCAGTCCGGCCTCCCGGAAGAGCTTGCCCGCGAGGCTGACGCGCTGGCGCGTATTCCGCAGTCCGGTCGCGCCGATTCCCTCAATCTGGCAATAGCGACCGGAGTGATGCTGTTCGAGGCGCGTCGGCATCTCCTGACGCTTGGCGAGGCCAAATGAATCCGAAAACGGCGATCTTCGCGCGCCCGCTGCCGGCGCTGCTTCTCATGGTGTTCGCGCTCGGGCTCGACCAGGCGATCAAATATCTCGTCGAGGTGACGCTGCCGCTGCAGCAAGCGGTGCCGGTCATGCCCATGCTCGCCCTTTACCGCACGCACAATCTCGGCGTCGCCTTCTCGATGCTGTCGGGCGCCGATGGATGGTTCATCGTCGGCCTCCGCCTCGCCATCGTCGCTTTCGTGTTCTGGCTGTGGCGCAGGACGAGCCCAAAGCACCATTTTGCGCATCTCGGTTTCGTCATGATCATCGCGGGTGCGGTCGGCAATATTATCGACCGGTTCGTATACGGCCACGTAATCGATTACGTGCTTTTCTATACGCAGACATGGTCCTTTGCAGTCTTTAACCTGGCGGACAGCCTGATCACGGTCGGGGCGGGATTGATTTTGCTTGATGAATTGCTGATTATGACGAATCGCAAGGATTGACTACTCTATTGAGCCGGATTCCGAACGCGGCGCCCAGGCGGTGACTCAGCGATTTTGCTGCAGGAATCTGAAAGTGGTAGCCTTGTAAATGTGACAGCGCTTGTCACTATCCTGTCGTGTAGGCGTGGTTTATGACCTTGAAACGAATCGGCTCCGGACCATTTGCCATGAGCATTGAACTTCTCGATCTTGGTTTGCCGACTGACGGCGCACCAACCTCCGCTGCGACGGCAAAGACCGAAAGCAACGATCTTTTCGGGCGCATCGGTAACCTCGAAACGCGGCTCGCC
This sequence comes from Rhizobium sp., assembly GCA_041675415.1. Classification (GTDB taxonomy): domain Bacteria; phylum Pseudomonadota; class Alphaproteobacteria; order Rhizobiales; family Rhizobiaceae; genus Allorhizobium. The sequence goes on along the minus strand of JBAYTX010000002.1, from coordinate 59,998 downwards.
CGCAATGAACGTGAAATCGATGCTGCGCAGTCCGTCCGATACCGCGTATTTGTCGAGGAGATGCATGCGCAGATTGCGCCCGACGCGGCGCGGCGCAAACGCGACTTCGACACCTGGGACGCGATTTGCGATCATCTCATCGTTCTCGACCGTTCGATAGAAGGTGACGCCGAGGACCAGATTGTTGGGACCTACCGGCTTCTGCGCCAGCATATTGCCGAAGCCAATGGCGGCTTTTATTCGGCATCGGAATTTGCAATCGACCACTTGCTTGCCCGCCATCCCGACAAGCATTTCATCGAGCTGGGCCGTTCCTGTGTTCTGCCTGAGTATCGCAACAAGCGAACGATGGAGCTTCTATGGCAGGGCGCCTGGGCCTATGCGTTGAGGCATCGCGCCAACGCCATGATCGGCTGTGCATCGTTCCCGGGTGTCTGCCCCGAGGAACATGCCCTGGCGCTGTCTTTCCTGCACAACAATGCCATCGCGAGCGGCGATTGGGCGGTTGAGGCACGGCCGGAGCTTTATCGGGTCATGGACCTGATGCCCGCGGAGGCGATCAATGCCCGCAAGGCGCTTTCGTCGATGCCACCCCTGATCAAGGGGTATCTGCGTCTCGGCGCTATGTTTGGCTCGGGCGCGGTGGTCGACCACGCTTTCAATACGACGGATGTCCTGATCGTGCTGCCGGTATCCAGCATTTCGGACCGTTACCTGAACTATTACGGCGCCGACGCGGGCCGGTTTTCCAGCTGACATGACGGCTTCAGGTTGGCCCATGCCGCCTGAGGCGCCGCATCCTGGCTCATGTCCCCGCATTGTAGGCCGCAATCACGGCCATGTTGACGATATCGGTGTCCTTGGCGCCGATCTGGGCAATCTGGACCGATTTTTCGAGGCCGACCAGCAGCGGGCCGATCACCGTCGAGCCGCCGAGCTCTTGCAGCATCTTGGTCGAGATCGAAGCGGAGTGGATCGCCGGCATGACCAGTACGTTCGCGGTGCCTGAAAGCCGGCAGAACGGATACTGTTCCATGCGGTGAGCGTTGAGCGCCACGTCGGCCCCCATCTCGCCATCATATTCGAAATCGACCTGGCGTTTGTCGAGGATCTTCACGGCCTCGCGAAGCCGCTCCGACCTTTCCCCGGTCGGGTGGCCGAAGGTCGAGTAGGCCAGAAGTGCCACGCGCGGCTCGTAGCCCAGGCGCCGCGCCAGACCTGCCGCTTCCTCGGCAATATCTGCAAGTTCCTCGGCGGTTGGCATGTCGTGAACGGCGGTATCGGCGACGAGAACCGTGCGCCCGCGTGTCAGCGCCAGCGATACGCCGATCACCCGGTGCCCGCGCTGCGGATCGATGCAGCGGCGCACATCCTCGAGCGCCGTCGAATAGTTGCGCGTCGTGCCCGTCACCATGGCGTCGGCGTCGCCGAGCGCCACCATGCAGGCGGCGAAATGATTGCGGTCGGTGTTGATGAGGCGCTGGCAGTCGCGATGCAGGTAGCCTTTGCGCTGCAGGCGTGAGTAGAGATATTCGGTATAGGCCTCGACGCGGGTCGAGACGCGCGCATTGACGACCTCGATGCCGGGACGGTCGAGATCGATACCGGCGCGTTCGGCGGTTTCCTTGAGCGGCGCATCGCGGCCGAGCAGGATAGCCGTCCCAAGCCCCTGGTTGGCGAAGGAAATTGCCGCGCGCATGACCTGTTCTTCTTCGCCCTCGGCAAAGACAACGCGCTTGGGATGGTTGCGCACGCGCTCGTAAAAGCGCTGCGTCGTGGCCGCGATCGGATCGCGCCGGGCCGACAATTCGCGCGCATAGGCATCGAGATCGGGGATCGCCTTGCGAGCCACGCCGGTTTCCATCGCGGCCCGGGCCACGGCGACCGGAATGGCCGATATGAGCCGCGGATCGAAGGGTACCGGGATGATGTATTCCGGCCCGAAGCGCGGGCGGTTGCCCTGGTAGGCGGCGGCGACGTCATCGGGCACGTCCTCGCGGGCAAGGCTGGCAAGTGCCCTGACGGCGGCGATCTTCATCGCGTCGTTGATCTGCGAAGCCCGAACATCGAGCGCGCCCCGGAAGATATAGGGAAAGCCGAGCACGTTGTTGACCTGGTTCGGATAGTCCGAGCGGCCGGTCGCCATGATCGCGTCGTCGCGGATTGCGGCGACCTCCTCGGGCGTGATCTCCGGATCGGGATTGGCCATGGCGAAGATGATCGGATTAGCTGCCATGGAGCGGATCATCTCGCCGCTGAATGCGCCTTTCTGGGAAAGCCCCAGAACGACGTCCGCGCCTTTCATGGCCTCTTCGAGCGTACGCCTGTCGGTTTTGACCGCATGCGCCGACTTCCACTGGTTCATGCCTTCGACACGACCCTGGTAGATCACGCCCTTGGTGTCGCAGAGGATGATGTTCTCGGGATTGAAGCCCATTGCCTTGATGAGTTCGATGCAGGCGATCGCCGCTGCTCCCGCGCCGTTGCAGACGAGCCGCGTGGTCTTGAAGTCGCGGCCTGTGAGTTCCAGCGCATTGATCAGGCCGGCGGCGGCGATGATTGCGGTTCCGTGCTGGTCATCATGGAAGACCGGGATATCCATGACTTCGCGCAGCCGTTGCTCGATGATGAAGCAGTCGGGCGCCTTGATGTCCTCGAGGTTGATGCCGCCGAACGAGGGCCCGAGGTAGCGCACGCAATTGATGAATTCCTCGACATTCTCGGTGTCGACCTCGAGGTCGATGCTGTCGACATCCGCAAAACGCTTGAAGAGGACGGCCTTGCCTTCCATGACCGGCTTGGCCGCGAGCGCTCCAAGATTTCCGAGCCCGAGAATAGCCGTCCCGTTGGTGACCACGGCGACCATGTTGCCGCGCGTCGTATAGTCGTAAGCGGTTGCCGGATCAGCAGCGATCGCCTTGACCGGAACGGCGACGCCCGGCGAATAGGCAAGCGACAGATCGCGTTGCGTCGCCATGGCCTTGGTTGGCGTGATCTCCAGCTTGCCGGGCCGGCCCTGGGCATGGAAATCGAGCGCTTCCTGTTCCGTGACGGATGTCTTCGCGCGTTCGGCCTTGTCGTTCGTGGGCATGGATCCTCAAACCTAGCTGTGGGCAGCCATGCATGCGACGGCCCTTTGTTATTGTGTTTGCTTCGCGTTGGCCGTTAGTGTTGCACGACTTTTTTTTGAAGAAAACCATTCGCCCGTGACAATCAGCAATGCCCCCGCAAACGAGGTTCTGAACGCTGCCGAGCTTGCCTCGGAGGAAAGCCGCGCATCGGCCACGCCGATGATGGAGCAGTATATCGAGATCAAGGCCAACAATCCGGACTCGCTGCTGTTCTATCGAATGGGCGATTTCTACGAGCTGTTCTTTGAGGACGCGGTCGAGGCCTCGCGCGCGCTCGGCATCACGCTGACGAAGCGCGGGCAGCATCTGGGCCAGGATATCCCGATGTGCGGCGTGCCGGTCCATGCCGCCGACGATTATCTGCAGAAGCTGATCTCGTGTGGCTACCGAGTTGCCGTCTGCGAACAGGTCGAGGATCCGTCCGAGGCCAAGAAGCGCGGCTCGAAATCGGTCGTTCGCCGTGATGTCGTGCGGCTTGTCACGCCGGGAACACTGACCGAGGAGAAGCTGCTCTCACCATCGGAGTCCAACTACCTGATGGCGCTTGCCCGCATTCGCGGCGGCGCCTCGCCGCAGTTGGCGCTGGCCTGGATCGACATTTCGACAGGCGTCTTCCGGCTCGCGGAAACGGAAGAGGGCAGGCTCCTCGCCGATATCCTGAGGATCGAGCCGCGCGAACTGATCCTTGCCGACAGCCTCTTTTTCGATCCTGAACTCAAGCCGGTCCTCGATGTGCTGGGGCGCGTTGTCGTTCCACAGCCGGCTGTCCTGTTCGATAGCGCAACGGCGGAAAACCGGCTGGCGCGCTTCTTCAATGTCGGTACGCTGGACGGATTCGGCACGTTTACCCGTGCCGAGCTTGCCGCTGCCGCCGCCGCCGTCGCTTATGTGGAAAAGACCCAGATCTCCGAGCGTCCGCCGCTGGGGCTTCCCGAGCGGCAGAGCGCATCCTCGACCCTCTTCATCGATCCGGCGACGCGCTCCAACCTCGAGCTGGTGAAGACGCTTTCGGGCGACCGTAACGGCTCCCTGCTGAAAGCCATCGACAGAACCGTGACCGGTGGCGGCGCGCGGCTTCTCGCCGAGCGGCTGATGTCACCGCTGACGGATCCGCAACTGATTAGCGAACGCCAGGATGCGATTGCCTTCCTGCTTGCCGAATCGTCGCTGGCCGACCGGCTGCGCGAGGCGCTGAAGCACGTGCCGGATATGCCGCGGGCGCTCTCAAGGCTCGCACTCGAGCGCGGTGGTCCCCGCGATCTTGGCGCCATCAGGCTAGGGATTTCAACCGCCAGGGACGTGGCCGGACTTCTCGGCGATCGGGAGCTTCCGGCGGAGCTTGAGAGTGCCTTTGAGGATCTGACCCTCCTGCCGGAAGACTTGGAAGTCCTGCTGTCTGCGATGCTCGCCGAAGATCTGCCGCTATTGAAACGGGACGGCGGCTTTCTGCGCGAGGGTGCCGACCGCGAACTCGACGAGGTTCGGGCCTTGCGTGACCAGTCGCGCCGCGTGATCGCCGGCCTGCAACTGCAATATGCCGAGGAAACCGGCATCAAGTCGCTGAAGATCAAGCACAACAACGTGCTCGGCTATTTCATCGAGGTGACGGCCGGCAATTCCGGGACGATGACGGAAGGCGAGGCGGCAAAGGCCCGCTTCATCCATCGCCAGACCATGGCCAGCGCCATGCGCTTCACGACCACGGAACTGGCCGATCTTGAAACCCGGATCGCCGACGCCGCCGGCCAGGCGCTTGCAATCGAGTTGCAGGCCTTCGAGCGGATGAGCGCCGAGGTCGTGGCCGCTGCCGAACCGATCAAGGCCGCCGCCCGTGCGCTCGCGGTGATCGACGTCGCGGCCGGCCTTGCTGCTCTTGCCGAGGAGCAGGGCTACTGCCGGCCCATCGTCGATGACAGCCGGATGTTCTCGATCGTCGCAGGACGCCATCCGGTTGTCGAACAGGCGCTAAGGCGTCAATCCTTGAGCCCCTTTATCGCCAACAATTGCGATCTCTCGCCTTCCGGCCCCGGGACACACGGCGCGATCTGGCTGCTGACTGGTCCGAATATGGGCGGTAAATCGACCTTCCTGCGCCAGAACGCGCTGATCGCGATTATGGCGCAGATGGGTTCGTTCGTGCCTGCGGGGTCGGCCCATATCGGCATTGTCGACCGGCTCTTTTCCCGCGTCGGGGCCTCCGACGATCTGGCGCGCGGTCGCTCGACCTTCATGGTCGAGATGGTCGAAACAGCGGCGATTCTCAATCAGGCGGGCGACCGCTCGCTGGTCATCCTCGATGAGATCGGCCGAGGTACGGCGACCTTCGACGGCCTTTCGATCGCCTGGGCGGCGGTCGAGCACCTGCATGAGATTAATTGCTGCCGGGCGCTGTTCGCCACGCATTTTCACGAATTAACGGTCCTGTCCGAGAAGCTGGAGCGGCTTTCAAACGTCACGATGCGGGTCAAGGAGTGGGATGGCGACGTGATCTTCCTCCATGAGGTCGGACCGGGTGCTGCCGATCGGTCCTACGGCATCCAGGTCGCCCGTCTGGCGGGTCTGCCTGCCTCGGTCGTTGCGCGCGCCCGCGACGTGCTGGCGCGGCTCGAGGATGCCGACCGCAAGAACCCGGCCAGCCAGTTGATCGACGACCTGCCGCTATTCCAGGTGGCCGTGCGCCGTGACGAGGTCTTGAAAGCGGGGCCATCGAAGGTCGAGCAGGCTCTCCGCGTGCTCGATCTCGACGATATGACGCCGCGTGCGGCACTTGATGCGCTCTATGATCTGAAGAAACAACTTGGCAAGTCTTGAACGCTAAAATGCCTGTAATCAGGGCCGGAAAGGCGCTATAGCGCTGGAGCAACCACCTGCTCGAATCCTCAGACAGCCGTCAGGGCTGGCCAGCCAGGGAAAGCACGCCGCAACGATATGACGAAGCTAGACCATGATTTCAGCGATATCCTGGACATCGCCGCACTGAAAGCCGCCTGCGAGACGGTTGCCCGCGATCATGACGGCAACCTGCTGCCTGCCCGGGCCGCACTTTTGCCGATCCTTCGCAGAGCGAGCGCGGAGGGCCGCGAAACGGCGCGCAAACTGCTGTTCGAGGATGGCAGCGGCCTGAAATGCGCACAGCGGATCTCCTGGCTGCAGGATCAGATCATCACCTTGATCTTCAGATTCGTGGTCACGCATGTTCACTCAGAGATTGCAGACAAGATCGCCGTGTCCGCCGTCGGTGGCTACGGACGCGGTACCCTTGCGCCGGGCTCGGATATCGACCTGTTGTTCCTTCTGCCGCCGAAACTCTCCGACAACATGCACAAGACCGTGGAGTTCGTGCTCTATCTGCTGTGGGACATGGGCTTGAAGGTGGGCCATGCAACGCGCACCGTCGAGGAATGCATCCGCCTGTCGAAGACGGACATGACGATCCGCACCGCCATTCTCGAGACACGATATGTCTGCGGACGCGAGGAACTGGTCGAGGAACTGCACCGCCGGTTCGATCACGAGGTCACGAGCAATACCGCACCGGAATTCATTGCCGCCAAGCTCGCCGAGCGTGACGAACGCCACCGCAAGTCGGGCGATAGCCGCTATCTCGTGGAACCCAACGTCAAGGAGGGCAAGGGCGGTCTGCGCGATCTCCAGACGCTGTTCTGGATCGCCAAATACAAGTACCACGTTCGCGATTCAGGAGAACTTGTCCAGCTCGGTGTGCTTTCCCGCCAGGAATGGAGGCTCTTCCACAAGGCAGACGACTTTCTTTGGGCGGTACGCTGCCACATGCACTATCTGACCGGAAAACCGGAAGAACGTCTGACGTTCGATATCCAGCCGGAGATCGCGCAGAATCTCGGCTACCAGTCCCGTCCGGGCCTTTCGGCAGTCGAACGCTTCATGAAGCACTATTTTTTGGTCGCCAAGGACGTGGGCGATCTGACGCGCATCTTCTGCGCCACCCTGGAGGAGCAGCAGGCCAAGGCGGCTCCCGGCCTGACGGCGGCCATCGGGCGTTTCGCCAATCGTCCGCGCAAGATTCCGGGCACGGTCGAATTCATCGAGGACCGGGGGCGTATCGCGCTTGCCAACAAGGACGTCTTCAAACGCGACCCGGTTGCGCTCATGCGCTTTTTCCATGTCGCGGATATCGCCGGCCTCGAGTTTCATCCCGATGCCCTCACGGCCGTTACGCGCTCGCTTTCGCTGATCACCAACGAGTTCCGCGAGAATGAGGAGGCGAACCGTCTTTTCCTCGCCATGCTGACGTCCAGACGCGATCCCGGCCAGATCCTGCGCCGAATGAACGAGGCGGGCGTGCTCGGCCGTTTCATTCCGGAATTCGGCAAGATCGTCTCGATGATGCAGTTCAACATGTATCATCACTATACGGTCGACGAGCATCTCATCCGCACCGTCGAGGTTCTCTCGGAAATCGATCAGGGCAAGGCGGAGGAGGTCCATCCGCTGGCGGCTACCCTCATGCCGGGCATCGAGGATCGGGAGTCTCTCTATGTGGCCGTGCTCATCCATGACATCGCCAAGGGCCGGCAGGAGGATCATTCGGTCGCCGGAGCCAGGGTGGCGCGCAAGCTCTGCCCGCGTCTGGGTCTGAGCCCGAAGCAAACAGAACTCGTCGCCTGGCTGGTGGACCAGCATCTTTCCATGTCGATGGTCGCACAGACCCGCGACTTGCACGACCGAAAGACGATCAGCGACTTTGCCGAGAAGGTGCAGTCGCTCGACCGGCTGAAGATGCTTCTGGTCTTGACGGTCTGCGATATCCGGGCGGTCGGCCCGGGTGTATGGAACGGCTGGAAGGGTCAGCTTCTGCGAACACTCTACTATGAGACCGAGCTGCTCATTTCCGGCGGCTTTTCCGAGGTGTCGCGCAAGGAACGCGCCAAACACGCCGCCGAGCAGCTCGAGAAGGCGTTGGGCGACTGGAGCGAGAAGGATCGGAAGGTTTACACCAAGCTGCATTACGAGCCCTACCTGCTTTCGGTGCCGCTCGAGGACCAGGTCCGCCATGCGCATTTCATTCGCCAGGCCGACGAGTCAGGCCAGGGGCTGGCGACCATGGTGAGAACCCATTCCTTCCATGCGATCACGGAGATCACCGTGCTGGCACCGGACCATCCGCGCCTCCTGTCGATCATCGCAGGAGCCTGCGCGGCCGCCGGCGCCAATATCGCCGACGCGCAGATATACACCACCTCGGACGGGCGCGCCCTGGACACCATTCTGGTGAACCGCGAATTCCCGATCGACGAGGACGAGATGCGGCGGGGCGCCACGATCAGCAAGATGATCGAGGACGTTCTTTCCGGCCGCAAGCGGCTGCCGGAGGTGATTGCCACGCGCAGCAAGGGCAAGAAGGGCAACAAGACATTCCCCGTCCAGCCGCATGTCACCATCTCGAACACCCTTTCGAACAAGTTCACCGTCATCGAGGTCGAGTGCCTTGACCGCATCGGTCTGCTTGCCGAAATCACCGCAGTGCTCTCGGATCTGTCACTCGACATTCAGTCCGCCCGCATCACGACATTCGGGGAAAAGGTCATCGATACATTCTACGTGAACGACCTGATCGGCCAGAAGATCACCAACGAGAACCGCCAGGCGAGCATCGCCGCGCGCCTGAAGGCGGTCATGGCCGACCAGGCCGACGAGCTTCGTGAGAACATGCCTTCCGGGATCATCGCGCCGCCGCAGCAGCGGGGCAGCGTGGTCCACAAGAAGGTCAGGGCATAAGCATGAGCCTTGTCAAGAAGTTCATGACGGTCGGCGGCGCCACCCTCGGCAGCCGTGTCTTCGGTTTCGCGCGCGAGACGCTGATGGCCGCGGCGCTGGGCACCGGCCCCATGGCCGACGTCTTCTACGCGGCCTTCCGCTTTCCGAACCTTTTTCGCCGGCTGTTTGCCGAAGGCGCGTTTAATGCGGCTTTCGTTCCTCTCTTCTCCAAGGAAATAGAAGCCAACGGCCGCGATGGCGCCAAGCGGTTTTCCGAGGAGGTTTTCGGCGTACTCTTCACGGTTCTGTTGCTGATCACCATCGTCATGGAACTTGCCATGCCGCTTCTGGTGTCATGGGTCATCGCGCCGGGCTTTGCCGACGATCCGCAGAAGTACGCGATCACGGTCAAGCTTGCCGTGGTGATGTTTCCCTATCTGATGTGCATGTCGCTGACGGCGATGATGAGTGGCATGCTGAATTCGCTGCACCACTTCTTTGCCGCCGCCATAGCGCCTGTTTTTCTGAATGTCGTGATGATCGCCGCGCTTTTCTACGCGCTGTATACGGGCGCCGATCCGGCTGTCACTGCCTGGTATCTCTCCTGGTCGGTGCTGGCGGCAGGCATCCTGCAATTGGCCGTTGTCTATGGCGGCGTGCGCCACGCGGGCATGAATATCAAGCTGAAGTTTCCGCGTATCACGCCCAATGTGAAGCGCTTGCTGGTACTTGCAGTCCCCGCGGCCGTGACCGGCGGGATCACCCAGATCAACCAGATCATCGGTCAGGCCATCGCCTCCGGCAAGGAGGGCGCGATTGCCGCCCTTCAATATGCCGACCGGATCTATCAACTGCCGCTGGGCGTCGTCGGCGTGGCTGTCGGTGTCGTGTTGTTGCCCGAACTCTCCCGCGCTCTCAAGGGCGGGTTCATGAGGGAGGCGGGCAATATCCAGAACCGGTCGATCGAATTCGTGCTGTTCCTGACGCTGCCGGCGGCAGCCGCGCTCTGGGTTCTCTCCGACGAGATCATCCGGGTGCTCTATGAACGCGGCGCGTTCTCCGAGGAGAATACTGCCGTCGTCGCCTCGATCCTGGCGATCTATGGGGTCGGTCTGCCGGGCTTCGTACTGATCAAGGCGCTTCAGCCGGGCTTTTATGCGCGAGAAGATACGCGCACGCCGATGCGCTTCACCGGCATCTCGGTCGTCGTCAATTCGGCTCTGGCGATATCCCTTTTCCCCTTTCTCGCCGAACGCGGCATCGCGATCGCGGAGGCGACCGCGGGCTGGATCAATACGATCCTGCTTTTCACGACGCTCTATAGGCGCGGGAACCTTGCCTGGGAGTGGGCGCTGGTTGGCAGAACCCTCCGGCTGCTGGCCGCCTCGCTGGTGATGGTGCTGGTGCTGGTCTATCTATCCGGCCGATGGTCCGGATGGTTGCAGCCGGAGACGCCGCTTCTGCAACAAGTCGGCGCGCTGGGCGCGCTCATCGCAATCGCGATGGCGGTCTATTTCGCGACCGCCTTCGCTATTGGCGGCGCCGATATTGGCATGATACGACGCAATCTCCAGCGCAGCGCCCGGAGTTCCGCCCAATCGTCCGGAAGCCCATCTTCGGATGGCGAGCAATGACTCGTCCGGCGCCCCGGCGTCGTCTCGCCACGGTCACGCTGGTGGTCGATGATTACGATCGCGCGAAAGCCTTCTATTGCGATGTTCTCGGTTTCGAATGCGTCGCCGATACCGATCTGGGTAAAGGAAAGCGCTGGCTTGTCGTCGCACCGAAAGGAGGGGCCGGTGCCGCGCTGCTGCTCGCCCGGGCAGACGGCGAAAGACAGATGCAGGCGATCGGAAATCAGACCGGCGGCCGGGTAGGGTTCTACCTGGAAACCGACGACTTCGCACGTGATCACGCGATCTTTCTCGCAAACGGAGTCCAGTTCCTCGAAGAGCCTCGTCGCGAGGTATACGGGACGGTCGCCGTTTTTACGGACCTCTACGGAAATCGCTGGGACCTGATCGAACCCGCCCCTTGATTGCGGGCCGCGAGCCGTGCATAAGCGCGAACGAGGATCAATCATGAGGCCAGGCGCTCCACAAGCCTGTTGAGGACGACTATGGGCGAATTCAAGCAGCTGGTTTTCTCGGGCGTTCAGCCGACCGGCAATCTCCATCTCGGCAACTATCTCGGCGCGATCCGCAAGTTCGTGGCGCTGCAGGAAAGCCACGATTGCATCTACTGCGTCGTCGACCTGCATGCCCTCACCGCGCAGCTGGTTCACGAGGACATGCAGGCCCAGATCCGTTCGATCACGGCGGCATTTCTCGCCAGTGGCATCGATCCGAAGAGCCATATCGTCTTCAACCAGTCGGCCGTACCGCAGCATGCCGAGCTCGCCTGGATTTTCAATTGCGTCGCGCGCCTCGGCTGGATGAACCGCATGACGCAGTTCAAGGACAAGGCCGGCAAGGACCGCGAGAACGCCTCCCTTGGTCTCTATGCCTATCCGAGCCTGATGGCGGCCGACATTCTCGTCTATCGCGCCACCCATGTGCCGGTCGGCGAGGACCAGAAGCAACATCTGGAACTGACCCGTGACATCGCGATGAAGTTCAATCTCGACTTCATGGAGCATATCCGCCGCACGGGCCTCGGCACCGATATTACGGTCGGCGACGAGCCGGTGCATGCCTATTTCCCGATGGTGGAGCCGCTGATCGAGGGACCCGCGCCGCGCGTCATGAGCCTCAAGGACGGCACCAAGAAGATGTCGAAGTCGGATCCCTCCGACCTCTCGCGGATCAACCTGATGGACGATGCCGAAGCGATCTCGAAGAAGATCCGCAAGGCCAAGACCGATCCGGACGCGCTTCCGAGCGAAACCGATGGCCTCAAAGGGCGTCCCGAAGCCGATAACCTGGTCGGCATTTTCGCAGCCCTTTCAGACCGCTCGAAGGTCGATGTTCTGAGAGAGTTTGGCGGCCAGCAGTTCTCGGTGTTCAAGCCGGCGCTGGTCGAACTCGCGGTCGACGTCCTGTCGCCGGTCAATTCGGAAATGCGGCGCCTGATGGCCGATCCGGGCTATATCGACGGCGTCCTTCGCGATGGCGGCGTCCGAGCCCGCGAGCGTGCAGAAAAAACAATGAAGGAAGTCCGCGACATCATCGGCTTCGTGCAGTAAAGTCGCGGGCATTCGCGCGGCAGGTGAACCGGAGCCTGTCGCAGCCGGCGAAACGTCTATCCATCCGGCGGCGGGGGTTCCCACATGGTATCGACGCGCCTGTCACGTCTTGAAGGTCACCGGCGAAAGTTTTTGGCGGTGATTGACGGCACACCGGAATGCTATCGCGCCGTCCACTATGCCGGGCGCCGGGCCAAGAATTCCAATGGCGGCCTCATCCTGCTCTACATCATCCCCGAAGGCGATTTCCAGCAATGGCTGGGGGTTGAGGAGATCATGCGGGCAGAGGCGCGCGAGGAAGCCGAATCGGCCATGGCCAAGGCGGCGCAAACGGTGCGTGAAACGATCGGCATCGAGCCCGAGATCGTCATTCGTGAAGGCGGCGTGGCCGCCCAGATCAACAGCCTGATCGAGGAGGACCGCGATATTGCCATTCTGGTGCTAGCGGCGGGATCCACGAAAGAAGGGCCGGGACCACTGGTCTCGATGATCGCGGGACGTGGCGCGGCCTTTCCGATCCCCGTGACGGTATTGCCGGAGTCTCTCACCAACGAAGAGATCGACGCGCTCTGCTGAGGCTGCCCCGCGTGGCAAATGACAATTCGGTGCTTGAAGACGCGGATGATTAGGCCTATCTTTTTTGAAGTATTCTAAACTTGAGGGCGGCCCTGTGCGCCGCACGGAGATTCCCATGTTCATCCAGACCGAAGCAACGCCGAACCCGGCCACCCTGAAATTTCTTCCGGGCAAGGTTGTGATGGAAAATGGCACCGCGGAATTCAAGGACGCGGCAAGCGCCGAGGTATCGCCGTTGGCGGCCCGGATCTTCGATATTCCCGGCGTGACCGGAGTGTTCTTCGGGTACGACTTCATCACCGTGACGAAGGATGGGCCGGAATGGCAGCATCTGAAGCCGGCAATTCTGGGCACAATCATGGAACATTTCATGAGCGGTGCCAGGGTCATGGGCTCTGCCGCGACTGCCAATGACGAAGAGACCGGAGAAGAATTCTTCGAGGCAGGCGACGAGACGATCGTTGCTACCATCAAGGAACTCCTGGAGACTCGAGTTCGTCCTGCGGTCGCCCAGGATGGCGGCGACATCACCTTCCGCGGATTCCGCGATGGCAAGGTCTACCTCAACATGAAGGGCGCCTGCTCCGGTTGCCCGTCGTCGACGGCGACGCTCAAGCACGGCGTGGCGAACCTGCTGCGCCATTTCGTGCCGGAAGTACAGGAAGTCGAGGCGGTTTGACCGTTCGCACGTGGGGGCGGGGAATGATCGTTCTGGCGATCGATACGGCCGGGGTGGACTGCTCCGCTGCCGTCTATGACAGCGGCGCCGGGGTTCTGCTCGGTTCGGCCTCGGAAACTATCGGCCGCGGCCATGCCGAAAAACTGATGGAAATGATCGACCGCGCGCTTGCCGATGCCGGGATCGGCCTTGACGCTGTCAAGCGCATTGCGGTGACCGTCGGTCCTGGGTCCTTCACGGGGATACGTGTCGGCGTGTCGGCGGCCCGTGGCCTGGCGCTAGCTCTTGGGGTGCCAGCGGTCGGCGTCTCCACGCTTGCCGTGCTCGCCGCCGCTATGGCCGCAGAGCAAGGAGAAAGGCCGATTCTGGCGGCGATCGACGCCAAGCGCGGCGAGGTTTATGTGCAGGTCTTTTCAAGATCCGGCGAACCGATGGCGGAAGCAAAGATTACCAGTATAGAAGCCGCCTCTAATCTCGGTGATGGGTTGAACCCCATTCTGACCGGATCGGCCGCTCCCCTGATTTCCGGTGAGAAGGGTGAGACGCAACCGGATCATTACCCGATTGCCGTCGTGGCGCGGCTTGGTGCCGCGGCGCGGACGGACGAAAAGCCAAAGCCGCTTTACCTGCGTGGGCCGGGTGCCATGCCGCAAACCGGTTTTGCCATAGCCCGATTGTGAATGCGCAATGCGTGATATCTCCTTCACCCGCAAACCCGAATTCGAAATTGTCGAAATGACGAGCGAGCATTGCGGCGCAGTCTCGGCTCTGCACGGCCAGCGCTTCGCGCGTGCCTGGAACGACGGCGAGTTCTTGAGCCTGCTCTTGCAGCCGCACACCTACGGCTTCGTGACCTGGCAGACCAATACGCTTGTTTTCAAGCCGCCGCTTGCCGGTTTCGTGCTGGCGCGGGAGACTGCCGGCGAGGCGGAGATCCTCACGATCGCCGTTCATGAAAAGCTCGGACGTCACGGGCTCGGCTGGCGCCTGATGCTGGCCGCAATCCGCGAGGCCAAGGCGCGCGGCGGTGAAGCCATGTTCCTTGAAGTCGATGACGGCAATCATGCGGCACTCGGTCTTTACCGCAAACTGGGCTTCGAGAAGGCCGGTGAGAGGCCGGCCTACTACGCCGACGAGACGGGCCGGAAATCCTCCGCGCTTGTCATGAAGCGTGATCTTCGATAGTTGCCTTGCTTGACGATTGAACTTCGGGAAATCCGGACTGCCATGAGCGATGTGACCAAAACGCTGGAGGAGCTGTGTGTCGAGCGCGGCATGCGCATGACCGAGCAGCGGCGCATCATTGCGCGGATTCTCGAGGAATCCGACGACCATCCGGATGTCGAGGAACTGTATCGCCGTTCGGTGAAGATCGATGCGAAAATCTCCATCTCAACCGTCTATCGCACGGTCAAACTGTTCGAGGATGCCGGCATCATCGAACGCCATGATTTCCGCGATGGCCGCTCGCGCTACGAGACCGTTCCGGAAGAGCATCACGATCATCTCATCGACCTGAAGTCGGGGACCGTGATCGAATTCCATTCGCCGGAGATCGAGGCTCTTCAGGAGCGGATCGCCCGCGAGCATGGTTTCAGGCTGGTCGATCACCGGCTCGAACTCTATGGCGTGCCGCTGAAGAAGGATGATCACTGACGCCATGGGCGGGTTCCCGGAGGTGCAGTATTGATCAACTGGCTGCGGATCGTAATGGTCCTTCTCGCCATTGCGGCGATGACGCTTGCGTTGGCGCCATTCCAGCTTGCCGGCCTCGCATTCGACTGGAGGCTTCGCCGTAGCCTCCCCCGGTTCTGGCACCGCGCCGCTTGCCGGCTGATCGGCATCCGCATCCACGTCCACGGCGAGATCGACCCGCGCCGGCCCCTGATGATCGCCGCCAATCACGCTTCGTGGAAGGATATCCTCGTCCTTGGCGCCCTTGCCGATGTCGTCTTCATCGCCAAGACCGAAGTCGGTTCCTGGCCGGTTTTCGGAACGCTCGCCAAGTTGCAGAAAAGCATTTTCGTGGTTCGTGAACAGAGACGCCGGACCGGCGAGCAGGTAAACGAGATTGCCGAGCGCATGGCCGATGGCGAGATCGTCGTGCTGTTTCCCGAGGGCACGACCTCGGATGGCAATCGCATGCTCGAGGTGAAGAGCTCGCTCTTCGGCGCGGCCGCAGCCGCCCTGCCACTTGCTCCGGAAGAGGTCGTCTTCGTGCAGCCGGTGGCGATTGCCTATACCCGCATCCACGGCCTGCCGATGGGCCGCTATCACCGGCCGATTGCCGGATGGCCGGGCGACGTCGCCATGCTGCCGCATCTCCTCGGTGTCCTCAAGGCCGGCGCGATCGATGTCGACGTGAGTTTCGGGGAGACCGTCGAGTACCGTGCCGGCGACAAGCGCAAGGACCTGAGTTCGCTTGTCGAAGGTCGTATCCGCAAGATGCTGCTCGACCACTTGAGAGGCAGGCATCCCGGCTGATCGCGGTCCTCGCGTATTTTTTCATTTTAACTCGGGCGAAAAAACACTACATAGCCGGCATGAGCCAGGACATAGACACACTTAACGCCCCGGAATCGGACAACGCATCGAGCCGAAAGGTCTTCATCAAGACCTATGGCTGCCAAATGAACGTCTATGATTCCGGTCGCATGTCGGATGCGCTGGCCGTGGAAGGCTATGTCGCCACCGAGGACATGCAGGAGGCGGATCTCGTTCTCCTCAACACCTGCCATATCCGCGAGAAGGCGGCCGAAAAGGTCTATTCCGCCCTCGGCCGCCTGCGCGATATGAAGAAGACGCGCGAAGCCGAGGGCCGGGAGTTCATGATCGGGGTTGCCGGTTGTGTGGCCCAGGCCGAGGGCGAAGAGATTGCCAGGCGGGTGCCGGCAGTCGATGTCGTCATCGGTCCGCAAACCTATCATCGACTGCCGGACGCGCTTCGCCGCGCGCGCGGCGGTGAGCGCGTTGTCGACACCGACTATGCAGTCGAGGACAAGTTCGAACATCTGCCGGACGCGCCCGAGATCGCAAGCCGCCCGCGCAACGTCACCGCCTTTCTGACGGTGCAGGAAGGTTGCGACAAGTTCTGCACCTTCTGCGTGGTGCCTTACACCCGTGGCTCGGAGGTCTCCCGTCCCCTGGCCCAGATCGTCCACGAGGCAGAGAAGCTTGCGGCGTCCGGCGTGCGCGAGATCACCCTGCTTGGACAAAACGTCAATGCCTGGCATGCCGTCGGGCCTTCGGGCGAAAAGCTCGGTCTTGGTGATCTTCTCCACAGGCTCTCGGAAATCCCGGGGCTCGCACGCCTGCGCTACACCACCAGCCACCCCCGCGACATGGATGACAGGTTGATCGAGGCGCACCGGAATCTACCGTCCCTGATGCCCTACCTCCATCTGCCGGTGCAGTCGGGCTCGGACAGGATACTGAAGGCGATGAACCGCCGTCACAAAGCTGCCGAATATGTCGCGCTCGTTCAGCGCATTCGCGCCGTCCGCCCCGATATCGCGCTTTCCGGCGATTTCATCGTTGGTTTCCCCGGCGAGACGGAAGAGGATTTCCAGGCCACGCTCGACCTTGTCGAGACTGTCGGTTATGCTCAGGCCTACTCGTTCAAATATTCAACCCGGCCTGGAACGCCGGGGGCGGATCTGCCCGGCCATGTTCCCGACGACGTGAAGGTGGAGCGGCTGGCGCGGCTTCAGGATCTGCTATTGAAGCAGCAGGGCGATTTTGCCGAATCCTGCGTCGGAAAGACGATCGACCTGTTGTTGGAGAAACCCGGCCGGATGCCGGGACAGCTGATCGGACGCTCTCCATGGCTTCAGTCTGTGAATGTTGATGCAAAAACATCGCAAATCGGTGACATTATCAAAGTACGAATCACCGCAACCGGCCCAAACAGCTTGTTTGCCGAGGTGGCAGAGAGTTAGAGTGAGGGCTTGATACTGATCATCAAGGGAGCCTGACCTGCTTGAACGCACAAGAATTGGTTTCTTCACCATCGCGCAACACCCAAACCGCCGCGACCGACGCCAATCACTTCATCTTGACGTTCGAGAACAACAGGTTTGCCAGCGAATTGTTCGGTCAATTCGACCAGAACCTGAAGCTCCTCGAGGAGCGGTTGAGCATCGACGCCCGTGCTCGTGGCAATTCGGTGTCCATATCAGGTGATCTGCAGGCAACCAATCAGGCGCGCCGCGCGCTCGATTTCCTCTATGCACGTCTTCAAAGTGGTGGATCGGTGGAAACCTCCGACGTCGAAGGGGCGATCCGCATGGCGGTTGCCGCCGACGACCAGCTGACGCTGCCGACGCTGGAGCGCAAAGCCAAGCTGACCATGGCGCAGATCGCCACCCGCAAGAAGACGATTGCCGCGCGCACGCCGACCCAGGATGCCTACATGCGGGCGCTGGAGCGCTCCGAACTGGTGTTCGGCGTCGGGCCTGCCGGGACCGGCAAGACCTATCTCGCCGTGGCGCATGCCGCCCAGCTTCTCGAGCGCGGGTTGGTCGATCGCATCATTCTGTCGCGCCCTGCCGTCGAGGCCGGCGAACGTCTGGGCTTTCTGCCGGGCGACATGAAGGAGAAGGTCGATCCTTACCTGCGCCCGCTATACGATGCGCTCTATGACATGATCCCCGGCGACAAGGTCGAACGGGCAATCACCGCCGGCGTTATCGAGATCGCGCCGCTTGCCTTCATGCGCGGGCGAACGCTTGCCAATGCCGCGGTCATCCTTGACGAAGCCCAAAACACCACCTCAATGCAGATGAAGATGTTCCTCACGCGACTGGGCGAAAACGCGCGCATGATCATCACCGGTGACCCGAGCCAGGTGGACCTGCCGCGAGGTGTCAAATCCGGCCTCGTCGAGGCGTTGCAGATCTTGCGCGGTGTCGAAGGGATTTCCGTCGTTCGATTCAAGGACGTCGATGTGGTCCGCCATCCTCTGGTCGGACGTATCGTCCAGGCCTATGACGCGCAATATGCCGTTCAGGATGAAAGCGAGCAGACCGACCGCTAGGGCCGGGACAGAATGGTGATGCCGGAACTGGACATACAAATCGCCATCGAGGCCGATGGCTGGCCTGACGAGGCTGTGGTCGAGGCGTTGAGCTCGAAAGTGCTTGGCGCGGCAGCCCGCCTATTGAAGGAGACCGAGGGACAGCCCTTCCCGGTCATGGCGCCCGAGGTTTCGCTCGTCTTTACCGATGACGCGGCGATCCGTGAAATCAATGCCGAATGGCGGGGTCAGGACAAGCCGACCAACGTGCTGTCCTTCCCCGCCTTTCCGCTGACTCCTGGCGGAATGCCCGGGCCGATGCTCGGCGATATTGTCATTGCGCGCGAGACTGTCGAGCGCGAGGCCGAAGAGCTGTCGAAGACTTTCGAGGATCATCTCACCCATCTTCTGGTGCACGGATTCCTGCATCTTTTTGGCTATGATCACATGAGCGCGGGCGAGGCGGAGATCATGGAAGGCCTCGAGACTCGCATTTTGGCTTCACTTGACCTATCTGACCCCTATGCGGGTCAGGACCCGGTTTGATAGTATGGAACAATGAGCGAATTTAGCACGAGATCGGCCGCGGAGGCCGGCGAGGGGTCCGAAGGCTCCTCTTCAGAAGAGGGCGGGAGTCCTTTAAAACCTGAGAGTTCCGGCAGGGTGCCGTCGTCCTTCTGGGCGCGCGCGACCCGCATTCTCCGCCCGTCACAGGGCGCGAGCTTGCGCGAGAACCTCACTGACGCACTCATGGCCGATGCCGGCGCGAGCGAAGCCTTTTCCCCCGAGGAAAGGGCGATGCTGCACAATATCCTGCGGTTTAGGGAAGTCCGGGTCGAGGATGTCATGGTGCCGCGTGCCGATATCGAGGCGGTCGACCAGAATGCCAGCATCGGCGAGCTGATGACGATCTTCGAGGAGTCCGGCCGCTCGCGAATGCCGGTCTATCATGAAACCCTCGATGATCCGCGCGGCATGGTGCATATCCGCGATTTGCTGTCCTATCTGACGAAGCAGGCGAGAAACAAACGCCGCAGTGGCGCGCGGGGTGCGGCCTCAGCCCAGGCTGCCGCCGTGAAGGCCGAAAAACCGGCGCGAGCCGCCAAGCCCAGCTTCGATCTCGGTCGTGTCGAACTCGAAAAGACAGTCGCAGAGGCAGGTATCGTGCGTGCGATCCTGTTCGTGCCGCCTTCGATGCATGCCTCCGATCTCCTGAGCCGTATGCAGGCAGCCCGTACCCAGATGGCACTGGTGATCGATGAATACGGTGGAACGGACGGCCTCGTCTCGCACGAGGACATTGTCGAAATGGTCATCGGCGATATCGAGGATGAGCACGACGACGAGGAAGCCATGGTCTCCAGGACATCGGACGATGTCTTCGTCGCAGACGCACGCGTCGAACTCGAAGAGATCGCTGAAGTCATCGGCCCGGATTTCGATATCCGCGACCAGATAGACGATGTCGATACGCTGGGAGGCCTGATCTTCTCCGCCTTGGGGCGTATCCCTGTTCGCGGCGAGGTGGTGCAGGCGCTGCCCGGTTTCGAGTTCCACATCCTCGATGCCGATCCCCGCCGAATCAAGCGCGTTCGCATTATCCGCAAGCGTCCTTCCGCGCGCCGCCGGTTGGCAAAGGGCGAGATCGAGACCTCCGCCGACCCCGCGAAGGCTCCCGACCGCGCCGGCGCCAAATCGCGCGAAACGGCCGGCCCGGAGCCCGCCGAACCGGACATCGGACCCTGATCGTTCCTTCCCTTGCCTCCGGTTTCTCCGACGCGACAAACCCGCCGTTTTTTGGAAGACTGCGGCGGATTGATTCGTGTTGCGGGAAAGGATGATGCATGGAACGGCTTGCGGGCAGGGTCATCCTGCTCTGGGGGGCAAAACGGCACGCGCTTGCTTTGCTGGCGGGTGCGCTGGGTGCTCTGGCACTGCCACCTTACGGCTTCTTCGCCGCCCTCTTCATCTCCTTCACGCTTCTGGTCTGGCTTCTTGACGGCGCGACCGGCGATCCCGACCGGGGACATTCGCTCGGATTGCGCTCCTCGTTTGTGACCGGCTGGTTCTTCGGGCTTGGCTACTTTGTCGCCGGTCTGTGGTGGCTTGGCCATGCACTGCTGATCGAAGCCGACGAGTTTGCCTGGGCCCTGCCGCTCGCGGTACTCGGATTGCCCGCTGTCCTCGCGCTTTTCTTTGGCCTTGCGACGTTTCTTGCGCGCTTGTTGTGGTCGGAAGGGGTTGGAAGGATCGCCGCCCTGGCGGCCGGATTCGGGCTGGCGGAGTGGCTGCGCAGCGTCGTTGCCACGGGGTTTCCCTGGAATGCGATCGGTTACGGCGCGATGCCGATACCGCTGATGATGCAATCCGTGCACGCGATCGGTCTCTTCGGCGTCACGACCCTGTCGGTCTTCGTGTTCTCGGCGCCGGCGCTGCTTGGAACGCGCAAGGCGGTGGTCCCGGGACTTGCGATAGCTTCTGCACTGTTCGCGGCCCATATCGGCTACGGCGCCTATCGACTGCTTGAGCCCCTGCACGCCGCCGAGACGGCGCGCGAAATAACCGTACGGCTCGTGCAACCGGTCATCGACCAGGCGAAGAAGCTTGAGAATGGTGACCGGGCCGAAATCTTCAACAAGCACCTCTCGCTTTCGGCCTTGCCGGTGGAGCCGGGCGCGAAGCGTCCGGACATCATCGTCTGGCCGGAGACCTCAATCCCGTTCATCCTGACAGAAAATCCCGATGCGCTCGCCAGTATTGCCGATATGCTGGAGGAAGGGCAGGTGCTGGTCACCGGAGCGGTGCGCTCTGAAGAGCAGGGGCCCGGCCAGCCGCCGCGCTATTATAATTCGGTCTATGTCATCGACGATAAGGGGCAGATCCTTACGGCATCCGACAAGGTGCACCTGACGCCCTTCGGCGAGTATGTACCCTACGAGGATATCTTGCGCCGGATCGGCTTCGATAACCTCATCGGCCTTCCAGGAGGTTTTTCTGCGGGGGCGGATCGGTCCATGCTGGGTCTTCCGGACGGGATGAAACTCTATCCGCTGATCTGCTACGAGGTGATCTTTCCCGATGAAATGAAGGGCGATTGGGCGCAAGCCAACGCCGTATTGAACATCACCAATGATGCCTGGTTCGGTCAAACGCCGGGCCCCTACCAGCACTTTTTGCAGGCCCGGATCCGCGCCGTCGAGAACGGTCTTCCCGTCGTCCGGGGTGCCAACAACGGCATTTCGGCTGTGATCGACGACCGTGGGCGAATTATTTCTGGTCTTTCTCTCGACGCGCAAGGCGCGGAAGATGCAACTATAAGTATTGACTCTGTCTCAAATCGAGACAATTTTTCCAGGTCCCGTAACTTCTGGTTGATTTTCGCGGTTGTCGCGATGGGTGCGTTGATTTCACGCATGGGTTTTATTCAGGGGAAGAATTGACCAAAAACCCCTAAAAATGCATAGTGGCTTCAGCCATAAATCTATACGTATGCTTAGAGTTCCTCGGTGGCGATACAACGCCTCGTTTTGGTCCCTACAAGCAGACCGGGTTATGGATCCCTTTGCAACATTTGTCAGGATCACATCATGATCGAGAATAAGAAGAAGCCGAACCCGATCGACATTCACGTCGGAAGCCGGATACGTCTTCGCCGAACAATGCTGGGCATGAGCCAGGAAAAGCTCGGCGAAAGCCTGGGCATCACCTTCCAGCAGATTCAGAAGTACGAGAAAGGTACCAACCGTGTGGGCGCCAGCCGCCTCCAGAACATTTCGAGCATTCTGAATGTTCCGGTTTCCTTTTTCTTCGAAGATGCGCCGGGCGACCAGGCCGGAGCCTCCGGCATGGCGGAAGCGTCTAGCTCAAACTATGTCGTGGACTTCCTGTCTTCCTCCGAAGGCCTGCAGCTCAACCGCGCCTTCGTGAAGATCGCCGACCCCAAGGTCCGTCGCAAGCTCGTCGACCTGGTCAAGGCCCTGGCAGCGGAAGCCGACGCGGAGTAATCGCCGCGAGACACAAACGTCGAAAAGAAGCGGCCCGCAGGCCGCTTTTTTGTGCGCAAACCAGCCGCCTGTTGCTGACATAAAGATATATTTATGTCGTTGTGCGCTTGTTTTTCCGACGCGAACTGACTAACAAGGAAGCCTCTTGTTCTTTGAGGGGAATCCCGCATGCGCGCGAACTATCTTTTCACCAGTGAATCCGTTTCCGAAGGTCACCCGGACAAAGTATGTGACCGTATTTCCGATGAGATCGTGGATCTGGTTTACCGGGAAGCGGCAAAAACCGGCGTTGATCCCTGGAGCGTGCGAATCGCCTGTGAAACTCTGGCGACCACCAATCGGGTCGTGATCGCCGGTGAGGTGCGCCTGCCTCCAAGCCTGATGAAGAAGGACAAGAACGGCAACGACGTTATCAATCCGTCGAAGTTCAAGTCCGCGGCGCGCAGGGCTATCCGCGACATCGGCTACGAGCAGGATGGCTTCCACTGGAAGACCGCGAAGATCGACGTGCTTTTGCATTTCCAGTCTGCGCATATCGCTCAGGGCGTCGACAAGGCGGCCGACCACGACAACAGCGAGGGCGCGGGCGACCAGGGCATCATGTTCGGCTACGCTTGCCGCGAGACGCCGGACCTCATGCCGGCTCCGATTTACTATGCGCATCGTATCCTGCAATTGCTCGCCGCCGCCCGCAAGAAGGGCGAGGGCGAGGCTGCCAAGCTTGGTCCTGATGCGAAGAGCCAGGTCACTGTTCGCTATGTCGACGGAAAGCCCTCGGAAGTCGTATCCATCGTCCTTTCGACCCAGCACCTCGACGAGAACTGGGATTCGAAGAAGGTTCGCTCGGTGGTCGAGCCCTATATCCGCGAGGCTGTCGGCGACCTGAAGATCGCAGACGACTGCAAGTGGTATGTCAATCCGACCGGCAAGTTCGTCATCGGCGGACCGGACGGAGACGCCGGCCTCACGGGTCGCAAGATCATTGTCGATACCTATGGCGGCGCAGCCCCCCATGGCGGTGGCGCTTTCTCGGGCAAGGACACGACCAAGGTCGACCGTTCGGCGGCCTATGCCGCGCGCTACCTGGCCAAGAATGTCGTCGCGGCCGGCCTTGCCGATCGCTGCACGATCCAGATTTCCTACGCAATCGGTATCGCCCAGCCGCTGTCGATCTATGTCGACCTGCATGGCACGGGCAAAGTGAGCGAAGACCAGATCGAGGCCGCGATCCGCAAGGTCATGGATCTTTCGCCGACGGGCATTCGCCGTCACCTCGATCTCAACAAGCCGATCTATGCCAAGACCTCAGCCTATGGCCATTTCGGCCGCAAGCCGGGTCGCGACGGCTCCTTCTCCTGGGAGCGTCTGGACCTCGTGAAGCCGCTCAAGGAAGCGATCGGGAGCTAATCCGCCGATGACGCCGACAGAGCGCCGCAGCCGGGCGACCGAGGCATTCTTCGGTCGCCGCAAGGGCAAGCCCCTGCGTGAGCAGCAGATCGAACGCATGGACCATGTTCTGCCGGCCCTGCGCCTCGATCTTTCCGCTCCTGCTCCGCCTGACCTCGCGACGCTTTTTCCTGTTCCGGTCGACTGCCTGCGGCTCGAGATCGGCTTCGGCGGCGGAGAGCATCTTGTTCACCGCGCGGTTGAAAACCCCTCGACCGGGTTTATTGGCGTCGAACCCTTCGTCAACTCCATGGCGAAACTGCTCGCGCAGGTCGAGGCGAGGGAACTGCACAATATCCGCGTCTATGACGACGATGCCACCGAACTGCTGGACTGGCTGCCGGAGGCGTCGCTGGACCAGATCGATCTGCTCTATCCCGATCCCTGGCCGAAAAAGAAGCACTGGAAACGCCGCTTCGTCTCCCAGGTCAATCTCGCCCGTTTTCATCGCGTACTGAAGCCGGGCGGATTGTTCTGCTTCGCCTCGGACATCGACACCTATGTGAACTGGACGCTTCTTCACTGCCGCAACCACGGCGGCTTCGAGTGGACAGCCCGCAATGCCGCGGATTGGCAGACGCCGTATGCCGACTGGCCGGGTACGCGCTACGAAGCCAAGGCCAAGCGCGAAGGCAGAACATCCGCCTATCTGACGTTCCGCAAAATATGAGAGGTCAGTGCAGGCTGACCGTTTTCAGGTCGTCTTCTGCCGCCTTGTAGAAGGTGCTGGAGCGGTTGTCGGTCAACAGGATCGGCGTCCCGTCGGCGCCAAAGAGAGCCCACAGATCCAGCTGCGGGTCAATATCCGGCGCTTCGGGGAAACAACGCGATACCTCGTCGGATCGCATCTTGCGGATATATCCGACTTCGCCTGCGCCAAGATGCGCCAGTTCGGATTGCGTCAGTCGGGCGTTTGCTTCTCTCAATAACATTCCGATCCTCCACCAATGAGCGGGAGCAACGGCACTTCAGGCCGTTAACCCTATAGTGGCGCGGAAATGTTAATTTTCTTCACCACTTGCGCCGGTTCGGGACGAATGAGATCGATCGACAGCAACCCGGTTTTCAAGGTGGCGCCAAGAACATCCATACCCTCGGCGAGCAGGAAGACGCGCTGGAATTGCCGGGCCGCGATCCCGCGAAACAGGAAATCGCCTTCGGCGCGCTCCGCCTGCCGCCCGCGGATGACCAGTTGGTTGGCCTGGATGGTTACGTCGAGATCGTCTTCCGAAAATCCCGCGACCGCCAGCGTGATCCGCAGCCGGTCGTACCCATTTTCGCCCTGCCCCCGCAACCTCTCGATGTTGTACGGTGGGTACCCGTTATTGGAGCGGGCAATCTGCGCAAGCACCGATTCCGTCGTCTCGAATCCCAGCAACAAGGGGGCTGCGAGAGTTTTGACACGGCTCATTCATCGTCCTCACTGGTATAGGATCCTTAGTCGCGCGACCGCGATCGGGACTGCAATTATATGGGGTTGCGCGACGGACCTCGCAAGCGCGGCCACGCTTGACAAGGCGCAGTCCCAAAGCCATCAGGCATGCTGAAACCACGTTGGGATGGCGCAATGAGCGGACGTAGAAAGATAATCATCGACACGGATCCCGGACAGGATGATGCCGCAGCTCTCATGCTGGCCTTCGGCAGCCCGGAGGAACTCGAGATTCTCGGCATATGCGCGGTGGCGGGAAACGTGCCGCTCCGGCTGACGAGCCGCAATGCGAGGATCGTCTGCGAACTGTGCGGGCGCACCGATATCGCAGTCTACGAGGGGGCCGACAAGCCGCTGGAACGCGCTCTGGTCACCGCCGAACATGTTCACGGCAAGACGGGCCTCGATGGCGCGGTGCTGGACGAGCCGACAATGGCCGTCATGCCCCAGCACGCCGTGGACTTCATCATCGAAACGCTCAGGCGCGAGGAGGAGGGGACGGTTACGCTCTGCACCCTCGGTCCGCTGACCAATGTGGCTCTCGCCCTTCGAAGGGCGCCCGATATCGCACCGCGTATTCGGGAGCTTGTTTTGATGGGCGGCGGCTTTTCGGAAGGCGGCAACATCACGCCTGCCGCCGAATTCAATATCTACGTCGACCCCCATGCCGCCGAGATCGTCTTCCGTTCCGGCATTCCGATCGTCATGATGCCCCTCGACGTAACGCATCAGATCATGACCACCAAGGCGCGCGTTTCGCGCATCGCCGCGATCGGCACGAGGCCAGCCAGCGTCATGGTCGATTGGCTCGATTTTTTCGAGCGCTTCGATATCGAAAAATACGGCTCGGATGGCGGGCCACTGCACGATCCGACGGTGATCGCCTATCTGCTGAAGCCGGAACTCTTCACCGGGCGCAACTGCAATGTCGAGATCGAGACCGGCTCCGGGCTGACGATGGGCATGACCGTCGTCGACTGGTGGCGGGTTTCAGGGCGCACGCCGAACGCCAGGGTCATGCGCCATGTCGAAGCGGATGGATTCTTCGACCTCCTCATTGAGCGTTTGGGGCGCCTTTGATTTCGCACCGGAGGCGCAATCGGCTCCGGCGTGGAGACGGCACGCGCAGTTGTCAGAGACGGGCCGTAATTTCCTCGGCAAGCGGTATTGATGGCTGGGCGCCGGGTTTCAGGCAGGCGAGCGATCCGGCGACTGCTGCTCTTCGCAGCGCTTCGGGAAAGCCCAGTCCTTGGTCCAATCCGGCAGCGAAGTACCCGCAAAACGTATCGCCGGCGCCGACGGTGTCGACCGGCACGATGTCGAGCCCCTTCGCCCGGTGAATTTGGCCCTCGTGGATGGCTATCACGCCGTCGGCGCCAAGGGTAACGATCACGGTCTGCCCGGTTTCGGCATGAAGTCGCAGGAGCGCCTTTTCCCGCTCGTCCGCGCCCATGCCGTCCTGTGCGGCAAGGAGCTCGAATTCGGTCTCGTTGGCGATGACGATGTCGGCCATGCGCCCAAGCCGTGCGGCTTCCGGTGTCAGCGGCGCGATGTTGATGATCGTTGTGATCCCGCGCACGCTCGCGTCCGATAATGCGCGGTCGACGGCGGTTGCCGGGATTTCGAGTTGCAGCATCAGGATATCGCCTGCCTGCATGGTGTTGACGGCGGCGCTCGCATCGCTCTCGTCGAGCGTTCCGTTGGCGCCCGCCACCACGGCGATCATGTTTTCTCCGTCCCCGCCGACAAGAATGAGCGCGGTGCCTGTCGACGCCGGGCTGCGCTTGATGGAGTAAAGATCGGTGCCGGCCGCCTGGAGCAGTGAAAGGGCAGCAGCGGCAAAGCCGTCGGTTCCGACTGCTCCGGCCATCCTGACTCTGGAGCCGGCGCGGGTTGCGGCAAGGGCCTGATTGGCCCCCTTGCCTCCGGCAGCAGTCGAGAAACCCTTGCCGGCGACCGTTTCACCCGGTTTGGGCAACCGCGCCGTCGTGGCAATGAGATCCATGTTGATTGAGCCGAATACGGTGATCATCGTGCTGCTTTCCGTCTTGTATCGCGACCGTGAGTTTGGCTCCTGGGGTCAGTCGTCGTCAACAACCCGCAGCTTCAGGAGACCGGTTTTGCTTTCTACCGACCGCGAAGAAGGTTCGCCCTCGACCTGATTGCCATCTCCGCTCGCGCTCTGGAACTCCAGTGCTTCGATCTTTGCGCCTCTCTTGGTCAGCTTGTCGGCCGAGGTCAGGATCATGTCGACATCCTTCTGGGCGGCGAGGAAATGGCTTTGCAGTTTGCGCGTCCGGTCGTCCAGGCGCGCCAGGTCCTCCATCAGGTGGACGACTTCACCCTGGATGAGGTGGGCCTGTTCGCGCATCCGTTGGTCCTTCAAAACGGCCTGGATGACCTGGATGGACAGCATCAACAGGGATGGCGAGACGATCACGACACGCATCCGGTGCGCTTTCTGAACCACGCTTTCGAAATTCTCGTGAACCTCGGCAAAGATCGATTCCGAGGGCACGAACAGAAAAGCCATGTCCTGGGTTTCCCCGGCGATGAGATACTTGTCGGAGATATCGCGGATATGCACTTCGATGTCCCGGCGAAATTGCTGGCTGGCCATCTTCTTCAGTTCCGGCGTGTCCGCGTCACGGATCGCGTTCCAGGCCTCGAGCGGAAACTTCGCGTCGACCACCAGGGGCGGCGAATCGTTCGGCATTCGGATGGTGCAGTCCGGCCTGTATCCGTTCGACAGGGTCGGCTGGAAGGAATAGGCCCCCATCGGCAGGCCGTCGGCAACGATGGTTTCCATCCGCGATTGGCCGAATGCTCCGCGGGTCTGTTTGTTGGAGAGTATAGCCTGCAGACCGACGACGTCCTTTGCCAGCGACTGGATATTGTTCTGGGCCGCATCGATCACGGCGAGACGCTCCTGCAGGTGGCGAAGGTTCTCGTGGGTTGATTTCGTCTGCTCGGTGATCGTCGTCCCTATCCGGTGTGTCATGCCGTCGAGCCGCTGGTTGATCGCCTGGTTGAACTCCGACTGCTTGGCGCCGAAGACTTCCGACATGGCCGCCAGACGTCCCTGCATCTCCGCTTGTGCCCGCAGAAGTTCCGCCATCCGCGCATCTGCTGCGGACTCCCGTTGGGCGGCTTCCATTTCCGCCTGGAGGCGAACCCTGTTGCCGCGCATCACGGCAAGGATGACGAAGAGGAGGCCGGTGAATACGATTGCGGCCGCGATTGCCGCCAGAAGTGCGGGCGAAAGCGCATATTGGCCGATTGTCAGGGCCGGCAGATTGGCAGGTATCTCGATCTTGTTCATGCCGCCAGAGTAACAGATTCCCGTTGCGATGATAGATCAAACAGGGAACGTTGTTCTCGGTTTTTCGGCGATTGAGGCGTTCTGTGGCCCTCTGGAAGGCGAAACTCTGCCGCTCCGAGCCGCTGCCCAGAACGGGCAGGAAATCTCATTTTTAACCCGGCTTGTTCACGCTCCATTTAGGATTTTGACGAATTCTCACCGATCAAATCCAGATGACAGGGGGTGCCTCAGTCCATGGGGGCCCAGAGAGTGATTGTGAAGAAATGAGTGAAAGTGCGGATAAGAGCCTGACCGAACGTCTTGAATTCATTGAACTGGATGAAAAGACCTGCAGCACCCTTCACTCATTGCGCCCGACACTGGCCGAGATCCTCGGTGGCGCGCTCGACAAGTTTTACGCAAAGGTGGCTTCGACACCCCAGCTTTCAGGTTTCTTTCGCGACAAGCCCCATATGGGCGCGGCGAAGAAAGCCCAGGAAGGTCATTGGGACAGGGTTTCGAGCGGAACGTTCACCGCGGAATACGTCAAGGGCGTTACCGCCATCGGCAAGACTCATGCCCGCATCGGACTCGAGCCCCGCTGGTATATCGGCGGCTACTCGGTTCTGGTGACTGAACTCGTAACCGGAGTTCTTGTAAAGCACTGGCCCTTTCCTTTCGGAAAGCAGCACGCGACGGCACTTGCCGAAAAGCTCGGCGCTCTGATCAAGGCTTCCATGCTGGACATGGACTATTCGATCTCCGTCTATCTCGATTCGCTCGAAGAAAAACGCCGCGAACTCCAGAAGGAGCGAGAGCGCTACGAGGCCGATCAGCGGATCGCCATGGAGCATCTGCGCCAAGGGCTTCAATCCCTGGCGAGAGGCGACTTCGAATCCAGGATGTCGGCCGACCTTCCCGACAACTTCAAGCAGATGGCGATCGACTACAACGAAACGGTCGCTCGTCTGAACCAGTCCTTTGCGTCGATCCGCAAGGCATCGGAGGAAATCCTCGACGGCACAGACACGATCGCAAGAACATCGGATGAACTCGCGCTGCGCACTTCCAAGCAGGCCGCAGGCGTACAGGAAAGCTCGACCGCCCTGCAACAGCTCTCTGTGAGCGTCAGCCAGACGGCCGCCAATGCGGAACGCGCGTCCTCGGCCGTCCGGGACACGCAACAGCAGGCACGGACATCCGGTGAGGTCGTTACCCGGGCCGTCTCGGCCATGGCCGAGATCGAGAAGTCGTCGACCGAGATCTCCAAGATCATCGGCGTGATTGATGAAATCGCCTTCCAGACCAACCTCCTGGCCCTCAATGCCGGGGTCGAGGCCGCGCGTGCGGGAGATGCAGGCAAGGGGTTTGCCGTCGTTGCGCAGGAAGTTCGTCAGCTTGCCCAGCGCAGCGCCGATGCAGCGAAGGAAATCAAGCGCCTGATCTCGCAGAGCTCCAAACAGGTCAACGAGGGCGTGGGCCTGGTCTCCAATACCGGAACAGCCCTTTCGGACATCATCACACGGATCGATACGATTAACGCCTTCGTTTCCGAAATCGCCACTGCGGCCAAGGACCAGGCAACTGGTCTCAATGAGGTCAACCAGGCGACGCGCAGCATGGATACTCTGACGCAGGAGAATTCCTCGATGGTCGAGCAAACCTCCGAAGAGACGCGGCGCCTGCGCAACGAGGTGGCCGGTCTCGTGGACTTGCTCAGCCGGTTGAACACGAGCCGTGGCAATCGGGTTGAGGCAGGCGCGGATATGGACCTCTCGCCCCGGAGGAACAGGGCGGCCTGACCCATTTCCACCAATTCCAGAAGATAAAAACGCAGGGAGATATCTCTGCGTTTTTCGATTCCATCGGCGCGGCAGATGCGTTATGGGAGGCCCATGACGATAAAGCCTCTCATCATTTTGCCGGATCCCATCTTGCGGCAGGTCTCCAATCCCGTGGAGCGGGTGGATTCCGATATCAGGAAGCTCGCCGAGGACATGCTCGAGACCATGTACGATGCTCCGGGCATCGGACTGGCCGCGATCCAGGTCGGCGTGCCACGCCGCCTGCTGGTGATCGATGTCGCCAGGGAAGGCGAGGAGAAGCAGCCGCTTGTCTTCATCAATCCGGAGATCGTCGCGTCGTCCGACACGCGTTCGGTCTATGAGGAAGGCTGCCTGTCGATCCCCGATTACTATGCCGAGGTTGAGCGCCCGGCCACTGTGACCGTGCGTTCGATCGACCGCGAAGGCAAGGAACAGTTGACCGAGGCGGAAGGGCTACTTGCCACCTGCCTGCAGCATGAGATCGATCATTTGAACGGCGTCCTCTTCATCGACCATATCTCGCGACTGAAACGCGAGATGGTGATCAAGAAATTCACCAAGGCGGCAAAGGCGAAAGCCATCTGAGAGGATATGCCGGAAGACCGGTATATCCTGGAGGCCCGCGCCCACCCGAACGCTGGAGGCGGTATCGATCGTGGTACTTCGCATCATTTTCATGGGAACGCCGGACTTCTCCGTTCCGACCCTTTCGGCACTGGCGGCTGCCGGCCATGAGATCGTCGCCGTCTATACCCAACCGCCGCGCCCCGGCGGACGTCGCGGTCTCGATCTCCAGAAATCACCGGTCCATCAGGCGGCCGAACGGCTCGGCATTCCCGTCTTCACGCCCGTCAATTTCAAGAACGCGGAAGACCGGCAACACTTCAGGGCGCTCGGTGCCGATGTCGCTGTCGTCGTTGCCTATGGCCTGCTCCTGCCCGAAGAGATCCTGACCGGTACGCGGCTCGGCGCCTACAATGGCCATGCCTCGCTGCTGCCGCGCTGGCGCGGTGCCGCTCCCATCCAGCGGGCCATCATGGAGGGTGACCGGGAAACCGGTATGATGGTGATGAAGATGGACAAGGGGCTCGACACTGGCCCGGTCGCCATGGTGCGCAAGGTGGATATCGGTCCAAACATGACGGCCGGTGAATTGCACGACCGTCTGAGTGTCGTCGGCGCCGAGGCCATGGCAGAGGCGATGGCGCGCCTCGAGGCCGGCGACCTTCCCGTGACGCCTCAAGAGGCCGAAGGTGTTTTGTATGCGGCCAAGATCGACAAGGGCGAGACCCGTATCGACTTCTCCGGCGATGCCGAGGCGGTGCACAACCACATCCGCGGGCTGTCTCCGTTCCCAGGCGCCTGGTTCGAAGCCGCGGTTAACGGCAAGCCCGAGCGTATCAAGGTTCTGGACTCGGAACGCACCGAAGGCCAGGGGCGGGCAGGCGAGGTCCTGGGCGATGCGCTGTTGGTGGCCTGCGGTAGCGGCGCGGTGCGCCTGACGCGGCTGCAGAAGGCGGGCGGCAAGCCCTTGCCCGCCGCCGAATTCCTGCGCGGCACCGCGATCTTGCCCGGCACGGTTCTACCCTGATGCCCCGCTTCCGCATGACCGTCGAATATGACGGCACGCCCTATGTCGGCTGGCAACGCCAGGAGAACGGCCATTCGGTGCAACAGGCACTCGAAAACGCGATCCTTTCGCTGACAGGCGAGGAGGTCTCGATCCGCGGAGCGGGGCGCACTGATTCCGGCGTCCATGCGATGGGGCAGGTCGTCCATGCCGATCTCACGCGCGCCTGGAAAACCTACCAGCTGCGCAATGCCCTCAATGCCCATCTGGCGATGGCCGGCGAACGGGTCTCGGTGCTGAATGTGCTGGAGGCGGATGAAACCTTTGATGCGCGCTTCTCGGCAATCCGCCGGCACTACCTCTACCGGATCATCTCCCGGCCTTCACAGCTGGCTCTCGAAGCAAATCGTGCCTGGTGGGTGCCAAAGGTGCTCGATCACGTCGCCATGCATGAGGCCGCGCAACAATTGGTCGGCCATCACGACTTCACGACGTTTCGCTCCGCCCATTGCCAGGCCAACAGCCCGATGCGCACCCTCGACCGTCTGGACGTCACCCGCAATGGCGAACTGATCGAGATCCGCGCCTCGGCTCAGAGCTTTCTTCACAACCAGATCCGTTCCTTCGCAGGAACGCTGAAGCTGGCGGGTGAGGGCAAGATGTCGGTCGCCGACGTTCGCGCCGCTCTTGAGGCTCACGACCGGGCAGCGTGCGGGCCTGTGGCTCCTCCCGAAGGGCTCTACTTCCTGAAAGTGGACTACCCCGACGGCCTCTGAGCTTCCGGCAAGCGACGTTTGGGATGCCTCCGCATCGCGTCCGGGGTTGCCATGGTCCGCAAAATAAAATATCGATATTTCAAGAAATATCGAAATGATATGAGGCCCGGCATGACGATCACCATCTACCACAATCCCGCCTGCGGGACCTCACGCAACACACTTGCCATGATCCGCCAGTCGGGCGAGGAGCCGGTCGTGATCGAATACCTGAAGGATCCGCCGAGCCGAGAACGACTGGTGTCGCTGATCAAGGCCATGGGCATTACGGTGCGTGAGGTGCTGCGCAAGAAGGGTACGCCTTACGAGGAGCTGAGTCTCGACAATCCTGATCTGACGGATGAGCAACTGATCGACGCCATGATGGCCCATCCGATCCTGATCAACCGTCCGATCGTCGAGACTGAAAAGGGGACGCGGCTATGCCGCCCATCGGAAGTGGTACTGGAGATCCTGCCCAATGCCGGGATCGGCACGTTCACGAAGGAAGACGGCGAAGTCGTCAAGGCGGGGCGCTGAGCGGATGGACGAGCAAGGCGATCACCACACGGCGGGTGACACGCCCAATATCGATGAGAGCCATTTCCGTCCGGTGGACGACGAGCGGCTGCATCGTCCGCAGCGGATGAACCATCCGCCGCGCGTGCTGATGCTCTACGGATCGCTGCGCGAACGGTCCTATTCGCGTCTTCTGACCGAAGAGGCGGCGCGAATTCTCAGGCGCTATGGCGCCGAGGTCCGCATCTTCGATCCACACGGGCTTCCGCTCGCGGATGCCGAGGAGGCCTCCCATCCCAAGGTCCAGGAATTGCGCGATCTTTCGCTTTGGTCGGAGGCGCAGGTCTGGTGTTCTCCTGAACGGCATGGCGCGATGTCAGGTGTGATGAAGACCCAGATCGACTGGTTGCCGCTGTCCATGGGGGCCATTCGTCCGACCCAGGGGCGCACGCTGGCCGTGATGCAGGTCTGCGGCGGTTCGCAAAGTTTCAATACCGTCAACCAGTTGCGGGTGCTCGGTCGCTGGATGCGGATGTTCACCATTCCCAACCAGTCGTCTGTTCCCAAGGCGTTCGCGGAATTCGCCGAGGACGGGCGCATGAAACCCTCCGCCTACTATAACCGTGTCGTCGATGTGATGGAGGAGCTGGTGAAGTTCACGCTCCTGCTGCGCGAACGCGCCGACTATCTGGTGGAGCGTTATTCCGAGCGGGTCGAGACTGCCGAAAAGCTCGCGGCGCGCGTCAATCAGCGCTCGATTTAGCCCGGGAACACACCAAGGAAGCGCTCGAGGACCTCGGAGAGGAGCATCGTCGGGACGAGCAAGACCATCGTCATGGTTGCCACGGTGAGCGTATGGTCTCCGAGGATCATCCGAAGAATGCGGAAAAGCGCGAACACGAGACTGAGCAGCAGAGCGAGCCACAGGACCGTGACGGGCCCCTTGAGCGCCGGAAGCAGCGCCATGAGAATGATCAGGAAGGCGTAGGCATAAGACACCGGCAAGGCGAGCCAGTTGGTTACGGTGACGATTGCCGAAAATCTGGAACCGATACCGAGCGCCCAGGCCAGCATTCCGGCAAGAATGACGGGGGCGAACCAGTTCGCCGCCTCAACGAGCGCGAGGCGGAAGAAAAAGAGGAGACCGGCCTCGGTTCCCACTGGCATGTTTGAGAGAAAGGCAGCCCGCCACCAGATCCAGGAGACGATGATGGCAGGCCCGGCCCACATCATCGCCCAGAACGAGCGCAACGCGCCGCGATCGGATATATCGAGAAAGCCAAACCCCTTGTCATCCTGCTGGAACAGAAACCACAGCCCGGTGAGGTAGAATTTGACTTCCCTAAATGTCGGCATGCGCGAACCAGTGTTCGATGAAGGTCTTGTAGATCCGGGTCAGTGTTTCAAGGTCGCCGACCGCGACCCGCTCGTCGACCATATGCATGGTTTGCCCGACAAGGCCGAATTCCACGACGGGGCAGTAGTTCTTGATATAGCGCGCATCCGAAGTACCGCCAGTGGTCGAAAGCTGGGGTGTCAGCCCCGTCACCTGCTCGATCGCCTCAGAGAGCGAGGAGATCAGCGCATCGTCGCGCGTGAGGAAGACATGGCTCGGCCGCTCCGACCAGACGACCTCGTACTTGACCGGATCCCGCTCGGCACGCAGTGCTGTATCCGCTGCCGCCGCTTCGAGGCGTCGCAGGATTTCTGCCTGCAGTCTCTCCGCCGTCCACGTGTCGTTGAAGCGGATATTGAAACGCGCACTCGCCTTCGCGGGTATGACATTGGTAGCCGGATTGCCGACGTCGATCGACGTCACTTCCAGGTTTGAAGGCTGGAAGTTGTCCGTCCCGTGATCGAACGGCGGCTGCATCAGCGCCTCGGCCAGCCGGATGATGCCGCGCACCGGGTTGTCGGCAAGATGCGGATAGGCCGCGTGTCCCTGTACGCCATGGACCGTGATCGTGCCCGAAAGCGAGCCGCGGCGCCCGATCTTGATCATGTCGCCCAGTTGGTCCGGGTTGGTGGGTTCGCCGACCAGGCAGGCATCCCAGTGTTCCCCCTTGTTTGCTGCCCATTCAAGAAGCTTGATGGTGCCATTGATCGCCGGGCCTTCCTCGTCGCCGGTGATCAGGAGCGAGACCGAACCTTTCGGCGGTCCCTTCTCCTCGATGAAACGGGCAACAGCCGCAATGAAGCAAGCGATACCACCTTTCATGTCGACGGCACCGCGGCCGTACAGCATGTCGCCGGCAATCTCTGCGGCAAAGGGCGGATGGCTCCAGGCCCCTTCATCGCCGACCGGCACGACATCGGTATGGCCGGCAAACATCAGATGCGGCCCCTTGCTGCCGAGCCGCGCATAGAGGTTTTCGATATCCGGAGTGCCGTCCTCGGATGCCACCACCCGCGAGACGGCAAAGCCGAGTGGCTCGAGCATCGACTGAAGAAGCGTCAGCGCTCCGCCTTCGGCCGGCGTGACGGAAGGGCAGCGGATGAGGGCTTTGAGGTTCTCGACAGGATTTGTTGCGGTCATGGCTCTGAACGTTCAGGGCGGGTACTCGGCTGAAGCGTAGCCGCGTTCCGCGGGAGGAATTTGAAGATGTATCCGATCAGTCCCGGCCTGTCACCATGGCAGGTCGGGTCATTCCGTCTTGGGCCGGTCGGTCGCCGGGCCGTATTCATTGGCCCCACGGGCCGACGGCCAGATGCACAGGACGAACAGCATGATCAGCGAAACCGCCGGAACGAAGATGATGACCGCGAGGATACCGGGCAACCCCATGTCATGCAGCCGTTTGATGCTCAGCATGACCGATGACACGACCGACAGGAGGAAACCGGCAAAGAACAGCGCGCTCCAGAGCGGCAGCATTTCTTCGTCGTCCTGATGGAGGGTGAGCTTCGTCACGGTGTAGGCATTGATCATCATCCAGAACAGCCAGGAGAGGATGAAGACCTGCCGCCCCGCGCGACCGGACGGGCTGAAAAACAGCCAGCCGACGCCCGGCCTGCGCGATTCGCGTTGCACGGATCAGTCTCGCAGCAGCTCGTTGATGCCCGTCTTGGAGCGGGTCTTCGCGTCGACGCGTTTGACGATCACGGCGCAGTAGAGGCTGGGCGCCGCCATTCCATTCGGCATCGTCGCGTTCGCGGGAAGCGTGCCGGCCACGACGACCGAATAGGGTGGCACCTCGCCATAGCTGATCTCGCCGGTGGCCCGGTCGACGATCTTGGTGGACTGGCCGATGAATACGCCCATGCCGAGCACCGAGCCCTCCCGGACGATACAGCCTTCGACCACTTCCGAACGTGCGCCGATAAAGCAATTATCCTCGATGATTGTCGGACCAGCCTGCATCGGCTCGAGCACGCCGCCAATGCCGACACCGCCGGAAAGATGGACATTCTTGCCGATCTGAGCGCAGGAGCCGACGGTGGCCCAGGTATCGACCATGGTCCCTTCGCCGACATAGGCGCCGAGATTGACGAAGGACGGCATCAGGACGGCGCCGGGAGCGATATAGGCGGAGCGGCGAACAACGGCATTGGGGACCGCGCGGAATCCGGCGCGTTCGAATTCGTTGGCGCTCCAGCCTTCGAACTTGGAGGGCACTTTGTCCCACCAGGTGGATGCTCCGGGTCCGCCGCTGACGACCTCCATGGGATTGAGCCGGAAGGACAGAAGAACCGCTTTCTTGAGCCACTGGTTCACCGTCCAGGTTCCGGCCTCGTCGCGTGTCGCCACGCGTGCCTTGCCGCTGTCGAGCAGGTCGAGTGCGGTTGACACGGCGTCCCGAACCTCGCCGCGGGTCGATGTGTTGACGGTATCGCGATTGTCGAAAGCAGCCTCGACAATGCGTTCCAACTGGCGGAGATCCGTGGCGTTCATCTGAATTCCTTAAACTTCGTTGTCTATGTTGGAATCCGAGAAAACATCCGGATTCGCGATCGGAAACTGGCGTCTTCCTCTAGCGCATTCGCCCTGAGTTGAAAACAGCCGGCAACTGTTTCCCTGGCGTTTCCGGCACAGAAAGGTATGCACGATGATAAAAGTCAGGAATGGCCGCAAGAGGCGCCGCGACGGGGTTTGGGACCCTCTGAAGGACAGCCGGACCGACCGGAAAAGTGCAGCCGGCGTACCGAAGACCCCTCAATCGGAATCCCCGTCCTACCGTCTTGCCTATATTGACGATGATTTCCTCTGCCGCGAGGAATTGCGCCCGGTACGCTTGCAGCTCGAATTGCTGAAGGTGGAAATGATCCTCGCCGAGCAGGGTATCAAATCCACCGTCGTGATGTTCGGAGGCGCCCGCATTCCCGCTCCGGGAGAGAGCGCCTGGGCGGCGCGCAACGAGACCCAGCGCGCGAGCCTGGAGGCCGCCTCGGTCTACTACGAGGAGGCGCGCAAGTTCGCCCGCCTCTGCGCGGAGCATTCAGGCAAGCACGGCCACCGGGAATATGTGGTCATGACTGGCGGAGGTCCCGGCGTCATGGAGGCGGGAAACAAGGGCGCTGCCGAAATGGATGCGCCGTCCATCGGGCTCAACATCATCCTGCCGCACGAACAGGCGCCGAACGCCTTCGTGACGCCGGAGCTGAGCTTCAACTTCCACTACTTCGCCATTCGGAAGATGCATTTCCTGATGCGCGCCAAGGCCATCGCGATCTTTCCGGGTGGTTTCGGTACGATGGACGAATTGTTCGAATCCGTGACTCTGATCCAGACCAAGCGCATGGCGCCGATACCTCTGATCCTATTCGGCGAGGCGTTCTGGCGGCGCATCATCGATTTCGACGCGCTGGCCGAATTTGGAACGATCGCTCCCGATGATGTAAAGCTTTTGAATTTCGTCGAGACGGCTGGCCAGGCCTGGAAGATCATTGCCGATCACTACGGGCATTGAAAACAAATGCCCGCGGCAACTGCCGCGGGCGCTTCATACGATGGTAGGCTGCGGGGATCAGAAGTTCCGCTTGGGCATGTCTGCGGCGGAGAGCACTCCGTCTGCGTTCGTGTCCATTCGGGCGAAGAGCTGATCTGCGGCGGCAACCGCTTCTTCCTTGCTGATCTGGCCGTTTCCATCGGCGTCAGCCATGCGCATGCCGCCCATCTGGCCGCCCATCTGACCGCCCCGGTTCACGCCGTGGCCCTGACCACCGTCGCGCATGCCGTGGCCGCCATGACGCATGCCTCGACCCTGGCCATCGTCGTCATTGCCCATCCGCATCATGCCGTACTGCCTGCCACTGCCGTCTTTGGGGCCATTGCCTCGGCCCTGAGCGTTCTGCGCTCCCGTGCCGTCCTTCGGACCGACGCCCGGTCCGGAACCGCCTTGGGGACCCTGACCCATGCCGGTCGCCTGATGGGCGGCGCGCATCGCCTCGCGATGGGTGCGGAACTCGCCGGGTGTAAGTACGCCGT
Source organism: Rhizobium sp. (assembly GCA_041675415.1). Taxonomy (GTDB): domain Bacteria; phylum Pseudomonadota; class Alphaproteobacteria; order Rhizobiales; family Rhizobiaceae; genus Allorhizobium. The sequence goes on along the minus strand of JBAYTX010000002.1, from coordinate 21,400 downwards.
CACTGTCGGCATCGACCGTAGTGAACATCTTCTCCTGGGCGGTCTTGGCCTCGTCCTTGGAGATCTGCCCATCCTTGTTGGCGTCGAACTCCTGCAGCATGTAAACGAACCTGGCTTCCGGGCCCCGGCCCTGACCCTTGTTCTGATATGCGAATGCAGTGGCTGCCGACGTGCCGACCAAGAGAGTGGCGGCCAGGGCGGTGAACGTGAGTGCTTTCCTGTTCATGAGAATTCCTTTCATCCTCGTTCTGATGAAAGGAATGTAGGGATGACGAGACCCAAACCCTACTTAAAGATCGGTAAGCTGGGTGAAACTTTCGTAAGAATTGACTAACGTCAACCTGTCACGCCGAAATCAGCTTTTCCAGAAAGCCTGCGAGATCGTCGGTCACATAGTCGATGCAATCCGGGTTCTCGGCATTCCCCGCCTGTTCCCAGCTCTCGAGCACGGCCGATCCAAGGTTCCTCGGTACCAGAAGCACGGTCTTCATGCCCAGCGAACGCGGAACCGTCAGGTTGCGGGGCAGATCCTCGAACATGGCGGCACGCTTGGTGTCGACGCGGTTGAGGCTCATGAACTTGTCATAAGTATCGCCCGCCGGTTTCGGCATGTAATCCGCCGCCACGATATCGAAGATGTCGTCGAAGTGGTCCAGAATACCGAGCGCACGAGCGGCGGCCTCCGCATGTTTCACGGTGCCGTTCGTGAAGATGAACTTGCGCCCGGGCAGCGATCTTATGGCCGCGCCCAGCGTCTCGTCGGGCAGAAGCGCCGAATAGTCTATAGCATGCGCCTTTTCGAGGAAATCGTTCGGGTCCACTCCATGATGCAGCATGAGACCGGCAAGAGTCGTGCCGTGATCGCGGTAATATTGTTTCTGCAGGGTTCTGGCGGCGGCCGGTTCTAGTTGCAGCAATTGAGAAACATAGGCAGTCATGTTCCGGTCGATCTGCGCGAACAGGTTGATGTGATGCGGATAGAGTGTGTTGTCGAGATCGAAAACCCAGTCACGGATATGCGCGAAATCGGCTTTGTCTGGATGCACGGAAGGACTGATCATGGATTATCTCTGGCATGGATCCCGCTGGAAATAAACCTGGGCGTACCACATTTCGAATTCCCGGTATGGCGGCGGATATGCGTCCATGCTAGCCGAAGAGAATGGAGTTGTGGTCACTTATAACCGTCGGCAGCGCATTCCTTCAGAATTTGCGCTCAGCACTACAAAAGCATCTCAAGGGCCGGATGGGCACCACCGGGGCGACTTTCGTGCGCTTCGGCTACGGGGTGCCCTTTGCGCTGGCCTATCTGGCCGTGCTGCACTTTGGCCTCGGTCGGCCGCTGCCAGTGCCGAATGGCACCTTCGCCTTCTGGGCGGTGATCGGCGCCTTCGCCCAGATCACGGCGACCTTCCTGCTGGTCTATCTCTTTTCCTTCCGGAACTTCGCAGTCGGCACGGCCTATTCGCGCACCGAGCCGGCGCAGGCGGCATTGTTGGCGCTCGTCCTGTTCGGTGAGCGGATCACGGCTTCGGTGCTGATCGCCATTGCCGTTTCCGTTGTCGGCGTGATGCTGATCTCGGTTGCCCGCATCGAGTTGACGGTGCGGACGCTCCTGACCTCGGTCATCAGCCGAACCGCGCTGATCGGACTGTTGTCGGGATTGTTCTTCGGCGTCTCGGGAATTGCCTACCGTTCGGCGTCGCTCGCGCTCCAGCCGAGCCTGCCCGCACCCGATAGCGTCATGCAGGCGAGCTTCACGCTGGTGGTCGTCATTCTCGTGCAGACTTTCGCGATGCTCTTTTGGATGCTGTGGCGCGATCGCGTCGAGCTCCGCCGGATCGGCGCCGCGTGGAAGATCGGGATCCTTGTCGGCTTCGTTGGCGCGACTGCCTCCTTTGGCTGGTTCACGGCCATGACCCTGCAGCAGGTCGCGGTGGTCAAGGCGCTGGCGCAGGTCGAGATGCTCTTCACCTTTGCCTCCTCGGTCTTCTTCTTCAAGGAGAAGATCAATCGCCTCGAGGTCGCCGGCTGCGTTCTGATCGTCGCGGGCGTCCTGCTGCTCCTCATCGTCTGAGCGTTTGGCCGCTTCAGGCTTGCCCGCGCCGATTGCGGCCACCCGAGAGAGCCTCTATCATTCCTTCCTCGACGAGCGGGAGGCTTGGCTCACGTGACGGAAACGCTGTTCTGCGAGTGGTTCGATAGTCCCGTCGGCGATCTGGTCGCCGTCGCCGGCGACACGCGACTGCTGGTTCTCGGATTTGAGCATGACGGATCGCCAACCGACCGGCTGGAGCGGCAGCGCCGCCATCTGGGTCGCGATGTGGTCGCGGCGGGCAATGCCATCACCCGCGGGGCGCGGCGGCAGATCGAAGCCTATTTCGCCGGCAAACTCTTCGACTTCACCCTGCCGCTTTCGCCGACGGGCAGCGACTTCGAACAGAAGGTCTGGGCGGAGCTCCTGAAGGTGCCGCTCGGCGAAACCTGTTCTTATGGCGATATCGCCAGGAACGTCGGGGGCATGGAAACCGTGCGTGCCGTCGGCAAGGCCAACGGCGCCAATCCGATCGCCATCATCATCCCCTGCCACCGCTGCGTCGGCTCTGACGGCTCCCTCACCGGCTACGGCGGCGGGCTGTGGCGCAAGAAATGGCTCCTGCGCCACGAAGGCGAGATGCGACCGGTGGGGCTCTTCGCTCTCTGACTGCCGGGGCCAGCCCGAAACAGCTTGGATCAGGGGACGATCAGTGTGCCGGCGCCATGCTCGGTGAAGATTTCCAGGAGGACGGAATGCGCCGTCTTGCCGTTCAGGATGACGACGCCCTGCACGCCGGCATTGATGGCGTCGATGCAGGTTTCGACTTTCGGGATCATGCCGCCCGAGATGGTGCCGTCCTTGATGAGCGCGCGGGCTTCGGCGACCGAAAGCTCCTTGATGAGTTCGCCTTGTCTGTTGAGCACACCCGGAACGTCGGTCAGGAACAGCAGGCGCGTGGCGCGAAGCGCACCGGCGATCGCGCCGGCAAAGGTGTCGGCATTGATGTTGTAGGTATGGCCGTCGCGGCCGGGTGCCACCGGCGCGATGACCGGGATCATTTCCGACTTGGCCAGCAGGTCGAGCAGCGTCCGGTCGACCTCGACCACTTCGCCGACGAAACCGAGGTCGAGCACCCGCTCGATGTTGGAGTCGGGATCGGTGACGGTCTTCTTGGCTTTTTCGGCGAAGACCATGTTGCCGTCCTTGCCGCAAAGGCCGATTGCCCATTCGCCGGTCTGGTTTATGAGGGCGACGATCTCCTTGTTGATCGAGCCGGCCAGCACCATTTCGACGATCTCGACGGTCTTCTGGTCGGTGACGCGCAGGCCACCCTCGAACTTCGATTCGATGCCCATCTTGGTCAACATGGCTCCGATCTGCGGGCCGCCCCCATGGACCACGATCGGGTTGACGCCGGACTGCTTCAGAAGCGCGATGTCGGCTGCGAACGCCTTGCCGAGCTCGGCATTGCCCATGGCATGGCCGCCATATTTCACCACGATCGTCTTGTTCTCGTAGCGCTGCATGAAGGGCAGAGCCTGCGCAAGAAGCCGCGCCTGGGTTTCGCTTTCCGATGCCGTCATGGGGTGCCCTCGTCGTTGGTTCGCGGCCTTTTAGCGCAAGTTTCGGTCCGAGGGAATAATCGACCGGAAAGATAGCCGCTATGATGAGCCACGTTCGCCGGCACGCGTGTCCGCGCCTGAGGAACAATCTGCAGCACGCGCACAGGAAGGCCACGATAAGGGAGGTCGTCGGCCTCCCGCCGGATCCGCAACAGACCGCGGTCCCGCGCGGGGTGGGAAAGCGGATTGACAGTTGTATGGAAGAATCGGAATCTGATCGGGCGCGCCGTCAGGGATGCCTATGCGGAGGGATTGACTGTCACGAACGGGCCGATCAGTTCTCCGTGCCGATGAAGATGACGCGCACGTGGCTTCGCCGCAGCCTTTTTGAAATTGAAGGAGCGCATGAACCGATGACGACACCAGACCAGAGCAAGGGGGACCGTTCCCGCGACGAAGTCCTCGCCGGGGAATATGTCCTCGGTGTGCTCGGCGCTGAGGAGCGGATGAAGGTCGAGGCTCGGCTTCGCCGCGATCCTCCGTTCGCGGCGATGGTGCATCGCTGGGAAGACAATCTTTCTGCGGTCGATGGCGAATACGGCTTCGAACTGCCGCCGGCCGCCTTATTTTCGAAGATAGAGGGCCAGATCCATGGACAGGCCGAGGCGCAATCGGCACTTGGAGTGATCTTCGGCGGCCTCTGGAATTCTCTTACCTTCTGGCGTTTCGTGGCGCTCGCCAGCCTGCTTGTGGTCGCGGCTGTCGCGACCATCGAGATTGGCCTCTGGAATCCGTAATCGCCCGGCAAGTTCCTTGTTGCCGAAATAGCGGGCAAGGACAATGCCATCGGCCTTGTCGCGCGTTGCGACGGCAGCAGCGGCCGCTTGCAGGTCAGCCCGATCGCTGCTGTGGCGCCGCAGGCGAAATCGCTCGAACTCCTGGTGATCAAGGTAAACGATTCTGCATTGTCTCCCGGGGTCTTGCCACAGACGGGCGTGGGCAAGATCACCCTGGCCGGCGAGAACGGCGGCCGGGCCACGCCCCATTGCCGAAGTCAGGCAGTCGTGTCAGGCGCCCTGGCTGATCGTCTCTGTGATCGCCAGGCGAAGGTCGTCGAGACCATTTCCCTTTTCCGACGATGTGGCGATGATTCCCGGAAAGGCGGCAGGCCGTTTGCGGATCTTTTCCGCCGTTTCGGCGATCAGCCGGGGTACGCCGGCCTCCTTGATCTTGTCGGTCTTGGTCAGCACGATCTGATAGGAGACCGCTGCCTTGTCGAGCAGATCGAGGACGTCGTCGTCGTTCTTCTTGATGCCATGGCGGCTGTCGATCAACACGTAGACGCGCTTCAGGGTCGCGCGGCCGCGAAGATAGTCGAAGACGAGCTTGGTCCAGGCATCGACATGTTCCTTCGGCGCCTGGGCATAGCCGTAGCCGGGCATGTCGACCAATGCCATTGGCGGCAGGTCGCCGGCCTCGCCGGAATAGCCGTCGGGAACGAAGTAGTTGAGCTCCTGCGTGCGGCCCGGCGTGTTTGACGTGCGGGCAAGGCCCTTCTGGCCGACCAGCGCATTGATCAACGACGATTTGCCGACATTCGAACGGCCGGCGAAGGCCACTTCGAGCGGGCCTTCGGGGGGAAGGAATTTCATCGACGGTACGCCACGGATGAAGATCCACGGGCGGCCGAACAGAGGCTGATCGGTCTTCTGGTTGTTGTCTTTCATGGGATAGCCTTTCGCATGTCCTGTGAATTCCGGGTTTTAGCCGGCAAAGTCAAGACGCGGTGGGCACGCGTGGCCCCAGTTCGGTGCGCATATGGCCGATAAGATAGGTGAACAGCGCCACAAGCACGATGCCCCCGCCGATCATGGTGCGGGCAGAAGGCACCTCGTCGTGGAACAAAATCATCCACACCGGAGCAAGGATCATCTCTGCGGTTCCAAGCAGGGCGGCGAGCGCAGACGGGATCATCCGGGCGCCCGTCACATACATCGCCATGCCCAGCCCGAGGTTGAGAGCGCCAAACGCGAACAGCAGCGCGAGATCCGGCAGGTTCACGGCAAAGCTCGCGGTTTGGGTGGCGGCGATCGCGGAGGCGATGAAGCAGCCCGTGCTGGCTGCGGGCGTCATGCGGATCTCCGGATGCCGCCGCGTCAGCACCGTCATGCAGGCGAAGATCACCGGGATCGAGGCTGCCAGGGCAAGGCCGACCAGAGATCCGCCTTCTCCGATCGATGCCGAGACCATGATCGCCACGCCGACGATCACGGTGACAATGGCTCCCCAGGTCACCGGCGTGATCGGCTCGCCGAGGAGCACCCGCGCGAGCAGTGCGGCAAACAGCGGAATGGCCGCCATGAACAGCACGACATTGGCGACGGGTGTCATGCTGACGGCCAGCACGAAGCAGGTCGACACGGCGGCAAAACCGATAGCGACCATCAGCCCGGGCCATCCCATCGCCCGGAACAGCCGGATCGTTCCAGCAAACCCGTCGCGGATCAGCATGAAGCTCAAGAGGAACAGACCGCCGAACAGGCAGCGCCAGAAGACGATGGCCCAGCCGTCGTCCATGCCGATGAAACGCTGGATTGCGCCGCCGTAGCTCCAGGCTGTGGCGGAGCCGAGCACCAGGGCAATGCCGAGCCAGGGGCGGGCGGAGGGGACGGACGAAGAGCTTGAGGTGGTCATCTGAACTCGCAAGGGCGGCGATAAGAGAAAGCCCCGGAACTGGCCGGGGCTTTCTGATCATTTTCCTGCTTGTGGCTTTCGTCGGAACGTCTGCCTGAGATTGTCGAACAGTTCGACCTTGGCGCCATGACGCTTCATGATGAGCGCCTGCTGGAGGATCGAAAGCGTGTTGTTCCATGCCCAGTAAATCACCAGACCGGCCGGGAAGCTTGCCAGCATGAAGGTAAAGACCAGCGGCATCCAGGTGAACAGCATCGCCTGTGTCGGATCCGGCGGCGTCGGGTTCATGCGCATCTGCAGGAACATTGTGATGCCCATGATGATCGGCCAGACGCCGAGGTGGAGGAAAGCCGGCCCATCGAAAGGCAGGAGCCCGAAGAGGTTGATGAAGGTTGTCGGATCCGGCGCAGACAGGTCCTGAATCCAGCCGAAGAACGGGGCATGCCGCATCTCGATGGTGACGTAGATCACCTTGTAGAGCGCAAAGAACACCGGGATCTGCAGGAGCACCGGCCAGCAGCCGGCCACCGGATTGATCTTCTCATCCTTGTAGAGCTGCATCATTGCCTGTTGCAGCGCCATCTTGTCGTCGCCGTGCTTGGCCTTCAATTCTTCCATCTTCGGCTGCATGCGCTTCATGTTCGCCATGGAGGCGTACTGCTTGCTTGCCAGCGGGAAAAACAGCAGCTTCACGACAATGGTCGTCAGCAGGATGGCGACGCCGAAATTGCCGACCAGACGATAGAAGTAGTCCATCATCTTGAACATCGGCTTGGTGATGAAATAGAACCAGCCCCAGTCAATCAGGCGGTCGAACTTCGGAATTGAATACGCGGTCGCATAGTTGTCGACGACCGGCACTTCCTTCGCACCGGCAAAGACAAGGTTCTTGACGGTTGCGCTCTGTCCGGGCGCAATGCTGACGGCATCGTTCTTGTAGTCGGCCTGAAAGCGGGGTTGACCGTCGGTAAAATGCGAAAAGCGCGACTCGAAAGCCAGCGTCTGCGGCGGCACCAGAGCTGCCGCCCAATATTTGTCGGTAATGCCGAGCCAGCCGCCCGTCGCCTTCGCGTTGGCAATCGCTTCCTCTTCAATCGCGCTGTATTTCTCTTCGATCAGGCCGCCGTCGGCGCCGACCACTCCGAGGAAGCCTTCGTGCAACACATAGACCGACGGTGTCGACGGCTTGTTGTAGCGGGTGATCCGGCCATAGGGCGCGACGCTCGCGGCGCCGGCTCCGGTGTTGCTGATCGTATCCTCGACTACGAACATGTAGTGGTCGTCGACGGAGATCTTCCGATTGAAGGTGAGGCCTGCGTCGTTGGTGTAGGAAAGGGTAACCGGCGTGGTCTGGGTCAGCTTGTCGCCCTCGGAAAGGGTCCAGACGGTCGCCGGACCGGGAACGCTGCTGGCACCTTCTCCTCCGATATAGCCAAGTTCGGTGAAGTAGCCGTCCTTGGTATCGGCCGGGTTGAAGAGGGCGATGGTCGGGCTGTCCGCTTTGACGGTCTCGCGATATCTTTTGAGCTTCAGGTCATCGAAGCGCGCGCCAGTCAGATTGATCGATCCAGATAGGTCCGGCGTGTCGATGATCACGCGCGCGCTCTTGGCGATCGCGTCCTCGCGGCTGGCTGTCGCGCTCGCCTGGGTCCCACCCGGAAGGGCGCCGCTGACGGTGCCGGCGGCAGGGGCTGCCGTCGTAGTCGCGGCGGTATCTTGTGCGGGAGCGGTTTTCGCCTGTTCGGCAAGCATGGCCTGCTCCGCCTGGCGCTGAGCCTCGATCCTGGGATTCATATAGAGGAATTGCCAGGCGAGAACGATCAGCACGGAAAGGGCAATCGCGATGAAGTAATTGCGTTTGTTTTGCATCATACTTTCCTGGAACGGGTCGCGGAGGACCGCTCGTGTTTCGGCCTGGCTTCGATCCGTTCGGCCAGTTGCGCGACGATCTTCGCAAACGGTGCGGACAGCACTTCCCTTCGGGCGACAATCACATAGTCATGTCCCGGCTGCATTGCAAATCCCGCGTTTAGTCGCACGGCTTCTTTCAGGCGCCGACGCATGCGATTGCGCTCGACGGCATTGCCATGTTTCTTGGTGACTGTGAAGCCGACGCGCGGTTCGGTGCCGGGCTCGTTGCGATCGAGCACTTCAACTAGGAAGAGGTTGCCTCGGCGCTTTTCGCCATTGCGCACGGCAAGAAACTGCGGCCGGCTTTTCAGCCGCCCGACAGTTGATTTCTGTTCGTCAGACGTCATTCGCCCGTTTCTCTCATCGGGCGCGCCCGGCGTTAGGCCGAAAGGCGCTTACGACCGCGGGCGCGGCGTGCGATGATGACCTTGCGGCCACCCTTTGTTGCGATGCGCGCACGGAAACCGTGGCGGCGCTTGCGAACAAGCTTCGAAGGTTGGTAGGTACGCTTCATTTATTTAATACCGCGGTGTGCGGCCCTTCTTGGGTTTGCATCTCTGCAAGAGCGTTGGATTTTTCGCACGGCTTCAAATCCGCCGGGGCGGCTTGGAATATCCGGACGTGCGCGGCTTATAAGGGTGAAGGACGCTTGAGTCAATTGGCGCAAGCGTCCGGATCCGCACATGCGGTGTGGTCAAATCTGGCCTCCCGGCATTGAGATTTTCACCGGGGTCCCGGCGCGGATTTTTGCTGGTTTCCTGGCCGGCAGTTCATTGCCCGCTGATGCCTTCCTGGAGCCGGACACCCTGTTGCGTCCGAACTTCTTTATTGCATTGCAGCAATGTTTGAATATGCTTTTTTAGTAAGGCAAGAATTCATTAACGGGCCTCACCTACTATCCTAAAAATTGAGGGGTGTTCTCCGATATCCGGAGATCGTCGGCAGGGGGGCATTTCATGAAAATAAGCGGCAAAGTCTATTCCTTGGTTGGCATACTGGGCCTTGCAGCCATTGTGATTGGCGCGATGGGTATCTTCGTGACCACGCAATACGGTCAGAAGTCCCACGATCTGCATGTGGTCTCGGATCGTGCCTATCTCGGTGAACGTCTGAACCGGCTCGTAACCGCTGTGGTCATGGAGGCGCGGGGGATCTATGCGGCTCCATCGACTGAAAAGGCTGAGAGTTTCGCCAAGGGGCTTCTGAAAAACCTCGACGAAATGGACAAGGTGATCGCGGATTGGAAGCCGCTCGTGCCCGCGGCCCAACAGGCGACCTTCGACGCGATGGTGGCGAGGGCGGCGGAGTTCCGTACATTCCGGGCCGAGACGGCTCGCCTTGGCACGAAGGTCGATCCCAAGGCCGCCAATGAACAGGGCAACAACGAGGCAAATCGCGCCAACCGGAAAGCCTTCCAGGCCGAAATCGACGCAGTCGTCGACAACGACAAGGCCGAACTGAAGGTTATGGCGGAGTCGCTCGAATCCTTTCAATGGCTGATGCTGGTTCTCATTTCCGGCGTTACGGTCTGCGCTGTCGCAGTCGGCGCCGGTCTCGGTATCTATATCGGCGTCAATCAGTTGAGCCGGCCGGTCCGCAATGTCACCGGCGCCATGAAGAAGGTCGCGGAGGGCGATTTCAATACCGAGATCCCCTATGCCGGCCGCGCCGACGAAATCGGCGAGATGGCAGGAGCGGTCGAGGTATTCAAGCAGAATGGCCTCGCCGTCCAACGCCTGAACGCCCAGGAAGCGGCGATGCGGGAGAAAAGCGATGACCTCCAGTCGAGCATGTCAATCGTTGTCGCCGCGGCTGCGGCCGGAGATTTCTCGAAGCGAATCGACAAGGACTACGCCGACGCGAACCTCAACCGCTTCGCGAGCAATATCAACGATCTGCTGAAAACCGTCGACGCCGGAGTTGCCGAGACCTGTCGCGTAATCGCATGCTTGTCCGAGGGTAACCTGTGCGAGAGCATGCGCGGCGAATTCCGCGGCGCCTTTGCCGAACTCCAGACCAATGTCAACAATACGCTTGATCGTCTGCGACAGACGATGGGTGACATCCGGCAAAAGACCGACTCGATCAATGGCAATGCCGACGAATTGACGTCCGCGACCAATGATCTGGCAAAACGTACCGAACAGCAGGCGGCAGCCCTCGAGGAGACCTCGGCCGCGCTCGATGAGATTACTGTCGTCGTACGCGGTTCAAGCGAGCGCGCCCAGGAAGCCAGCCAGATGGTGAACGAGGCAACGAAGAGCGCCGCCCAGTCCGCGGTCGTCGTCAGCGATGCCGTCGGTGCCATGGGCCGTATCGAGCAGGCCTCGCGGGAAATCTCGCAGATCATCAACGTCATCGATGAAATCGCCTTCCAGACCAATCTGCTGGCGCTGAATGCCGGCGTCGAGGCGGCGCGCGCCGGGGAGGCCGGCAAGGGTTTCGCCGTCGTCGCCCAAGAGGTGCGCGAACTCGCCCAGCGCTCGGCGAATGCCGCCAAGGACATCAAGGAGCTCATCACCAAATCCGGCGAGGAGGTGGCGGGCGGCGTCAAGCTGGTGCAGAAGACCGGCGAGGCCTTGTCCGAGATCGAGAGCAGGGTCCTCAAGATCAATGACCATATCCATTCCATCGCAACCGCGGCGAAGGAACAGTCAACCGGATTGCAGGAGGTCAACACTGCCATCAATCAGATGGATCATGTGACGCAGCAGAACGCCGCCATGGTGGAGGAAACCTCGGCTGCGACCCACAAGCTCTCGGCGGAGGCAGATGGACTGGCGGCTCTCGTTGCCCATTTCCGGATTTCCCAATCGGGAAAGGCGCAGCCGGCCCAGGCATCGACCACGGCCACTGTCGCCACCGCCGTTCCGATGCAGGCTCCGGCATTGGCGAAGGCCTCGCAACACAAGCCGACCCAATCTCCGGCACGCGAGATGCTCGGACATGTCGCGCGCGCCATTGGCGGCAACCGGGCGGCCGCAGTGGCGCGGGACGCGGACAGCTGGGAGGAGTTCTGATCGACCGGCATCGCATGATGCGACGGCAAGAAAGCCGCAGGGAGCTTCCCGCGGCTTTTTTCATGCGGGAAGGGTGGCAGCCGAACCATGCCACAGGAGCGTGCATGCCGCTCGAAAACAATTGGGGTTCCGGGAGCCTTTCGTTCATTCGCGTTCTGTTCTATTGATATGAAGCTCGCGATGCCCGCGTGGATCGGGCCCCAGCTTGGGAAATCGCGACGAGGAGCGACCGATGGCGGATGGAATGCAGGCCGGACCAGGAGCGGACAAGGCGGGGCGCGGCGCGGTGCGCAACCTTTTCCGCGGACTTTCCGGCAAGCTTCTGTGGCTGACCATCGCTTTTGTCATGCTTGCCGAGGTGCTGATCTTCGTTCCGTCGGTGGCCTCCATGCGGTTACGCTGGCTCGAGGATCGGTTGCGGACGGCCGCCGCTGCCAGTGTCGTTATCGATGGTCTTCAGCCGATCGAGTTGCCCAGGGCCATCCAGGACGAAGCCCTGATGGCCACCGGTACCAAGGCAATCGTATTGCGCAAGGAAGGAACATCGCGCCTGCTGGCCGTCGATGATATGCCGCCGCAGGTGGATGCGACATTCGATCTCGCGAACGCGCAGCCGCTCGAATCGATTGGCGACGCTCTCTATGTCCTGGCCCTCGGCGGTGACCGCATACTGCGGATTTATGGCCCGGTCGGCGACAGCGATATGGTCATTGAACTTGTGCTGGACGAAAGCAGCCTGCGTGGCGCCATGCTGTCCTATGCGGGCAACGTCTTTGCCGTCTCGCTTGCCATATCTCTGATCACGGCGCTCCTGATCTATCTGGCGATCAACCGCATGATGATCCGCCCGGTCCGGCGCCTGACGCGAAGCATGCAGGCCTTTGCCGAAAATCCGGAGGACCCCGCCCGTGTCCTCGTGCCGGGGCGAGGCGGCGATGAACTTGCCGTCGCCGGACGCCACCTCGCGCTGATGCAGGAGCAGTTGCAGCGAACGTTGAAGCAGCAGAAGAATCTTGCCGATCTGGGCCTCGCCGTATCGAAGATCAACCACGACATGCGCAACATCCTGGCATCGGCGCAACTGATGTCCGACCGCCTTGTCGATGTCGAGGATACAATGGTGAAGAGCTTCGCGCCGAAGCTTCTGCGCACCATAGACAGGGCGGTCGGCTATACCAGCGAGGTGCTGGCCTATGGGCAGGCCTCCGAGGCCGAGCCCCGCCGCCGTCGCTTCCGGTTGTCGGCACTCAGCCAGGAGGTGCGGGACATTCTCGCGATTAGCCCCGAAAGCGGCATTGAATTCGTCGAGATGATAGATGGCGACCTGGAGGTCGACGCCGACAGCGAGCAGCTGTTTCGGGTGATCCACAACATTTGCCGCAATGCGCTTCAGGCGCTCGCAAATTACACCCCGGAGGAACCTTGGGTTATTCGTCGCGTGACCTTGTTGGCCCAGCGCATCGGCAGTGTCGTCTGCATCGTCATCGACGATACCGGTCCGGGCATGCCCAGCAAGGCGCGGGAGAACCTTTTTGCCGCATTCCGCGGATCGGCGCGTTCCGGCGGAACGGGACTGGGGCTGGCGATTGCCCGCGAATTGGTCCTTGCCCACGGGGGCACTATCGCGCTCGTCGAGAAGCCTGGACCCGGAACCCAGTTTCGCATTGAAATTCCCGATCGTCCCGTGGCTCTCGATGACTGGAGGGCCCGCGCCTGAACTGGCAATAGCTGCTGCCGGCATGCGGCAATCCCATGTGACGGCAAAATGACTCTTTTTTCCGAAAGGTGCTTGCAATCCTGCGCGGCACGTTTTAGAGGATCGCCACACCGCCGACGACAGTCGGACCGGTACGCACCCGTAGCTCAGCTGGATAGAGCACCAGACTACGAATCTGGGGGTCAGGAGTTCGAATCTCTTCGGGTGCGCCATTTTTCTTTCAAATAGACCTATCTATCTAGCCGCGGTTTTGGCGTCTCGTGGCACGTCGTCGCCCGGATTTCGACATCTGCCGTCCGACGTCGTCCTGGCTCGAGTTCGCCTCACCGGGGGGTATGGGTGAGTTTCACAGTGAACTTCCCGGTGAAGCCCTTGGCGCTCTGATCAAAGACGGTATCGACCGCCTTTTCGGTTTTTGTCTCGACCGGCAGCTCGAATTCGAACCCCTGATCGACCTGTTGCGCGCGAAAGGCGTTGGCGAAGGCCGCCCAGACGATCGGTGCCTTGTTCGTCGTGCCCTCCCGGATATAGGTCTCGCCTTCCTGCGCAAAGAAGCGGTCGAGAAAGAGCACGGCCGTACCTTTGCAGGGATCGAAGTCGGTGACCTTGGCGATCACCTTGAAATCCGGGGCGTTCATCGTCAGCGTGCCGTTCGTGTAGGCATAGCTGGCATAGGTTCCCTGACCCTCGCCGATATACATCAACTGGAGCAGCTTGTTCTTGCCCGCAGCCAGTGTGGGGGTGAGCGAGAAGTCGCTTTTAAGAGCCCATTTGTGGCCTCCGCCCGACGCCTCGAGCGCCAGCGACAGGTCGAAGCGCATCGCTTCCTCGATCTGCCTGAGGATTTCGCTGGGATCCGCCTGTCCGCTCAGCTTCCCGGATGAGTTGATCACCCGAGTCAGGGTAAAGATCGCATTGACCAGCCGGTAGTCATGCTTGGTCCTGATGTCCTTGAGCATGTCGGGAACGAGCTTGGACAGCCATCCCGCAATTTCGCTGAAGAATTTCTGCTCGATCTCCGAATCTCCGAGAAGTTGGAGCACATTGGCCGCCTTGTGGGCGAGGCCAAGGATCGCCAGGGCCTTGTCGCGCTGGCTGCCGTAGGTCTTGATCAGTGTCTGCGCTTTCACCAGCAGCCGATTGGCCAGTTGCGCCTGGTAGCCGTCGCCCGGCTCGACACCGAGCATGGCAAGTTCCCTGCGCACTGCGATTAGTTGCTCCAGAAGGCCCAGTTCCGGATCGCCGCCCTGCTTGACATATGACTGGACCAATTGCTCGGTCAGAAGCTCGACGACCGGATCTTCGTTGCATTGAAGTTCGTAGGATGGCGGCGGAACGATGGAAATATTGCTCTGCTTCAGCAGCGCCTTGATCTGCTCGATCAGTGCTTTCTCGTGCTTTGTCGAGTCCGCGATGCGCTGCTCCAGGGAGCGGTCGTCGCGAACCGGGCTTTCAGACGTGTCGGCGAGTGGAGGGGGCATGGACGACCCGAAAATATCCGGCGGAGGCTCTGGGTCCGACATCGGATAGGCATCCTCCGGCGTCGGCGGAAACATCTCGTCGAGACCTTCCTCCGTGGATGGAAAGGTGGTCGTACCATCTTCTGCCAAGGCCGGCGCAACGCCCACCGCAAGGAGCACCATCGCGGCGCAGATCGACGCAAGCCATCGTGCTGTGCGTCGTCTTGGATTTTTTAGCAGATGATCCATGAGTGCACTCTCTCGCGACAGTGATATTCGGTCAATCGATTGCTCTACCAAAATTGATCAATGCATGTCTTCCGGCGTTTCCGACGCCCCAATCGATCAGGCAACCGGGTTCGAGTGACGGGCCCGGCAAGTGCCGGATATGATCTCCCCGGAATTGCTCTGATGGTCGGCGTGCTGTCTTCACGCGGTTGGTCAGGCTCACATGTCATGCGAAAAACGCATATCAGGCAAGCGCGCAATGCGACGGAAGAATGATTGCATTTCCCAAGCCAGGCCAATTAAGCGTTCTTGAATACCCGCGCACTGGCGGGCCTCCCCCACGAGTTGGCGGTTTGAAGAGGAGAAATCATGCTGCGCGATCGGATCCGACATAATTCCCTGCTCGACAAACTGGTCAGCGCCGAGGAGGCTGCGGCCTTCATCAAGGATGGCATGACCGTCGGCATGAGCGGCTTCACCCGCGCCGGCGAGGCCAAGGCTGTGCCAATGGCCTTGGCGGAGCGGGCCAAGACGCATCCGCTGAAGATTACCCTGATGACCGGCGCCTCCCTTGGCAACGATCTCGACAAAACGCTGGCCGAGGCACATGTGCTGGCCCGCCGCATCCCGTTTCAGTCGGATCCCGCCCTGCGCAAGGCGATCAATGCGGGCGAGGTGATGTTCATCGATCAGCATCTGTCGGAAACGGTCGAACAGCTGCGAACCCAGCAGATCAAGCCTGTCGACATCGCCGTCATCGAGGCTGTCGCCATCACCGAGACGGGCGGGATCGTACCGACGACCTCCGTCGGCAATTCCGCCAGTTTCGCGATCCTGGCCGACAAGGTGATCGTCGAACTCAACCTGTCCCAGCCCATCACGCTGGAAGGCCTGCACGACATCTATATTCCCACGCGCCGCCCGGCCCGCATGCCGGTCCCCGTCGTGACGCCGGAAAGCCGAGTCGGTCTTCCCTTTATTCCGATCCCACCGGAGAAGATCGTCGCTGTCGTCGTATCCGAGAAGCTGGACAGTTCGGCGACCATTCTTCCGCCCGATGACGAGACCCGCGCAATTGCCGGCAATCTCGCCGATTTCCTTGTAAACGAGGTCAAGCAGGGCCGGATGGGATATGAGTTGCAGCCCTTGCAGGCGGGGATCGGGACGATCGCCAATGCCGTTCTCCACGGCTTCATCGATACGCCATTTCATGACCTGAAGATGTATTCAGAGGTCCTGCAGGATTCGACCTTCGAGTTGTTCGATGCCGGCAAGTTGACCTTCGCCTCCGGTTCGTCGATCACTCTGTCTGCGGATATGTATCGGAAGGTTCTGCCGCGCCTGTCCGAATACAAGCACAAACTGATCCTGCGTCCGCAGGAGATCAGCAACCACCCTGAAGTCATCCGCCGCCTCGGCCTGATCTGCATCAATACGGCGCTCGAATTCGACATCTACGGCAACGTCAATTCCACTCATGTCGGTGGAACGCATATGATGAACGGCATCGGCGGTTCGGGTGACTTCGCCCGCAACGGCTTCATGTCGATCTTCGTGACCAAGTCCATCGCCAAGGACGGGGCGATCTCAAGCGTCGTGCCCATGGTGAGCCACGTGGATCACACCGAGCACGACGTCGACATTCTGGTAACGGAAGTGGGGCTTGCCGACCTGCGCGGATTGGCGCCGCGCGAGCGGGCAGAGGTCATCATCGCCAATTGCGTCCATCCGGACTATCGCGATGCGCTGAGGGATTATTTCGACCGCGCCAGGAAGCGCAGCGGCCACACGCCACATGTCATCGAGGAAGCGTTGTCCTGGCATGTCGCGCTCGGGGAGCGCGGCACGATGCGTCCCGCCTGAGCGGGATCAGACCGAGCAATAGGTGTTGTAGAGCGCGACGATCACGTTGCGGGCCGGCTCGCTTTCGATCCGGTACCAGATCGTCTGCCCGTCGCGCCTGCCGCTGATGATGCGGTCGCGGCGTAACAGCGCCAAATGCTGTGATACGGTGGAATCCCGGATTCCGAGAAACTCCGCGAGCTGGCCAACGGAACGCTCCCCGTCGATCAACTGACAAAGGATGAGAAGCCGATGCCGGTTGGCAAGCGCTTTCAAGAGCTCGCTGGCGTCGTCTGCTGCGCCCTGCATGGATTCCGGATCAATCTTCATTCTTGCGTATCTACGGCAATGTGAATATAATGTCAATAGGCGAGGGTTGACGCGGTTCCGCATGGGAGCGCGATTTTACGGAGAATTACAATATGGAAAACGATCAACAAATTGTCTGTCCGCATTGTTCTGCCGTCAATCGGTTGAAGGCGGGGCGCCCGGCGGCTGAGGCGCGCTGCGGTGTCTGCAAGGCGGCTCTTTTCGAAGGCCACCCCGTCGAAGCCGATGCGGGCATGTTCGAAAAGCAGACTTCGCGTAGCGGTGTTCCGGTTCTCGTCGACGTCTGGGCCCCGTGGTGCGGTCCGTGCAAGATGATGGCTCCACATTTCGCCGAAGCCGCTAAGAACCTTGAACCGGGCGTCCGGCTGATGAAGCTCAATTCCGAGGAGCAGCCCGAAGTGGCAGGCCGTCTCGGTATTCGTGGCATTCCGACCATGCTGCTCTATCGCGACGGGCGCGAGATTGCCCGTGTTTCGGGCGCCATGTCGGCGCGCCAGATCATCGACTGGACGAACGCGCAACTCGCGAAAGTCGCGTGATTCTTCGATCCCCTGGGGCCGATCGGCCCTAGTCTCTATCCCGTTGCCGGTCTGCGGGGAAAAGGCCAAAAAGCGCTACGCCATATCCGGTAAGTGCACCCTCGTCGGCAAGCTGACCAGCAAGAATGCCATCCTCGGGGGCGAGTAGGGGCCGCAAGAGCGAGCCGGCCTCGAGAAAGCCGATGACGTCTCCGCGTCTTACTGGTCTCGGCAGCGATTTCTGCACCTGTTCGCAAGGATGCGCGCTTCTGAAAACGCCGGCATGTGGCGCGGCAATGGTCATCTGACGGCGGGGGGCGGGGGGCGGCTCGTGTGTGGCGAGATCATGCACGTCATGCCTTGTCGCCAGGATATGCCGATCACCATCCTGGTATTCGAATTCGGCAAGCCCGTGCTTTTCGAGCAGGGCCATGACAGCGCCGAGCCATATGGTTTCAGTCATTTCACCCTCCCGAAACCCTGGTCCTGCAATCGCTCGAGGTGGTGGATATCGAAGCCGCCGGCGAGAAATCCGGGTTCGTCCAGCATTCTTTCATGAAGGCAGATTGTGGTCGAGATTCCGTCGATCACGGTCTCGCGGAGCGCGCGCCGCATCCGGGCGATCGCGTTCGCCCGGCTGTCGCCATGGGCGATCACCTTCGCGAGGAGGGAATCGTAATCAGGCGGCACGCTGTAACCGGCATAGAGATGGGTGTCGACGCGGATGCCCGGGCCGCCAGGCGCGATGAATTGCGTGATCCTTCCGGGGGAGGGAGCGAAGGTGAAGGGGTTTTCAGCGTTGATCCGGCATTCGATCGCATGTCCCGCAAACTGCACGCCGTCCTGCGCGAAGGAAAGGCTCTCGCCGCGTGCGATGCGCAGCTGTTCCCGGACGATATCGATTCCGGTGACCTCTTCCGTCACCGGGTGCTCGACCTGGACCCGTGTGTTCATCTCAATGAAGTAGAATTCTCCATCCTGGTAGAGGAATTCGAAGGTGCCTGCGCCGCGATAGCCGATGGCAAGGCAGGCATCCGCGCAGCGCCTACCGATCCGTTCGATCGCCTCGCCGGCGATGCCGGGCGGCGGCGATTCCTCGATCAGTTTCTGGTGGCGCCGTTGCGTCGAGCAGTCGCGCGCCCCGAGATGCACGGCGTTTCCGTGATTGTCCGCGAGTATCTGGATTTCCACATGCCGGGGACGTTCCAGAAATTTCTCCAGGTAGAGTTCCGGATTGCCGAAAGCGCGGCCCGCCTCCTCGCGGGTCACGGCGACGGCGCCGGCAAGCTCTGCGGCATCGCGAACGATGCGCATGCCCCGGCCGCCGCCGCCGCCTGCCGCCTTGACGATCAGCGGAAACCCGGTCTGCTCGGCGATCTGCGTGATCTTTGCCGGGTCGGCCGGTAGCGCATGGTCAGGTCCGGGAACGCAGGGTACGCCTGCGGCGATCATCGCGCGCTTTGCCGCGACCTTGTCGCCCATCATGCGAATGGCTGCGGCGGGCGGTCCGATGAAGGTAATGCCTGCTTCTTCGACCATTTGCGCGAAGTCCGCATTTTCCGAAAGAAATCCGTATCCTGGATGAATGGCATCGGCCCCCGTCAGCCTGGCGGCGAGCAGGACCTCGTGCATGTCGAGATAGCTCCTGGCGGCCGGTGCAGGGCCGATGCAGAGCGCGGTATCGGCCAGTTTGACATGGCGCAGATCCGAGTCCGCCTGCGAATGGACGGCGATGGCCTTAAGCCCGAGGTCGCGGCAAGCCCGCAATATCCTCAGCGCGATTTCGCCGCGATTGGCGATGAGAACACTGTCGAACATGCCGTCAGTCCGCCGCGTCGATGACAATCAGCGGCGTTCCGGCCGCAACCTGCGTCGCATCTGCGATCAGGATTGCAGTGATCCGGCCGGATTGGGGTGCCTCGACGGGATTGAGCATCTTCATCGCCTCGATCAGTGCGAGTACCTGGCCTTCCTCCACCAGATCGCCCTCGCTGACATAAGGCGCCGCGCCGGGCGCGGGCGCGCGGTAGAAGGTGCCGGGCAGGCCAGCTGGAACGGCGATCTCGAGACCGCCTTCATCCGCAGAGGGAAGCGCCATGAGCTCGGCGATCTCGGCGGCGGCCATGGCCTCGGGTGTTTCGGTACGCGACGGCGGCGCAGATGCGGCGCGTGCCTCGCCGCGTGGTGTCTTGGAAAGCCTGATCCTTACGCCGTCCTCGGTGACCTCCAGCTCGCCGAGGGCCGAGTTCTCCAACATTTCCATCAGCTTGCCGATCAGGATGAGATCCATCAAATCGCTCCGCACTCAATGAATGAAATTGCGGACGGCAATGCCGGCGCCTTCAAGCGCATCCCGCACGGCCCGCGCGATCGTGACCGCCGACGGTGTGTCGCTATGGACGCAGATGGAATCGATCGGCGTGACGATCGCGCGACCCGTGATCGTTTCGATCACCCCGTTCTTGACCATGCGCACGATTCGCTCCGATGCGGCCCTCGCGTCGTGGATGACGGCTCCCGGCTCGCTGCGCGAAACCAGAAAGCCCTCGTCGGTATAGGCCCGGTCGGCGAAGACCTCGGAACGGCAGGAAAGCCCCATCTCGCGCGCCAGCCGCTCCTGATGTCCGAGTGCGATGGTCAGGCAGATGAGCTTCGCGTCGACGGCCTTGATGGCGTTGTTGACTGCCCGCGCCACGCCCTCGTGCTGTTGGGTCAGGTTGCCGAGCGCGCCATGCGCCTTCACATGGGTGATCGGGTGCCCCGCATAGGCCGACAGGGCCTGCGCCGCACCGATCTGGTAGGCCACCAGCCGTTCGATCTCCGATGTCGAAAACGGGATATTGCGCCGGCCGAAGCCCCAGAGATCGGGAAAGCCCGGATGCCCGCCGACGGCAACGCCTTTCTGTCTGGCGAGCGCGAAGGTGGTAGCCATGATTTCCGGGTCGCCGGCATGCAGCCCGCAGGCGATATTGGCCGAACTGACAATCGAGAGCATGGTCTCGTCATCGCCCATCCTGAAGGCCCCGAAGCCTTCACCCATATCCGAATTGAGGTCGACCCCGAGCATCCCGTCTTTCACCATGATAGCCTCCGTGCGCGCGTCATCCTACGATCAATTGGCCGTTGGGAACAATTACGATGCCTCCATGCCGACTGACGTTTTTGGCATGTTTTTCCGATGATGCACCGAGAAAAGTGATAGGCAAGAATGGCGAACTGATATATCAGAAGAAGAAGGCTGTAAATCAGCAGGCTGGTGCGGGAACGATGCGCGAGAACGGCGGCAAACCGAGATTGAGCATGCAGGGCGCCGGGGCAATCCTCATCGATGCCGCCGGCCCGATGTTCGATGACGCCTGTCAAGGGCGCATCTGGGCGACGGCAAGCTTCCTCCGCGGCATCGCCGGCGTATCCGAGACTGTCCCGGGCATGAACAATCTGATGGTGGTTTTCGACCCGCTTGTTCTCGATCCGGCTGCGCTGGAGCGCGAGATCCTTTCCCTCTGGGATCAGACTGTACCCAACACGGGCACCGGCCGGATCATCGAAGTTCCGGTTATCTATGGCGGGGAGAGCGGCGAGGATCTTTCTGTCCTTGCGCATTCCAAGGGAATGGGCGTCGAAGAACTGGTGGCGCTTCATTCGGCGCCGCTCTACTCGGTTGCGGCCGTCGGCGCCATGCCGGGCTTCGTTTATCTTTCCGGGCTCGACCCCCGTCTGGCCACTCCGCGCCGGGCCGTACCCCGGATGAACGTTCCTGTCGGCTCCGTCATCATCGGCGGCGCGCAGGCGGGTATCATGCCGCTCACAGCTCCTTCCGGCTGGCACATCATAGGCTCAACCGGCATTGCGCTCTTCGATCCCCATCGCGAGCCGCCTGCCGCCTTCCGCCCGGGAGACAGGATTCGCTTCGTGCCGGAGGAGATCCGGCAATGATCGAGATATTGACCACGGGTGCGGGCAACACCGTGCAGGATCTCGGCCGCTTCGGCTATCTCGATGCGGGCGTCGGCAGCTCCGGTGCGATGGACGGGCTGGCGCTCGAACTTGCCAATGTGCTGCTCGGAAACGCAGCCAATG
>JBAYTX010000001.1:0-169137 GCA_041675415.1 Rhizobium sp. | reverse complement strand
CGTGCGTGATCAGCAGGATGCCGAGATTCTCCTGCCGCTGGATCTGCTTAAGCAGATCGAGGATCTGGGCCTGGATGGTCACGTCGAGGGCCGTGGTCGGTTCGTCGGCGATCAGCAGCTTCGGCCGGCAGGCGAGCGCAATGGCGATCATGATGCGCTGGCGCATGCCGCCTGAGAACTCGTGCGGGTAGTATTTGAGCCGATCGCCGGCCGAGGCGATGCCGACGAGTTCCAGCATCTCGACCGCCTTGGCGCGGGCGGCCTTGCGCCGCGTCATTCGTCCTTCCGGAAGCGTTTCGTCATGGGCGTAGAGCACTTCAAGGATCTGCTCGCCGACCGTCAGCGCTGGATTGAGGGCCGTCAGCGCATCCTGCATGGTCATGGCGATATCGCGGCCGCGGATCTTGCGCATGTCTGGCGGCGACAATGCCCGCAGATCGCGTCCTTCGAAGCGGATCGAGCCGCTGTCGATGCGGCCCGGCGCGCGCACCAGTCCCATGACGGAGGAGAAGGTGACGCTCTTGCCCGAGCCGCTTTCGCCTACGACGCCAAGACATTCGCCCGGATTGAGGGTGACATCGACGCCATCGACGGCGAAGACACGACCGGCACGGGTGTCGAAGACGGTTCTGAGACCCTGGACCTGGAGGAGGGGTGAGGCGGTGATAGTCATTCGTTGAACCTCGGATCGAAGGCGTCGCGCAGGCCCTGGCTCGCCACGTTGATCACCAGCACGAGCAGCAGGATCGCAAGGCCGGGGAAGGTCGAAACCCACCAGGCTTCGAGGATGAAGGCGCGGCCATCGGCGACCATGGAGCCCCAGGAGGCGGTCGGCGGCTGGACGCCGAGGCCGAGGAAGGAGAGGCTCGCCTCGAGGATGATGACGTCAGCCATGCGGATGGTCGACACCACGATCACCGGCGACAGGATGTTCGGCATGATCTCGCGCAGCATGATGTGGAAGCGCGATGCGCCGATGGCCCGGGCCGCCTCGACATATTCGAGCTCGCGGACGGCAAGCGTTTCGCCGCGCACCACCCGGCAGGGAATGACCCATTCCTTGTAGGCCAGCGCCAGGATGATGTTGACGAGGCCGGGACCCATCATTGCCATCAGGCCGATGGCGAAGATCAGGTAGGGAAAGCCGAGCAGGATGTCGACGAGCCTGGAAATGGCGATGTCGACCCAGCCGCGCAGATAGCCGGCGGCGAGGCCCGCGATAATGCCGATCGTGGTCGCGACCAGGATGACGGCGGTGCCGATGTAGATCGAGATGCGCGAGCCATAGATGATGCGCGAGAGGATATCGCGCCCGAGCCCGTCACAACCCAGCAGGTAGCTCCATTCGCCGCCCGGCATCCAGGCGGGTGGCTGCAGGCGCCGGAAGAGATCGGTCTCGTTCGGGTCGTGCGGGGCGATCCAGGGCGCGAAGATCGCCATCAGCACGAAGATCAGCACCAGCACGGCGCTGGCGAGCGCCAGCCGGTTCTCGGCGAAGACGCGCAGATTGCGTCGGAACAGCGAATTGCCGTGTTCGGCGGTGATGACCGGGGCGGCGGCATCGTCGGCGACGGTCATAGTTTCACCCGTGGATTGAGCAGCGTGTAAAGGAGGTCGGCGACGAAGTTCACCAGGACGTAGGTGACGGCGTAGAACAGCACGGCTGCCTGGACGAGCGGGTAGTTGCGCACGAAGATGCTCTCGACCACGAGCCGGCCGAGGCCCGGCCAGCCGAACACGGTCTCGACGATCATGTTGCCGCCGAGCAGCGAACCGGTTTCGAGGGCCGCGACCGAAACGGTCGGGATCAGCGCGTTCTTCAGCGCATGACGGAAGAGAATGCGACCGCGGCTCAACCCCTTGGCTTCGGCGAAGGCGACATAGTCCTGTCGCAGCACTTCGAGCATGGAGGTGCGGGTGACGCGCGTGAGAATCGCCGTCATCGGCAGGCCGAGCGTAATCGCCGGCAGGAGGATGTGCGAGAGCGCATCCCAGAAGGCGTCGAGGCGCCCGCGCAAGAGCGTGTCGATCAGGAGGAAATGCGTGATCGGTGCCACTTCGCTGTCAAATCCGATCCGGCCCGAGACCGGCAGGAGTCGAAGCTGGACCGCAAACAGCATCAGAAGCAGGATGCCGAACCAGAAACCGGGGAGTGACACGCCGAGTAGCGAACCGATCGTGGCGACACGGTCGATGATGGTATTCTTCTTGATCGCCGCCATCACGCCGAGGGGGATGGAAGTGACAAGCGCGATGATCAGCGCGACGAGGCTCAGCTCGATCGTTGCCGGCAGGCGCTCGACGATCACGTCGAACACCGGCCGCCGGTGGAACAGGCTCATGCCGAAGTCGCCGGTGACGGCATTTTCGAGGAAGACCACGAAACGCTCGCCGATCGGCTTGTCGAGCCCGAGGTCCTGGCGAAGCGTCAGTTCCTCGGCCTCCGTGATCGGCTGGTCGCCGATCATGATTTCAACGGGATCTCCCGGTGTCAGTGCCATCATCAGGAAGACGATGGTGCTGACGCCCAGGAGAACCGGGACGAGCTGCAGAAGGCGCTCGACCAGTTTGCCCAATCGCATGACCTATTCCCGCCTGTGTCGGTTACTCGACGCAGGCGTCGTGGAGGTTGATCCGGCTGTCGGCGCTCGGCTTCCAACCCTTCAGGCGCTTGGAGACGCCGTAGATGTCCTTGGGCACCCAGAGATAGATATAGGGCAACTCGGCATTCACGATCGCCTCGGCCTTCTGATACAGGCTCGCGCGCTTGGCCGGATCGAGCTCGATCGCGCCCTGGTCGAGAAGACCGTCGACCTCCTTGTTGGAATAGCCGGAGGCATTGCCGCGGCCCATGGTGTAGTGCGTGGGCACGAAGATGTCGAAGGGATCGAGCGAGCCGTTGCCCCACGACGTGAAGTACATGTCGCCGTCGTTCTTGTCGTTCTTCGGATCCCACTTCGCGTCGATCTGGGCGCTTTCGCCGACCGCGACCTTGGCGCGGATTCCGGACTTGGCGAGAACCGAGGCGATTGCTTCGACCGTGTCCTTGTCGGCGCCTTCAGCGTCGATGGTGATGTCGATGCCGTCGGGGAAACCGGCTTCCGCCAGAAGCGCCTTGGCCTTTTCCGGATCATAATCGTGCTTGGGCAGATCGGGCGTCGAGGCGAAGGCGGCCGGGCTCAGGATGCCTTCGATCGATACAGCGTTGCCACCGAGGATCTTGTCGATGATCAGCTGCTTGTCGAGCGCATGCGCGACCGCCTGGCGAACCTTGATATCGTCGAACTTGTCGCCGTGCAGGTTGAGGGCGAGGAAGACGCTGCGCGTGCCGTTCACCGTCATGACAGCGGTGTTGGGGTTCTGCTCTACCTGGGCGATCGAGAAGGGCGGCAGTCCGTTGATGATATCGACATCGCCGGCAAGCAGGGCCGCGACGCGCGAGGCCGTTTCCGGGATCACCTTGAAGATGGCGCGGTCGACACAGGCCTTGCCGACCGGAGCAATGTCCGGCGAGCCGCCGTAGTAATCATCGAAACGCTCCATGATGATGGAATCGCCCTTGCGCCATTCGACCAGTTTGAAGGGGCCTGCACCATTCTCGGCGGTCGCCATGCCGGCAGTGCCGACCTTCTCGACGAAAGCTTTGGAAACGAATTCCTGGAAGGGCAGCATGGCCGGCAGGAGCGGCCAGGGCTCATTGAGATTGATGCGGATCGTGTCGCCGCCGACAATCTCGATATCCTTGACGGGACCAAGCAAGCTCTTGCGCGGACTGGTCTGGCCGTCGCCCATGGCGCCTTCGACCGTCAGCCGGTCGAGGGTGAACTTGACGTCCTCGACGGTGAGGTCCGAACCGTCATGGAACTTGATGCCCTTGCGGATCTTGAACTCGAAGGAGGTCGGCGAAGTCTGCGTCCAGGATTCGGCAATTTCGGGAACGACCTTCATGTCCGGATCGCGGGTCAGCAATCCGTCATACATGTTGCGGATGATCGTCTCGGTTTCGCGGTTGCGATGGTTTGCCGGGTCGAGCGTGAGCGTATCGGCGGTGAAACCGACCCTGATTTCGGAAGCTTTAGCCATTGTGGTCGGCAACAGTACCGCGACAGCCGTGGCTGCGAGAAGGTGTTTGAAATTCCCCATTATTGTTCTCCTTGTTTATACAAGAGCCGCGGTCATCTTGGTTGACCTCGGTCCGTCACATGGACTGCAAGTGGCATGCCAGCTCCACGAAACTGAAGGGGCAGCCTGAAAAACTAAAATAAATGATAGGGTTACGCCCATCAAAATGCCCCGCACCATAATTTTCCGGATTGCGTTGCGTGAAGTACGCGCGTTGTGCGTCCAGCGCGCGCGAATATAAACTCGTCTTTGGCTTGGCCGGCCCAATTGGAAGGGCGCATCTGTCAGAGCTTGACGAGCTATACGGACTTTATCTGCGGCATTTGCGACGTGTCCGAGTGTGGTTTTCGAAAAGCGGAACTCAAGTAGAACGGTAAGTCCCTCGTGCCAAAACCATGCGACATACCCTTCGGGCTGACCGCGATTTTCATCGTTCGAATCGTGTCCATCGGAGTGGTGTAGCTGACGGCTGATGACCATGCTTTCCGAAATAGTTTAGAAGGGATGTCAGCGAGCGACAGCGGGCAAACTGATTTGGGAATCATCGCTCATCTGGGCCACGGTCTCAAGGGCGTGTGGCGGGGGCGCTGGACAGTCTGTTCAACGTTCTGCTCTAGCAGCAACGCGCCGACAAGACGGGCGATGAATTCTCCGTTCGGACGGATTCCAGTGACCTCGGTGTTGCGCTTGCTGCCTCCTGCGTCTCCTGGGCAACGGCCGTTGCGATGAAGGCGGGTACGCCGGAACGCAGTCGCCTGTAAATTTGACAAGATCTCGTTTCTTCGTCCGCAGTCTTAGGGCATCGCTTCCCCTACGAGATCCCTTGGTCGTCAAGGAGAGCGAACGGAAAGCTCAGCTTGCTGGGCTGCGAAACACAAGTCTCGGTGCAATCAGGCCCCCGCAATCAACGAGCCTAGCTGCGCACAGCAAGCATACGTGCAGCACAAAAGTGCGCCATTCACAGCCCTTACCGTCAGGTCGTTGGGCACCTCTTCGATCCGGGCGCGGTCGCGGATGTCCCCCTCGACTAGTGGCTCCCATTTGACGAATTCGCGATGGCCGTTCGACAAATTGTCATAGACAATCGGCAGGAGGTCGGATGGCGCGATCGCCAGACACGTTTGAGAGCCGATATAACTGGCACCGCCAACCACGCGTTGTTATTCCAGACGTGCATGGGCTCCCCGCTGCTGGGCTTCACGCTCACGCGGCACCCGTCCCGGTACGGGCATTTGGCGTTGTGGCGGCGGGGCCGATCACTACACTTGGTCGATGCGGAGGCCGCGCTGCCTGCGGCTTTCGTTGCGGGTAGTATTCATCATTGCGGCTGTGATATTTTTCCTGACTGCCGGCTTCGCTATACCGGGCCAGTTTCGCCATGTCGGTTTTGTTCAGCAGGACACCGAGGATCTTTGAGTCAATGTCCGGTTCGGTTTCCAGCAGGTCGGCCACGAGACGCTTGGGCGTCTTGCCCCATTCAATCACGAAGATGAATCCGTCCACGTGTGGCGCGAATGCCTTTGCGTCCACCACTGCCGGAATGAGCGGGGCAAGATCGACAATGATATATTCGAAGACCTGACGGGCACTTTCAATCAGGCTTTCCATGCCGGCACAGGCCAGCAGGTCGTCGGAATGGGGCAACTGCTCCGCGTGGGGCCGAGGAAGGCTCGGCAAAATAGCGAGCTTCGATTGTGGGTCGACCCTCACGAGGCTCGTCCATGAGGTGTCGCCGGTAATTGCGTCCGCCAGACCAGCTGTGGGTGCGGGCTTCAGCATACGGCTCAGCCGTGAATTGCGCAGATCTGCGTCGATCAGCAGGGTGCGCTTGCCACTCGCTGCGAGTACCGTGGCGAAATTCGCAGCGACTGTCGTCCTCCCTTCTCCGGGCAGGGCAGAAACAATGCCGATCACCCGGCTCCGGCGTCCCTGCAGCATGAGGTCGCACACCAGCTTTGCGTTGCGCAGAGTCTCGGCAAAGGTCGACTGCGGTGCCTCGAAAGCCAGTCTACTCATGCGCGCGAGCGGAACCTGAAGTGGGCGCGTGGGGGCGACCTTGGGACCACGCCCGAGGACCGCGCGGAGCTTATGCAGTGGCTTTCGCGCGGAAGCGCCGACCAGCGGCAAATAACCGAGCGAGGTTTGGCCAAGAAGCGAGCGTATGTCCCGCCTAAGGCGAAAAGAATTCTCCCGCATTTCCTGCGCGAAGGCGAGGGCTCCGCCGGCAATCAGGCCGAGAACGCCTGAGAGTGCCAATACCATCGTCCGCTTGGGGCTCGACGGCGAAACGGGAATGCCTGCCTCGGAAATCACGCGCGCCGAGGCGATGGGAAATGACTGTTGTTGTGTCGCCTGTTCGTATCGGTCGAGGTAAGATTGATAGAGGGACTTCAGGGCGGTCGCCTTCTGTTCCAGTTCGCGCAGGTGGACGAGCGAGGTATTGGCGTTCGAATTCCTGTCGGTGACCCCCTCGATACGCTGGCGTAACGACTTTTCTCGTGATTGGGTGACCTCATACTCATTACGATAGTTGTCGGTCAGGCGCTGTAGTTCCTGGAAGATCTGCTGGCCTATCTCGGATTTTTCAGCCTTCAGGGCAACGGCTTGGGGATGATCGGCACCGAAGCTGCCGGTTACCTCGCGCTCGCGCCGTTCGATGGTAAGGTACCGGCTGCGCAGATCCTGGATCACCGTGCTGTTGGTTTCGCTTGACCCGATCAGAGCATTTTTGATGGCGTTTTCCAGGCCTTGGCCGGTGATCGATTTGAACTGATTGTAGCGGGCGGAGGCTCTTGCCGCGTCGGACTGGGCGATGATCAGCTGGCCGTTGAGGTCGGTGAGCTGCTGTTCCGACATGAGTTCGCCGCGGGTGGAGGTGAGACCGTTCTCCGCTTTGAAACGCTCGGTCTCGAGTGCGGCTGTCCTAGCGCGTTCTCCGAGACTGTCCAGGCGCTTCTGCAGCCAGACTGATGCCTGCTCGGCTGCGTCGAAATTGGCGTTCAGTTGATCGGCGAGATATGCATCGGCATAGGCGCGCGCGACTTTGGCCGCAAGCTGCGGATCCGGTGAGCGGTAGGCAACGGAGACGACGGCGCTTCGCCCCACCCGCTCCACGGCAATGCCCTGCTGCAGCATTGCGGCTGCCTTTTGCCTTTTTCCTTCGAGAACAGCTTCGTCGGAGACCGCATCGGCGAAGAGGCTGATTGTGCCACGCAGCCAGGACTTGGCGGTTCCGAGAAGGGACTTTGGCGGATTGAGGATAGTGTCGTTGTCGGCAAGCCCCGCCTCATCGACGACCCGAAGTGCGAGCTTGTTCGATTTCAGGATCTCGACGGCGCTGGATATCTGGGTATCGGCCTGCTGCCTACTTAGCTGCGAGGCAGGGTTCTCTTCCGCGTAGCGGGAACGGTTTTCATCGAGCAGTATCTGCGTCATCGACGTGTAGATTGCCGTGCTGGCGATGAGATAGGCAACGCCGAGAAAGACGAAGACTGCGGTCGCAACGCCGATAGTTGTCGCGCGCCGAAGGATTGCGGCGAAGAGACGGTCCAGATCGATGAACGAATCGGAATCCTCTCTCTTTTGGTGTGGCACGCCGTTCATGGGCAAGGTTTTTTGGTTCATGGGCGTGTTCCGTCTCCAATCGGGGTTCGTGTGGACAAAGAACCCTGTCGCGTTCGTCGGGAGCAAGCCGGCGCCTTCGCTGGCGCCGGCGACATTCTAGGCCGCCTGGATGCGGCATTCGTGGGAGAGCACCATCTCCCGCACGGAATCGAAGACCAGCTCACTGATGTCGTCGCGGGAAAGCGCGAAGGCGACATTGGCTTCGATGAATCCGTGCTTGCAGCCGCAGTCGAAGGTGCGGCCCTCATAGGGATGTGCATGGAAAGGCTGGGCTTCTGACAGGGTGACCATGGCGTCCGTCAGCTGGATCTCGTCTCCGGCGCCGCGTGGCTGCTCGGCCAGGATGTCGAAAATTTCCGGCTGCAGGATGTAACGACCGTTCAGGTAGTAATTGGAGGGTGCCTCGCCCGGGCGTGGCTTCTCCACCATCTTGGTGACGGCGAATCCGTGGGGCACCGGGGTTCCTTTTCCGACTATGCCGTATTTCGATGCGTCTTCCGGTGCGCACTGTTCGACGCCGAGCACATTGCCGCCCGTCGCGGAATAGAGATCGGTAAGGCCGGCCATGCAGCCGCGCGCGCCATAGGAGATCATGTCCGGCAGCAGCAGCGCGAAGGGTTCGTTGCCGATGAGATCGCGAGCACACCAGACTGCGTGGCCGAGACCGAGCGGCGCCTGCTGGCGGGTGAAGCTCACAGAACCGGCGACCGGAAGCAGGTCCTCCAGTTCAGACAGTTGGGCGGTCTTGCCCGAACGGGAGAGAGAAGACATAAGTTCGGGCGTATCGTCGAAATGGTCCTCGATCGCCTGCTTGTTGCGACCGGTGACGAAGACGATGTGTTCGATACCGGCTTCACGGGCCTCGTCGACGGCATATTGTACGACCGGGCGATCGACGATCGTCAGCATCTCCTTCGGCATTGCCTTGGTCGCTGGAAGGAAACGGGTTCCGTTGCCTGCGACGGGAATGATCGCTTTCCGCACTGTCTTCCTGGGGTCCATACCACTATCCTTTGCTGGTGTGAGGGCCTTTGGCCTGTTTGGTCCGCTTCGAAAAAGTCTCGGCGGGCCGGGTTGTTAGCGGCAGATTCTTGAGGCGCCGCAGGCGCACGGTGATCGGCATGCCGAGATGCCGCAGAGCGAGTGGATCGCGAAGCGCGGTGCCCAGCGCGCCAGCCAGAGAGCGGCGTTCCAGATGCCCGATCAGCGTCAGGAAGGAGCGCGCCTGTTCGAGGCTTCGGCGGCGGCGCCGCTGTGCGGCAAGCGCCTTTCGGTCGAGCCGGTAACGACGCAGAAATTCGGCATCGGCGGCGATCATCGTCTCAACGTCAGCGGCCTTGAGTACCCGCGAAATGGAGCCGTCCGTGATGTGATAGACATAGCCGATGGCCGGATCGACCGCGCATTTTCCGCCTGCTGCCAGTGCGGACGCAAGCAGCAGATAGTCCTCGCCAATTCTCAGGTTCTCGTCGAAGCGCAAGCCCTGGTCGACCAGGAATTGCCGGGAGAAGACCGGTTTCATGTAGCCGAAATTGTGCCGCGAGCGGAAAAGCACGTTGGATTCGATGAAAGCGGGCAGGGTGAGCTCGGGGCTGGATGCGAGCTTGTGTTCCTCGAACATGGCCCGTGAGCCACCGTCGGCTTCGACAACCGAGAGATTGTCGACGACAATCTGAGCGCCATCCGCTTCGGCTTTCGCGATCATCCGTGCGAGACGATCCGGACGCATGCTGTCGTCGGCATCGAGAACCGCTATCCATCGTCCGCGCGAGGCGTCGATACCGGCATTGCGCGCCCCTCCGGGGCCGCGGTTTTCAGCGAGTGCGACCAGCCGAAGGCGTGGATCCGCGATGGACGCGACAACGTCGCGTGTGCCGTCGGCGGAGCAGTCATCAGCCACGATCACCTCCAGCGTCACTCCCTGCTGGGCCAAGCCTGCGGCGATCGCGCGTTCAATCGTCTCTGCGGCGTTGAACGCCGCAATGACAATGCTGACGTCCGGGGTCCCACCGGTCATGGCGACGTGGCTCCCCGTTGTCCGTATTGTCGGATTTCGCGCACGCCCATCAGGCCGCTGATGACGCCCAGATGCAAAACCGCGCGAAGGCCGTAACGGTTCCGCTGGATCGCGAGGGGACTAAGGCCTAGGCCCGCAAGGCCACAAAACCCCGCCTTGGCTGTGGCCAGAACCATTTGTGCCGGCCGCTTCGCGAACGGGGTATTCCCGGCGAGCAGTCGGCCATGGGTCTGCCCCATGCGATAACGGCGCTTGGCGAGCCACGACAGCCGCGCGCGTCCGGGCGTCACCGTCTCCTCGACGAAAGCATTGGCGGCAAAGCTGATTTTGGCGCCTGCCCGATGCATGTGGGTGAAGTATTCGGTGTCCTCGCCGCCGGTCTCCCCGAGCGCGAGGTTGAAACGGCGACCGGCGATCGCAGGGGATGCTCGGCGCAGCAGAACATTGCATGTGTAGCCGGTCCGGATTTCTCCGTTGACCCAGACCGGCGCCGTCGAATGAAACTCGCCGCGGCGCATCCAATCGGGCGCATCCGCCTCATATTGAGCCCTGACCGGTCCTAGGACAGCATCGGCTTCTGTCGCATCGGCCATCATCAGGAGCAGCAGCAGCCACTCCGTGGAAGCTTGCTCGTCGTCATCAATGAAGGCGAGGAAATCTCCGTCGCTATTGTCCAGGCAGGCATTGCGCGCGACCGAGATGTTTGCGGCCGGGCAGTGGACATAGTGCACTTTGAACGGCAAGTGCGGGCGCAGGTCGTCGACCAAAGGCCGGGCCGAGGGCGTGGCGTCGTTGTCGGCAACGATGATGCGCACCGCTACCTCGGCGGGTACGGTAAGATTGGCGAGCGAGCGCAATGTCCGTTCCAACTCCGGGCGGCGGAAGGTGCAGATGCCGATGTCGACGTGGGTCGCGGAGGGGCTGGCGGCAGCGCTCATAGCGAAGGCTCCTGGCGCGAGACATAAACAGGTACGCGCGAGCCCCGAGCAAGGACCTCGCGCCAGAAACCGGCTGACCATGCAAAATGCATCACCATGGCCGAGACGGCGGCGAGGGGACCGTGTGGATTGCGTTGTCCTATCGCCAGCCACATGCCATAAGCAATGCACGCGCTGGCCCAGACGACAAACGGGATTGCCGCCGCCCAGTTTACGATCGCAAGGAGTGCGCCGATCGTGATGGGGGCGACCGCGAGCGGGATCATCTGGCGCAGGCTCGGCAATGCGCGATGTTTGAGGAAATTGCGCGCCCGGCCGCGGCCATACCCGAAATACTGACGGAAGAGCGGCTTCACACTCGCGCGTGGATAATAAACCATGCTGGTCTTGTCGGTCATCCAGATCCGATAGCCTGCCTTGTTCAGCCGATAGTCCAGTTCCGCGTCTTCATTGTGCTGGAAACTCTCGTCATAGCCACCCATCTGGCGGAAGATGGAGACCTTCATCAGGGCGTGGTGGCCGTGGTCCGTCCAGTGGCTGGCCGCGCCGATACGGTGCCGCGATCCGCCATTGCCCAGTTTTGAGTTCTGGGCAAGCGCTGTCGCCTTCTGGAACAGGCCGAAGCCAACTGTGTGCATGCCGACCACGACGGAATCGGCGCTGGTCGCCAGGGCTTCGTCCACCAAGAGCTGGCAGTAGTCGCGCGGATAATCGCCATGGGCGTCGATGCGGACAAGGTAATCGCAGTCGCTGCCATAGGTGGCGACTGCCAAGTTTACGGCGGCACTCTGGATCCTCTTCGGGTTGTCGAGAAGGATGACCTTCGGGTTTTCACCGGTAATCCGCGTGACAATGGCGCGCGTGCCATCGGTGCTGCCGCCATCGGTCACTACGATCCGGGCATCAAGTTCGGCGAGCGCCTCACCAAGATTTTCGATCACCGCCTCGATATGCGTTGCCTCGTTGAGGCAGGGAATGACGATGAGGCATCGGACGGAGGTTCGTCTTTTATTCGTCATGGTAAGTCTCCTTCACGGCAACAGGCCCGGTAAGTGGACTTGCCGAGCGCAGCGGTTGATTGCTGGCGGCCAACGTCGAAAGGCGCTTCACCAGCCTTTCGCAATTGGCACGGTTGAAGGTCCAGGGAGCCGGGCCTTGTGCCCGGATCCGCTCGAAAGCTTGCCTGTAGGTTTCATCATTCATGGTCTCGAAAAACGCGACGAGGGTATCCGGCTCCGCGTCGGGCAGAATGAAGCCTAGGCCCCTATCACGCAGGAAACGGGCGGTTTCGGTATTTTCGAGAGCGATCGGAACCGTGCCGTAGCGGCAGCTTTCATAGAGCCGGTTGGGCAGCAGCCAGGAGGAGTTCTGGCCTTCCTCGAAGAAGTCGATCGTCCACGAAAAATGGACGCCGGAATAGATGCGGACGAGGTCCTCCGGATTTCTATAGGGACCTTCGAAAGACATGAAGGGCTCGTTGCTCACAAAGCCGTCGAAATCATCAAACTCTGAATAGGCAGGCCGCCCGCGCAGGACGATCTCAGCACGACCGCTCATCGCGTGGGAAAATTTCGACAGGAGCTCTAGCGATTTGGCGCAGCGAAGCGCGCCGAACCAGCCGATGCGCCAAGGCTCCGCCGGTGCTGGGGCTCGGGGTGCTGTCACGACCGCATCGGCGCCACCGTCATTGTCAAGGTCGAGAACTTGATTCTGCAGCAGCAGGGACGGAAGGGCGAGGCCCGAGAGCGGGCGGAAGTAATGCTCGATGAAGGCGGGCGAGCTGGTGATCAGGAGCCCCGCTTTGCGGCCTAGCCTTGCTTCCGTCCCGCGTAACGCCTTTCCGACGATGTCGTCTCGCAAAAGAAGGCGATGAATGTCGAGGCACTCGTAGGCAATTGGGATATCCCCGCCGAAACAGGACGTGGCCCGACTGGCGACGGCCAGCATTTCGAGGTTGCGCGCCACGATGACATCCGGTTTTGCCACGTTGGCCAACTTGCTGCCGATAGAGAGGCAGGCGCGCGCCACCGCTCCGATTCGCTGGGCGAAACGTGCATCCGCGGTCACTCCGAGTTCGATTGGCGTCATACCCTCGACCACAGCCAACGCATTCTCGTTGCGGCGAAAACCGGCGAGCGTCACCTGAGCGCCGCCGGCCACGAGCATGAGCACGCGGCGACGGACGGCTGGATCGGCGAGGTCGTGGACCAGATAGAGTACCTTGAGCATCAAGACATCCGTTCTCTTTGCAGGCGAATGCGACGTCACTTCAGCTTGCAGACAAGCGATTCCTCGAACTGGCAGGCATCGCCAGATGCGGTGAAGGCGAGGCGCTCAACCTGCATTTTCGAAGGCCCTGAATAGGAATACGCGCCCATCCAGTCCTTGAGCGTGTCGGTGCCCCAAAGGCTCAGGAATATCTTCTGGGCGTTCGTCGGGATCTTCGCCGGGTCGGTCACCTCATGGACCATCTGGCCGTTGATGAAATAGCGCAGCCGGTCCCTTTCCCAGACGAAGGCGAAGTCGTTGAAGGCCGTGCTGGCGCCGCCTGGGACGTCCGCGAGCGCCTCGTTGCCACCCTTGCCCGCGACATACTGGTTGAGCTGGACCCTGGATGTGTCCTTGCCCAGAACCTCGAAGTCGATCTCGTCGTGCGGCTTCTTGTCGGTGGGACCGATATAGGTGAAGAAGGCCGAGTTCAGGCCTGACGGTTCCGCGCTCTTCATCCGCACCTCATAGGTGCCGTAGCCGAAACGATTGCGGGTCTGGATCTCGCCACAGACATAGTCGCGTTCGCCAAGCCTGAGCTTTTCGAAGGTCAGTTCGAGGGCGCCATCGGCGACGGCAACCTGCTTCTTCGACCAGGTACAGTTCTGATGCGGCCCATTATTCCAACCATCCGAGAGGTACCAGACCGTGGTGTCAAGCCGGTCGAAATTTTCCACAAATGACTTGCCGGTGACGCCTTCCTGCGCCACTGCGGAGCTGCCGACGGCCACGGCAAAAGTGCTCAGAATTGCGAGACGGCGAGTTTGTGTCATTGGTCGCGATTTCATCGGGTCACCTTTGCTGGGAGGAGAGTTCGGAGGGTGGCGTCCCGTCGGCGGCAAGCGGCCTTCCGCGGGACGAATCGACGCGATTGCCGGTGAGGATGGCAAGCAGGCGAGGCGCCAGCTGCCTCATGGACGCATGCGAAGCAACAAGCATGGCCAGCGTCAGGAGAGGCGCCATGAAATAGAAGAGCCGATAGTCTTGTGCGCCGGCGCGATTCCACAGCATCCACAAGACGACGAGCAGGGGGTAGTGGGCGCAGAAGATCCAGAAGCTGAGCCCCCCACCGGTCCCAAGCGCACGGCCGAAGCGTGTACGGATCAGGAGGCTGGACAGCGCCCAGGCGCCGACAATACCTGAAATCGCGACGAGGCCTCGAAGCACGTCGATCCACATCGGGTATTCCGGAGTGGTGGTATAGAGGCTGGCGGCGAGCAGGACCGATGCCAGGCCCACCAGAAGTACGATCGGCCATGCCTGGGCATCGAGACGCTTCACGTCGACCTGATGCAGGGAGACAAAAACACCGACGCTGAAGCCAAAGAGGATGGATTTCTTCAGGAAAATGCCATTCGGCACCGGCAAAATCGCATAGGCAAGGAAGAGGAATAGCGTCGCGCGCGGATAGCGCATCACCAGATGGCCGATCAGCGGCGATAGCAGCAAACAGAGCAGCAGGTCGCGGAGGAAATAGAGCGGCAGGTTGATCGGCCATGTCTCGAGGGCGAGCGCGTAGCTCGCCCATTCGCGCGGCGTGGCACCGACCAGGTCGGGCAGATAGCCGTGGGCGATACCGTTCTTCTGCGCGAGAAAAACCAGCAGAAGAAAGGCGCCGTTCCATAAGAGGAAAGGCAGAAAAACAGTAGCCGCCTTTGTGCGCATAACTTTGGCATAGTCAAATCCGGAAAGCCCCCGCCGGAAGAGCAGGTAGCCGGAAATGGCGCTGAGGCACGGCACGCCAATGCGGAAGAGGCTGTCGCCGAGATACACCCGAATCCAGTCCACGGTGCCATAAGCACCCAGGTACGGGCTTCTGGGCGGATCATACGGAATGTGAACGAACACGATTCCGGCGATGAGCACAATGCGCATCAGATTGATTCGCGATGATACGTTCGCGTCGACGTTCACGATGTCAGTCACCCCTATTGGGGACGCGATAAGATCGCGGCCGTTTCAACCAGAGCAGACTTGAGCCCGCACCGTCAGGCTAGGTTCGTGAGGGGGAGGAAAATATGGCATCGCAGCGAAAAACGGGTTTGGGCCTGTTGCAGCGCGGCAAGGCGCATGCTGAGACTGCTCAACCAAAGGCAGTGCGAAGCATCTGACCGGTTGCGAAAAACGTTGTGCCACCGGTGGCTTAGGAGAAGTTGCGGTACTTCGTTTTTTTGATGTTCGAACGGAGGGGTTCGTCAGTGATTTTTTTTCGCCTGGGCCGCTGCAAGGATGGCTTTGCTCCTTCCCCGTGACTGGTTGTGGCTAAAGTGAGGCAGCGGTCCGCCCTATTCCGACCGTTCCGACGGCCACGTTGGGCGCTCTATCCGACGGCCGGAAAGGCTGGGCTCACACTCCTCTGGCGGACCAATTCCGCCAGCTTCCGCAGTAGTCGGTGCTCGAGAACCAGCGTCAGGATGGCGTATATGGCGCCGCCGATCAGGATGCCCACAACCAGCTGGGCAATTGGACCTGACGCGAAATTCCCATAAGTCTCAAGGAGATAGCGTACGATCAAGGCCATGACGATCGAGGTTAACATTGGTCTGCTGGTGACGAGGAAGCCTTTCAGGGGAGCGCGGTCCGCTTGGTAGACGACCCAGGAATAACCGATCAGAACGGCGGCATTGACGAGGCACAGGGCGATCATAGCATCGACGAGCGTGCCGCTGATGGCCGCATAGGCGACAGCACCTGTGGTGGCGCCAGCGCGAAACAGAGCCCACCAGAACAAGATGCCGCTGCGGCCGATGCCTTTCAGATAGGGGATATAGGTGCTGCAGGGAGTGAGAATTCCCTTCGACAGCGCCAGCAGCGCGAGTACCGGCCAGGCAGGCGCCCATTGCTCGCCGAAGAGGACACGCATGCCTGGTTCGGCGAGTGCCCAGAGGCCGAACATCATCGGCGCCAGCAGCACAGTCGTCACCTGCGTACTGAGCGTCAGCGCCTGCAATCGTCGCTCCCGGTTGTGCATCATGCTGCTGAAGGCGGGAAAAAGCACGCCCATGACAGCGGAGAGCACCACCTGATTCGGGATGCTGGAGAAACGGTTCGCCGCAGAATAGGCACCGGCATCGGAGAGACCGAGATAACGGGAAATCACTACCATGGGCGACTGGAAGGTCACGAAGTTGGCGATCTCCGATCCCATCATACCCACGCTGAAGCGTCCCAGCGAGAGGACGCGGCGCGGACGGAAGACGAAGCGCGGGCTATAGCGTGATACCACATAAAGCCCGATCAAGCGGATGAGCGCGGAGACGAAGAGTTGGGCGATTAAGGCCCACACCCCAAAGCCGAGGAGCGCGAGCCCGACCGCGAACAGCGCGCCGGCTGATTCCGAAATCATGGTCCACAGCGCGTCGCGCGAAAACTGCATGCGCCGGGCAAGCAGCGCATAGGCTACGTCCCCGGTCAGCTGAAGCGGGATCAACAGGCTCATGATTTGCAGGAGGCGACCGGCCTCCGGCGCGCCGAACAGAACAGCAAGCTCATCGGCTGCGACGAAAACGCCGAGGGCCATGGCTACCGATATGGCCAGATTGGCCCAGAAAACCGAGTGGACGGTTTCGATGTCCTCTGCCGGCTGGATGATTAGCCCAGAGGCAAAACCGGCGCCCCCGATCATTGCGAGAAACTGGACAAGAGCCAGCGCGACGGCGACGGCGCCGAACTCTTCGGGGGAAAGGACGCGCGCCAGAATCGGCACGGTGACAAATTTAAGCCCGAATGTCCCTGTCTTGGATAGGACGCTCCAACCGACGTTTCGGGTCACCGATTTCGCGTTCACTGCTGGGGGCATGGCGATATCCTGACGACTGGAGAAAGGAAAATTCAATAAAAACAAGGTGCTTTGCAAGGGCGGCAATCAGATGGGCGGAGACCGCGTAACCTCTTTTAGATAAACCGCAGGGGCGAAAAGATGGCGAAGCTGACAGTTATCATTCCGTATTACCAGAAGGAGCCGGGTATCCTGAGGCGGGCGTTGACCTCCGTCTTTGCCCAGACGTTCCCTGATTTCGATGTGATCGTCATCGACGATCAGTCCCCCCATTCCGTAAGCGAAGAGCTTGCGCCACTCCCTGAGGAACAGGCGGATCGCATCACGGTGATCCGCCAGCCGAATGCCGGTCCGGGCGGAGCGCGCAATACCGGGCTCGACGTCGTGAAGCCGGAAACCGAGTTCGTCGCCTTTCTCGATTCCGACGATGTCTGGACGCCCGATCACCTCGCTAACGCCTATCGCGGCATGACCCGTTTCGGCGCGGAGTGCTATTGGGCGTCAATTACCGGGGGTGATGCCTTCTATTATCATTTCGG
This sequence comes from Rhizobium sp., assembly GCA_041675415.1. Taxonomy (GTDB): domain Bacteria; phylum Pseudomonadota; class Alphaproteobacteria; order Rhizobiales; family Rhizobiaceae; genus Allorhizobium. Next base: position 151,851 of record JBAYTX010000001.1, on the reverse strand, counting down.
CATTGCGGATCTCGAAAAGACCGAGCAGGTGACCCGGCTTCAGGGTGATCCACTCATGGTCGAACTGCCGGAAATGACCAGCGTCATGCTGAAGAACTGGAGCTTCCTGCATCTCTCCTGCATGGTGATCGGGCGAAAGCTGTTCCGCTCGGTGCGGTTCGAGGCATCGTTGAGGCTGGCGGCCGAAGACGTGCTGTTTTTCTGCGACTGCGTGCTTGCGGCGGATCGGGTCATCCTTTGCGATGCACCCGGTGCCGTACGGGGGGAGGGTATCAACATCTTCCACGGCGTCGACAGCGATTCGCCGCAATTCCTGAAGCAGCAGTTCAATACCTGGGTGGCGCTCGATACGCTGGAAGAACGCTTCTGCGGGCGCGGGCAGGAGGTTGCTTCCATCCGCAGCTATAAGCAGACGGCCCGTCGTCAGGCGCTGTGGAGCCAGGCGCGTCTGGTCAAGCGGCGCAAGCTGCCGCAGGTCGACCTTTTGGCCCGCTGGTTGTGGCGCGATCCGCGCCTGTTGAGCAGTGCCGTCGAACTGGCGGCCGCGAAATTTTCACGTCAATCGTAAGGCTGCGGCCTTTCTCGACATTCTATGGCAGGGGCTTGACCGATCCGTCGGTCAGGGCGGAACCAGGAGAGAGCCATGAAACCGTATTACTGGGAATCGCAGCACGGCAATTTCGGTGACGATCTCAACCTCTGGCTCTGGGATTTTCTGCTTCCGGGCTTTCGCGACACCCACCCCGATACCCTTCTCGTCGGTGTCGGCACCGTTCTGAACACGGCGCTACTTCCAAGGGACGGGCACAAGCTCGTTCTGGGCAGCGGCTACGGCTACGGCACCTTGCCCGACCTCAAGGACGGCTCCCAATGGGATGTACGGTGCGTGCGCGGGCCGCTGACGGCCGAGCGGGCGGGGCTTTCAGCGGACATGGGCATCGTCGATCCGGCGGTCATGGTCGCCGACATGCCCGAGTTCAAGGATCTGCCGAAGATCCAGCGCAAGAGCTTCGTTCCGCATTGGGAGACCGCGATCGCCGGAATTTGGCCGATGATCTGCGAGACGGTCGGACTGCACTATATCGACCCGCGCGGCGAGGCGAAGGACGTCATCCGCGCCATTGCCCAGTCGGAGATGATCGTCGCGGAATCCATGCACGGCGCGATCCTCGCCGATGCCTTCCGCGTGCCATGGGTGGCGGTCACGACCTCGCCCAGCATTAACAGCTTCAAGTGGAACGACTGGGCACGAACCGTGGGCGTTTCCTATGCGCCGCGGCGCGTGCCGGTCTCGACCCGCGCAGAGGCGATGATCAAGGGCGTGCGGTTCTGGGGCGTCGATTTCAAGCATGAAGCATCCGCGGCTGCTGACGATCCAAACCGCCGGGTGATCGATGACGGCATGCTTGTCGCAACAAGCGCACCACGCCAGACGGCGTTGCGCGTCGCCGCCAAGCAGGCTTTTGCCATGCCGTCGATCTTCGCGCTCTGGCAGGCAAGCCTCGCCGAGCCGCAACTGAGCGACGACACGGTGCTCGCCGAGCGTAAGGCACGCCTGTTGACGGTGCTGGACGGTGTTCGCCGGGACTATTTCTGAACGGATATAGGTGTCGCGGGCAGCAGGTAGCGAAGTTCCGGCACGCTGCCGGGGTGGAGCGCGGCCCCGGTCGGCGGGCGTCGGAAGCGCTCGGCCTTGTCGGCCAGGAGCCCGCCGGCAATGGCCGGCAATGCCGTCGGACGAAAGAGTGCATAGCGGAAAGCCGCCCCCGGCCCTTGATCGTTCTTCAGGTCGAGAAAGTTGCGCAGCTCGTAGCGCCCGCGAATGTGGCGTTCATGCCTGCGGATTACTCTTTCCGCCTCGGGCGCCAGATTACTCTCTTGCAGGATAGCGCGGTCGGCCTCGTATAGCCGTCTCAGGTCCTCGGTGCGATGCTGGCCACTCAGCGAGTTCTGCCGGACCACGGCACCATAGCCGCAGGCATGGCTGACCCGGTAGCGGGCACCCTTTGCCAGCGCGCGGACATAGAGGTCATAATCCTCGCCGAGGCGTAAATCCTCCTTGTAGCGCAGGCCGTTTTCCTCGAGAAAGTCCCGCCGCATCACGGGCTTCAGGAAGCCGGTTTCCGCCCGGCGCTTCCCGCGCCTGGAAATGTTTCCCTCAATGAAACCCTCGAGATCAATCAGCCTGGATGCGGGCTGAAACTCCGTCACGTCGAGAGTAGACATTTCCGCATGGCGCTCGTCCACGAAAACGATGTTGTCAGCGACGAAATCCCAGTCAGAAAGGGCAAGCAAACGGCGGAAACGTCCCGGCAGGAGGAAATCGTCGGCATCGAGCACTGCGAGCAACGGAGACGACGACAGGGTTATTGCGTGATTGCGCGCCGCTGCCGGACCCCGGTTCCTGTCGAAGCGCAGGACCCGCAGTCGCCCGCTGCCATCGTCCGCGCCTTGGGCCGATGCGGCGGTGGCATCGGTCGATCCGTCATCGATGACGATGACTTCGGCCACTTCCGGTTCGGAAAGCGCGGATTTCACGGCGCGTCCGATCGTGGCGGATGCGTCCTTGGCAGCAATGATGACGCAAATCGAGGTCGGATTGGTCACGCCTCACTCCTTTGTCCGGCAGGAAAATCAATTCCCGGTCCATGGGGATCAGTGGATCAGGCCAGCATGGAGGTGGAACGTGACGCAAACGGGGCAGGCGGGACGATTTGCGTCGACGCGGGCATCCGCTCCTATAGGTTGGGATGTTCGGGAGCGTTCAGGCGCGAGACTGGAACGGCACCGGACTTGGCTGCGTCCTGGTCGGGTTTCGCAGTCTCGCCTGCAGGCGCTCCTTGGTGTTCTTGCCGCGCGGCGCGCCGCACCAGGATCAGCACGCCGACAAAATATCCGACCTGTAGCAGGACGGCCGAGACGACGGTCTGCCACAGCACCGTGCCAATCGATCCGGTCAAGACATAGGTCACGATCGCAAAAACGATCAGTGCGCCCAGCATGCTCAAAAAGACACGAGGTGCATACATCACACTACCTCATATCCGTTGTTCTTCTTCATGGTAGGTCGCCTTCTCCTCCAAGGCAGTTCTCTACGTATATATATATTGGTCGGCATGACCTACTTCAACGACGAGAGCGGTTCACTTGCTTTCACGCCAAGTTATAGCGGCACAGGCTTTCCACTCCGTTAGCGAGCAGATCGACGAAAACCAGCTGCGCCGCCTTCCTGTCCACCATCGAATGGCAAGGGAATCAGCGCCAAGCGGCATCGGGTCGATCTTGTCACGGACTGTTCGCGCCTGGATGTCTTTCGTGGGATCGGCGCTCTACCGAGAGGCAACCGCTTATCACATATTGTTACAACATTAGAATATACTTATGGAAAAATGTGCATCGCAAAATAATGTTGCGGCGCGAAATCTATTCGCGTTCCGGTGTATTACCCTGTGGCGCGCTCCGTCTGTCGACACGGCGAAAACAACGTCTGGCACAGGTGCCAAGCACCGATAGACTATTTTGGTAAAATTCCGTGATCTTTCGAGATTGATGCCGAAATTCATCATCTAGCCATTTGGTATATGCCAAGAATTTTCCGTCTCAACCCTTATTTCGACTGTAGTCCGGCGACCTGTGACGAACCGTTCAGGGACGCCTCCGGGCGTTGCCTTAAAGTTTGGGCAACTCGGACAAATTGTTACCACACACTCGACCTTGGATAGGGCATTGCGTCCCGAGGGACCCGACCAATCGCAAAACGTAAATGGAGTTATCTCTATGAAGTCCGCGACTCGATCGGCCAGTTCGCCGTTTATCCGCACGCAAGCCTCCGGACCGTCGCCGGTAGGCGGAATCTCTAAAAGGGGGTTCGACGTCTTCATCGCCTCGATGGCCCTTCTTGTCCTGTGCCCGATCTTCCTGATGCTCATGGCGCTCGTGAAGTTCTCCGACGGAGGTCGAGTCTTCTATGGACACTGCCGCATCGGCCACAGTGGCCGCCCCTTTCGTTGCCTGAAATTCCGCACGATGCGCGAAGACGGCGACCGTATACTGAAAAAATATCTGGAGACCAATCCGTCCGCCTACGAGGAGTGGCGGGCGACGCGCAAGTTGCAGCACGATCCGCGGGTGACGATCGTTGGCGGGGTTCTCCGCAAACTCAGCCTCGATGAATTGCCGCAACTCATCAATATTATTCGAGGGGAAATGAGCATCGTCGGGCCGCGCCCCATCGTGGAAGACGAACTCGAATTCTATGATGCCGCCGCCCACTATTACCTCAGGACCCGTCCTGGTCTAACGGGTCTCTGGCAGGTCAGCGGTCGCAATGACGTTTCATACGAATCCCGGGTCGCATTGGACTCGCACTATGTCGAGAACTGGTCGTTGATAACCGATATCAAGATCATCGGCATGACCGTTCCTGCGGTTTGCCTCGCGCGCGGCAGCTATTGAACTTCCACGCTGTCCGCCTTCGGCGGATGAGACTGTCCTGAAACAGCCAACGGGGAAACGCATGCCAATCATCGAGAGCCTCGGGGCGCACCTGCGCTCCCGTTTCGATTTCCAGTTTGCAGCTGCCATCATGTGTCTTCTGACGCTCGCTGCACCTCTCGCATCCGCGCGGGCTGAGGACTATCGGCTGGACGTCATGGACAAGCTGCACATTCGGGTCGCCGAGTGGAGAACCGCAGAAGGGGCGGTCAGGGACTGGTCAACGGTCAGCGGCGAATACACTGTTGGTGCGTCCGGCACGGTTTCGTTGCCGTTTCTCGGTGAGCTTCTGGCCTCGGGCAAGACGACTGCAGAGGTCGCCGAAGAGGTCGGCACGAAGATGCAGCTACTTTTCGGTCTGCGTGACAGACCTTCGGCCTCGGTGGAACTGGCACAGTACCGCCCGATCTACCTCGCCGGGGAGGTGCAGAAGCCCGGAGAATATCCCTATGCGCCGAACATGACCGTGTTGAAGGCACTCAGCCTCGGCGGGGGCCTCAGGCGCGGCGAGGCTGGCCAGCGCTTCGCCCGCGATTTTATCCGGGCCGAGGGTGATTCGTCCGTATTCATTGCCGAACGCAATCGTCTTCTGGTGCGTCGCGCCCGCCTGCAGGCCGAAATCGCCGACAGAACCGAGATCGCATTGCCGCGCGAACTCAAGGATGTGCCGGAAGCCTCCGAACTGCTTGCGAGCGAGACCGCGCTGATGCAGTCGCGCGACAAGCGCCTGAAGCTGCAACTGACGGCCCTTGCCGATTTGAAGACGCTGCTGCGCAACGAGATCGAATCGCTGGCGAAGAAATCAGAGACCCAGTCACGCCAGCTCAAGCTGGTGGAGAGCGACCGGGAGAAGGTCTACAATCTCACGGAGAAGGGGCTGACGGTCAGTTCCCGACGCCTCGCCATCGAACAGCAGGTCGCCGACCTTCAGGCCGGGCTCCTGGACATTGATACAGCCTCGCTCAAGGCGCGGCAGGATGTCAGCAAGGCGAGCCAGGATGAAACTAATCTCAAGAATGACTGGGATGCACAACTGGCGCAGGAACTGCAGAATACCGAGCGGGAGCTCGACACGATTGCTCTCAAGCTCGGCACCAGCCGGGACCTGATGGCGGAGGCCATGATGCAACCGGCGGAAGCAGCCACGCGCGCCAAGGAAAGGGTTGCCAGCGTCACCTATTCCATCGTGCGAGAAAAGGATGGCAAGACGAACGAGTTTCCCGCCGACGAGAATACCAAGGTCTTGCCCGGCGATGTGGTAAAGGTGGCCGCGGGCCTCGCAATGCGATGAGGTCGGGATGCGGATCGCCAAATCCAGCCTGATCGAGCAAGGGCAGAACGGACCCTATGGCACCGTCGCGATCGCGCTTTCGCTCTGCGTCTTTGCCTATTCCTCGCGGTTCGGCCAGATTTCGATCCTCGCCTACTATAGCCTTTGGCTGCCGCTGATCCTGGTCGACTATCGCCCTGTGCTTGGCAATTATGCCCGCTATTCCTGGATCTTTGCCTTTGCCGTCTTCGCCTGCCTGTCAGTGTTCTGGTCGGCCGCTCCCTCGCACACGGCACGAACCGCCGTACAGTATCTCTCGCATGTGATCTGCGCGCTGATCGCCATGCGCACGATCGACGTTCGCACGCTGGCGCGCGGCTCGGTGCTGGGGACGGGACTGGTTCTCATCTATTCTCTGCTGTTCGGGGTCTACCATCTCGATCCGCTCGATGGCAGCTACAGCTTTGTCGGGGCATTTGCCTCGAAGAACCAGCTCGGCTTCTATGCCTCGCTCGGCGTCTATTTCGCGCTTGCCGCAGTCCTCCTTCTGGGCGAGCGCCGGCACTGGCTGGTGCTGAGCGGCGCCGTGGCCCTGCTTGCCGCCTATGCGCTCATGGCCTCTCAGTCAGCGACCTCGGTGCTTACCACAGTGGCGGTCGTCGCTGTGGTATTTGCGGTGCGTGTCCTGCAGACACTCAGGCCGGCAAGTCGCAGGAATCTGTTCCTCGCAGGCGTACTCCTGGCGACCGCCGGCACCTTTGCCTTCCTCAATGCTGGTGGAGCCGATCTGGTGCTGGGCGTCTTCGGCAAGGATTCAACGTTGACCGGGCGAACCTATCTCTGGCAGCAGGGCTTCGAGGCGGCGCGGGCTAATCCCTTTTTCGGCATCGGTTACCAGGCCTATTGGGTTCAGGGCTTCCCGGAGGCAGAGCGATTGTGGGAAGAGTTTTTCATCGCCTCACGCTCGGGCTTCCATTTCCATAACACCTTCATTGAGACCGTGGTTGAAACGGGTCTGGTCGGCCTCGTCCTGCTTTGCCTGGTGCTCATGGCGACGCTTTTCGGTCATCTCGGACGTGTCCTGACCTGTGCTGTGGACCCGGATTCGGCCGTGCTCTTTGGGGTGGCCACGCTGCTAGGCATGCGCGCCTTTGTCGAGATAGACATCCTGACGCCTTACCATGTCGGGACATTCCTTCTCTATTTCTCGGCGGGCAAGTTGACCGAGGTCCGTCGGGTATCGCATTTCCGATTGCCGGACCTTCCCGTAACAGCCTACGAACGTCGTGACGTTGACAGGATGGCGGATGTGCCGTCATGACCTTGATTGCGCAAGGAACGCTCAACGGCATCCAATATCTGCGCGCGGCTGCGGCGATCGCCGTGGTGCTGTTTCACGCGGCGGAAAAGACGGGTTATCATTTCGCCATCGGTGCGGCCGGCGTCGACGTATTCTTCGTCATCAGCGGTTTCATCATGTGGGTTGTCACCGCCCGCCGCGAACCGAAGCCCCTGCAATTCCTGCGCGCCCGTATCCGCCGCATCGTGCCGGTCTATTGGCTCGCGACCGCCGTCATGGTGGCTGGAGCCCTGGGTGGGCTCTTTCCCAACCTTGTGCTCTCGCTTCAACATGTGCTCGCATCGCTGTTCTTCGTTCCAGCCCGCTCGCCGAGCGACGGCAAGATCTGGCCGGTTCTGGTGCAGGGCTGGACACTGAACTACGAGATGTTCTTCTACGTGGTCTTCGCCTGCGCATTGTTGCTGCCGCGCGCCTGGCGCCTGCCGGTTATGGCGGTTCTGTTCGGTCTGCTGGTGATCGCCGGTGCGTCGCTTGATACCGACAACCCGGTGATCCTTACCTATACGCGCCCGATCCTGCTGGAATTCGTGGCCGGCATGGTGATCGGAGAATTGTGGCTGAAGGGCAGGGTGCCTGCTCCAGCAGCGGGTTTCGCCTTGATCGTGCTTGCGCTATCCGGATTCGCCTATATCCAGGTCGAGGGCCTGCGTTTCGATGCGTTGGTTTGCGGCCCGCTCGCCGCAGCACTGGTTACCGGCGTGCTGGCCCTCGAAGCGGGGCGGCGCATTCGCTTTGTCCCGGTGGCGGCCCTCCTCGGCGACGCATCCTATTCCATTTATCTTTGGCATACCTTTGCGATTTCGGTCGTCGCCAAGGTCGGCGCTTCCTTTGGAAGCCCGCCGATGGCGGTCTTTGCCGCCGCGGTTGCCGGCGGCATCATTATCGGCATTCTGGGCTACCGGTTGCTGGAGCGACCGGTCCAGCAGATCGGAATGCGGACAGTGCCATGACCGGGTTCGGTCAGCGGATATCGACCGAGCGGCCCAGGCGCAGGCGTTCTCCCGAAACTACCGCCAGATCGACAGAAATCTCTGGCTTGCGGTCGAGTATGGCGCGGATCGCTGCCGGCTCAAGGAGGCTGAAGGCGGTGGAATAGGCGTCGGCGGTCGTCGCGTCCGGGGCGATCACCGTCACGCGCCGGTATCTTGGCTCAACGCTCCCGAGGCGCGGGTCGAGGATATGGCCGAACTGGGCCGCCGCATCGAAGTGGAAGCCCGACGCGCTCGAGGTCGCAACCGCGCGGTCGATGATCGCCGCGACGGTGTCGGGCGTTGCTTCGTCCTCGGTCTCGCCAAGGCCGATGCGCCAGGGGCTGCCGTCAGCCTTCGCTCCGATCGCCCGGCTCTCGCCCATGCTGACCAGGCTGCTCGTGATTCCTTCGGCCCGCAGAAGCGCGACCACCCGGTCAGTGATATAGCCCTGGGCGATGCCGTTCAGCGTCAGCGCCATGCCTTGCCGGTCAAGGGCGATGCGGTCGCGGTTGAAGTGCACGCCGGCAAAATTGACCAGCGGCAGGGTCTCGTCCAACTGCTGCCGCGATGGTCCGGCCGGATCCGATCCGGGCTTGGAGAAGTGGCGGGCATAGAGCGCCCAGAGCGGCTGGACGCTCGGATCGAAGGTCCCGCCGCTTGTCTGCCAGGCGTCGCGACAAGCTTCGAGCAGGGCTACCAGTTCGTCCGGAGGAGCGGCGAGCGCGCCCAGCCGATTGAGTTCGGAAATCGCGGAATGCTCCAGGTATAGGCTGAAGACCGATTCAAGCCGATCCACTTCCGCAATGACATGGCTGACCAGTCGTCCGGCCCTGACCGGATCAGAGTGGTTGAGGATCAGGGTTGCGGGAGCGCCGAGCGCCTGTCCCTTCCAGATGGTCGGCTCCACCGATGCAGACGCCGATCCGGCAAAGGAAACAAGCGGCAGGCCGGCGGTGGCGCCGATGATGCAAATTGCCCGGCGGCGCGTGATGGAGTTAGCCATGATCGTGTCCTTCTGCGTTTTCACTGCTCGCCTGTGGATCTAAGGCGGACGCGTCGGCCGGCGTCTCGCTGCCGGAGCCGAGAATAAAGTCCTTTGGCATCTCCTCGAACCTGACCACCCGTCCGCCATACTTTTTCGCAAAGGCCTTGGCGTCGGCCTCGCCGGAGAAGGGCACGGCTTCCTCTGTGCCCATGCCGCCGCGCTGCGAGCTGCCGATGACGAAGAATGCCTGTCTTGCGTCGATCCAGTTTTCCGCGCCCGGTTCGTCCCAGGTCGGCGCCTTGCTCATGTCGGACACGTAGATCGCCGCGATGTCGCGCGGCTCCTCCGGCAGCATGGTGAAGGCGATCGTGTCGCGCGCTGAGGAGAACCAGATCGCCTCGGGAATATGCTCAAGGATGATCTGTCCCTTAGGGCCGGCATGTTCCAGCACGTTCATGCCGCAATAGCGGCCCATGGCCTCCTCGGTCAGGGCAAAGGGCGGCGGCATCGAGGCTTTCTCCTCACTGCTGCAGGCGGAAAGGAGGAGCGATACGGCGATGGCGCCGATGGCGACGGAAAGTCTCATACTTCCCTCCTCGAAAAGATGATGGTTGCGCAGCCCAGCGGCACGATTGTCCATAGCGCGAGCGCCGCGGCCAGCACCGGGGCTTTGAGCCCGGTATGGGCGGCAATGCCTCCCATACCGGAAAGGGTTCCGGCATTTCCGGATCCCAGATTGAGTAGCCGGTAGACGTCGGTCGGATTGGCCAAGAGAAGAGTATTGAGCAAAAGGGCAGGAACGGAGCGACCCTGGGCCGCAACAAGTCCGCCGAGCAGAGCCATGTCGTAGATCAGCACGAAGAGCAGCCAAATGCCAATGGCGATGCCGCCGGCTGTGCTGCGCTCGCCGACCAGCGTACTCGTGAGGTAGCCGATGGCAAGGAAGGCGCCGCCGAGCAGGACGGAGGAGCCGACCATGGACACGAAGGCGCGCCAGCTGTCGGCTGCGATTTCGGTGCTCGTCGCGGTCAGGGCTGCAACCGCCGCACCATAGCCGATCGCGGTTGCAAAGGCGAGGATGGCCAGATGGCCGAGGAACTTTCCGAAGATCACCTCGCTGCGACCGATCGGATAGCTCAGCAGCAGCAGCATGGTGCCGCGTTCCGATTCTCCGACTATCGCATCATGAGACAGAAGCAGCGCGATTAGCGGCACGAGGAAAATGGTCAGGCTGGACAAGCTGACGACCACCACGTCGAGACGATTGACGCCGACGTTGCCGGTCGGGGCGCTGCCGAGGAAGGTGAGCGTCAGCGCCAGCGCCGCAAGCAGCAGGGTCGTCGCCAGGACCCAGCGATTGCGCAGGCCCTCCTGGATCTCCTTGCGGGCGATAATGAGGATATTCGTCATGTCGGCGACTGTCCTTCGAGAAAATGCGCATAGAGCTCGTCGAGCGTCGGTTCGACGACCGTCAGCGCAGCGAGCCGGGAGGGGTCTGCCGTCATGTCATGGAGCAGGGCGATCTTGTCTTCGGGAGCCACATTCGCCTCGAAAAGACCGCTTGCGCTGCGTTTCCACTCTGTGCCATCGCGGGTCCAGCCCGGAACGGGGTCGCCATCGGCCAACCGAACGCCAATGCGCGTGGGCAGGCGGGCGATGCCGCGCAATTCGTCGAGCGTGCCGTCGGCGATCTTGATGCCGCGATCGACGATGATGACGCGATCGGCCCGGTCTTCGAGTTCGGTCAGGGCATGCGACGACAGGAGCACGGTGGCGCCGGCGGCGCGCAGCTCGGTGATCAGGTCATAGAAATTGCGGCGCAGCGCCGGGTCGAGGCCGCTGGTCGGCTCGTCGAGCAGGAGGATGCGCGGATCTCCGAGCAGCGCCTGGGCAAGCCCGAGGCGCTGGCGCATGCCCTTGGAATAGGTGCGCACCGGCCGGTCGGCCGCCTCCTGTGCCAGGCCGACGCGCTCGAACAGGGCGTCGGCGGAGGAGAGCGCAACCCGCTTGAGCCGGGCATAGAAGGCAAGCGTCTCGCGCCCGGTCAGGGCCATGTGGAACGAGACGCTTTCCGGCAGATAGCCGAGTCGCTGGCGAACCTGGAAATCGCCCCGCGCCGGGTCCTCCCCAAGTACGCTGATGGTTCCGGCCGTCGGGCGGATAAGGCCGAGCATCAGCTTGATCAGCGTCGTCTTTCCCGCACCATTGTGGCCGACGAGCGCAATGGTCTCGCCGGCATTGAGGGTGAAGCTCACGTCCTTCACCGCCTGAACTGCGCCATAGCGTTTGGAAACGCCGGCGGTGCTCACAGTCGCCGTCATTGGATCGCTTTCTTCGCTGCGATAGGCGCCATCAGGGGATGGCTGTCGACTACTCCGCCGGGCAGGAGAGCCGGGAATTGGGCCTGGGCCCAGCGGATGACCTGGATCGCCGGGCTCGACATCAGGATCTTTGCCTGCGGCGAGGTCCACAGCACCTGGTCGATCAGATCATTCGGTCGATAGGGATTGTCAGCAATGCCGTCGCCGTCGAGATCGAAGGCCGGATTGTCGCTCCAGTAGTTGCCGCGACCCTCGTGCGACCAGTCGAGATAGCGCGTACCGACATATTTGACCTGATTGCGGTTGTTGACGAAGGCATTGCCGCTCATGTGGTTACCCTCCGAGCCAGCAGTGAAATGGATGCCGATGGCGCAGTTCTCGAAGCTGTTGTCCATGAATCGATTGCGGTTGGCATTATAGATGAAAACGCATTTTTCGGGTCCGAGACGCCGGTCTCCGTCGACGGTCGCTTCCGTCGGGTCGGTTGCGGGAACGCCGTGCTCGCCGGTCTGTTGGCCGGCCGAGAGCCAGCGATCGATCGGCTGCAGCCGGCCGATCACCACATTGTCGCGGATGTCTGAGCCGTTGGCCGAGTTGAGCAGGAGCCCATGATCACGGTCGCCGTTTGAAATGTTGCCGGTGATCTTCAGCCGGTTGGAAAACATGATCGCATAGCCGACCGAATTGCCGGTCGAGATATTGTCGCTGATCTCGCTGTCATTGGTGTACATGTAGTGAATGGCGAAGCGCAGATCGGAGAAGCGGTTACCGCTGAAAACATTGTTTTTGCTTGCGGTGGTCGCAATCCCGTCCCGGCCGAAGCGGATATCGTTGCCGATCACCTTGGCGCCCGGCGCGTTCCAGATCGTGATGCCGCTGCCGGCCTGGCTCATGCGGCCAGACTTAAGCCCGACGACCCGGTTGTTGCGGGTAACGGAATCGACCGCGCCGTAGAGATAGATGCCGAACATGTTGTCGGTGACGGTGTTGTCCTCGATGATTGCGCCAGTCGCTTCCTGGGCAGCATAGATGCCGGAATCGCGGAAGGTCAGGTCGCGGCCAGAGCCCGTGACCGAAAGTCCCCGGACGGTGACCCCCGGCGAGGCAATCGTCACCACGCTGCCCTTGCCGTTACCGATCACGGTCGCGCCCGGCTTGCCGGCAAGCACAAGCGGCTTGTCGATCACTATGGGCCCCTTGTGTTCCCCCGGCTCAAGGGTAAGCACGTCCCCTGGTGCGGCCTGGGCGATGATTTCCTGCAATGCAGGGCCGGCCGGCGAAACCGCAAGGTCCGCCGCCGCTACTACGGCTGGAAGGGCGGCCAGGAGGGCCGCCATTCCAAGTCTTGTCGTCAAAGGACGAGGGATCATCATACCGCCTTCGGTTCGACCAGCATGCGACCCTTCATCTCCATGTGCATCGCATGGCAGAACCATGAGCAGTAGTACCACCAGACACCCGGCTTGTTGGCTTTGAAGGTGACGGATGCGGTGGCCTGCGGCGCAACTTCCATGTTGATACCGTAGTTGATGATCGCGAAGCCGTGGGTCAGGTCCTCCACTTCGTCGATATTGGTGACGTAGACGGTGACTTCGTCGCCCTGCTTGACCTGAAAGCTTTCCAGGCCGAATGCCGGGGCGACCGAGGTCATGTAGACGCGGACCTTGTCGCCATCTCTGATGACGGTGCTGTCTGCCATCAGGTCGACGCCGTCGGCCTTGGCCTGGGCAACCGCATCGGCAAAGAACGGATCGTCGCGATTCCACACATGAACAGGGTTGATCTTCGAGGCATGGACGATCGTGGCGTCATGCGGCTCGGCGAAGGACGGTCCGTCGTGGACGATGACCATTTCGTCGCCCGAAATGTCGATCAACTGGTCGTTCTCCGGCTTCAGCGGACCGACGTTCAGGTAGCGGTCCTTGGAGAACTTGTTGAGCGAGATGAGCCACTTGCCGTCTGCCTCCTTGGTCTGACCCATGGAGGTGTGATTATGGCCCGGCTGGTAGTGCACGTCGAGTTTCTGGCGGATCGGATCGACCTTCTCGCCGGTATAGGCCTTTCTGGCGTCCTCGATGTTCCACTTGCAGATCTGGCTGTCGATGAACAATGTCGTGTAGGCATTGCCCTTGCCGTCATAGGCGGTGTGCAGCGGACCAAGGCCCAGTTCCGGCTCGGCGACGACGCAGTCGCGCGGCTGGATCTTGTCGTCGAACAGGTCGTCGAATTTGCGCACGTCGAAGACGGTGACGGTCGGGGACAGCTTGCCGTTGGCCACGACATGGATGCCGTCCGGCGCGGTGTTGATGCCGTGCGGGCTGTTGGCCACGGGGATATAGCGGGTATAGGGCGAACCATGTCGGCCGTCGACCACCGGAACGCCGTTCATTTCCTTGAAATCACCCTTGGCAACGGCTTCCTCGATCCGCTTCAGGTTGAAGACAACGATCCAGTCCTGCTCATTGCCCATCATTTCGGCGAGATTCACGCCTTCTTCGGAGTTGTAGCAGGTGGCGAAGCAATATTTGCCCTGGTAGTCGGCATCGACGTTGTCGAGGTTGCCGTCAATCATCACTTGCCAGGCGACCTTCATTGTTTCGCCGTCAATAGCGGTGAAGATGGCATGGTACTGCTTGTGATCGTCGAGGATCTTGCCGTCGTTCGGGAGCGGCACGCGGTCTTCACCATTGGCGAAGACATAGCCGGTCTTCGGATATTTCTGCACGCGCAGGCCGTGGACCGTGTGCTGGTTCGGCAGCTGGATGATCTTGTCGCATTTCATCACGTCGAGGCGGATGCGGCAAACGCGCGTATTGGCCTTGTCGTTGGCGTAGAGATAGCGGCCGTCATAGGTCCCGTCCGTCTGTGACGGGTGCGGATGGTGCAGGTCGCCGTTCATGAAGATGCCGCCCTGATCCGCCATGAATTCGCGGTCTTCCGGCAACATGCCTTCCAGCAGGATCTTGCGGCTCTCGTTGGTAAGGCCCCAACCGGTGGCGCTGCAACGGTTGAAGACCGGGATGCGCATCATTTCGCGCATCGATGGTAGGCCGACGACACGGACTTCGCCCGTCTGGCCGCTGGAGAAAAAGGTGTAGTATTCGTCAAGCTCGCCTGGCTTGACCTCAGAGCTGTGGCCTTCCGACCCCTGAGCCGCAGCCGGGGTCGCCGCGCCGCCGGTGAGGCTGATCGCCCCCCCGACGGTTGCCGCCCCCGCTGCGGCCACGAAAGCCGTGGATCCCAGCATCTGGCGCCGGTTCAAGCGCATCTGGTTTTCTTCGTTTGACATGATTGCCTCTCCTTGGCTGGTTGATCACGCAGGCTGTTCGGACGCGCCGTCGGCTTTGCCGATCGGGGCGCCATTGTGGGTGACTGTGACCTTGGCTGGGGTCTCGCCCCTGGAGGCCGGCGTCGAAAGAGCCATGAATTTCTCCCGCTTCAACCGCACCTGGATCATGTGTGGGCAGCGGTGGTCGTCGTGGTACAGCTCCTGGCAGTGCATGCAGTAGATGCACTCGTTGACATTGATCTGCCCTTCCGGATGGATCGACTGCACGGGGCATTCCTTGGCGCAGCGCTGGCAGGGCGAGCCGCATTCGGGATAGCGCTTCAGCCATTCGAACATGCGGATGCGGCCGGGAATGGCCAGTGCGGCGCCGAGCGGGCAGAGATAGCGGCAGTAAAAGCGCTCGATGAACAGGCCGGCCGACAGCATGGTCAGCGCGAAGATGACGAAGGGCCATTCGCGGGCGAACTTCAAAACGATCGCGGTCTTGAACGGCTCGACCTCGGAGAACATTTCCGCGAGCGCCACGGAATAGAGCGACAGCCCGAACAGTCCGAGGAAGATCATGTACTTGATCGGCCAGAGGCGCTCGTGCAGGCCCCAGGGCAAGCGCAGTTGCGGCACTTTCAGCCACTGGGCGATGTTGTTGGTCAGTTCCTGCAGTGCGCCGAAGGGGCAAAGCCAGCCGCAGAAGGGGCCGCGTCCCCAGAACAGCAGTCCCGCCGCGACGGCAGCCCACAGGATGAAGATCAGCGGCGCTGACAGGAAGAATTCCCAGTTGAAACCGGTAATCAGCGAATTGACGAAGGTCAGCACGTTGACCACGGAAAGCTGCGCATTGGCATACCAGCCGAGCCAGACAAGGGTGAACAGCAGATAGCTGCGGCGCACCCAGGCGAACAGGACGGGACGCTTCACCAGCCAATCCTGGAAGAAGAAGATGCCGGTCAGCACGAGGAGCGCGGCGACGGTGATGGCGATATTGACGCGGTTCATGCCCCACATGCGCATCCACAACGGCTGGCCGTCGGTGATCTGCTGGTCGGTCAGCAGGTCGCTACCGGTGCCCGTCGCCGGAGCAGTTGGCGCCGCAGGCGCCGGCGTCGGGGCTGCTGTAGGGGTGGTGATCTGCTCGATCGTCACATACTTGTCGGGCAGGGTGTAGGAGAGATTATAGGGCAGTACCGACTTGTTGCGCCCTTCGGCGCTGCGCTGCACCAGCATCTGCAGTTCAAAGGGCTGAGTGACGTCGAAGGCGAATTCGGACGGTACCATGAACAGCGCAATCTCGCGCAGGCGCGGTGCGCCGTCAGCGGCAAGCGCGGGAATGCGGGTATGGTCGCGGTCGCGGAAGCGCACCCCCTGGCCACTTTGCAGAAGCTCGATGCGGTCGAAGATGCCGCCGCGGACATAGCCCGAGCCCTTGAACGAATAGGCCCCATCGCCGGCGACGAGGATGGCGGACTGCCCCGGCTTCAGCCTTTGCGCCAGCCGGTCATAGGCGGCATCACCAAGAAGGGTCCGGCCGATTGCCGGAACGCTGACAGGGGCGAGATAAAGATCGATGAAGCGATCCTCGGGGTTCTTCGTCTCCGGTTTATCGGCGGCAATCGTCTGGCCGGCCTGACGGAAAGCCTCGGAGACCTCGCCGACTGTCATGCGCAGGCTGCGTACCGAGCCGTCGCCGAGAAGCGTCTGCCAGTCGCTGGTTTCGGTCTTCGACATGTCGAGCTTGCGAATCTCGGTGATGGGAGCCACGCCAGTCGCCAGTTCCACTCCGAGTCGATTGCTGCGAATGAGCTGGACTGCGGCGCGCGACACGCTGTCGCCCATGACGAGAACGGTGACCGTCGCACCGCTGACGATATCTACCTGCGGAGGACGTTCGGCGCCCGAGGCGACGCGGCCCATGTCCTTGTCGATCAGGGCATTCATGGAGGCGACGACCTTTTCCTCGGGAATGCCGATCAGCACGATCGGCTCCTTGTGGTCCACCAACTTGAAGCCGCGAATCACCCCTTTGGGATCGATACCGACGACGATATGGATCGGCTTGCCCGAATAACCGATGGAACTGGAGAAATCGGAATTGAGGTAGGCGTAGCCCAGGAGATCGTCGCCGCGCATGACCGGCGCGATCGGGGGATCGCCGCTCAAGTCGCCGAATCGGTCGGCACCGTCGAAGAGTTCGGCAGGCTCGACCTTCTCCAGATAGGTGGCAAGCTGACCGGCGGCGTGGCCCGGAGATGCGGAGGAAAGCACCGCCAAGAGGACGATGGACAGGGTGGCGAAGAGGGTGAGAATTGGGGCTGGAAGCCGGCGGCTGCGGTACTGAACGGTCGCGCTCTTTGTCATCGGCCTCGTCTTTTTCTGGAATTCGCTGTCGCTGTAACGCCGTGTTTATTCAGCTTAATGCAAAAACTCGTTGATTCAAATCAAATATAAAACATGAATCATTTGGGCATAGTGTATAAGGTCGAGTTCGGCCTGAAGAGCGATGCGGAGATTGCCATGATGGACAACAGAGACGAGCCCTGGACGGTCAGTTCAATGGACGAACTGCTGGCGCTCGCCCGGGCGATGGAGCAGGAGGCGATCACCGGCTACGTGGCGCTTGCCGAACGTATGCGACACGAGAACCGCCCCGATCTCGCCGCCGTTTTCGAGGCGCTGACGGCGGAGGAAGAGGGACATCTCGGCGCGGTCGATCGCTGGATCGAACAGTCGGCGGTCACCGTCCCGCCTGCCATACCTCTGCAGGAGCCGATGTTCGACGATGAAGGCGCCGCTCTCGTGGCGCCCGAATTGCTCAATTCTTATCGCGCCTTTTCCATGGCGGTGCGCAACGAGGAACGTGCATTCGTCTTCTGGACATATGTTTCGGCCAATGCTCCCTCCGAGGAGATCCGCCAGGCGGCGGAACGGATGGCGAGGGAGGAGCTTGGCCATGTGGCGACGCTCCGGCGTGAGCGACGACGCGCTTTCCACGATTTGCGCCGCTCGGACGCCAGGCCGGTGCGCGGCGAGATCGCCGCCCTCGAGCTTCGCCTTTCTGATCATCTGGAGGCACGAGCGATCCGGGCGGTCGGCAAGGGGGCCGAGCGATTTCGCACATTGGCCGAGCAGGCGCAGGCGCGAAGTGCGGCGGCCGTTGCCCGACCCTTCGGCAGGTCACCGGTGCTGGACGCCGTACCGGAGGGGGCAGAGGCACGGCTCCTTTCGCTCTGCGAATTACTGCTCGACTGCTATCTCGATCTGGCCGAGCGGGAAAAGGATGAGGATGCCCGTTTACGGGCTCAGGCTTCCGCGGGCGGGCTGATTGCCTGCTTGCATGCCGTCAGGGAATAGATTGCGGTTCGGAGTCCAAGGCCTGCAACTGTCGCGATCGGCTATCCGTTACAGAAGCGATCTCTCCCAGCAGAGCGTCATGCAGCTCTGGGAACGCCAAAATCCCCGGGCCTCAGGACGAGTTCGGCTAGCGTATGGCTATCGAGAACCCCCAGGAAGGCGCCAAGCGCCTCGCCAAGCACCCCGCGCAGCCGGCAGCCCGGCGTTATGCGGCATTGGTTGCCGGGCCCCATGCATTCAACGATGGCAAAGTCGGTTTCCGTAGCCCGCACGAGAGCACCGATGGTAATGGTTTCGGCTGGCCGCGCCAGGGAAAGGCCGCCGGAGCGCCCGCGAGAAGCCTTGAGAAAACCCTCGCGAACCAGCAATTGCGCGACCTTCATCAGGTGGGCGCGCGAAATGTCATAGGCTTTTGCGGTCTCTTCGATCGTGATGCGACGCTCGCGGTTGGCGGCGGCCATCATCATCAGCCGCAAGCCGTAGTCTGAAAAGCGTGTCAGTTGCATCGCGCGGTCTGTACCGTTTGTCATAACGTCGTCACAGGATTGTGCCGCGAAAGAAATATATACGATTTGCTATTCTTTCTTGTCAATCAAGGCAACACATAGCCACCAGGTTGCCAGTATTGGACCCGGCTTCCTGCAGAGACGGTGAGGTTGGTTGCTTGGCGCCCACAACCGCGCCCCGGCGCCATTATCCCATGGATGCCATGCGGGCGCGTGCCACCCAGGCCGCACCCTCGCGGGCGTGGTGAAAACCGTTGGACAGAGGCGCTGCCGGATAGATTTCCCGTAGCCGCTGGATTGCATCCTCTGCCTCCAGCGCACCATCGAGCACGGCGCGATAGAGCTTTGCGACCGCGACCATGTCGCAGTCCTGCGGCGACAGTCGGATCGCCGAGACGCCGCAAGCGGCCAGATCGGCAAGCTCGCCGAGCAGCGCCTGACAGGTGTGCGACACGGTCTGGATGCCATTGAGGGCCAGGAACGACTGGCGGTCCAGTGTCTTGACCGGCAGACCGTCCGGCTCCTCGCCGCAGACGAACAGGCAGTTGTCCTTGATCTTGCCCTTGGAGCGGGCATGGGCGCAGCGGGCCGAAATGGCGAGCGGCATGCGGCCGAAGGCGAAGACCTCGAAATCGATGCCGGGGCTGTCGGCGACGATCTTTTCCACCGATGAGAAGGGCAGTTCCGGCGGCAGGCAGATGGTCTGGGCGCCGCGGCTCGCCAGCAGCCTTGCGGTCGCCGCATTGTAGACGTTGACCAGCGGCCCGACATTGTGCGGTTTGCCGTTCAGCAGCCCGAGCGCCGAAAGGTCGTTGGCCTCGATCAGGTGATCGCTCTCCTCGACCAGTTCGCGTACCTGCCGGCTTTCCCGCTCGAGCGTCACCAGCGCCAGCGTGGAGAACACCACGGTCTTGCCGGCGGCCTCCAGCCTCTCGGTCACTTCGGCCAGATGCGGTTCGATGAAGTGCTGGCGCTTGGAGCACACGGTCTCGCCGATCACCACGGTATCGAAGGGCGATTCGTCGGCGATGCGGAAGTGGAAGTCGCGCCATTTCGGCCCGTCCCACAGATAGTAGACTGGGCCCATGGTAAGCGCGGGGGAAGGGGTATCGGTCATGCTCATCTCCAGCGCTTCTCGTAGGCGCCCGATGTGGTCTTCTGCCCTTCGCTTAAGCCCCTAAGGCCGGCGAGCAGGGCCGCGCGCTGTTCCGGTTTGGCCGAGAGCGCCTTCTTCAGCGTGGAGACGACCTCCGCGACATAGGCCTTGCCGCGCTGCCGTCCCTCGATCTTGAGCGCGCTGACCCCGGCGGCCGTCAGCGCATCGATCTCGCTCATCACGTCGAGCGAGACCGGATCCTCGAAGGCGTAGGCCTGGTCGTCGGCAATATCGAAACGGCCCTTGCAGAGCGTCGGATAACCGGCCGCCTCGCCTGCGGGGAAGCGGTTGATGGTGTAGTCGCCCAGTTCGGAGACCAGTTCGTTGCCTTCCTTGCGGTAGTGGACATGGCTCGCGGGCGAGCAGACGCCGTTCATGTTCGGCGATTTGCCAGTGGCATAGGAGGAGAGCGAGCAGCGGCCCTCGGCCATGACGCAGAGCCCGCCGAATACGAAGACCTCGATCTCGCAGCGGATCTTCGGCGCGATGCGGGCGATGTCGGCGATGGTCAACGTGCGCGGCAGGACGACGCGCATGGCGTTGAAGGCGTCCACCAGGAAATTGATCGCATCGACATTGGAGGCCGAGGCCTGTACGGAGACGTGCAGGCGCTGCTCGGGATAGCGCTCGGTCACATGCGCCATCAGGCCGAAATCGGCGAGGATGAGGGCGTCGGCGCCCAGCGCCACGGCATCGGCCGCGGCGCGATACCAGATCTCCTCGTCGCCGGCGCGCATGAAGGTATTGAGCGCGACGAAGGTCTGCGTCTTGTGGCGGCGGGCATAGGCGATCGCCTCGCGCAGTTCGTCGCGGCTGAAGTTCAGGCCCGGAAAGTTGCGGGCATTGGTCTCGTCGCGGAAGCCGCAATAGACGGCATCGGCACCGGCATCGACGGCTTCACGGAAGGCGGCGGGCGTGCCGGCCGGACAGATCAGTTCCATGCCGAACCCTCCTGGCCCAGCGCGCGGCGCCTTACACTCTCCGCCATGCGGCCGAAGACCGGTGCGAACGGACCGGCCAGTGTCGAGAGGTCGCGCGGCAGGTCGATGTCGCAGTCGTCAAGGGCGTTGCGCATGGCGAGCATGGCCTCCATGTCGCCGGTGACATTGAGGTCGCGCGAGAAGAACAGCGCGTCGGCGTCACAGCGCCCTTCCAGCAAGGCCAGCAGCATGAACAGCGGACCTTCGACCGTAGCATCAGCGGTGAGCGCCGACGCGCTTCTGCGCAGCACGCGGATCGACGGGCGGTTGGGCTCGACGAGGAAGGCGAGGGGGAGATCGCTTGGCAGGAAGGCAAAACGCTTGGCCTTGTGCTCGCCCAGGCGCTCGAACAGGCCTGGATGCTCCTTCATCATCCTGGCAAACAACAGTCCCGTCGCTCGCTCGATCACCGCTATGGGAACGTAGTTCAGGGGTGTGGCGAGCGTCTTGGGAAATTCCATATTGTCAGGGCCTTTGCAGAGAGCGGTGCGCATCATGCTAATGGTTCGGTCGACGCATGCATTTGAGCCAGCGCAAAGACTCGATGATTTTTAAGCGCCACACAGGCGGGATGAAAAACGCACAACCCGCCCCGAGGCGCTATGCCAACCTCCAGGATTTTGCCGCCGAGCTGGAGCATCGCGGCAGCTTGAAACGCATTGAGAGGCCGGTCTCGCTGGTGCATGAGGTGACGGAAATCCATCGCCGCGTGCTCGCCTCCGGCGGGCCGGCGCTGTTGTTCGAAAAGCCCGTCAACGCCGCCGGCGAGATCGTGCCGATCCCGCTACTGACCAATCTGTTCGGCAAGCGGGAGCGCATCGAATGGGGCTTCGGGCTCCAGAGTGGGGGTATCGGCGAACTCGCGGATCTGCTCGGCGAATTGCGCGAGCCGCGACCGCCGCGCTCGCTCAAGGAGGCAATGGGGAAATTGCCAATGTTGCAGTCGGCGCTCTCCCTTCGGGTCAAGCAGGTCTCCGGCGCGTCCTGCCAGGAGGTCGTCTGGCGCGACGATCAGATCGACCTTGGGCGCCTGCCGGTCCAGTGGTGCTGGCCGGGGGAGCCGGCGCCGCTGGTCAGCTGGCCGCTGGTCATCACGCGTTCGCCCGATGATCCCAATGATGTGAATGTCGGTATCTACCGGATGCAGGTGCTTGGTCGCGACAGGCTGATCATGCGCTGGCTCGCGCATCGCGGCGGGGCCAAGCATCATCGGGAGTGGCAGAAGCTGGCGCAGGACATGCCGGTCGCCGTGGTGATCGGCGCCGATCCGGCCACCATCCTTTCGGCCGTCATGCCGCTGCCCGAAGGCATGAGCGAACTCGGCTTCGCCGGCGTGCTCAAACGGCGCCGCAGCCGGGTGGTGAAGGCGTTGAGCCAGCCGCTCTGCGTGCCGGCCAATGCGGAAATCGTGCTGGAGGGTACGGTTTCGATGCGCGAGGTGGCCGAAGAGGGGCCTTACGGCGACCATACCGGCTACTACAACTCGGTCGATCGCTTCCCCGTGATGACGCTTTCGGCGATCACCATGCGTAAGAAGCCGATCTATCTCTCGACCTATACCGGCCGCCCCCCGGACGAGCCGTCCAAGCTCGGGGAGGCGATGAATGAGCTGTTCCTGCCGCTGGTGAAGAAGCAGTTCCCGGAAATCTCCGACCTCTGGCTGCCGCCGGAAGCCTGCTCCTACCGCGCCATCGTCGTGTCGATCGACAAGCGCTACCCGGGGCAGGCCAGGCGGATCATGATGGGGCTATGGTCGATGCTGCCGCAGTTCAGCTATACCAAGCTGATCATCGCCGTCGATCCGGATATCGATGTGCGCAACTGGCATGATGTGATCTGGGCGCTGTCGACCCGGTTCGATGCCAGCCGCGACGTCACCATCATCCCCGACACGCCGATCGACTATCTCGATTTCGCCTCGCCCAAGCCGGGGCTCGGCGGCAAGCTCGGGCTCGACGCCACGACCAAGATCGGTCCGGAGACGGAACGGGAATGGGGTCGGGTGCTGGACATGGCGCCGGAGGTGAGCGTCAGGGTCGATGCGATGTGGAGCGAGCTGGGCTTGGGGGATCTGCCATGAGCGTCAAACGCGTCGTGCTCGGCGTCTCCGGCGCATCCGGAGCCCCGATCACCCTCAGGATCGCCGAGCGGCTGGTCGGGCTGGCCGGTGTGGAGACACATCTGGTGGTGTCTGCGGCGGCGGAGCGCACCTTCGCCCACGAACTGGGAGAGGGCGCGCTGGCGCGGCTCGAGGCGCTCTCCGTTCGTCGCTATGCGATCGGAGATATCGGAGCGGCGATTGCCAGCGGCTCGTTTCGCACGGCCGGCATGATCGTTGCGCCGTGCTCTATGCGCAGCCTGTCCGGGATCGCCACCGGGCTTGCCGATACGCTGCTGATCCGGGCCGCGGACGTGCACCTGAAGGAACGCCGGCCGCTGGTTCTCCTCGCCCGCGAGACGCCGCTGCATCTCGGGCACTTGCGCAACATGGTGTCAGTCACCGAGATGGGAGCGATCATCATGCCGCCGGTGCCGGCCTTCTACCGTCGGCCGGAGACGGTTGATGCGTTCGTCGACCATATCGCCGCCCGTGCCATCGATTTGTTGCGGATCACGGACGAGCCGTTGGCGAGCGAATGGGGCGGCGAGTCGGGCTAGAAACTGGTGGCAAGCAGCGGATCGGCACCGAACAGAAGGGCGTGCCCGCCGGAGAGCAGCCATCCAGTGATGGCGGCAGCGGCGAGGGCCGACAGCAGGAGGGGGGCGTCGATTCGCAATCGGTTGCGGCCCGAAAGAGCGGCGGCGAAGGGTACGAGCGAGGAAGCCTTCGCCATCTGGTCCCAGCGACCGGCGAGACGCTTGCGGGCGCGACGGTCGAGGAGGGCGAAACCCGACACTGTGAATAACGCCAGCCCGCCGAACAGGATCAGCGAGCGCAGGTCTCCGTTCGGCACCAGATGGCCAAGCGACCAGAACAGGAAGCCCCAGAGTACCGGATGGCGGGTGATCGCGGTGATGGCGCCGGGCGCCGTTTCCTGCCGCATGGTGATCGACAGAGGATTACTGCTCGCAAGGCCGGCAAGAACGAGGAACATCCCGATCGGTGCGGTGACCAGCGTCACCTTGGCTTGCCACCCGGCCGGCTCCCAGAGCGGGATGTATTCGGTGGTGAGTGCCGCCTGGAACACCCAGGCGAGGACTAGCACCGAGATCAGCGAATAGAGCCCGAGATAGGTGCGCCGGCCGAGCATGGCGATGGCGCCGGCGCGGATCGGAGGGATGGCCGGCACGGAGTGAAGCGCCAGGAAAGCGGCAAGCGCGATCAGAAGGTTGGTCATGCCACCGCCATCCGCTGTTCCGGCTCCATCGGGATCAACTGGTCGATCATAGCCTTCTCGGCGGCCACGTGACGGCGCACGCATTCGAAGAATCCGCGCAGCATGTAGCCGATGGTTTCGAAGGTCAGGCCGCAATGGCCGCGCAACATGGCCTTCAGCGTCAGCGAGATTTCTTCGGCGGCGAGGCGGTCGCAGCGATGCTCGTTCTTCAGCCGCTCGATCATCATCGCAGTGAAGCATGAACCCGCGCTGCGGTCGAGGTCGGGGAAAAGCAGTCGCTCCTCGAATTCCTGCGTTCGGGCAAGGAGCGGCACGACGGTGTCCGATATTTCGCGGCACAGCGTCTCGTTTATGGCGAAGGGCAGGCTGTCGGCGAGCTCTTCGAGATTGCGGCAAAGGCCGAGCAGTTCTTCATGGTTCTGCGTCAGCGTCTTCAGTTCCTGTTGGTCGAGGGTGTGGTGGGCATGCATGGCAGACTCCTCCTCACTGGCCGAAGAAAAGCACCGTCGCGATGGCGACCGAGGCAAGTACGGCCGAAATCGTTCCTCCGCGCTGCAGGACGCCCATGCGATGAAGCAGGATCGCGAACCCGATAATGATGGGTGTGGCTACGGCAAGGCCGATCTGGGCGTCAGTCATGGAAGCAATCTCCTTCGATCGTGTGACCATAACTTGGCGACTGTCATTTTTCTTTGTGCTGCCGCAAAGACGCGCCGATAGCCTGCGCCTAAAAACCAACCCATGATGACGGGAACCAATATTTCAGCGGTCGCCCTGGCGCCGACGATCGATGAGGAGGAGAGTGACGTTCTCCTGCTCTGGGTGCTGGTGTGGAGCGAGCTTGTCGCCTTCGGCATCCTGATCGGTGCCTTCCTGGTCATGTCGGCCTTCGAGCCGGAACGGTTCGCCCTGGCGCGGTTGCACTTGAGCCCCGGGCTCGCGGCCATCAACACAGTCGTGCTTCTCACCAGTGGTTGGCAGGCGGCGGTGGCGGCTCGCCCCACCGCCTCGACCCGGCAGGTCCGTCGCTCGCTGATCGCGGCGGCCCTGCTGGGTTTTGTTTTCCTCGTCGTCAAGCTCTTCGAATATGCCGGGGAAATCCGCTATGCCGGGGATGAAGCGGTCAGCGGCTTCTTCGAGCTCTATTTCATCATCACCGGTTTCCATCTGCTGCATGTGGTGTTCGGGGCGCTCGTCATGCTGTTGATCGCCTGGCGGCCGGGGCGCGGCAACGTGGCGCTGATCACCACGCTCTGGCATGCAATCGATCTGGTCTGGATCGTCATGTTCCCGATAATTTACCTGGCCTGATCCGATGGACCGCTTTTCCCAAGAACGCCTTCACTGGGCTTTCGTCACCGCAAGCGTGCTAGCGGCCGGCGGAGCGATCATGGCCGCGCTCAGCGGCCACATGCTGGTGCCGATCGGGATCGTCCTCATGGCCGCTCTCGCCAAGGCGCGCATCGTGATCCTCGACTTCATGGGCCTGCGCCATGCCAGTGGCGTGCTGCGTTTCGCGCTCGTCGCCTGGCCGCTGACCTTCGTCCTGCTGGCGCTTTCGCGCGCCGTGTTCGTGGCGATCGCTGCTCCGGTCTGAGCGCTCTGACCTTCGCCCGTTTATTTGCCAAATAGCAAAGAAGGCTTTTCGTCCGCCGCTAGAAAGGGACCGTCCCGCAGAACGGCATTGAGGGGCGGCCAGTCCGCCGACCGCTGCAGGGGGGATTTCACTAGGCCGGCGGCGGAATGAAAGCTGCGGCGAACGAAAGGACCAAGGGGATGGCAGAGCGCCTAACCAAGACAGGGGCCCGCAACGTCTTCTATGGCGGGTCCATCTTCTTCTTCACGATCTTCGTGGGCCTGACGGCCCACAGCCACTATTATATGAAGACGACGTCCACCGACGAATCCACGCTCACCGATGGCGTGGCGCGCGGCAAGCACGTCTGGGAAAAGAATTCCTGCATCAATTGTCACACACTTCTCGGTGAAGGCGCCTACTTCGCTCCCGAGCTCGGCAATGTCTGGGTGCGGTGGGGCGGCAAGGAAGATCCAGAGGGCGCGCGCGAGACGTTGAAATCCTGGATGGCCGCCCAGCCGTCCGGCGCCGAGGGTCGGCGCCAGATGCCGCAGTTCAACCTGACCGAACAGGAACTCAACGATCTCGCCGACTTCCTGGAATGGACGAGCAAGATCAAGACGCAGAACTGGCCGCCGAACGAGGCCGGTTGAGCCGTTATCGCGACAAGGAGACACACTCATGAAATATCAATCGCAGAAGGTCGCGATGCTGTATTTTTACGGCGCGCTCGGCCTTTTCCTCGCCCAGGTCCTGTTCGGCGTGCTCGCCGGCACGATCTACGTGCTGCCCAACACGCTGTCCGAACTCCTGCCATTCAACATAGTGCGCATGATCCACACCAACGCGTTGATCGTGTGGCTGCTGATGGGCTTTATGGGCGCGACCTACTATCTGCTTCCCGAGGAAGCGGAGACCGAACTCTATAGCCCCAAGCTGGCGATTGCCCAGTTCTGGATCTTCCTCGTCGCGGCAGCTGCTGCCGTGGTAGGCTATCTGTTCCACATCCATGAGGGGCGCGAGTTTCTCGAACAGCCCTTCGCGATCAAGGTCGGCATCGTCATCGTCGCGCTGATGCTTCTGTTCAACGTCACGCTCACGGTGCTCAAGGGCCGCAAGACCGTCGTCACCAACATCCTGATCTTCGGGCTGTGGGGTGTTGCGATCTTCTTCCTCTTCGCCTTCTACAACCCGGTCAACCTGGCGCTCGACAAGATGTACTGGTGGTATGTCGTGCATCTGTGGGTCGAAGGCGTGTGGGAGCTGATCATGGCCTCCGTCCTCGCCTTCCTGATGATCAAGCTCAACGGCATCGACCGTGAAGTGGTCGAGAAGTGGCTCTATGTCATCGTCGGCCTGGCGCTGTTTTCCGGCATTCTCGGCACCGGCCACCACTACTACTGGATCGGCGCTCCGGGTTACTGGCAGTGGATCGGTTCGCTGTTCTCGACGCTGGAAGTCGCCCCCTTCTTCACCATGGTGATCTTCACCTTCGTGATGACCTGGAAGGCCGGCCGCAAGCATCCGAACAAGGCAGCGCTGCTGTGGTCGATCGGCTGCTCGGTCATGGCCTTCTTCGGTGCCGGCGTCTGGGGCTTCCTGCACACGCTGTCGTCGGTGAACTACTATACCCACGGCACGCAGGTCACCGCCGCCCATGGGCATTTGGCCTTCTTCGGTGCCTATGTCATGCTCAACCTTGCCATCATGGCCTATGCCATCCCGGAAATCCGCGGCCGCCAGCCGTATAACCAGTGGCTGTCGATCGCCAGCTTCTGGATGATGTGCACGGCCATGTCGGTGATGACCTTCGCGCTGACCTTTGCCGGTGTCCTCCAGGTCCACCTGCAGCGTGTGCTCGGCGAAAGCTACATGGCCGTTCAGGACCAGCTGGCGCTGTTCTACTGGGTGCGCCTCGGCTCCGGCGCCGTGGTACTGGTCTCGGCCCTGATGTTCGCCTGGTCGGTTCTCATGCCCGGCAAGGAAAAGGCTCTGGCCTTCGGCGGCATCGCCGAACCGGCAGAGTAAAGCCTCGTCTCCCGGAAGGGTTTCAAGCCCTTCCGGGCCCGGACATTCCCGGCGCTTCCCCCGGACCGGAGAAGCTCTGGCCCCGATACATGCCTCGTGTCGATAGCGCCTGTTTTTGAAGGAAACACCCCATGAACCTCATGCTCACCAATCCGCCTATGCCAGACATTCCGGCCTATTCGCCGGCCGGCAATGAATGCGCCCTGTTCGAGACCGCCTGGACGCGCCAGCTGCCGCTTCTCCTCAAGGGGCCGACCGGCTGCGGCAAGACCCGCTTTGTCGGGCATATGGCCGCCAAGCTCGGCCTGCCGCTGTCGACCGTTTCTTGCCATGACGACCTGGCCGCCGCCGACCTTACCGGCCGCTACCTTTTGAAAGGCGGCGATACGGTCTGGGTCGACGGGCCGCTGACGCGGGCCGTGCGCGAAGGCGGTATCTGCTATCTCGATGAGGTGGTCGAGGCGCGCAAGGACGTGGCGGTGGTGCTGCATCCGCTGACCGACGACCGGCGCATCCTGCCGCTTGAGCGCACCGGAGAAGTGCTGAACGCACCGTCCGGCTTCATGCTGGTCATCTCCTACAACCCCGGTTACCAAAACCTCTTGAAGACGCTAAAACCGTCGACCCGCCAGCGCTTCGTCGCCATCGAGTTCGATTTCCTGCCGAAGGATCGCGAGATCTCCGTGGTTTCGGCCGAAAGCGGGCTGGACGAGGCGCGGGTCGCCCCGCTGGTCGAACTGGCCCGTCGGTTGCGGGCGCTCAAAGGCCATGATCTGGAAGAGGGCGTCTCCACCCGCCTGCTGGTCTATTGCGCCAGCCTGATCGACGCGGGCCTTGCGCCGAAGGAAGCCGTGCGCTCGGCGATGATCGAGCCGCTGACCGACGAGCCGGACGTGCGCTCAGCCCTTCTCGAACTGGCGAGCGCGGTCATCCGCTAAAGAGGTGCATCATGCTGGACTTCCTGGAACTGGAAGAGACCGTCGGGCGCGCCTGGCACAACATCGCCGGGAATACCCGCACCTGGCCGCGCTATCCGGAGGCCGCCGTTTTGCTCGAGGACGTCCATTCGGTGCTCTCCGTCTGCTTTCGCGGCTTCGGTGGTGAGCGGGCGGTGCAACTCGCCCCGGCGCGCGGACGAACCTCAAGCCATCGCCTGAAGTTCCGCCAGCGGCTGGGTCTCGGCGAAGAGAAGCTGGTCCAGCCCGGTCGCGATCACGCGACCGTCATGCTGCCGCCGGTGCTCGATCTCCTGCCCAGGGCCGAACTCAACCGCGATCTCTATGTCTGGTTGGCGGCGGCCATGGCGGTCATGCCGCTTGATCCGGTCTCGGCAAGCGATCCGCTGACCCGCGATATGGCCCTGCTCGACCGGGCCACGGAAACGGCCCACACGGTGCTGGAGCGGTTTCCCGGCCTCAAGTCCCGCTATCGTGCGCTCTGCGCCGCCGTGCTGGTGGAGCGGCAGCGCGGTAAGCTGCCGCGCGTCGAGCGACTGGTCGAGGATCGCATCATCGACCTGTTGCGCGAGGGGGCGGGACTTGCGCCGCTCGCTCATTCCGAGCCTTTGCCGACCAGGGCGCCGCCGGGCTATCTGCCGATGATGCCCGTACCGCTCTGGCCCGATGCGCTGCTGCGCGAGGAGAGTGCGCCGCGCACCGAAGAGGACAGACCGGCCGCCAGCGGGGAGCGTCAGGGGGCCACGACCGGACGCCAGATCGCGACGCGCGAGAAGAGCGACGGCCGCGACAAGGACCGCAGCCCGTTCATCCTCAACCGTTTCGAGAAGATCCTGGCGATGGCCGAGATGGTCAATGTCGATCGCCCCGGTGACGACAGCGACGACCATGACGCCGCAGCGGCGGACGAACTGGACGAGATGACGCTCGGCGAGCGCAAGGGTCGTCCGTCGGCGCGCTTCCGCTTCGATCTCGATCTTCCGCCCGAAGCGCTCGACCGGACGCCGCTGACGGCGGAGTTGAGCTATCCGGAGTGGGACTATCGGCGCAATGCCTATCTCAAGGATTATTGCCGCGTGCTGGCAGGGCCTGCGCCAGAAGAGGCGCAAGGCCCGGAGGCGAGTGCGGCGATGAAAAGCCTGATCCGCCGCGTGCGCCGGCAGTTCGAAGTGCTGCGACCCAAGCACGAGATGCTGAGAGCCCAGCTTGACGGCGCCGATCTCGATCTCGATGCGGTGGTGCGCAGCCGGACCGACCTCAAGGCGGGTGGCGAGGGCAGTGACCGCATCCATCTGATGAGCCGGCCGCAGGCGCACGATCTCGCGGTCACCCTTCTCGTCGATGTTTCGCTGTCCACCGACGCCTGGTTCGACGACCTGCGGGTGCTTGACGTCGAAAAGGAGGCGCTTCTGGTGCTGGCCAACGGTCTTGCGGCCTGTGGCGACAATCACTCGATCCTGACGTTCACGTCGCGCCGCCGCTCGTGGGTGCGGGTTGAGACGGTCAAGGATTTCGGCGAGAAGATGGGACCAGTAGTGGA
Source organism: Rhizobium sp. (assembly GCA_041675415.1). Lineage (GTDB taxonomy): Bacteria > Pseudomonadota > Alphaproteobacteria > Rhizobiales > Rhizobiaceae > Allorhizobium. Next base: position 121,736 of record JBAYTX010000001.1, on the reverse strand, counting down.
GAACCGCATCGCGGCGCTGAAGCCCGGCTATTACACCCGGATCGGCGCGGCGATCCGCCATGCGACGGCCAAGCTCGCCGAGCAGCCGAACCGCCGTCAGCTGTTGCTGGTGCTCACCGATGGCAAGCCCAACGACGTCGATCACTATGAAGGGCGATTTGCGCTCGAAGACAGCCGGCGGGCGGTGATCGAGGCGCGACGCAAGGGTGTCAGGGTGTTCGGCGTGACGGTCGACCGCGATGCCAAATCCTATGTGCCGGCGATCTTCGGTCAGCACGGCTATGCCGTTGTCTCGAACATCGCCCGACTGCCGGCAGCCCTGCCGGCCATCTATCGCGGCCTTGCCGGCTGAGGCGGACACGGCAAGGCACGCAAAGGGAGGCCCGGCATCGGGGAGGTGCCGGGCCTCTTCTTGTTGAAGGGTAAAGGTTCGGCTTTCAGGCCGCCTTGGAATGGGTTCTCGCCGACTGGTCGAGATAGGCGTCGAAGCTCGCCGCGACCGCGCGGATGATGAAGCGGCAATCATCCTTGACGGTGATGATCCCTTCGGCGATTTCGGTGATCCCGTCTTCGAGCAGGCGCTGGAACATGGCATTGCCGGACAGCAATTGTTCGACGGCGAAGCCGTGCTGTGCGCAAAGGTCGGCCAGATCGGCGCGGAAGTCGCACATTAGCCGTTCGATCACCTGGGCTCTCAGCCGGTCCTCCGCCGTCAGGCGGTAGCCCTTGGCGGTGGCGAGCTGGCCAGAGGCTATGCGCTGGGCATATTGGCCGATCGCCACGTCATTCTGGACATAGCCTTCGGATGTGCGACCGATGGCGGAAGCGCCGAGACCGATCAGGGTCTTGCAGGCATCCGTCGTGTAGCCCTGGAAATTGCGGTGCAGGCCACCGGTCTCGGCGGCGAGCGCCAGATCGTCCTCAGGCAGGGCGAAATGGTCGAGGCCGATGCGGCGATAGCCGGCGGCGACCAGCGTCTCGGCGATGGCTTCGGCCTGGGCATGGCGCGCGGCGGCGTCCGGCAGGGCGTTTTCATCGATCAACCGCTGGTGCTTCTTGAAGGACGGGATATGGGCATAGCCGAACACCGCGAACCGGTCAGGCCGCATGGCGATCGCCGCCTTGGCCGTTTCGATGCAGGATTGCACCGTCTGGTGCGGCAGGCCGTAGATCAGGTCGAAATTGATGCCGTCGATGCCGGCGGCGCGCAGCCCGCGGGTTGCCTCGGCCGTCTGTTCCTCGGTCTGGATGCGGTTGATCGCCTTCTGAACAACCGGATCGAAACTCTGGACGCCGAGGCTGGCGCGCGTCACGTCGGACTGACCGAGCGCCCGGATCATCTCCGGCGTCAGCGTGCGCGGGTCGATTTCAACCGCGATGCCGGCGGATGAGGTGATGTCGAACTCCTGCAGCAGGAAGATCGACAGATTGAGGAATTCCTGCGGCGTCATGATGGTCGGCGTGCCGCCGCCGAAATGGACCTGGCCGACCTTCAGCGGTCTGCCGGCAGCCTTCGCCACGAGCCGAATTTCGCGCTTCAACACGTCGAGATAATCGAGGATGGGCTGGTCCTTCTGGGTGATCGAGGTGTGACAGCCGCAATACCAGCACATCGACCGGCAGAACGGGATGTGCAGGTAGAGCGAAACCACCTCGTTGGCCGGGATGGCGGCCAGCCAGTCGCCATAGGTGCCGGCACCGATGCCCGGGGCAAAGCGCGGCGCGGTCGGATAGCTGGTGTAGCGGGGCAGGCGGGCCTCTCCGTATTTTTCGATCAGTTCGCGGGACATGGGGTACTCCGGGTTCACAATTGTCCCCTGCCTAAACCCGATCGCAGACTTGCTCTTTGCCAAATCCCAAGGATCGCGGCGAAAGGCCAAATCCGCCTTCGCCATTTTATTTGCGCGGCGACAAGGTCGATTCCCGGGCTTGGAGCTAATCCAAGGCATCGGCCTGGCCCGGGCCGCCAATAATGATTTGCGGGCCGAAGAGAGACAGGACGAACCAATGACCTATATTGCAGAGACCAGGCCCCATATCGACGTGCGACTTGTTCCCCCACCGGAACGCCATCCACGGATCTTCGGAATGCTGAATGCACTGGCACCAGGGGCAGCAATGTTGATCACCAGCGATCATGATCCCCGCCCGCTTCGGTATCATCTGCAGTCGAACTTCTCCGGCCTGTTCGGCTGGGAATACCTCGAGCAGGGGCCGGAGGTATGGCGCGTGGCGATCGAACGGCTGAACGAGGCCGCCGCGCCCAGTGCCGATACCGCCTCCGACTGCGGTTGCGGCTGCGGCGGGGCCCATTGAGCGGATCGCCGACAACGGCGCCGCAATGAGGAGACGGACATGCCGGGTGCGAGTCTTTCCCGCTGGACCATGGCCTATTTCGCGGCTAGCTGCGTCTTTCTGCTGCTGGCCGAGGCATTGCTCGCAACGGGTTACGGTTATCCCGGAGCAGCGATCGAGGCGCCGCCGACATTGGCGGTCGTTCATCTGCTGACCACCGGCTGGTTCGGCATGCTGATGTCCGGCGCTTTGCTGCAGTTCGTGCCGGTGCTGGTGGCGAAGCCGTTGAAGGGCGGCAGTGCGGCCCTGCCGGGCCTTGCTGCAATCGTCGTCGGCGAGGCCTCACTGGTGCTCGGCTTCATGCTCATGGACAGGGGCGGGGCTTTCGCTGCCCCGCTGCTCTCGTTCGGTGCCCTGGGCCTTTCCGCAGGCTACCTGACGATCGCCGGCATCGTCGGCATCACGCTTGCCAGTGCATGGCCGCTGGCCCAGCCGGCCCAATTCGTCGGCCTCGGGCTGGTCGCGCTGCTGGCGACACTCGGGCTCGGGGCGACATTCGCGCTCGTCCTTTCCGGCTATCTGCCGTCCTCCTGGACCGGTTTCCTGCCGGCCGGGCTGCCGCTGCATGCGGCGCTCGGCCTTGGCGGCTGGCTGACGGTCACGGCGGTTGGCGTCAGCTACAAGCTACTGCCGATGTTCCTGCTGTCGCCGGATAGCGCGTTCCGCGGCGCCAGGCGCGTTTGGCTGGCGGGTGCTGCGTCGATCGCCATGCTTCTGGTCGCCCTGTTCTTGTCCGTGAACGACGGTGAGGCCGGCTTCGTGAGGTCAACCTTGACCCTGGCCCTTGTGTTTTCACTCGCCGCCCTGGGGCTCTACGCCGTCGATCTTCATGCCATCTATCATGCGCGTCGGCGGCCAAAGCTCGAACTCAACAGCCTTGCCAGTATCGCCGCCTTTGCCGCGCTGTTTATCGGTGCGGGCTGGTTCGGCGTGGCTGCGGTGGTCGGCCGACTGTCGAGCGACATTGTCGGCATCGTCTATCTTCTGGGTTTCGGATGGCTGACTGGCCTCGGCCTTGCCAAGCTCTTCAAGATCATTCCCTTCCTGACTTGGCTTGAATGCTACGGACCTATACTGGGGCGCGTTCCCACACCGCGCGTGCAGGATCTCGTCAGCGAGTCGCGCGGCCGGCGCTGGTTCCTGCTGTTCCATGCCGGGGTGCTGCTTTCCACCCTTGCGTTGGCGTTGGACCAGCCATTGCTCTTTCGCGCCGGCGCCGGATTGCAGTTCGGCGCGAGCCTTGCGCTGGTCGCCGAATTCCTGCGCATGCGCCGGCTGATGGAATTAGCGCCCGACAAGCGCTTGCCTGGCGGCGCGATCCGTCCCAATTTCTTCCTGCCGTCCCTCCAGCCCACGAGGTCAAGATGACACACGCCTATAAAGAACTCGATGTCCGGCCGATCCTGCGCAATGGCGGTGAACCCTTCCAGGCGATCATGGAAGCCGTGCAGTCTCTCAAGCCCGGCGAGGGGCTTCGTCTCATCGCCACCTTCAAGCCGGCCCCGCTGTTCAACGTCATGGCCAAGCGCGGCTTTTCGCACGAAGCATCCGAGATCGGCGGCGGCGAATGGGCGGTGCTGTTCACCCCCGAAGCGGGCGGACCGGCCGACGTTGCGGCGTCTGAAGGCGCGGTCTCGGCGGCACTGTGGGCGGAACCGGTGTTCCATCTCGATCTCACGGAACTCAATCCACCGGAGCCGATGGTCCGCATTCTCTCCAAGACCGAACTCATGGACCCCGGTGAGGTGCTGTTCGCCCTGCTGTCGCGGGAGCCGGTCTTCCTGTTGCCGGAACTCGAGAAACGCGGCCACCAGTGGGTGGGCAATTACGACGAGACGGGAACGGCCTATCGCATGCTGATCCGTATCGGCGAGGCGCAGGAGTGAGGTGATGGACGTCGACAGCCTGCCGGGGCTTGCCGGAGAAATCGTCGCCGCGCTCAAGGGGATCACGGATCCCGAGATCGGCGGCAACATTGTCGATCTCGGCCTGATCTACGATGTGACGGTCGATGTCGGCGGCAGAGCGCTCGTCGTCATGACGACAACGTCGCGTGGCTGCCCTGCCGCCGGATTTCTGCAACAGGCAGTGCAGGCAGCCGTCGAAGCAATCGACGGGGTCAACATGGCGGTTGTGGAACTGACTTACATACCGCATTGGACGCCCGATCTCATCCGATCCGGCGTCTTCCCGGTTGCTGCCCGTCATTGATTATCTTCGCGACTGTCATTTTCAGGAGCCCGGCGCCAGCAGGCGCCGGGCTCTCTGACTAACGCTCAGCCGATCGCCACGCGCCGGACACGGGAAAGCATCGGTCCGTATTCGAAAACGAACAGCGCAAAGGCGACAATCCAGAAGAGGCCGGCCGCCGAATAGAGCTCCATCATGTAATCCGGCAGCAGGTCGGCGGCGGGGCGCAGCAGGGCGGCCAGTAGGATTGCCGCGTAGGACAGCGTCGTGGTGCGGGAGGCGGCCAGCACGCGGCCGGTATGGCCCCGCGTGGCGCGGGTCATGACGGCCAGCATCATCGTCCCGATGGCGCCGACAGTCATGATGTGCAGCACGGAATTGGCCGCCAGATAGTCTTGCGTGCCGAGGGCAATGGCGAGGAAACCGAGGGGCACGAAACCGTAGGCGAGATGAAGGATGAAAAGCAGCTTCTCGGCGAAGACGGCATGGCCACGCCAGCGCACCAGACGGGCGACATGCAGGCCGAAGGAGGCAAGGGCGATCAGTCCGGTCAGACGGCTTTCCGGAAGGAGTGTCCAGCCGCCGAGCGCCACGGCGCCGCCGATGATCGCAGCGGTATCGAAGTTATTGAATGGTATGGGGAAACGCGTCACGCTACGCTGGTTCAGCCAATTGCGCGAAAAGCTCGGGATGATCCGGCCGCCGATGATCATGATGAGGACGACATAGGCAGACACAGCCAACCTCTGCATCAAGCCACCGTGCTCACCGCTCAATGCGGTGACGTGGAAACCGACATTGGCGACGGACAGGAAGGTGAGCACCAGCAGAACCTTCAGGTCCTTCCACTTGCGGCCGGCGACAATCTCGCGTGCGCAGATGAAAAACAGGGCGGGCAGGAACAGGCTGTCGATTGCAGCGGCGATCTCGATCCCGATCAGGTCGGGCTGCAAAAGGACGAGACGACCGGAGAGCCATAGGCCGAAGAGGACCATCAGCGGGCGACCGGACACCGGCAACCGGCCCGTCCAGTTTGGCACCGCGGTCAGGAGGAAGCCGGCCACGACCGCGGGCGCGAAGCCGAATAGCATTTCATGGGCGTGCCAGTGAAGTCCGCCATACGAGCCTCCGATTTCCAGTCCTGTGGTCAGCGCCAGGATCCACAACACCATGGCGGCGATCGCCATAAGACCAGCACTCAGAAAGAAAGGTCTGAAGCCATAGGAGAACAGGACCGGTCCTGTCTTTGACAGGCCTCGGGGGATGCCGCCACTGCGGACTGTGTGCTGGCTGCTCATCGCGAAACTCCGTGTTTTTGATAAATCGCAAACACCAATACGGGTGCGGGCGCATTCGCTCTTTGACGAGACGCAAGCAAAACCTTGCATTCTCAATTGATTCAGCGCCTTCAGGCTGGCCTCCCTCTGCCAAAATGACGCAGAAGCCCCTGCGCCGGGGGAAGTTTGTGCTGGCACAAATTGCAGGCCTGTGTCCGGGCGTAAAAGCATTCTCGACCGGACGATACTCGCTCCGTTCTACACCAAAGGAGATAATCCGATGACCGAGAAGTTTCAGGTAACTCGCCGCACGATTCTGGCCGGTGCGGCCTTCGCCGGCGCACTGGCGCCGATCATCAACACGTCCGAAGCCCGCGCCGAGGGCGGCGAGATCAAGACCAACGCCAAGGCAACTGCAGCCCAGATCGCTGCCCTGCCGCGGCAGAAGATCGAACTGGTGAAGCCACCCTTCGTCCATGCCCATACCCAGAAGGCCGAGGGCGGACCGAAGGTCGTCGAGTTTACCATGACGATCGAAGAAAAGAAGATCATCGTCGACGACCAGGGAACCGAGGTCCATGCCATGACCTTCAACGGTTCGGTTCCTGGTCCGCTGATGGTCGTGCACCAGGACGATTATGTCGAACTGACGCTGATCAATCCCGAGACCAATACACTGCAGCACAATATAGACTTCCACTCGGCAACCGGCGCACTGGGCGGCGGCGCGTTGACGGTAGTCAACCCGGGCGAGAAGACGGTGTTGCGCTTCAAGGCCAACAAGGCCGGCGTCTTCGTCTATCATTGCGCACCTCCCGGCATGGTGCCGTGGCATGTCACCTCTGGCATGAACGGCGCTATCATGGTTCTGCCGCGCGATGGCCTGAAGGACGGCAAGGGCAATGAACTGGTCTATGACAAGGTCTACTATGTCGGCGAGCAGGACTTCTACGTTCCCAAGGACGAGAAGGGCACCTTTAAGAAGTACGAGACGGCCGGCGATGCCTATCAGGATGTTCTGCAAGTCATGCGCAGCCTTACCCCGAGCCATGTCGTCTTCAACGGCGCCGTGGGCGCGCTGACCGGTGAGAACGCTCTGAAGGCCGAAGTCGGCGACCGCGTCCTGATCGTCCATTCTCAGGCCAACCGCGACACCCGCCCGCATCTGATCGGCGGTCACGGTGACTATGTCTGGGCGACGGGCAAGTTCCACAATGCCCCGGAAACCGACCAGGAAACCTGGTTCATCCCCGGCGGTGCCGCAGGGGCTGCCTACTATACCTTCCAGCAGCCGGGTATCTACGCCTATGTCAACCACAACCTGATTGAGGCCTTCGAGCTCGGCGCCGCCGCGCACTTTGCCGTCACTGGTGAGTGGAACGACGACCTCATGACCTCGGTTCTGGCTCCGTCGGTCAGCTGATCCGCGCATACCCATGCCCGCGATACGCGGGCATGGGTATTACTTCATTTGCCTGCCAATCGACTACCTCCGGGAGGTCGTCATGTTCACTCTCAGTCATTCTCATTTTGCATCCAGTACTTCGATTGCCCTGCCAGCACTGCTGATGGCGGTATTCGGCGGACTTCTGGCCTACCAGACCGGCCTGCTAAGGCCGGTTCACGCAGATATTCCGGTGCCGGCGACGATCCGCATCGTGCCCCACAGCTTCACCTATCGACCCGCCGGCGAGTTCTACAAGAACGGCTTTGCCGTTGACGCACCGAAGACGGAGATCATGCGGACGCGGTCGCTTGAGATCATGAAATATCAGGTGACCACTGCCGAATACGACGCCTGCGTTGCGGAAGGGGCGTGCCCTGCCCGTGAGGACGAGACGCCCTCCTCGTTGGACCTGCCGGCCACTGGTGTGAGCTATGATGACGCGATCGCCTACGCAGACTGGCTGAGCACGCGAACCGACGCGGTGTGGACCCTGCCAAGCGACGAGGACCTTGCCTTCGCAGCCGGCGGAAAATTTCCCGATGACGCCCTCGGCGTCGATCCCGACAGCAACAATCCGGCTCTGCGCTGGCTTGCGGACTATCAGCGCGAAGCGGCGCGCAAGGCCTCGCGGGATCCCACGCCGCAGCCGCTCGGCCGCTTCGGTGAAGGCGAGTACGGCCTGGCCGACTTCGGCGGCAATATCTGGGAATGGACCACTACCTGCAATCGTAAGATTATGCTCGGGCAGGATGGAGAGGGAGTCAGTGCAAGTCAAAGTTGCGGCATCTATATCGCATCCGGCAAGCATCGGGCCCCGCTCAGCGCCTTCATCCGCGACCCGAAAGGCGGAGGTTGCTCGGTCGGTACTCCGCCGGACAATGTCGGCTTCCGGTTAGTGCGGGACAATACCTGGTATGAAAGACTAGTTTTTGCCTTTCGCCGTGCGGCGTCCTAGTCTAGAAGATAAATTCAATTTTTTGCCATGAGTGGTTTCGCTCGTCGCCCGGAATTCTTCGGGCGCCGGGCGTGCGCAGAAAGGATCAGCGGCGGTGAAGATTGATCGGACCGTCGTCAAGGCTCTTCCGCTGTTCGACCGGATGGGCGACGATGACCTCGACAAGTTGCTTGGCCATGCCACTCCGCGTCGCGTTCCCCAGGGGGAATCGGTATTCGAACAAGGCCAACCGGCCGTCAGCTTTTATCTTCTCTTGCATGGGCGGCTGAAGGTGACCCAGGTCACCGCCGACGGTCAGCAAATCATTGTGCGGGTTGTCCATCCGGGCGATCTTTTTGGCTTTGCCAAGGCGCTCCAGCGCACCGACTATCCGGGGACCGCAATTGCTGCGGCCGAGAGCGTGGCGCTCGGCTGGCCCACCGATCTCTGGCCCAGTTTCGTCGAGCACAATCCACGGCTCGCCGTCACCGCCATGCAGACGATCGGGGAGAGGCTCGAGGAGGCGCATACTCGCATCCGTGAAATGTCCACCGAGGAAGTCGAGCGACGCGTCGCCCACGCCGTCTTGCGCCTGGCGCGCAAGGCCGGCCGCAAGGAGCACGGCGGAATCCGTATCGATTTCCCCATTTCCCGCCAGGACATTGCCGAGATGACCGGGACAACACTGCATACGGTGTCGCGAATTCTCAGTGCCTGGGAAGGCCTGGGTCTGGTCGAGGGCGGTCGTCAGAAATTGCTGGTCAGGAATGTCGCAGGCCTGTCGGAGCTTGCCGAGGGGCCGAGGGATCGCAGTTGAAGCTGCGAACATGAACGTCTTCCAAATTGCGCTTTGTTAGTTGCGCAAGCTCAAAGAAGGGCCTCAAGGGAAAGCGTATCTCCTCTCGCAACGGATCCGAAGGGTCCTGATTTCAAGGAGATAACATAATGTCTATGATGCTGAAGCGTGTTGCTGTCGCCGCCGCTGTTTTCGCCGCCATTGCCGGTTCTGCCCTCGCCGCCGATCACGAAATCCACATGCTGAACAAAGGCAAGGATGGCGCGATGGTCTTCGAACCGGCCGGCATCAAGATCGCTGCGGGCGACACCGTCACTTTCATTCCGACCGACAAGGGGCATAATGCCGAGACCATCAAGGGCATGCTTCCGGAAGGCGCTGCCGAGTTCAAGGGCAAGATGAGCGAGAAGGTCACCGTGACCTTCGACGTAGCGGGTACCTATGGCGTCAAGTGCGCGCCCCATGTCGGCATGGGCATGGTTGGTCTCGTCGTTGTCGGCGATGCTCCGGCCAATCTCGACGTCTACAAAAATGTCAAGCTGCCGAAGAAGGCGCAGGAGCGTTTCGAGGCTGCTCTCGCATCGATCCAGTAGCACCGCGTCACCTGCCTACGAGAAGCCGCCCCGGTCTGACCGGCGCGGTTTTTCTCTATAGCTTGTGGCATTTTCGGCAGGTCAACGGGAATGGACGAGCACGAAGGCGAGGCATCTTCAGTGCTCGTGCGGCTGCGCGGGTTCGCTCTCATCGATGAGCGGGGTTGGGCGCGCATATTCGGCCAGTCTGCCGACGTCGGCGATCGTGATTTTCAATCCCTTGCTGATCACGCCATGGGCCGACAGCGCTGTAAATCCGCGGGACAGATTTTCCGCCGTCATACCGAGATAGGCGGCAAGGACCCGCTTTTCGAACGGGATGGTCAGGTGACCTTCTCCCCCCTGGCGGCGTTCTTCCCGGAGCAGCCAGTTGGCCAATCGCTCCGTCCCGCTGCGCAATTTCTGGTTCTTCAGTTCCTTTACTGTGCGCCGGTAGGCACTTGCCAATTCAAACACCACGGCCTTCATGAAGTCATGGTCCTCCCCCAGCAGTTCGCGAACGAGGTTGGCGGGGATCATCAGGATCCGGGCAGGCGTCAGGGTTCTGGCGGATTGAAGACAGATGTCGTTGTTGAGTACGGCCGCAAGGATGAACAGATTTACAGGTCCAAGGATTTCAATTACCGTTTCGTCACCAGTTGCAGACGACGACATTTCTACTAGTCCGTCGAGGACGATGTAGAGGAAATCTGCTGGCCTATTCTCCTCGAGGAGTATCGTTCCGGCAGGGAATGATTGCAGGAAACTGGGGGCGATCGCCCTTTGGAATGTGTTTTCCTTTACCCCCCTGAAGACGTTCAGACATTTCAGTTTTTCGATATCTTCTGATCGCATTGGTTATGTCCTGCCTCGTTGCGGCGGATATCAATCCATATGGAGAAAAATGTCAAATAGAGATGCAAAATATGTAATAGCAGAATATATATTTAGCAATCTTAGTCATAAAGAATGTCATAATAGTAAAAACAAGACGAAAACGCACATGCGTTGACCCAGATCAATAAATAAATTCTGCGATTGGCCTCTTATTGCTTGCGAAATACGAGTAATCCGAACCAGGAGCATGGCTATGCCAAACGTAGTGGATGGCAGTCCGCAGGGTCAAAAGACGGCATTGACGATGAGCACCATCGCCTTCACCGTCTGTTTCGCCGTCTGGACGATCTTCGCAATCATCGGCATTCAGATCCGCAAGGACCTGAATCTCTCGGAAACCCAGTTCGGCCTGCTGGTCGGCACGCCGATCCTCACCGGCTCGCTGATCCGCGTCGTGCTCGGCATCTGGACGGACCGCTATGGCGGCCGGGTCGTCTTCACCGCGACGATGCTCGCGGCCGCCGTGGCCACATTCTTCCTGACCTATGCCACGACCTATCCGCAGATGCTGGTCGCAGCGCTCGGCGTCGGGATCGCTGGCGGCTCGTTCGCGGTGGGCGTGGCCTATGTGTCGCGCTGGTATCCGCCGGAGAAGCAGGGCACGGCTCTCGGCATCTTCGGCGCCGGCAATGTCGGCTCCGCGGTGACCAAGTTCTTCGCCCCTCTGGTCCTCGTCGCCTTCGGCTGGCACGCGGTCGCCCAGGTCTGGGCGGGCGCTCTCGTCGTCATGGCTGCCGTCTTCTGGTTCACCACCAAGGATGATCCGGTTCTCGTCGCCCGCCGTCTGAGCGGCGAAAAGCCGAAGAGCACATGGCTGGAGCTTGAGCCGCTGAAGAACGTCCAGGTCTGGCGCTTCTCACTCTACTATTTCTTCGTCTTCGGCGCCTTCGTCGCGCTGGCGTTGTGGTTGCCGCAATACCTGATCAAGGTCTATGGCGTCGACATTCGCATGGCCGGGATGATCGCTGCCTTTTTTTCCGTCCCGGCGAGCCTTTTCCGGGCTTACGGCGGCCACCTTTCCGACGTCTACGGTGCGCGCCGCGTCATGTACTGGACCTTTTTGGTCTCCGTCGCCGCAACCTTCGTCCTATCCTATCCGCCGACCGACTATGTGGTTCAGGGGATCAACGGGCCGATCGCGTTCCATGCCGAAATGGGCCTGATCGGCTTCACCGTCACCGTCTTCATCCTCGGCTTCTTCATGGCGCTGGGCAAGGCGGCGGTGTTCAAGCACATCCCGGTCTACTACCCGGGTAATGTCGGTTCGGTCGGTGGCCTGGTCGGCATGATCGGCGGTCTCGGCGGCTTCATCCTGCCGATCGTTTTCGGCCTGCTGCTCGATCTGACAGGCTTGTGGACCAGCTGCTTCATGCTGCTCTTCCTCATCGCGCTCGGCTCGCTCACCTGGATGCACTTCGCCATCCGCCAGATGGAGCAGGAAGCGGCAGGCGAGAAGCTCGCCGAGCTGCCGTCCTTCCCGGAAATGCAGGGCATGGGCAAGGGCGGTCGCAGACCCGTCAAGGAAAGCGCCGCCGTGCTTACCGACTGGCGCCCAGAAGACAAGACCTTCTGGGAAGACAAAGGTCGCAAGATCGCGCGCCGCAATCTCTGGCTCTCGATCCCGGCGCTGCTTCTGTCCTTCGCCATCTGGCAGGTCTGGTCGGTGGTCGTCGCCAAGCTGCCGCTGGTCGGCTTCACCTTCACTACCGACCAGCTCTTCTGGCTGGCGGCACTGCCGGGCCTGTCAGGCGCGACACTCAGGATCTTCTACTCCTTCATGGTGCCGGTCTTCGGCGGGCGCCTGTGGACGACGCTCACCACCTGGTCGCTGATCATCCCGGCACTCGGCATCGGCTATGCCGTGCAGAATCCCGACACGCCCTATGCGATCCTGCTGCTGCTCGCGCTGCTCTGCGGCTTCGGCGGCGGCAATTTCGCCTCCTCCATGTCGAACATCTCCTTCTTCTTTCCGAAGGCGGAGAAGGGTAACGCACTCGCCCTCAATGCCGGGCTGGGCAATCTCGGCGTGTCGGTCGTGCAGTTCGTCGTGCCGCTTGCCATCACCGCCGGCATCTTTGGCGGCCTTGGCGGTGACCCGGCCATGGTCACGTCCGCGACGGGTGAAGCCCCTCTGTGGCTGCAGAATGCCGGCTTCGTCTTCGTGCCGTTCATCATCCTTGCCGCGCTCGGCAACTGGTTCGGCATGAACGATATCGCCTCGGCCAAGGCTTCCTTCTCGGAGCAGGCCGTGATCTTCCAGCGCAAGCATAACTGGATCATGTGCTGGCTCTACACGGGCACCTTCGGCTCGTTCATCGGCTATTCGGCAGGCTTCCCGCTTCTCACCAAGACGCTGTTCCCGGACGTCAACGTGCTGCAATTCGCCTTCCTCGGCCCGCTGGTCGGCGCGCTGTCGCGTTCCGGCACCGGCTGGCTCGCCGACAAGTTCGGCGGGGCACGGGTCACCTTCTGGGCCTTCGTCCTGATGATGATCGGCGTCTCGGGCGTGCTGTGGTTCATCGGCATCAAGGAACAGCCCAATGCCTTCTGGGGCTTCTTCGCCTCATTCCTGCTGCTGTTCTTCGCCACTGGCGTCGGCAATGCCTCCACCTTCCAGATGATCCCGGCGATCATGGGCAAGGAAATGGGCCGGCTGATGCCGCAGGCAACCCCGGAGCAGCGCCGCCTGCAGGCCGAGAAGGAATCGGCCGCGATCACCGGCTTCACCTCGGCGATCGCCGCCTTCGGCGCCTTCTTCATCCCCAAGGGTTACGGCACTTCGATCGCCATGACCGGCGGGCCGGAAGCAGCGCTCTGGGCCTTCCTCTTCTTCTACATCACCTGTCTGGCGATCACCTGGGCCGTCTACACCCGCAAGGGTGGACTGCTCCATGACGTCGAGCGAGGCCGGGTCAGCCCGACCGCAGCAACCGCCTGAATTCGGAGGACAATATCATGAGCCATCTCCTCGATCGCCTGAACTTCCTGGCGCGCAAGAATGCCGACACCTTCTCGGACGGCCACGGCGTCACCACGACCGAGAACCGGGACTGGGAAGACGCCTATCGCAAGCGCTGGCAGCACGACAAGATCGTGCGCTCGACGCACGGCGTCAACTGCACGGGTTCCTGCTCGTGGAAGATCTATGTGAAGGGCGGGATCGTCACCTGGGAAACCCAGCAGACGGATTATCCCCGTACCCGGCCGGACCTTCCCAATCATGAGCCGCGCGGCTGCGCGCGCGGCGCCAGCTACAGCTGGTACATGTATTCTGCCAACCGGGTGAAGTATCCGCTGATCCGCTCGCGCCTGCTCAAGCTGTGGCGTAAGGAACGCACGATCAAGACTCCGATCGGTGCCTGGGCGGCAATCCAGGAGAATCCGGAAAAGCGCGCCGACTACATGAAGATGCGCGGTCTCGGCGGCTTCGTGCGCGCCACCTGGGACGAGGTCAACGAGATCATCGCCGCCGCGAACGCCTATACGGTCAAGACTTATGGCCCGGACCGGGTGGTGGGCTTCTCGCCGATCCCGGCCATGTCGATGGTCTCCTATGCGGCCGGCTCGCGTTACCTGTCGCTGCTCGGCGGGGTCTGTCTGTCGTTTTACGACTGGTACTGTGACCTTCCACCGGCCTCGCCGATGACCTGGGGTGAGCAGACCGATGTTCCGGAATCGGCCGACTGGTACAATTCCGGCTTCTTGATCCTGTGGGGCTCGAACGTGCCGCAGACGCGTACGCCCGACGCCCATTTCTACACGGAGGCGCGCTACAAGGGCGCCAAGTCGGTCGTGGTTTCGCCCGACTATTCGGAAGCGGCCAAGTTCTCCGATCTCTGGCTGCATCCGAAGCAGGGTACCGACGCGGCGCTCGCCATGGCCATGGGCCACGTCATCCTGCGCGAGTTCCATCTCGATCGCCAGGCCGATTATTTCGAGGACTACTGTCGCCGCTATACCGACATGCCGATGCTGGTCAAACTGGTGGGCAAGGACGGTCACTTCATCCCCGACCGCTTCGTGCGGGCCTCGGATTTCACCGGCGCGCTCGACGAGACCAACAATCCGGAATGGAAGACGGTCGCGGTCGATGCCAAGACCAAGCAGTTCGTCTCGCCGGGCGGTTCGATCGGCTATCGCTGGGGTGAGCAGGGCAAGTGGAACCTCGAGGCCAAGGACGGCAAGGGCGCCGACGTCGAACTCGCCATGAGCTTCATCCTCGATGGGGAACACGACACGATCGCCAGTGTCGGCTTCCCCTATTTCGGCAATCGCGAGCACGATTTCTTCGAGGGTACCGACCATGAGAGCGTGCTGGTACGCAAGGTACCGGCCCGCAAGGTCAAGCTCGCCGACGGTGAAGCGCTTGTCGCGACCGTCTTCGACCTGTTCGTAGCCAATTACGGCCTCGATCGCGGGCTCGACGATCCGAACTCGGCCAAGTCCTACCAGGAAAACCTGCCCTACACGCCCGCATGGGCGGAAAAGATCACTGGGGTTCCGCGCGACCAGATCATCGCGGTCGCCCGCGAGTTCGCCAGCAACGCCGAAAAGACCAATGGACGTTCCATGGTCATCCTCGGGGCTGGTCTGAACCACTGGTACCACATGGACATGAACTATCGCGGCATCATCAATATGTTGGTGATGTGCGGTTGCGTCGGTCAGTCCGGCGGCGGGTGGAGCCATTATGTCGGACAGGAGAAGCTGCGCCCGCAGACCGGCTGGACGGCGCTCGCTTTCGCGCTCGATTGGCATAGGCCCCCGCGCCATATGAACGGCACTTCGTTCTTTTACGCCCACACCGACCAGTGGCGCTACGAAACGCTGAAGGTCGACGAGATCCTGTCGCCGACCGCACCGGAAGGGCCCTGGGATGCGACACTGATCGACTACAACATCCGCGCCGAGCGGATGGGTTGGTTGCCGTCGGCGCCGCAGCTCAAGACCAATCCGCTCAAGGTGGCGAAGGATGCCGCAGCCGCAGGCAAGGAAGCAAAGGACTATGTCGCCGAGCAGTTGAAGGCCGGCACGCTGTCCATGTCTTGTGAGAACCCTGACGACGAGGCAAACTGGCCGCGCAACTTGTTCGTCTGGCGTTCCAATCTGCTCGGCTCCTCGGGCAAGGGGCATGAGTATTTCCTCAAGCACCTGCTCGGCACCAAGCACGGCTTGCTCGGCAAGGATCTTGGTGAGGAAGGTCGTCAGATCACAAGGGAAGCTGTTTGGCACGACGAGGCCCCGGAAGGAAAGCTCGACCTCTTGGTGACGCTCGACTTCCGAATGTCGACCACCTGCGTCTATTCTGACATCGTGCTTCCAACGGCCACATGGTACGAGAAGAACGACCTCAATACCTCGGACATGCATCCCTTCATCCATCCGCTGTCGAGTGCCGCGGACCCGGCCTGGGACGCCCGCAGCGACTGGGAGATCTTCAAGGGAATTGCCCGGAAATTCTCCGAGGTGGCGCCGGAAGTCCTCGGCGTGGAGAAGGACATCGTCCTCGTGCCCACGCTTCACGACACGGCCGGAGAACTCGCGCAGCCATTCGACGTCAAGGACTGGAAGAAGGGCGAGATCGAGCCCATCCCCGGGCGGACCATGCCGACGGTCGCGGTGGTCGAGCGCGACTATCCGAACCTCTACAAGAAGTTCACCTCGGTCGGCACGCTGCTCGACACGATCGGTAACGGCGGCAAGGGCATTGCCTGGAACACCGAGCACGAGGTCGACCTGCTCGCACGGCTCAATGGCATGGTGCAGGAGGAGGGGATCACCAAGGGGCGTCCGAGGATAGAGAGCGATATCGACGCGACCGAGGTCATCCTTTCGCTTGCGCCGGAGACCAATGGCGAAGTGGCCGTTAAGGCCTGGGAGGCGCTGTCGAAGTTCACCGGTCGCGACCACACCCATCTCGCCATCCCCAAGGAGGACGAGAAAATCCGCTTCCGTGACGTGGTGGCCCAGCCGCGCAAGATCATCTCCTCGCCGACCTGGTCTGGCCTGGAATCGGAGAAGGTTTGCTACAATGCCGGCTATACCAACGTCCACGAACTGATCCCGTGGCGCACCCTGACCGGCCGCCAGCAGCTCTATCAGGATCACCTGTGGATGCGGGCGTTCGGCGAAGGCTTCTGCGTCTACCGGCCACCGATCGACACCAAGACCGTCAATCCGGCAATCGAGGCCAAGGCCGACGGCAAGCCGCATCTGGTGCTGAATTTCATCACGCCGCACCAGAAGTGGGGGATCCACTCCACTTATAGTGACAACCTGATGATGCTGACGCTCAATCGCGGTGGTCCGGTCGTGTGGATCTCCGAGCCAGACGCAAAACGGGCCGGGATTGCCGACAATGACTGGGTGGAAGTCTATAACGCCAACGGCGCCATCGTCGCTCGTGCTGTGGTGTCTCAACGCATGAAGGACGGAACGATCTTCATGTATCACGCCCAGGAAAAGATCGTGAACACACCCGGCTCGCCGATCACCGGCCAGCGCGGCGGCATCCACAACTCGGTGACGCGCGCGATTACCAAGCCGACCCACATGATCGGCGGCTACGCCCATCAAGCCTACGGCTTCAACTATTACGGCACGGTTGGCGCCAACCGCGACGAGTTCGTCGTGGTCCGCAAACTCGATACGGTGGACTGGCTGGAAGGGCCGAACACCGAAAGCGTCGCATACAACAAGGAGGCGGCAGAATGAAAATTCGCGCGCAAATCGGCATGGTCCTGAACCTCGACAAGTGCATCGGGTGCCATACCTGCTCGGTGACCTGCAAGAATGTCTGGACCAATCGCGAGGGCGTCGAATACGCCTGGTTCAACAATGTCGAGACCAAGCCCGGCATCGGTTTCCCGAAGGAATGGGAAAACCAGAAGAAGTGGAACGGCGGCTGGGTCAGGAAGTCGAACGGCAAGATCGAGCCGAAGATGGGTGCCAAGTGGCGGATCCTCGCCAAGATCTTCGCCAATCCCGACCTGCCGGAAATCGACGACTATTACGAGCCCTTCGACTTCGACTACGGCCACCTGCAGACAGCCGGCGAAAGCCGCGCCATGCCGACGGCCCGTCCCCGCTCGATGATCACCGGCGAGCGGATGGAGAAGATCGAATGGGGACCGAACTGGGAGGAAATTCTCGGTGGCGAATTCGAGAAGCGCTCGAAGGACTACAATTTCGAGGGCGTGCAGAAGGAAATCTACGGCCAGTTCGAGAACACCTTCATGATGTACCTGCCGAGACTGTGCGAGCACTGTCTCAACCCGACCTGTGCGGCCGCCTGTCCGTCGGGGGCGATCTACAAGCGCGAGGATGACGGCATCGTCCTGATCGACCAGGAGAAATGCCGTGGCTGGCGCATGTGCGTCTCCGGCTGCCCCTACAAGAAGATCTACTACAACTGGAACTCGGGCAAATCCGAGAAATGCATCTTCTGCTATCCGCGCATCGAGGCTGGTCATCCGACGGTCTGTTCGGAAACCTGCGTCGGACGCATCCGCTATCTCGGCGTCATCCTCTACGATGCTGACCGTATCTCGGAGGCCGCATCCACCGCCAACGAGCAGGATCTCTACGAGGAACAGCTGAAGATCTTCCTCGATCCGAACGATCCGGCCATCATCGAGCAGGCGCGAAAGGACGGCGTTCCGGATGCATGGCTGGAAGCGGCCAAGCGTTCGCCGGTCTACAAGATGGCGATGGACTGGAAGATCGCCTTCCCGCTCCATCCGGAATACCGCACGCTGCCGATGGTCTGGTACATCCCGCCGCTCTCGCCGCTGCAGTCGGCCGCCCAATCGGGCAAGCTCGGTATGGACGGCCCGCTGCCGGATGTCCGGTCGCTGCGCATCCCGGTCCGCTACCTCGCCAACCTTCTGACGGCCGGCAAGGAGGCCCCAGTGGTGTCGGCGCTGGAACGCATGCTCGCCATGCGCGCCTATATGCGCTCCAAAACCGTCGACGGTGTCATCGACGCCTCGATCGCCGCGAAGGTCGGCATGAGCGCGGAGATGATCGAGGAGATGTACCACATCATGGCGATCGCCAATTACGAGGACCGCTTCGTCATTCCGACGACGCATCGCGAAGTCACCGAGGATGCCTATGACGTCCGTGGTTCCTGCGGCTTCTCCTTCGGCAATGGCTGCTCGGGCGGCACGTCGGATAGCGACCTCTTCGGTGCCAAGCGCCGCAAGGTCGTCCAGACCCCGACCGACCTGTTCAAGGAGCGCGTCTGATGCACAAGGCACTGAAGGCAATATCGCTGTTGCTCAGCTATCCGACCGAGGAACTCATCGAGGGGGCGCCGGAACTCAAGGCGGCGCTCGATGCCGACGACACGATCTCCCGGGAGGTCAAGCTGCTGCTTGGTCGCCTGATCGATGATCTCGCCGGACAGGACCTCTACGAGGCTCAGGAGCGCTACGTCTACCTGTTCGACCGTAGCCGGTCGCTCTCGCTCAATCTGTTTGAGCATGTCCACGGCGAGAGCCGCGACCGCGGCCAGGCCATGGTCGATCTGAAGACCATGTACGAGGGTCAAGGTTTTGAGATCGATGCCAAGGAACTGCCGGACTATCTGCCGCTGTTCCTGGAATTTCTTGCGACCCTGACGACGGAGGAGGTCGATGACCTTCTCGACCAGACCGGCCATATCACGGCGGCGATTGGCGAGCGGCTGAGGAAGCGGGATTCGGTCTATTCCAACGCCTTTGCGGCGCTTGCTCTCGTGTCGAAAAGCAAGCCGGACCAGAAGCTCCTCAAAGAACTGCTGGACGGCGCCGAGGACGATCCGAACGACCTCGAGGCGATGGACCGTATCTGGGAGGACGAGGTCGTGACCTTCGGCGGCAATGCGGGTGACAACAGCTGCGGCCCCGACAGGCTGCGCACACAGATGAGGGCGGCGGCGCGCAAGCCGAACGATCCCTTGAACACGATACCGGTTTAGGAGGGCAGGGCATGTCTGGTTTTCTCAATTCACTCTTGTTCGGCATCTACCCCTATATCGCGCTCGCCGTGCTGATCCTCGGCTCGATCATCCGCTATGACCGCGAGCCCTATACCTGGCGCTCGGGGTCGAGCCAGCTCTTGCGTCGCAGGCAGCTGATCTGGGGCTCGGTGCTCTTCCATCTCGGCGTGCTGTTCATCTTCGCCGGCCATCTGGTCGGCCTGCTGACGCCGATCGTGATCTTCGACACGCTCGGCATCAGCCACAGCGCCAAGCAGACGCTGGCCGTGGTCGCCGGCGGCATTGCAGGAGTCATGGCAATCATCGGCGCGACGCTTCTCGTCCATCGCCGGCTGTTCGATCCGCGCGTGCGCGCCTCGTCGAGCACGACCGACACGCTGATCATCATCCTGCTCTGGGTCCAGCTCTTTCTCGGGCTCTCGACCATCCCGACTTCGCTCGCCCATCTCGACGGCCACGAAATGGTGAAGTTCATGAATTGGGCGCAAGGAATCTTCACGTTCAACCCGGAAGCGGCCTCCTATGTCGCCGACGCGGCGCTGGTGTTCAAGCTGCACCTCTTCCTCGGGTTGACGATCCTGCTGCTCTTCCCGTTCACCCGGCTGGTGCACATGCTGAGCGCGCCGGTGCGCTATCTCTGGCGTCCCGGCTACCAGGTCGTGCGGCAGCGCAATCGTAGCGCCGCAGCCAACCGTATTCCGGCGGAGTAAATCCATGGTCACGCTCTTCAACACTGCGAACAAGGGTACGGGCGCGCCCGAAGGCTCCGGACACAAGGACAGCTATTCCAGCTACCAGGAACCCGACACCCGGGTTCCTCCCAAGGCGCGACCGGTGCTCGACGCGGTGTCGGTCAACGGGGTGGAGATCGCCGAGAGCGATATCCTCGCCGAGGCGCAGAACCATCCGGCGGAGAATCCCGGCGCTGCGCTTCTCGCGGCAGCAAGAGCACTGGCCGTGCGCGAGCTTCTGCTGCAGCGGGCTCGCGAATTGAGCATCATGGCCACGCCCGAGACTGACACGGAGGGGCGCTGCGAGACGGACGAGGACGCCGCTATCCGCCGGTTGATCGAGGAGGAGGTCTCCGTGCCCTCGGCGACGCCGGAGGAATGTCTGCGTTTCTACGAAAACAACCGGGCAAAATTCCGCAGCGAGCCGATCTTCGAGGCGAGTCACATCTTGATCGCCGCCGATCCGACGGACGAGCAGGCTCGCGCTGCCGCCCGCGGTGACGCAGAGAGGCTGGCCGCTGTGCTTGCCGAACATCCAAGCGAGTTCGCCACGATGGCGCGCACCCATTCGGCCTGTCCGTCGGCGGTCCAGAGCGGCAATCTCGGGCAATTGACCCGCGGCAGCACGGTCGCGGAATTCGAGCGGGTGCTTGCGCGGATGTCGGAAGGCGAGATTACGCCAAGACCAGTCGAAAGCCGTTACGGCTTCCACATCATCCGGCTGGAGCGGCGGATCGATGGCGAGCAATTGCCGTTTGATTTCGTCGAGCCACGGATTGCCGGTTGGCTCGAAGCCTCAACATGGGCAAAGGCCGTTTCGCAGTTCATCGCGATCCTCGCTGCGGACGCCACGATCACCGGCATCGACGTGCTTGATGCCGACGGCCCATTGCTTCAATAAGGCGATAACGAGAGTGCAAGGGATCGCCAAAGCGAGGCGACAACAGTTCACAATGTTTTGCGAAGCCTTGCCGAACCGGCCCGAACGGGATGTAGCGTCTGGAGTGCCCTCATGCTTTCTGATCTTTTCGACCATAACGTCCGCTGGGCGGCGGCGAAACGCGCCGAAGACCCGGACTATTTCGACAAATTGTCGGCGCTCCAGCGACCGGAATATTTGTGGATCGGCTGCTCAGACAGCCGGGTTCCGGCCAATGTCATCACCGGGCTTGAGCCAGGCGAGGTCTTCGTCCATCGCAACGTGGCCAATCTCGTCCACCGGGCCGACCTCAACCTGCTCTCGGTACTCGAATTCGCCGTCGAGACACTGGAGGTCAAGCACATCATCGTCTGCGGGCACTACGGTTGCGGCGGGATTCGCGCGGCGATGGACGGGCATCGGCACGGCATAATCGACCACTGGCTGCAGCCGATCCGCGATGTGGCGCAGGCGAATAGCGCGGAGCTCTCGACGATCGATGATACCGAAGAGAAGTTGAACCGGCTCTGCGAACTGACAATCGCTTCTCAGGTCGAAAGCCTGTCGCGCACCCCGATCCTGCAATCGGCCTGGCAGCGGGGGCGCCCACTGACCATTCACGGATGGATCTATGGTCTGAAGGATGGTTTGTTGCGCGATCTGAAATGCGATTGCGACAAGAGTGCAGCGGGGTTTCGTTGTGACGAGAGCTTCGTGCCGCCGCCCGATCCCTCTCAACTTGCCAGGAAGATCTCATGAAGGATTTCGACATTCCCCTCCAGGCTGCCATCCGCGTCGATGGGCATCGCTCGGTGGATGATATTCTTGAGGCGGTCGCGCGCGCGTTGCAGGCTGAGGGGCGATCCGTTGCCGGGTTCCTCCAGCGAGCATGCGACGGCAACGGTGAATGCTGCAACCAGATCGATCTGGAAGACATCGCAACCGGCGAACGCCATGTCATCTCGCAGGCACTGGGCTCCGGTGCGCGCGGCTGCCGGCTTGATTCCCAGGCCCTAGCCGGTGTCGCCGGTCCACTGCTGGCAAGTCTCGATAGACGGCCGGATCTGCTGATCCTCAACCGGTTCGGCAAGGGCGAATCCGAGGGACAGGGCTTCCGCGCCGTGATTGAAGAAGCTTGTGCGCGCGGCATACCGCTGCTGACGGCGGTGCGGGAGAACTATGTCGAGGCGTGGCAAGATTTTGTCGGTGAACTCGGCATCGTGCTGCCTCCCAACCAGGCCGGTGTGATCGAGTGGGCGCGCGATGCTATCGCTGCGGCAGAGAGGCTTGGCGATGCGGCATGAACGTCAGATCATCACCGATCCGGGGACTGGACCTTCATCGCTGATCGACTGCTTCGGACGCCAGGTTACCTATCTCCGGCTCTCGGTGACCGATCGTTGTGATCTGCGCTGCACCTACTGCATGTCCGAGCACATGAGCTTCCTGCCGCGGCGCGATGTGCTTTCCCTGGAGGAGCTCTATGAACTGGCACGCTTCTTCATGCGAGGCGGCGTGCGCAAGATCCGGCTGACCGGCGGCGAGCCGCTGGTTCGCAAGAATATCATGCAATTGTTCGACTTCCTCGCGCCGCACTTGCAGAACGGTGATCTCGACGAGGTCACGTTGACCACCAATGGCACACTGCTATCCCGATATGCCGAGGCACTCTTTGCCGCTGGCGTCCGCCGCGTCAATGTCTCTCTCGATAGTCTCGACCCTGACCGCTACGCGGAAATCACCCGCTGGGGCCGCCTTGATGTCGTGCTGAAGGGTGTCGAGGCGGCGCTTGCCGCCGGGCTGAAGGTCAAGCTCAATGCCGTTGCCATGCGTGGCCCATTCGAGCACGAAGTGGACGATCTCATCCGCTTTGCCCACGTACGCGGCATGGACCTGACCCTGATCGAGGAAATGCCGCTCGGCGAAGCCGGACGTGATCGTGGTGTGAGCTTCCTCTCGCTGCGCGATCTTCGCCTGTCGCTTGCCGAGCGCTGGACCATGGTTCCGCTCGAGGACCGCACCGGCGGCCCGGCGCGCTATGTCCGCATCGCCGAAACCAGCGGACGGCTCGGCTTCATCACGCCCCTGTCCTGCGATTTCTGCTCGACCTGCAATCGCGTACGGGTCAGTTGCACCGGCGATCTCTTCACCTGCATGGGGCAGGAGGGCTCGGTCGGCCTTCGAGATGCCTTGCGCGCTGGAGATCGCGAGACTTCGGTCGGCGGGCTTGTTCGCGCGGCACTTTCGTGCAAACCAAAGGGTCATTCGTTTGAAATCTCGCGCGATGCCGTCAACGGTATTGCGCGCCACATGTCCGTTCTTGGAGGCTAGACATGCAGATTGCCATTGTCACCGTATCGGACCGGGCCAGCCGCGGGGAATATGAGGATCTGAGCGGCCCGGCGATCGAGGCATGGCTGAGTGAGGTCGTCACCTCGCCCTATGAGCTTGTGAAGCGGGTCATTCCCGACGGCACCGCATCGGTGCGGGACGAGTTGATCCAGCTTTGCGACGAGGAGGGAGTGGATCTTGTCCTGACCACCGGCGGAACCGGCCCTTCTCCGCGCGACGAAACGCCCGAGGCGATGCGCGAGGTGCTGGTCAAGGAACTGCCCGGCTTCGGCGAACAGCTCAGGCGCGCCAGCCTCGAACAGACGCCGACCGCTATCCTGTCGCGCCAGACTGCCGGCACGCGCGGCAGGACGTTGATCATCAACCTGCCGGGCAAGCCGAATTCGATCCGTTTCAGCCTCGACACCGTTTTTGCCGCGGTACCTTATTGCCTTGACCTGATCGGGGCGGGCCGCATCGAGACGGATCCCGCCAAGGTAAAAGCCTTTCGGCCCGAATGATAGCAGCGCTCGCCCTATGGCCATTACAGGCGATGAGCTGCTCTCGCCTTCCTATCGGTGTTTCGTTCTGGAGGAAATAAATCCGCTTCAGTCTATCCCTGATATGGCGCCTGGCAAGCCTTACTGATTTCATTTAGGTCCTAGAGCGCTTGCTGGCTCTTCGGGTCGAAAACATGGAGCGCGTCCTCGTCGAAGGCAAACAGGCGTTCCGTTTCATTGATTATGGGGCTGTTTGGAGGAAGGCAGGCCGTGAGGCGCTGGTCGCCGACCTTGGCCATGACGACCAATTCGGGTCCGGTCATTTCCATGAGTTCGATGCGTGCCTTGATCCCACGTCCTTGCGGCGTACGATCGTCCAGTGCGAGCCTTTCGGGGCGGATGCCGATGCAGACGGGCTGGCCTTCCGCGAGGGATCCTTCCAGTCGGGATGGTATGGCGATCGTTTCCTCACAGCCACGAAGTTGCAGCTGTCCGTTCGAAAACTTGGCGTCCAGCAGATTCATCGGCGGCGCGCCGACAAAACCGGCGACGTAGAGCGTTGCAGGGCGGTTGTAGATCTCTTCGGGAGTATCCATCTGTTCGATGCGACCATCGCGCATGACCGCGATGCGCGTGGCCAGCGTCATCGCTTCTATCTGATCGTGGGTAACATAGACGACCGTCGTCTTCATCTTTTCGTGGAGCCGCTTCAGTTCCACGCGCATCTCCATGCGCAGTTTTGCATCGAGATTGGACAGCGGTTCGTCAAACAGAAAGATCCGCGGATTTCTCACGAGCGCCCTGCCGATTGCGACGCGCTGACGTTGTCCGCCCGACAGTTCCGAGGGACGGCGGTCGAGAAGATCCTCGATTTGCAGCAGCGTGGCTGCATCGAGTATCGCCTTCTCGCGCTGGCTTTCTGGTACCTTGCGTATCTCCAGCCCGAATCCGATATTTCGCGCAACCGACATGTTCGGATAAAGGGCGTAGGACTGGAAAACCATCGCGATGTCGCGGTTCTTGGGATGCACGCCAAGGACAGATCGGCCGTCAATCAGCACATCTCCGCTGCTCGGGTCCGTCAGGCCGGCGATGATATTGAGCAGGGTCGACTTGCCGCAGCCGGAGGCTCCC
Organism: Rhizobium sp.; assembly: GCA_041675415.1. GTDB lineage: Bacteria > Pseudomonadota > Alphaproteobacteria > Rhizobiales > Rhizobiaceae > Allorhizobium. The sequence goes on along the minus strand of JBAYTX010000001.1, from coordinate 96,670 downwards.
AGCAACACGAGAAACTCGCCGCTGTCGAGCGAGATGTCGATGCCTTTCAGTGTCTCCACTTTGCCGAAACTCTTGCGGATGTTCCGGATTTCAAGAGCGCTCATCAACGGCCTCCAGCCTGGAAATCGTGTCGGGGTCCGCATAACGACGTGGTGCGGTGGAGATTGCATGCGACGCAACACGGGCGCCGGCAGAAAGGCAGACCTGAAGTGCGTTGCCGGCACAAAGGGCCGCGAGAAAGGCGGCGTTGAACACATCGCCGGCCCCGATCGTATCGACGACCTTCACGCGCGGCGTCTTGACGGACACAAGTGTGCCGTCCGCATCTATCCCGATCACATCCTCGGGGCCGCGTTTGACCACGACGATTGCGTCCGGCCGCATCAGGCTTTTCAGGTGACGTGCCGCCTCGATCGGGTCGCTGTGTCCGGCAACAGCGGTCGTTTCGACCTCGTTGAGCAGGGAGCAGCGGCTACGTTTGAGCCAGCGCGCCGCAGCCGTGCGGTTCTTCTCCGACCAGCCGTCGAGCGGCCAGCCGGTATCGAGCGCCACGTCGATTCCGTTCGCATCCGCCCAGTCAAAAACGGCGTCATAGTCATCGCGCAGCGAATCCGTGAGAAAACTGCCACAAAGCAGGGCAATGCCTCCATGCAGGCGCTCGACATCCAGCATGGCTTGCACTTGCGCGAAACTGAGGAGCGGGAGGTGCCCCCGTGTCGTAAAGAACGTGCGCTCGCCGTTCGGATGGGTAATTCCCACACTGAGTGTCGTGCTGACCGGTTCGACTGGCCAGTTTTTTGCCCGCGCGGCGAAGGCATCGCGCAACCATAGGCCAAACTGGTCGTTGCCGACGCTTGCGGCGATCTGGAAATCGACTCCGAGTGCCATCCAGGCGAGGGCCGTGTTGCCTGCCGAGCCACCTACGCGTAACTCGTCATGATCCACGATAACCTCGGTGCCCGCAGCGGGCCAGGGTTCGGTAGGGCCTAGAATGAGGTCGACGTTCACATTGCCTATGACTGCAAGCGGACGCATTCGTTATTCGCTCCGCGTGATCTTGGTGGAGCGGACCGGCGTGCCGACGTCGGCAACTCGGCTCGCCGCAAACGCAATCATGAAACGTTGCGCGACCGGCAGGATGGCCAGAATTGCGGCCATCCCGCTCGCCTGCTCCAGCCCGATCGTCACCACATTGTCAATCGGAGGTTCGCCGGACGTGTCGAAGACTACGACCGGGGAGCCCGCTTCGAAAGCCGAAGCCGCCATCCCCGCCACCAGTGCCGCGGTTTCGTCGTGGGCGCGAAACAGGAGGACGCCGATCGAGGGACTGAGCATTTCCATGGGGCCATGGCGCAACTGGCCCCCCTCGAGCGAGAAGCAGGGCAGACGTGAGAGCTCGGTCAGCCCGAGCGCAATTGCTTCGGCGATACCCTGAAGGCGCCGGCCGGAGGTGACGATGGTCGTGACACCCGACATTGCGTCAAGGGCCGTGTCGATATCCGGAGCTTGTGGCGTGTTCAGGACGGCGAGGGCAGGCCGGGCGTCGTGCCCGAGTGCGGCCAATATCGCCATGTGCATTGCGAATGTCACCGTCAGGCTCCGCGTTGCGGCGAAGGCCTGTTCGGTACCGCCAACGCCAACCAGGCATGGTATCTTTCGGGCAAGCGATGAGCCCCCTTCCAGGGTGAGCCCGAAGGCATCCTGCAGATCCTCGGCCACGGCGAACCAGCGCAGGACTTCGGCGCTTTCGCCGGATTGGGATGTGATGATGATCGTACGGCCGGCAATCGGCAGGGGTTGCCCCAGTTGCTCCGATAGCGGCAAGGCGACGGCATCAATGCCGAGATCGCGATAGAACGGTTCCACTGCCCGCCCGACCGCATGAGAACCGCCCATCCCGAGCAGCAGCAATCGCCCAGTCCGCCGAAGCGAAGCCGCAATGTCTCCGGCAAGCGGGGCCGCGGTCTCGTACGTTGCGAGAGCGTCCGCGTGCTGACGCGCCATTTCATTCTCGATGGCAATCAGACCCGCGGGGCGGTTTGACACAGAATTCATGGTCATCCTTTAACGCCGCCCGTCGTCAGCCCGGCAATCAGGGCACGCTGCATGACAAGACCGATCGCTACCGGAGGCAGGGCGGCAAGGACACCGGCGGTCGCGATCAATCCGTAGTCGGAAACCCGGCCACCGGCGAGATCAGCGATGGCAACGGTCAGGGTCTTGGAACGCTGATCGGACGTGAACAGCAGCGCGTAGAAGAATTCGTCCCAAGCGAGCAGAAAGGCGAACAAGGCTGCTGTGGCCATGATCGGGGCAGCGAGCGGCAAGGTGATCATCCGCAAAATCTGATCGAGGCGCGCGCCCTCTATCATCGCTGCGTTTTCGATCTCATGCGGAATGGAATCGAAGCCTGATTTCATCAGCCACGTGGTGAAGGGCGCCAGTATCGTCATGTAGACCAGAGCCAATCCGTAGACGGTATTGAGCATATCGAATGCGGCCAGCCCCATGTAAAGAGGAACCGCAAGCGCGACAGGCGGCAGCATGTAGGTGGCAATGACCGCATAAAGGGACCAGGTGACCGATGGCGTGCGCGAGACTGCCCATGCGGCAGGAACAGCCACGACAAGAGCTGCAAGCGTCGCCATGCCGGCAACCATGATGCTGTTGATCAGGGCTGCGGTGAAGGCTGCCCCAGCGCTATTGGGGATCCGCGAAAGAAGGAACTGATAGCGCGACAGATCGATCGCCGTCGGCCACCAGTTCAGTGGCTTTGCCGTCAGGTCGGCCGCTGGCGAGATGCTCATGACAAACAGCCAGAGCATCGGAGCAAGTATGATCACTGCAAGCAATAGGGCGCTCAGATGGATGAAGATCGTGAAGATGAGGCTTCTGCGTTCCATGTCAGCCCATCTCCGAACTCTTGCGGATCAGGACCACATAGATCAGCGAGAGCACCGTAACGAGCAGGGTGACAATCAACGCCAGTGAAGCGCCTGATCCGGCCCGCTGGAATGAAAACGCCTCCTGATAGACGAGTATCGACAATGTACGCGTGCTGTTTGCGGGGCCGCCGCGCGTCATCACCCAGATAATGTCGAAGACCTTGAAGGCCTCAATGGTGCGCAGCACCAGTGCCACCATCAAGGGGCCGGCGAGATAAGGCATGATGACGAAGCGGAACCGGGCGAATGCACCAGCGCCATCCATCATCGCTGCTGCCGTGATATCGCGCGGGACTGCCTGAAGGGCCGCCAGGGCGATTAGTGCAACGAGCGGAAAATTCTTCCAGCAATCGGCGACGATAAGGGCGGTCAGTGCCGTAGCGGGCTCTCCGAGCCAGGAACGATAGGCATCCAGTAAACCGAACTGGGTGAGAGCGGAGTTCAGGGCGCCATATTCGGGATTGTAGATCAGACGCCAGAGCGTGGCATTGACGACCGTCGGCAGCGCCCACGGAAGGATCATCAAGGCCCGCAATATCGTCCGTCCGTAAAATTTCTGGTTGAGCAGCAGCGCTGCAAGCACGCCCAGCACAATTTCTGCCGCAACGGAAATAACCGAAAACAGTGTGGTGGTGACGAGCGCCTTCTGGAAACTCGAGCCGCCGAGCATCCTTTCGTAGTTCGCAAGACCGACGAAATTGCCGTGACTACCGACCAGTCTCGCATCGGTAAAGGAGAGCCGTATGGTGTCGGCCATCGGCCAGCCGATGACCGCAATCATCACCACCAGAAGCGGCAGCATGAGGAGCCATGCCCGTGTTGTTATCCATGTGCTGGACATGCGAGTGAACCTAGTCGACGCTGATGGCGAAAGTGTCTGCAGTTGGGGCCGTTTGGCCGGCGGGCAGCATCGGAAACCGATACTGCCTGCCGTGCCTTGACCAGTTACAGACCACTGTCTTCAGCAGCGGTTTTCAAGGCATCCTCCGGTGTCGCCTGACCGAGCAGCGTTACCTGGATTGCCTGCTGCAGCGCTGCCGAGAGCTCCTGATACTGAGGCGTTGTCGGACGCGGATACATGGCTGCCAGGCCCGCTTTCGCTGCCGCGATGAGTTCTTCCTGGCCGGCCGTGACTGCCGGATCATCGTACGACGATGCCCAGATCGGCAGGCTCAGCTTGGCATAGGCATTCTGTGTCTGCTGAGATGTCATGAAGGCGACGTAGTTCCAGGCCTCGTCCGGGTATTTGCTGGTCGTGGTTACGCCAAGACCCATCGAACCATTGACCGCCGAGACGGTGCTTTTGCCTTCGACGCCCGGGGCGGGCACGACGCCTACCTTGCCGGCGACCTTGCTTTCCTTCGGATCATTGGCGAGGTTGTACATGTAGGTCCAGTTGAGGGCGAAGGCTGCCTCCCCATTCTGGAAGACACGGCGGACGTCTTCTTCCAGGAACTCCTTCGAGTTCTTGTTGGTCAGGCCGGAATTATAGCTGTCGGCCATATATTTCAGCGCGTCGAGGCCACCGTCGGTCTGGAATGCAGGCTTGCCGTCCTTGAGGAAACTGCCGCCATAGGCGCTGACCAGCGTTGTGTAGTCACAAATGGCGGCTTCAGCCTGTGCCCAGCTCCAGACAATCGGCGCGTCCAGAAGTCCTTTTTCCTTGATCGTCTGCGCCTGGGTTCGCAATTCTTCCCAGGTCTTCGGTGGCGCTTCGATACCGGCCTTTTCGAGAATTTCCTTGTTGTAGAACAGATACTTGGTGTCGAGAATCCAGGGCATGCCATATTGTCTGCCGTCGTATTCAACAGTTGTCCACGCACCCGGCAGGACCCCGCTCTTCATCTCCGGCGTGATGCGGCTCGAGATATCCACCAGGACATTGTTGGAGGCATATTCGGCAGGCCAGATCACGTCGAAGAGCACGACGTCGTAGCCGCCGCCCGAGCCCTGCGCGAGTATCGTCTTGTCATGCAAGCCTTCATAGGGAACGAACTCGAGATTGACCTTCACGTCCGGATTGGCCTTTGTGAAGGCATCGGTCATGGCCCGGACATCCGCCTCGCTATAGGCGGCCTGAGCCATAAAGAGGGCATTCAGCGTCGTTTCTGCATAGGCGTGAGTGGTAAGCGATGCACCAATCAGCGTCGCGCCCAGAAGTATATTGCGCATGGATTTCAACATCATTGCCTCCAATAGCTGGCTCTTGCCGTTTCACGGTGTCGTTTCAACGCGGCACCGACTCCCAGGAAACCTGCCCTCGTGTGCAGGATTCGAAGTTCGATCGAAGCTTTCCCACGGATGACAGATAGACGCTCTGCGCCGTGATGTTCATCTCAGGCTCTCGCGCTGTGTCGATTAAGTCAATTGATTTCGCTAAATATTTCTTCGGGATATTTCTGATCGGTGACCCGGGCACATAATTTGCGGGCACCGAGGATGGTGTGCGACGGAGACACCGCCTGCGCGAAAGGGGAGAAGCGCCGTGGGTAACGTGAATCGCTTCTGTGCCGGTTCCGCAGTTCGTTCCGGTTCGTGGAGCGTATCCCTAAACGCCGAGGGAGCGCCGGTCGTCGATGACTTTCCCGTCATTGGGCAAAGTGCCGGGAAGTTCGATGACGACTCTGCCGCGAAGCCGGCATTCCGCCTGGATTGCCTGCGAGAGATGTTCAGCAAGGCCGTTTGCCTCTCCCGCGCATTCGACATGAAGTGTCATCTGATCGCGCCCGTCTTCCTCCGTCACGACGAGCCGCGCGCGGCCTATGTTGCCATGCGGTTTGATCAGTCGTGCGATTTGCGCCGGGTGTACGAACATGCCACGCACCTTGGTGGTCTGGTCGGCGCGTCCCATCCAGCCCTTCAGGCGTGGCGCTGTCCGGCCACAAGGCGATGGCCCTGACATGAAGGCCGAGAGATCGCCTGTCGCAAAGCGAATGAGCGGATAAAGCGGATTGAAGGTCGTAACCACGACTTCTCCTACCTCGCCCTCCGCCACCGGGTCACCCGTGCCGGGCCGCACGATTTCGACAATCGCTTGCTCGTCCGTGACCATGCCATCCGCCTGACCGGCCGTTTCGTAGGCTATGAGCCCGAGTTCAGCAGTCCCATAACACTGACGGACCGCGATCCCGCGTGCCTCGTACCATTCGCGTAAATGAGTAAAGAGTGGCCCTCCGGTGACCAGCGCCCGGCGGAGAGTCGAGGCGTCACGGCTGCTTTCGTCCATCCTTTCGAGAATTATTTTCAGAAAATCCGGTGTTCCGACATAGGCAGTCAAGCCGAGCTTTGCGATCGCTTCGCCTTGTTGTTCGGTATTGCCGACCCCTCCCGGAAAAACGGTGGCGCCGATTTCTGCACAGCCGTAATCGAACATGAAGCCTGCGGGGGTCAGATGATATGCAAACGTATTCAACACGCGATCACCCGAGCGGATGCCTGCCGCATGCAGCGCCCGGGCCATGCGCCAATGCTCCTTATCGCCTTCCGGTTCGACGATTGGACCCGGTGAAAGGAAAAGACGCCGAAACTGACCGGGCTCGATAGTTGAAAGTCCACCGAGCGGCGAATTTTCCTCCTGAAGCACCGGGAGGTCCGACTTGCGCAAGATCGGCAGGTTGGCAAGCGTCTTGCGATCCATGATCGCGGCCGGGTCCGAACCGCTCATCCTTTCACGATAATAGGGAGAATGTGCTGTGGCGTGTACCAAGAGATCTCGCAGCCGTGCAAGGAGATCGGCCTCGCGTTGGTCGGGTGAACGGGTTTCGAGCTCGTCGTAAAAATCGGTCATCATCGTCTCCGATCGCTGCTCAAAGCCAACGCTTGCGGCGTCGGAAACTCTTCACATTGTGAAATGATCGTCGTTCGCCGCCGCCGAGATAGAATTCTTTTACGTCCTCGTTCTGCGCCAGTTCAGTGGCGGTTCCGTCGAGCACGATCTTGCCGTTCTCCATGATGTATCCGTAGTCGGCGACCTTGAGCGCCATGTTGGCATTTTGCTCCACCAGCAGGATTGAGATGCCGAGTTCCTCATTCAGCCGGCGGATGATGCCGAACACTTCCTTCACCAGCAGCGGCGACAGGCCCATGGACGGTTCATCCATCATGATGAGCTTCGGCTTGGCCATCATGGCACGGCCGATTGCCAACATTTGCTGCTCGCCCCCGGACAGATAGCCGGCAAGCCCTTTTCGTTCCTTGAGCCTCGGGAAGAACCGGTAGACCTCCTCGATCTCGGCCTCCACATCAGCCCCTCCACGCGTAAACGCGCCGAGCCGCAGGTTCTCGCGGATAGTCATGTCCTGGATGATGCCGCGTCCTTCCATGACGAGAAAGATTCCATCGCGCACTTTCCGGTCCGGTGCCGTGTGGGTCACGTCTCGACCTTCATACATCAGGCTACCGCGGGTGATTTCACCGTCTTCCGTGCGTAGCAGACCGGCGATCGCCTTCAATGTCGTCGACTTGCCGGCGCCGTTTGCGCCCAGCAGTGCTGTGACCTTTCCCTTGTGGACTTCGAGGGATACCCCACGGAGCACCAGGATAACGTCATTGAATACCACCTCGACATTGTTGACGGACAGAAGTCCACTGACCTCGCTTTGGGCAGCAGGTTTTGCAGGAAGTTCCATCGCGGCGGTCATATCGGTTCACTCCTTCAGGCAGGCAAGAGTTGGTGTGAGCCGATGCCTGTCGGCACCGGCTCACGGTTTTTTCCTGTTATTGGCCCAGCCAATCGGCGCGGCGCGGCAGATCGATGGTCGCAATCTTTTCGATCATGGCCTTGCCGTCCTTCATTGAGCCTGAGTTGATGGTGACTTGCGTGAGGCCACGATGATCCTCATTTGTCCAGGTGGAGGGCGTGCAGACACCTTCGAGGCCTGCCGGGACCCAGTCCTTACGCTGATACATGCCGTCGCGGATATTCTTGCCCGTCAGGCCGCCGTTGGCCTTCGCCCAATCCATCGCTTCCTTCATGTAGTAGGCCGAGCAGACACCGCGGATGTAGTGATGCGTCGGCCGATCACCGACCAGCCCTGCACCGTTCTGGACAATCTTCTTGACCAACGCCATGCCGGGTGCGTCTGCGCCGTAGAAGGGCGTGGCGGAGGGGAAGACAAGTCCTTGTGCTTCTGCGGCTTCCACGGTCAGGTAATCGCCGGCCCAGGGATTGCCCATGTATGTGGCTTGGACTCCGACCGTGGTGCAGCTCTTCATCAACGAGACGACAGAACCGCCCAGATTGCCCATATAGACGTAGTTCGCTCCCGATTCCTTGATCGTCAGGCACTGTGCCTTGAAGTCGCCAGGCGCCATCGGAACTACAACCGGGTTGGCAACCGTCAGGCCGAGTTCTTTCGCATAGGCGGCGCAGGCCTCCTTCGGTGCGTTCGGATAGGGGTGATTGTCGCCGGTATGGATGAAGACAGGCTTTTCTATCCCCTTAGCCTTGGCATCCTCAGACGCCCACTGCACGAGGGCGCGGCAAGTGTCCGAATATGATGGACCGTAGAAGAAGTTGAAGGGTGCCGGAGCCTTGGTATTCGGATTCTTGCCCTGCGGATCGGTGAGATGGGCCGAATAGGAACCGGAGATGGTGGGGATTTCGTCGCGCGTGACGAAACTGATCAGGGCTTCTGTGTCGGCGGTTCCCCAGCCTTGGAGAGCGACCATTCCCTGGCCTACCCACTTTTTGTAAAGCGCGATGGCTTCCGGGGCCTTGTAGGCATAGTCCACAGTGTCGAGTCGGATTTTCGTCCCGTCGATGCCGCCATCGGCATTGATTTCCTTGAAGGCGTCCGAGACACCCGCGCCATACTGTTTGCCGACAAAGCCGGTCGGTCCTGTGTAGTCGGCCAGATGGCCAACGAGAACTTCATCCTGCGCCATGGCGGATGCGCCAATCAGCAATGTCCCTGCCGCGATAGTGGCGGCAAGAGGCAGTCTCCCGAGCAACGTCATTTTTGGTTCCTCCCAATCGCGGCTGAAGGTTGTGACCGGTCGGCGGTGCCGCGAAGACCGCCATGATCCGTCAAATTGACCAGCTCCTCCCCGAGCAGGCCGGTAATTCCATCTCAATGCGAGAACGGAAAGAGTTTCCAGCTGGCGCGGATCAGCCGCCAGCGATGGACCAACCCTTGTGGTTCCAGCACCAGGAAGAGGATGATGGCCGCGCCGATGCTCATCTGCTTGATGTAGGCTGTACCCTGCGTCAGCGCCGGAAACACGATGGCAAGAGTGCTTGCAAGCATTTCCATGGCCTGCGGCAGCAGCAAGATGAACGCTGCGCCAAGCAGAGAGCCTGAAACCGAGCCAAGGCCGCCGATGATGATGATTGCCAGGAACTCGATAGACAGGATGATCGTGAAGCCTTCCGCCGAGACGAAGCCGAGATAGTGGCCGTAGAGCGCGCCTGCGACGCCCGCAAAGAACGATGAGATGCCGAAGGACAAGATGCGGTAGCGTGTCAGGTTGATTCCCATGATCTCGGCAGAGAGATAATGGTCCCGGACCGCGACGAGGGCACGGCCATCCCGTGTGCGGGACAGATTGGCGACGCCGAGGAACGAGACGACAACCCAGAACAGGACGAGGTAGAGATAGCGCGCATCGCTGTTCAGCTGGAACCCGAAAACGCTGGCAGTCTCCGCGAGCGAGCCCGACGTTCCTCCGGTGAACCAGTTCGCGCGGGCAAAGAAATCCTCAAGGATATATTGGCTGGCGAGAGTGGCGATTGCGAGATAAAGCCCCTTGAGGCGTGCGGCCGGAACGCCGAAGATCATACCGACGGCCATTGTGAGCAGGCCTGCCATGGGTATCGCGAAGACCACAGGAACGCCCTTGGCGGCGAACCAGGCAGACGCAAAGGCCCCGAAGCCGAAAAACGCGCCGTGGCCCAGCGAGATTTGCCCGGTCATGCCCGTGAGGACATTCAGCCCGAGCGCTGCAATGCCGTAAATGCCGATCATGATCAGCTGGCTCAGTATGTAGTTGCTGAAAAAGAGTGGCGCGACCGCAACCAGCGCAACGCCCAGGAAAACCGCTCGTGTTTCGATTTTCGTCGAAAATAACGTGCGGTCGGCAGCGTAAGATGTTCGGAAATCGCCGGTGGGTCTTGGGTTTGGTACGTGAGCCATCGTTTATATCCGCTCGATATTCGGCGTGCCGAACAGGCCGTAAGGCTTAATCATGAGAATGATGAGAAGGACGTAGAATGGAGCGACGGCATACATGTTGCCAACATGGAAATACTGTCCGTCCACGTATTCCGCGAGGTTTTCGAGGACGCCGATCGTCAGTCCACCGATGATTGAACCCACGATAGAATCAAGCCCGCCGAGGATGACCGCCGGGAACACCTTGATCCCGATAAAGGCGAGAGAATTGGAGACTGCGTTCACCAGTCCTATCACTACGCCCGCGATCGCCGACACGATGGCGGAAATTGCCCAGGCCATTGCAAAGACGCGGCCGATGGGGACGCCCAGCGATTGAGCGATCTGCTGATTGTATGCGGTTGCCCGCATGGCCAATCCCCACCGCGAATAGCGGAAGAAGAAGAAAAACAGGACCATCACGCTCACCGACAAAGCGAGACTGAGCGCATAGGCTGTTTCCACGCGCAGGCCCAATATCTCGATCGTGGACTGACCAAAGACCGGCGGAAAACTCACCGCGTTGTTGCCGAAAATCCAGTTCATCAGCGCCCGCATGAAGGTCGAAAGCCCGATCGTCGCCATGATGACCGAGATTACCGGCTCGCCCACGAGCGGACGCAGCAGGAGGACCTGCACCACGACACCGAAAATCGTCATGAAGATGAGCGTGAATATGAATGCGAGCCAGAACGGAAGGCCCATGGATACCACAAGCGAGAGGCAGACCCAGGCGCCCAGGACAACGAATTCTCCCTGGGCGAAGTTCACCACCTGAGTGGATTTGTAGATCAGCACGAAACACATGGCGACGATGCCGTAGAGCATGCCGACGATAATGCCGTTGACGAGAAGCTGGAGTAACAGCGACGAACTCATGCGACCTTCGTCTCCTTCTTCTTCATGTCGGGCAGGTCGCGTAGCGTCTCGATGGCGAGGGTGGTGACAACCCGCTGCTTGCTGCCGTCCTGGAAATGAATGACCGTGTCGATGTCGACGTGGTCATCGCCCGCATAGATATGTCCGATGATGTCGGCATATTTCTCGGTGATCACGCCCCGCCGGATCTTCTTCGTGCGGGTCAGTTCTCCATCGTCGGCGTCCAGTTCCTTGTAGAGAAGGAGAAAGCGGGCGATGCGTTGCTGTGGAGGCAGTGTGGCGTTGACGCGCTCCACTTCGCCGCGCAGAAGTTCGTATACATCTGATCTGCTGGCGAGGTCCGAATAGGTCGTGAACGAGATCCGCCGCTCCTCTGCCCATTTGGAAACGATAGGGTATCGAATGCAGATGATCGCCGAGAGGTATGGATAGTCCTTGCCCAGGATCACTGCCTCGGCCACATAGGTCGAGAACTTCAGCTTGTTCTCGATAAATTGCGGAGAAAAGCGCGCACCCGTCGATGTGGTGGCGAGATCCTTGATGCGGTCGATCACAACCAGATGGCCCTTTTCGGTCAGGTAGCCGGCGTCACCGGTCTGGAACCATCCATCTTCCGTGAAGCTTTCGGCCGAAGCCTCGGGATTCCGGTAGTAGCCGGGCATCATATTCGGATGCCGGCACAGGATCTCGCCAACACCCTCAACGTCGGGAGCTCGGATGCTGAGCTCACAGCCCGGCATGGGATAGCCAACGGTCTCGTAGTCGACGTCGGAAGCCTGATGTATGGCGTAGGCTCCGAGCGCTTCGGTTTGACCATAAATCTGTTTTAGGGGAAGGCCCATCGCCTGGAAGAAGCGGAACGTATCGGGGCCCATGGCGGCACCCCCCGTCGCCGCGGATTTCAACCTGGAGAAACCCAAGCGGTCGCGCAGATGCCTGAAAAGCAGCAGATCGGCGGCGGCGGAGTGCTCACCCTTGTCCAGTGCGCGAAGTCCCCGCGCAACACCCCAGTCGTAGATGCGTCGCTTCCAGTGCCGTGTATCCATAATGCGGGCGCGGATGTCGGCGGCAATACTCTCCCACACCCGGGGGGAGAGCAGAACGAAAGTCGGCCCTATTTCGCGCAAGTCCTTCATCAAGGTCTGTGCGTCTTCAGGGAAATTGACTTTCATTCGGGCCAGAAAGCTCCAGGCGACTGAATACATCTGCTCCATCACCCATGAAAGAGGCAGCACGGCAACATATTCGTCTTCAGGCCCATGAGGGTCGGCGCGCAGGTAGGCTGCGGCGTGGCCAAGGAAAGCATTGCCGGTCCATTCGGCCAGCTTCGGGTTCGCGGTTGTCCCGGACGTGGTGCACAGGACGGCGACGTCAGCGCCATCGGTCTCATCGACCATGCGGTCCCACATGCCTGGATCGGCATCGAGCACCCGTTGACCCATTGCCTCCAATTCTTCGATAGAAATGAGACGCGGATCGTCGTATTTTTTCATTCCGCGGGGGTCTGTGTAAACGATCGCCACCACCGATGGAATGGCGTCTTCGAGGTTCAGGAGCTTGTCGACCTGTTCCTCGTCCTCCGCTACGATGATCCGCGGTTCGGCATGACCGGCCAGGAAGCGGATTTCGTCTTCCAGCGCGTCGCGATAGATGCCAAGGCTCATGGCGCGGCAGGCGTGGGCAGCTACTTCCGCCCAGACCCATTCCGGGCGATTGTCGCCGATAATGCCCACGACGTCGCCGCGGCCAAGCCCGAGATCGAGGAAGCCAGCGGCCATCCGTGAGACATGGCCCGCCACCTCGGCCCAGCTGTAGCTGATCCAGATCCCGAACTCCTTCTCGCGTTGGGCGATGTCGCCGGGAAAGCTTCGGGCGTTGTGACTTAGCAGCCTGGGCAGTGTCTTCAGTCTGGCGGAGTCCTTGATGTCGGCGCCAAGTTCGGGCCAACTGACGGTATCGCCGGAAATCTCAAGACGCGGAGAGGTCATGCGATCGCCCTCTCATCTTGGTCAGCCAGCCTCAGCAGGTCGTCGTCATCCTCGCCGAGATAGGCCTTTTTGACATGTTCGTTCGCCAACACCGCCTTGGGTTCACCCGCCGCAATTATTCGGCCGAAATCCAGGACGGCAACATGGTCGGACAGATCCATTACCACGCCCATGTCGTGTTCGATCATCATGGTTGTCATCTCGAACTCCTGCTGGAGCCCGATGATAAAGCGCGCCATGTCTTCCTTTTCCTCCAGGTTCATGCCGGCCATCGGTTCGTCGAGCAGGATTAGATCCGGTTCGATCGCCATGGCCCGAGCCAGTTCCACGCGCTTGCGCAGGCCATAGGAGAGGGTACCCGCCGGTTCGTGGCGGACGTGCTGGATCTCGAGGAAGTCGATGATGGTCTCGACGAAACGGCGGTGTTCGAGCTCTTCGCGGCGGGCTCCCCCGATCCAGTAGAGCATCCCGCTGACAAGGTTGGATTTCAGCTTGTGGTGGCGGCCCACAAGGATGTTGTCGAGCACACTCATATGTCCGAACAGTGCAAGGTTCTGAAACGTTCGACCGATCCCTAGATGAGCCCGATCGTTGATCGGATGCCGTAGCAGATCCGCCCCCCTCCAGATGATGGAACCAATCGTTGGCTTATAGCGCCCCGAAATGCAGTTCAGCATCGAAGTCTTGCCGGCGCCGTTCGGACCGATGAGAGAGAACAGTTCACCTTTGCGGACCTCGAACGACACGTCGCTCAGAGCCTTCACTCCGCCAAACTGAAGCGAGACGCCATCGACCCGCAAGATTGCATCATCATGTTCTGCCAAGCGCACTCCTCCCGTTCGCTCGGTCGATCATGCGCAGCACCGAGATGACTGCGCGCTGACCGCAATTTTGAAGACAATTGTTACCAGAGTTTTTCTGCGTACCCCCATATCCATTCTCCATTCCTGCTTATTGGCTTGGCAAGAGCACCATAAGTCTGCCAGTCTGGCGCCGTCGCCTGTTGGGAGGAAGCAGATGACGGCTGAAATACCGGAGCTGGAATACAGCAAGCTGGACATACTCAAGGCTGGATTGGACCGCATCGACCAAGGGTTGACCTTGTTTGGAGCCGATCTAAAATTGATTTTTGTCAATGCCAGAGCCTGCAAGCTCCTTGACCTGCCTGCCGAACTGTCGAGGCCCGGTACCTCCTTCGAGGCCATGGTCCGATGGAATGCAATGCGCGGAGAGTACGGGCCCGGGGATGTTGAGACGATGGTTGCCGAACGGGTGCGGGCCGCGTGGGAGTTCCGGCCGCATACGCTCGAGAGAGTACGGCCAAACGGCGTCGTCCTGAATGTGTCCGGCTGGCCCCTGCCGGATGGTGGGTTCGCGACGGTCTATTCGGACATCACCGCCCAGCGCAGGCGCGAACTCGAGCTTGAGCGCCGTATTCTAAAACGCACCGAAGAGCTGCGCCAGAGCGAAGAGCGCTTGCGATTGATCGCCAACGAAGTGCCGGCAGGGATCGCCTACGTGGATTTCTCCGGCATCTTCCGCTTCGTCAATGGCCGGTTCGCCCGTGCTTATCAAAAGCAGCCGGACGAGATTGTTGGACGTTTCGAACGCGAGATCCTTTCGCCGGAAACATGGTCCCACGTTGAACCCTATTTCGAGAAGGCCGCACGCGGCGAACCGCAGACATTCGATACGCCGATCCGATTTCCCGATGGGCGGACACTTGAGACACGCACGCTCCTGCGCCCCGACCGTTCCGCCGCCCAGGGCATCAATGGATTCTACGTCCTGAGCGTGAATGTGACTCGCGAGAAAATGGCCTTTGCCGCTCTGTTGCAGGCCCAGAGAATGGAAGCGCTGGGCCAGCTGTCGTCGGGAATTGCCCATGACTTCAACAATCTGCTGACAATCATTCTCGGCAATCTCAAGCCGCTCTGGGAGCGTGTCGAAGACGAGCACCTGCGGCGCGACATGCTGGAGCCAGCGATCCGCGCGACGCGTCGCGGAACCGATTTGATGCGCAGACTTTTGGCCGTCGCACGGCGACAGCCGGTTTCCCCTGCGCGGGTGGATGTGCCTGAATGTGTACGTGAAATCGCCAAGCTTGTGCGTCCTTCCATAGGCGAGGATACACAATTGGTGCTCCACTTTGCCAACAATACCCCGATCGCTTTTGTCGATCCTGCGCTTCTGGAAACGAGCCTGATCAATCTCGTCATTAATGCCGCAGACGCCATGAATGAGGGTGGGATGATCACGATCGAAACATCTGCGGGTCTGGACGGCTCGGTGCTGGTCACGGTTGCCGACAACGGAGCCGGAATGGATGAGGCTGTGCGTTCACGGATATTCGATCCCTTCTTTTCGACGAAGAGCGACCAAGGAAGGAGTGGCCTCGGACTGACGATGGTCCAGGGGTTCACCAGCGATTCCGGGGGATCGATTTCCGTTGAAAGTGAGCCTGGTCATGGAACGCGTTTTTCGCTGACCTTGCCGCAGGCAAGGGAACAGAGTCCGAAGAAGGAGGAGCATGCAGACGAGGCCGCAGCGGAACCGGGCGACAGTGCAATTCGAGGTGTGCTCGTTCTTCTGGTCGATGATGACGAGGAGGTCCGGAAGGTGATGCGCCGCGACCTCGTCGTTGCGGGCGCGCAGGTCCTCGAGGCCGAGAATGGGGCGGAGGCGCTCGATCTGTTGGAGAATATTCCTGCCATCGCCGCAGTGGTTTCGGATGTTTCCATGCCGGTCATGAACGGCATCGCGTTGGCAAATGCAGCACGCAGCCTGCGGCCCTACTTGCCCATCGTATTGCTGTCCGGCTACGGCGCGGATGCGATGCAAGGCACATTGCCGGCCGGTGTTTCCATCATGCACAAGCCGGTTGACGCCGCCGCAATTGCCGGCGCGCTGAATGTCCCCGTCAAGACCGCATCTTTCCAACAGGAGGATCGCGTCATTGTCTGAGAGTGATCTTATCTACCTTTTGGAAGACGAGCCCGATGTCGCTTCGGTATTCTGCCGCGCGTTGGAAGGGGCTGGCGTCATGGTCCAGCACTATCGGCGCCTCCAGGAGTTTCGTTTCGCGCTTCAGCGGCGCCGTCCGACATTGTGCATAATCGATCTCGGTCTCCCCGATGGCGATGGATTGTCCCTTCTTGGAGAGGCGCTCGGCTCCGAAGGCATACCGACAATCGTGGTCAGTGGACGGGCTTCACTCAGCGAAAAATTGAAGGGGTTGGAGCAGGGGGCGGACGACTATCTGGCCAAGCCCATCGACCCGGCTGAACTCGTTGCGCGCGTGAGATGTGTCCTCAGGCGCACGCAACGCCAGGGGCTTCCGCAGGAGCGCGCGGATGGCTCGGTGGGTGCCTTGCAGCGTCAGGTCGGCCGATTTGGCCGTTGGACCTGCGATTTTCGCAACCTCGTGCTGACCCGGCCCGATGGCGTAGCTCAGCAACTGTCGCGTGCCGATGCCGAGTTGCTGCGTGTGTTCCTCGACACGCAGGGTCGGGTGATAAGCCGTGATTTCCTGCTGCAGTCGCTTTTTTCAAATGGCGAGGAGCCCTTTGACCGAAGCGTGGATGTCCGCGTCTCCCGCCTTCGGAAGAAACTGGCCGAAGACTCGAATGATACCCAGCACATCCGCACCATATACGGGGTCGGCTATATCTTCGCCACTGCTGTCACGTGGACAAGCGAATAATCCGGACGCATCTCCTGCACGCGACTATTGCCAGCAAATTCGTGGCCAAAGGAAAGTGGGCCGCCACCGCCAATCCGGTTCAGCGGTTCCCGATGAGCATGCGGTAACGGAACTGGTCAATGACGACGGCGAGGATGAGAAGAGAACCCAGCAGCACCATCTGCATGTAGGAGCCGATCTGCATGAGGTTCATGCCGTTCTGCACCAGCACGATGAAGAAGGCGCCCAGCACGACGCTCTCGACCCGGCCGATGCCGCCGCGCAGCGACACGCCGGCGATGACGCAGGCCGCAATCGATTCGAGCGCGATCGTGCCGCCGAGATTGGTCTCGCCGCTTTCGACGCGGGCAGTGAGAAGCACGCCGGCGACGGAGGCCAGAAGGGCGCAGAGGATATAGGCGAGGAACAGCGTGCGCTTGGTGTTGATGCCGGAAAGGTTGGCCGCCTTGATGTTGCCGCCGATCGCATAGATGCGGGCGCCGGACCGTGTGCGGTTCATCAGCACCCACATGCCGACGATGGCGACAATGGCGACCAGAACCGGAACGGGCACACCGAAGATGCGGCCGAAACCGAAGAAGTCACCGAACTCATACGGCAGGTTGCCGATCGGCACACCGCCGGTCAGATAAAGCGCGATGCCCGCGCCGACAGATTGTGCGCCGAGCGTCATGATGAAGGGCGACACGCCGAACTGGGCAATGCCGAGGCCGTTCAGCGAGCCGATGGCAAGCGCGGCGAGGAAGCCTGCGAGGATGCCGAGCAGGATGACGAGCCAGACCATGTCGGGAAACTGGGCCGCGAAATAGACCATGACTGAGGCGGACACGACGGAGGTGAGCGCGATCGACGTGCCGACTGCGAGATCAAAGCCGCCAGTGACCAGCACCAGCATCTGACCGAGCGAGACGAGCACGAGATAGACCGACTGGCGCGCCACGTTGGTGAGGTTGTCCAACGTCAGGAACTGTTTCGAGGCGAGCGTGAAGAGGATGAGGGCCGCCATGAGGAAGAAGGGCAGGACGCCGAGCTTGACGAAGACGGCCTTGAGCGCCGAAAGAGCGGAGAAGGAGGGCTTGGCGTCGGCGGTCGACGCGGTGTCCAGCTGGGTGTTCATGCTAATTTTCTTTCCTGATCGAAGAAGGCGCCGAGAACCGCCTGTTCCTGAATGGCCTCGCCCTCGAACTCTGCCGAGATCCGGCCGTTGCGAAAGACGATCAGGCGATGGGCGAGGTGCATGGCCTCGGGAAGGTCTGAGGAGATCACCACGACCGCTTTTCCGGCCTCGGCGATGGCCTTGATGATGCGGTAGAGCGCTGCGCGGGTGCCGACGTCAACGCCGACGGTCGGCTCGTCGAAGATGTAGATGTCATAGTCTTCGCCGAAACTCTTGCCGAACAGGATCTTCTGCTGGTTGCCGCCGGAGAGCTTCGAAGCGGTGCGCTCGAGAAAGGCATCGCTCAGATCGACCTTGCGGCCGATCTCGCTGGTCAGGGACTTGACGCCGCCGGGCGAGATCAGGCCGAGGCCGGCATTGGTTTCGCGGCGGTTGAGCACGGAAAGGGCGATGTTGGAGCGGGCGGATGCGCCGAGCAGCAGTCCTTCCTCCTTGCGGTCGGAGGGCAGGAAGAAGACGCCGTCGCGCAGCAGGTCGCGGGTGGGTGAACCAGTCCTGTCATGGCCGTGGACGGTCACCGTGCCGCCTTCGACTGACAGTAGCCCCATCACGGCGCGGAAGGTGCGCGACTTGCCTGAGCCGACGAGGCCTGCCACGCCCAGCACTTCGCCGCGCCGGACGTCAATGTCGACGCCGTCGACTCCCCAGGCCTTCAGGGCCCGAATGGTGAGAACCGGCTCCGCTACGGGGGCGCGTTCGATGTGCGGATAGATCTCGTCCATCTTGCGGCCGGTCATCATCTCGACCAGCACAGTTTCCGACAGGTTTTCGGCGCCGATGGTGCCGATCAGGCGGCCGTCACGCAATACCGTGATGCGGTTGGCGATCGCCTTGAATTCCTGGATGCGGTGGGAGATGTAAACGATGCCGACGCCCTTGGCCTTGGCCTGGCCGATGAATTCGAACAGCTTTTCCGTCTCGCGCTCGGTCAGTGACGCCGTCGGCTCGTCGAGGATCAGGATGCGGGCTTGCTGGTGCAGCGCCTTGGCGATCTCCACCATTTGCTGTTCGGCGCGCGACAGCGAGATCACCGAACGGCGAACGTCGATGGCAAAGCCGAGGCCGGCAAAGAGCGCACGGGCTTCCTCGACCATGCCGCGGCGGTCGATCAGGCCCATCTTGCGAGGCTCCTGGCCGAGAAAGATGTTTTCGGCGACAGTCATGGTGGGAACGAGCGAAAATTCCTGGAAGACGGCGCCGATGCCGGCCGCCCGTGCGTCTTCCACCGAAGAGAAGTGCTTTTCTTCGCCGTCGATGCGGATGCTCCCCTCGGTCGGCGCGGTCACGCCGGCGAGGATCGATATCAGCGTCGATTTGCCGGCGCCGTTTTCGCCGAACAGGACGTGCACTTCTCCGTGCTCAAGGCTGAAGTCCACGCCGTCCAGCGCGCGTACGCCCGGATAGGACTTGGCGATGCCGGTCATTTCGACAAGGGGTGCGTTCAGGGCCATCCGCATCGGTCCGTGAAGTAATATTACTTGAAAGTGGGGGCGGTCCCGGCGCATTCGCGCGCCGGAACCCCGTGGTATCAGTTGACCGAGAAGACCGGCTTGAAGCCGTCCGGCGGCAGAATGTTGGTCTGCGGCACACTCTCGACGTTCGACGGATCGACGACGAAGATCTTCGGGCCGACATGCTTCACGAGTTCCTTGCCTTCCAGCGCACGAACGGCCTGGTCGACGGCGATGCGGCCCTGGACGACCATGGAGTCGGCGGGGGCAGCCAAGATGAAGCCGCGCTTGATGCCTTCGTAGACGCCGGGCGTCATGTAGAAGGCGAGCAGGTCGACCTTGCCCTTGAGGCCGCGTTCGCGGATCAGACCCTGGGCCGCTTCGGCGGTGACGGCGGTGCCCGCGACATAGCGGACGTCAGGCTCTGCCTGCAGCACGTCTTCGACCAGCTTCAGCTGGGCTTCCTTGCCCGTGTCGCCATACTTCGGCTCGAGCGCCTTGACGGCCGAACCCTTGATGGCTTCAAGGAAGCCCTTGTTGGCAGCTTCGACCCAGCCGGCGCCGGCCGGGCCCGGGAACCAGCCGACCTTGACTTCTTCCGAGCCGGCCGGGTGCTTCTTGGCGAGATAGGCGCCGGTCTCGTAGCCCATGGTGTAGAAGGAGACGAGCGACTTGGCGGTCAGGTCCGGCGAGGACATGCCGTTGATGACGTCGATCACCGGAATGTTCTTCTTCTTGATTTCGCTGACGAGGTTGTTGAGGCCGTCGAAGGAGATCGCGCCGATGACCACGGCCTGAGCGCCGCCAGCGACGCAGTCCTCGATCTGGCTGATCTGCTTGTTGAGTTCCGTATAGCCACCGGCCTCGACGAGGTTCATCTTGACGCCGAGGTCCTTGGCCTGTTCGGCTACACCGTAGTCGACGCCGAGCCAGTAGGCGTCCTTCATGTGCGGGAAGGAGACGCAGATGTTCCACGGCTTTTCCGCCTTTTCGAGCGGCGAGTAGTCGACATCGACAGACTTTCCGTCAGCCGAGAAGGCCGGCTCGATCGCCTGGGCCGGATACGGATACCAGGCTTCAGCGAGTACCGGGCTGGCAACGGCAAGCGCCAGGATGGAGCTTGCGAGGGTAATTGCGAGTTTGTGTTTCATAATCGTTCCCCTGTTTGAAGTCTCTGCAACGAGTGGTCAGAAGAGTGCGCGGATCTGGTCGATCAGCGTTGCCCGGTCCTTCCGGGCCGTCAGGGCGGTTTCCATGTCCACCTTGACGAAGCGGGTTGGCGTATGCGGCTGCAACTGGCCGATCAGATCCATGTCGGCGGAAATCACCGTGCCAAGCATGAAATAACCACCGCCGGAGACGGCATCGCGGTGCAGGATGATCGGCTCGGTGCCGCCCGGAACCTGGATGGAACCGTAAGGGTAGCAGGCATCGACGATGTTCGAGGGATCGGAACCGGCGCCGAAGGGCGGGGTGCGATCGACGAAATCGAGCTTGCGGCCGCCGCGGAAGCGGTAGCCCATGCGGTCGGCTTCCGGGGCTACCTTCCAGGTGTCCTCGAAGAAGTTGCGGCCGGCTTCCTCGGTGATGCGGTGCCAGTAGAGCCCCGGCAACACGCGCAATTCGGCGGGCATGCCCGGCCTGCGACGCAGCGCTTCGGGAATGGTCTTGCCTTCGACCGCGGGACCGGCCTTGCCGACTGGCAACTCGTCGCCGACGGCGATCGGTCGGCCCTTGAAGCCGCCGAGCGCGCCGATCGCATAGGTCGATCGAGAGCCGAGAGCGAGCGGCACGTCGATGCCGCCGGAAACGGCGATATAGATTCGGGCGCCGGTCTTCAGGAAGTCGAAGGTGAGGACCTGGCCGGCCTTGACCTTGAAGGCGGTCCATCCGGGCTTTTCCTCGCCATCAACCTTGATCGGCATGTCGGCGCCGGTGACGGCGACCATGGCGTCCTCGGTGAATTCCAGCTTGGGGCCGATGAAGACGGCTTCCAGGCCGGCCGCACTCTCGGCATTGCCGACGAGCAGGTTGGCAGCCTTTAGCGCGAGCCGGTCCATGGCGCCGCCGAGCGGAATGCCGAGGTGGAAGTAACCGGGGCGGCCGAGATCCTGGACGGAGGTGGCAAGACCCTGATGTTGAACCTTAATGGCCATGGAGAACGCCCTCCAGCTTCGCGTTGTAGCCGTCGATGTCTTTCTGGAATTCGGTGAGGTCGAACTTCACCTCGCGGATCGGCGGAACGAACTGTCCCTTGTCGACCGCCTCGACCGCCGCGTCATAGCCGTCGCGATCGACCGGCTTGAACTTGACGATGTCGCCCGGACGGAAGAACACCATGAAGTCCTTGAGGTAGGAGGTGGTCTGCGTCGGGTCGTAGATCGGCATCGGGGTGATCCCGAACATCTGGTAGCCGCCGGCGCCGCGCACCGAATAGATGCAGCCGAAGCAACCGCCATGACCGACGGTCAGGCGCGGCGTGTCGGTGCGGGGGCGCAGATATTTCGGCACCTGGATCTGCCGTTTGCGCTCGACCATCTGGTACATGAAGGGCAGGCCGGAGACGAAGCCGACCATGGAAACGAACCAGGGCGAGCCGGCATGGGCGGCTATAAAGTCGTCGACCGAGCCGTAGTCGTTGATGCGGGCGGCATAGTCCAGATCCGTGCCGGTCGGGTCCTGGTGACGCTCGCGGAACCGCATCAGCGTCTCGTGCGTCCAGGGGTCGTTGTAGAAGACCGGGATCTCGACGATGCGGGTGGTGATGACCGGCTCGGCCTTGGCCGCCGCAACCTCGATCGCCTGCACTTCCTTCAGGATGTCGTTCGGATGGATGACGTCCGGATCGAACTTGATCTGGAAGGAGGCGTTGGCCGGGCAGATTTCGGTTACGCCCTTGATATTGGCCTGCTTGATGCCGGAGGTCATCGACAGCGAGTTGAAGAAGGCCTCGAGCGACATTTCCTCCGAGCATTCGACGAAGAGGTGCTCGTCACCCCCGAATGTATAGCGCATGGGCATCAGGCAACCTCCTTGGATGCGACAAAGGCCTGGAAGTCCGTTTCCAGCCAAGGCTCGAGGAACCGCGTATGGACGTCGCCGGAAGCGACTGCGGGATCGGCGGCGAGGGCCTGGTGGAGCGGAATGGTGGTGGCAAGACCGCGGATCTCGAAATTATCGAGTGCGTCGGCGAGCCGGGCGATGCAGTCGTCGCGGGTTTCACCCCAGACGATTAGCTTGCCAAGCAGCGAGTCATAGAAGGGCGGGACCGTATAGCCCTCGTAGAGCATGGTGTCGAAACGCACGCCTTCGCCGGTCGGGATGCCGAGCGCCTCGATCGTGCCCGGACCGGGCAGGAAACCGCGCGCCGGATCCTCTGCATTGATCCGGCACTCGATCGCGTGACCGGCGACGCGAATGTCTTCCTGGCGAACCGAGAGCTTCTCGCCTGCCGCCACCTTGATCATTTCCTGCACGAGGTCGATGCCGGTGATCATTTCGGTGACGGGATGCTCGACCTGGATGCGGGTATTGACCTCAATGAAGTAAAACTCGCCGCTGGCCTCGTCATAGAGATACTCGACGGTGCCGGCGCCGCGATACTTGACCTCGCGGGCGAGTGCCACGGCGCTGGCGCAGAGTTCCCGGCGCACGTCATCCGGCAGGCGGAAGGAGGGAGCCTCTTCCCAAACCTTCTGGCGGCGGCGTTGCAGCGAGCACTCGCGCTCGAAGCAATGGACGGCATCCTCGCCGTCGCCAAGGACCTGCACCTCGACGTGACGGGCGCGGGAAATCACCTTCTCGATATAGAGGCCGCCGTCACCGAAGGCGGCCAGCGCTTCGGCCGAAGCCTGCGGGAAATGGCGCTCGAAATCGGCCATGGTCTCGGCGATGCGGATGCCGCGACCACCGCCGCCGGCGGCCGCCTTGATCATCACCGGAAAGCCAATCTGCTCGACGATGGCGCAAGCCGTCTGAAGGTCGTCGATGCGACCGTCCGAACCGGGGACCGTCGGCACGCCGGCGCGCTTGGCGACCTTGCGGGCCTCGACTTTGTCGCCGAGCAGGCTGATTGAACGGGCCTTGGGGCCGACGAAGATCAGGCCTGCGTCTTCCACGGCCTGGGCAAAGACTGCGTTTTCAGAAAGAAAACCATATCCCGGATGCACCGCATCGACGCCGGTTTCCTTTGCCGCCTTCAGGACGGCTTCGATGTTAAGGTAGGACTTGGCGGCGGCGGGTGGGCCGATCTCTACCGATTGGTCGGCGAGCTTGACTGCCAGCATGTCGCGGTCGGCGGCCGAATGGACCTGCACAGTCCGGATGCCGAGCGCCTGGGCGGCGCGGATGATCCTCACCGCGATCTCGCCCCGATTGGCGATGAGGATCGAGCGGATGGTCATGCCTCGACCTCGGCAACCGCCTGGCCGGCCATGATCGGCTCCTGGTCGTCGGCGACGAAGGCGATCTTGCCGGCAGCGTCGGCATGAACCTCGTGGAAGGTCTTCATGACTTCGATCAGTCCGATCACATCACCCACGGCCACCTGGTCACCGTCAGCTTTGTAGGGCGCGGCGTCCGGCGAGGGCTTGCGGTAAAAGGTGCCGGGCAGAGGCGATCTGATCTCGAGCTTGCTCATGGTGGTCTCCGGTTATCTGACGATTTCTGAAATGGGGGCGATGCGGATGCCCTCGGCGATCAGCGCTTCCCGCATGTGCCGCACGATGTCGAGCGCGCCGAGCGTGTCGGAATGGAAGCAGATGGACTCGAAGGGCACTTCAATGTCCTTGCCGCTGACCGTAGTGACACGGCCTTCCTTGCAGGCGCGCACCACCTTGCGGGCAATCGCCATCGGGTCTGGACGACCGATATCGCGGGTAAAGACGATCGATCCGCTCTCGTCGTAATCGCGGTCGGCGTAGAACTCGCGCACCAGCGGCTGACCTGCCTCGAGCGCGGCGGTCTCGGTAGCGGAGCCGGCCATGCAGAAGACATAGGCATTGGGGGCCACCGTGCGCATGTACTGGACGAAGAGCTGGGCGAACTCCGGATTGACTGCCATCTCCATGTAGAGCGCGCCGTGCGGTTTCACATGCTGCAGGCTGGCGCCGTGGCGGCGGGCGAACTCACGGATAGCGCCGACCTGGTAGACGATATCGTTGACCAGTTCGCGCGCCGTGCCGTTGATCTTGCGGCGGCCGAAACCCTGCAGGTCTTTGTAACCTGGATGGGCACCGATGCCGACGCCATGTTCGACGGCGACACGCACGGTGTGGTCCATCAGGTTCGGGTCTCCGGCATGGAAGCCAGCCGCGATGTTTGCGGAACTGATCAGTCCCATCAGCGCGCTGTCTTCGGTGTCGCCGACACGCCAGCGGCCAAAGGCCTCGCCTAGATCACAATTAATGTCTACGACCTCGAGTGCCACTTTTCTTCCCTATTCTGCCTGCATTTTGTGCAACGCAGCGCGATGCCTTCCTATTTGTCAGAAAAGCGTAGGAACAAATTTTTCATTTGAAAAATTCTATTTTCAGAAAGGCATTATCTGATATTCATATATTATGTGGTTGTAGCGAACGTGGCGTTTATCCCATTGAATCAGGGCACTGAAGCCGGATCGAAAGGGTGGATTCGTGTTTCCTGCAATCTGTGCGTTTTCCGATCTGATTTTCAGATGTGGAATATTTTCGATTCAGATTGATGGATGACGATGTCACTCAGCCTTAGACAGATCCGGTACTTCATTGCGACGGCTGAGGCCGGACAGGTTTCCCAGGCCGCCGTCAATCTCTCGATTTCGCAGTCTGCGGTGACAACTGCGATCAAGGACCTTGAGGAGACGGTCGGGGCGGGCCTGTTCGAACGGACCCCGCACGGGATGGAACTGACGTCGGCGGGCCGCCGCTTCCTATCCCAGGCCTATGAGATACTGCAGAAGGTAGAGGAAGCGACCCAGCTCAACCTCGTCACCGACGAGGTCAGGGGCACGCTCAGCATCGCCACCACCTATACCGTCATCGGCTACTTCCTGCCGTTCCATATCGAGCGGATGAAGCGGCAGTTTCCCGGCATCGACATCCAGCTTTTCGAGCTCAACCGGGAATCCGTCGAGGAGGGGCTGCTAACCAACCGCTATGACATCGCGGTGATGCTGACCTCCAATATCCTCAATCCGGAACTGATGACGGAAAAGCTGCTGAGTTCGCAGCGCCGTCTCTGGCTGCCGGCGCGCCATAGGCTGCTTGCCGAGGATAATGTTGGTCTCAAGGAAGTCTCAGAGGAAAACTACATCATGCTGACTGTGGACGAGGCGTCGCACAGCACGCTTAAATATTGGAGCCAGACGGCCTATCTGCCGAAGATCACGCTTCGCACCTCCTCTGTCGAGGCGGTACGCTCGCTGGTGGCGAATAGTCAGGGCGTCGCGATCCTGTCCGATATGGTGCATCGACCCTGGTCGCTCGAAGGCCGGCGGATCGAGACGATTTCGCTTGTCGACCCTATACCGTCCATGGATGTCGGTCTCGCCTGGAGGCGAAATGCCGAATTCACGCCGGCGATGGAGGCCGTCCGCTCTTATTTCCGACGGTCGTTCAACATTCCCGAATAGGCGTCCGGAGCTTGACACAAAGCCGCACGTATCTGCGTCGTCTCGGACGTGAGAAAGCCGAAGCCTTCGTCGCGTCTGCTCCTCTTCCCGGTGAGGGAATGGCAGCGCAAAACTCCAATTGGAAGCGTTCCAATCTGACGGGCTGAGAGCCGCGTCCAGAATCAGCTTGCGCGCGTCCGCGTGTAGCGTCCAATATGTCTACACGTCATGTGTGTGGGCGCCGGATAGCCGAATGGGCGGATGGTGCGTGTTCTCTATGGCCCTTGAGGAAAGAGATTTGCAGCCGAAATTCATTTCCAGTGAGATTTATCGGGCAACCGGTTATACGGGCAACCACCCGCTTGCCATTCAACGCATCGGTGCGGTTCTCAGGCTTTGCGAACAACTCGGCTGGCTCGGCCGATCAGGACCCGATGCCTATGTGCAGAGCCCGATTGCCAGCCTTGAGGATATTCTGAAGTTTCATGACGCCAACTATGTCTCTGCATTGCGTGCAGCCGAGGCGCGTGGCAGTGTGACGCAGGAGGAGCGGGAAATGTACCGGCTCGGCACGCTCGAGAATCCGGTTTTCAAGGGTTTGTTCGAACGGGCAGCGACATCGGTCGGGGGATCTATCCTTGCTGCGCGCCTGGCTTTGAAGGCGGGCGTCGTCTATCACCCTTCGGGCGGAACGCATCACGGCATGAAGGATCGCGCCGGCGGCTTCTGCTTTTTCAACGATCCCGTCTTCGCGATCCTCACATTCCTCGAAGAGGGGATAGAACGCGTCCTATATGTCGATCTCGATGCCCACCACGGCGACGGCGTCGAGGCAGCCTTTGCTGGTGACGAGAGGGTCTTCCTGATCTCCGTCCATGAGGGCAATCGTTGGCCGTTCAGTGGCGGGCTCGACGACCGGGCTGGCGGCAATGCCCGCAACTTGCCCGTGCCGCGCGAGATGAACGACAGTGAAATGGATTTCCTGATGACAGAAGCGGTGCTGCCGCTCGCACGGCGCTTCGAGCCGCAAGCCCTGGTCATCACTTGTGGAGCCGATGCGTTGCTCGGCGATCCCTTGTCCTCGCTGGCGCTTTCCAATTCCTGCCTGTGGGATGCCGTGACGGCGCTCACGAAGATCGCTCCGGCATCGGTCGTTCTCGGCGGAGGCGGCTATAATCCATGGACTGTCGCGCGATGCTGGACGGGACTATGGGGCACAATCACAGACAAAGTCATGCCGGATGTCCTGCCGCCGGAAACGGTTACCTATCTGAAGAGCCTTGAATGCGATCTGGTGGACGACGAGGAGGATATGCAGCCGTTTTGGACGCAGACGCTCGTCGATCCCCGCAATGATGGGCCGGTGCGCGAAAGCTTCCGGAAAATCGTCTCGGCCGTCCATCGACCCTAGAGTTCCGGTTCTCAGCGAACTCTACTTGCGGTCGCCGCCAAATAATGCAAACATTAATATATTGGAATGTGTTGGAGGAGACGTTTCAATGAGTCTTTGGCTGCAGCGCATCCAGGCAATCGAGGAATTCGAGGACGCCGAATTCGATGCCGGCCTTGTCGCCGATATGGAACGTGCCACTGGTGATCGAAATCCGGGGGCGATCCGCTTCTCCACGCCGACTTTCAAGGAATACGACAGCACCGAAATCAAGGGCTGTGGCAAAAACAGTTTTCCGGCCTTCTCGATTACCGCCGGTGCTTGTGCGTTGGACTGCGACCATTGCCAGGCGAAGATCCTTGAGCCGATGATACCGGCGATCAAGCCCGAAATCCTCGATCAAAAGGTTCGTGACCTCATACTGATGCAGGACCTGCAGGGCTTCCTGCTTTCTGGCGGCTCCAACCGCAGGAATGAAATCCACTACGAGCGGTTCTACCCTATCATCGAGAAGCTCAAGCGGGACTTTCCGCATCTCAGGATCGCGATCCATACCGCACTGACCGATCATGCCGGTGCCAAGCGGATGGAATCGGCCGGCGTCGATACCGCAATGATGGATATGATCGGCGCGCAGGAGACCATCAATCAGGTCTATCACCTCGACCGGCCCGTCGAGGATTTCGAGAAGACGCTTGCTGCCCTGACCGCAACGCGCATGGAAATCTCGCCGCATATCGTGGTTGGTCTGCACTATGGGGAAATCCTCGGCGAGCCCGCAGCGCTCGACATGGTTTCCCGCTACGCCGTCAACGCGCTGGTTCTGGTTGTCATCATGCCATTCTACGCCCGGCCCGGGACGTTCAAGACGCCACATACTACCGAAGTCGGCCGTATCTTTCTTGAGGCGCGGCAGCGGCTGCCCGACCGGCAGGTGCTTCTCGGCTGTGCCCGTCCCGCCGGCATGCACAAGCGCATCACGGATGCCTATGCCGTTATGGCGGGTCTCGACGGTATCGCTTTCCCGGCCGAGGGCGCCGTCGCGGTCGCTCGGGCGATCGGACGCGACTTCCAGCAGGAACATGCGTGCTGCTCGATCAAGATCGGCGCCAACATAGGCGGGGTCCGCGCAAGATCCCCGTGTGCGGCCTGATGACATCCGCGCGCGCTGAACCGACGATCACTATCGACGTGCTTGTTGTCGGGCTCGGTCCCGCCGGCGCCGCAGCGGCAGCAGAAGCCGCAGCCAGAGGCTTCAGCGTTCTCGCCGTCGAACGCAACGCCGAGCCGGGCCTGCCCGTACAGTGTGCCGAATTTGTTCCGATGATGATCGGCACCGAACTTCCGGACATGGGGACCAGCCGGATACAGAAGATCGACAGCATGGCGACCGTGATAGAAGAGGGCGCTCCCTTCATTACGGCTGATTTTCGAGGCTACATGATCGACCGCGCCCGCTTCGACCAGCATCTGATTGCCAGGGCAAAGGCTGCAGGCGCTGATTGTCGTTTCGCGAGCCCCGTGCGCAGCCTCGATCAGGTCGGTTGCGCCGTGATCGGCGATGGTCTGGCTGTGAAGCCAAAGATCGTGATCGGCGCCGATGGTCCTCGTTCGGCTGTTGGCCGGGCGATCGGCGCGGAAAATATCGATCTCGTCGAAACCCGGCAGATCAGTGTCGATCTCACCGAAGAATATTGCGCAACCGATATCTTTCTGCACCGCGATATCGTCGGTGGCTATGCCTGGCTGTTTCCGCGCGGCCGGATCTGCAATCTTGGACTCGGTGTGATCGGTGAACACAAGTCGAGGCTGAAGCCCCTGCTCGATGCCCTGCATGCTCAACTGGTCGCCGAGGGCCGTGTGGGCCGCGAGATCCACCGTCATACCGGCGGGCTGATCCCGGTCGGCGGCATGGTCGGCCCGGTGGGCAAGCTTGGGGCAACAACGGTCCTTCTCGCCGGCGATGCCGCTGGGCTGACCAACCCCATTACCGGCGCGGGGATTGCATCTGCCGTCATGTCGGGTCGTATGGCCGGCGCTGCGGCGGCGGCTTTGCTCGATGGCGATACTGGAGCTCTTGCGGATTATGCCGAGGAACTTGCCGATATCTTCGGCCCGTCGCTAAGGCTCGCTCTTCGGCGCCGGCGTGGGATACTTTCCAGATACAAGGATGGCGGACAGCCTGAGGCGTGCGACATGCGTGATGCCTGGATCGCCTTTCCACAATACTGGAGCAGGGAGGCAGGCGATGCACTGCCTCCGTCCGTCAATCCAACCGTGGGGGCTATGCAACCGTTATGACCTGTCTTAAGCCGGAGAATGCGATGCCTGGCGCCCGGGGCGCCGGCGGTTCAGACTATAATCCGTTTGCCCTGATGGAGCCTCGTGCGCCGGGGCGCGTACCGGTCGAGATGAAGAACGGCAAGCCGGTCAGGGTCGCGAATCTTGCGCCGGAAGGGCTATACAAGCCCAACTACAACATCCTGACGCCGCACATGCGTTCGCCCGACTATGTGCAGATGTCGACGGCAGCAGCGATTTCACTGGGGCTTGTCGACGGCAAGATGCACCGCTGTGCCTGCACGCGCTGCCTCAACCTGCTGCTGACCTATCCCGAGGGTTGCCGCGCGAACTGCGCATATTGCGGTCTGGCGCGTCACCGCGAAGCCGAACGCAACTATGCTGATCGCAACTTCATCCGGGTGGACTGGCCGGCGGTGTCGATGGACGAGGTCGTCGACATCGTCGCCCGAGACGTCGAGGGCTCTCCATTCCACCGCATGTGCATTTCGATGATTACCCATCCGAATTCGGACGAGGACACAGTGACGGTGTTGAAGAAATGGACCGATCGCATCGACCCCGATGCGATCCCGATCTCGATCCTCTCAAATCCTACGACGATGGTGCGCGAGGATGTGCAGCGCCTGCGCGACATGGGATCCGATATCTTCACGGTCGCGCTCGACGCCGCCACGCCGGAGATATTCGACCGCACGCGCGGCAAGGGCGTTCAGTCGCCGCACAGCTGGGCGAAATACTGGGAAGTGCTGATGGATGCCCGCGATATCTTCGGTCCCAAGAAATTCGGAGCTCACATCATCGTTGGCATGGGTGAAACCGAGCATGACGTCATGCAACTCGTGCAAAAGCTCGTCGATCTCGGCGGGCATTCCCATATGTTCTGTTTCTTCCCCGAAAAAGGCTCATTGATGGACCACTTGCCGGCCACGCCGCGCGACCAGTGGCGCCGCGTGCAGCTTGCGCGTTATCTCGTCGACTATTGCGACGCGCGGGTTGAGCATATGAAATTTGACGAAGAGGGGCGCATCGCCGATTTCGGTATCTCGAAGCCGGAGCTCGACGCAATCATCGACGCCGGCATCGCTTTTCGCACGTCGGGTTGTCCCGGCAAATTCGCGGACGACATTTCCGCTTGCGACCGACCCTATGGCGACAGCCCGCCGAGCAATATCGCCAGCTATCCGTTCCCGCTCGTGGACGTCGATATCCGCAAGGTCAGGAGCCAGTTGCGGATGGACCGTCCCGGTGAAGGCTATACCCAGGGCGAGGAATTCGACGGACTGGACGACTGAGTGTGGCGAAGGCGCAGGAACTCTGTGCTTTCAAGAAACGTCCCGCCGCTTGGCTTGCGGCGCAAATGGTGTGGAGGAGACCATGGCGAAACATTTCCGGGTAATCGATACCGGCATACGCCATTGCCGGGAGCAAATCGCTTTCGATCAAGCGCTGATCGAAACGCATCAGGCTGGCCTAATCCCGGACACGCTGCGCTTCCTGCAGTTTCCGCCTTCGGTTCTGGTGGGACGGCATCAGGCGATTTCCCATGAACTCAACCTCGACGCCTGCAAGGAGGCGGGGGTAGGAATCGGTCGACGCATCACGGGTGGTGGTGCGCTTTATCTCGATCAAGGGCAGTTTGGCTGGGAATTGGTCTTTCACAAGAATACGCTCGGTATTGCCAGCCTCGGTGAGCTGGCGCGCGAGATTTGCGAGGCGGCGGCGGCAGGCCTCTCGAAGCTCGGCGTGGATGTCCGCTATCGCCCGCGCAACGACCTGGAGGTCGACGGACGCAAGATCGGCGGCACCGGTGGCTTCTTCGACGGAGACACAATCTTTTATCAGGGCACGACGCTGGTCGAAATGGATGGTGCCAGGATGGCGGCGTTGCTTAATATCCCCGCCGCCAAACTCGCCAAACACGGTCAGAGCAGCGGTGCCCAGCGCATTGTCACCCTGAAAGAGCTCTTTGATGGCAATCCGCCCAAGATCGGCGAAGTGCAGGAAGCCATGCTCGAGGGCTTTGCGGAACGGCTCGGGATCAGTCCCGAATGGGGCGCTATTTCCGAAGCCGAAGAGCAGGCGACCAAGGCCCTTTTCGACAGCGAGATCGGCACGGATGCGTTCGTCTACGAGGTCGACGACCAGGAACATATCCCCGGCGTCCTAACCGGGAGTCATACCGGGCAGGGAGGCATTGTCACCGCTTATCTTCGCCTTGAAGGTGCCAGCCAGGACCGGATCCGAGAAATCATGATGACCGGCGACTTCTTCGTCACCCCTCCCAACACCGTGCTCAACCTCGAGGCGGCCTTGCGCGGCGTCCATCTGGCAGATGTCGGCGAGGCGGTCGAAAGCTTCTTTGCAGCGACGCAACCTGGACTTCTGTCGGCGGCGCCGGCGGATTTTACTCGTGCAGTCCTCAATGCCGCAGGGCGCTGAGAGGAAAGTTGCCGGGGAGCCTTTCCGCCCGGGCATTTGACAAACCAGCATTCACGGCCGATTGGCTGCTCATCGGCATGGCGACGACCGTGGCGCTGCACAGCGAGAGTAGCACGCATGCATTGGGGCAGCAGGTCGGTGTGTACCCTACCTGCTGCCCCGATAGCCCGACGTCGATCCGGCCAATGCCGGAATTCAGTCAAACCTGCCAGTTGACTGCGTTCTGATGGGAAAATGCGCTAGTTCGTGTGCTTGATCAGGAATACGAACGTGTTTCCATCCACGCGCGATTCCATCAACTCATTGCCGGTAGTCCGGCAAAATGCCTCGAAGTCCTTTACGGCACCGGGATCTGTCGCTTGGATCTCAAGAGTCCCGCCTGTCGGAAGATCCTTGAGTGCTTTCTTTGCACGCAGTATCGGCAGAGGGCAATTCAGCCCTTTTGCATCGAGAACCTGATCGGCCATTCTTTCCTCCTTCTGGGCCGGACGCCCACTCGTTGCCATTCAAAATTACCAGGCTTCAGAACTTACGGGTCCATCCGACAAGAAATTGCGCCTGGTGCATATTCAGTGTGACGGTCCGCGCGGGATTGGCGCCCGCTGGGGTGACCTCAATCCCGGAGACGGTGGATTCGGGCACATACATTCCCGAAAACTCCAGCGTGTCCCTCTCCGTGATCTTGTAGCTCGCGCCTGCCGTAATGTGATGCTGTGCAACGCCGGGCGCCAGAATGTTCAGCGTCACGTCGCTTGAGGTGATGGGGTTGTCGCTGTAGGCGTAACCGGCACGGAAAGTCCAGGTGTCATTGGCTCGCCATTCCGCGCCGATTTTGAAGACATCCACATCATGCCAGCCGAAGCCGGGTCCATTGTCGCTCCCAAATTGCGCCGGTGCCGTCGAGGAGTTGGAGATCGCTGCTACTCCGCTATAGAATATGCGCTGGTAATCGAACATCAGTGTCAGATCAGGCGTAGCATCCCACGCCACGCCGGCGGTAATCGCGGCCGGAATATCGAAGTTTCCCTGTTCAGCGAACAGACCCGCGTATTTGTCGAAGTTTGACATGTACATCTTCGTCTGACCTGAGAGGCCGAAGCGCAGGCCTGGCGTGGCTTCCCATTCAATACCGCCGCGCAGACCGCCGCCAAAGGAATAGTCATAGCCGTTATTGGTCAGATGGGCCGGGTCGGCGGAAAAGCCGGCGAAGGCGCCAAGCCCTTTCGCGGAGAAGCGTTGGATGGCCAATGTCGGTGCGATACCGAATTTCACCGAACCGAGGCTGCGCGCGTAGTCCACCGACAAGAACGCCTGCATAAGGTCGACGCCTGCCGCGCCACCGCAGAACACCCCCGAGCCGCCACCGCAGGCCGCATTCGCCATATCCGGATAAGCGGTGTTCATTCCCCCATTTCCGTAAAGAGAAATGCCGAAGGCCGATTCCGCATCGATTGGACGCGTGTAGGCGAAATTGGGTATGACGAAGAAATTTTTCCCGCTGTCGACCGAGCCGGGTGACACGAAGCCGGCTCCCGTTGCGTCATATCCGCGGTAAGGAAGGAATATCGCGCCGCCAATCTGCAATTGCTCGCCGACACCGACAATACCCGCCGGATTGAGGGTCTGCGCCATCGCATCCCTCGAATCTGCGACGCCTGCGCCTCCGAGCGCGCTCTGTCGGGGTCCGAACCCGACTTGGAAGTACCCATCGGTCGCTCGGGCGGACGTCGAGGCCGCTGCAAGCACAAGAATGGAACCGACAACCACACTGGAAATTCCGGTCGCAAAATGCCTATTCATGCAACTCCCCCTCTGATCGCCCATCTCCCGTTGGGCATTTCGATTAAAGTGATGATCCTCGTCTAAAAGCAGATGAAAATTCTGAAGCCCCCCGAAAGCCGAACTCTCCGTCCATGTTCAGATATAAAGATTGATGTCACTCTTGGTCGCCACTTCGATGTAGCTGGCGGCGCCCCCAAGCGTTGGACCATCGATCATGTCTTCCTTCTTGTATTCGAAAAGGTCCATGGTCATCTGGCAGGCAATCATTCTGACCTCGGCTTCGACCGCCAGGTCGCGCAGGTCCTCGATCGAGGCGACGCCCTTCTTCTTGATCAGGTTCTTCATCATGGCTGTCGCCATGCCGTCGACTCCGGGCAGCGCGGATATGAGATTCGGTAAAGCCATGTGCATGCCCATCATCGGCATTTCCATCGCCGGATTGCCAAGCGTGCTGATCTTGAGGTTAAGGTCCTTCTTCAGCAAACCCAGACCGTAGAATGTAAAGAACATGGTGACTTCAAGCCCCATGGCTGCGGCTGTTGTCGCCAGGATGAAGGGTGGGTATGCCCAATCCAATGTCCCTTTGGTTACGATCAGGGACATGGATTTCGCGTTGGTTTCTTCGCTCATGTCTTCTCCTCCCTGCCGGTATGCACCGGCCTATTCAGATGTGCTGCCAGAGCACGATTGCCAAAATGAAAAACGTGAGGAACAGCGTCTCCGCTACAACCAGCACGATGGCGCGGCCCCCTACGGACAGCATGGCTTTCAGCGAAGTCTTCATGCCAAGCGCTGCGATCGCGGTAACCAGCAGCCAACGCGATGTCGATTTCAGCGCCTCAACGAGTTCCGGCGGCATCAGGCCCAAGGAGTTCGCCACGACGAGGGTGGCAAACAACATGATGAAGCCCGGAAATGTCCGGCTTATGAGGCCGCTGCCGTCAGTGACGTGCGAGCGGAAAAGAATCGCGATGGACATGACGACCGGCAAGAGCATCGCGACGCGCAACAACTTGATGAATGTTGCGATATTGCCCGTCTCTTCACTGACCGAATAACCGGCGCCGACCACCTGCGCGACGTCATGGATCGAGCCGCCGAGGAACATGCCCACCGCGGCATGGTCCAGATTGAATTGCGATATCAGGATCGGATATGCCACCATCGCGATCGTCGACAGCGTCGTGACGCTGATGACGGTGAAGATCGTATCTCGCTCGAGATTGCTGTTCTTCGGCAGGACCGATGAAATCGCCATCGCCGCAGACGCTCCGCAAATCGCCACGGCGCCCGCAGTCAGAATGCCGAAACTGCGGTCAAGCTTCATCAGGCGCGCAGCGACTATGCCAAATCCGATGGTCAGGAGTACGCCGATGATCACGGTTATGAGGGGCACGGCGCCAAGACGGGTGATGTCCGCGAAGGTGATCTGCGCGCCCAGTAATCCGACAGCAAGCCGCAGGAGCTGCCTGGAAGAGAATTCGATTCCCGGAACGGCGCGTCCTTTCTCCTCCATCAGGAAATTGAACGCCATGCCGATCAAGAGGGCATAGACCATGACCGGCGCGGTATAGTGTTCCGACAAGAACATGGCGGCGACGGCGACCGTCGCAGCCATCAGAACGCCGGGAAATACGCGCACGCCCGTATGCACAAGGTTCGCCGCGCGCGAGCGCAATCCCTGCCGTTCAGTGG
The DNA here is from genome assembly GCA_041675415.1 of Rhizobium sp. Taxonomy (GTDB): domain Bacteria; phylum Pseudomonadota; class Alphaproteobacteria; order Rhizobiales; family Rhizobiaceae; genus Allorhizobium. The sequence goes on along the minus strand of JBAYTX010000001.1, from coordinate 61,177 downwards.
CGAGTTCGCTCAAGTTCGCCTATCCCCGCTCACGCCGCGCACCCGGCAAATTCGTCTGCGGCCATTTTGGCCTCGTAGGGGCCAGCCACTGCGGTGCCTGGCGTCAGAACGGACACAGCATTACTGTCGGCTGGCTTCACCTTGAGCATCCAGCCGGCGCCATAGGGGTCGGAATTGGCAAGCCTGGGATTGGCGTTTAGCTCCTCATTAACCGCAACAATCTCAGCATCAAAGGCCACTTTCGCCGGCCCTACCCATTTTCCGGATTCCACTGTGGCGCACGATTTGCCTTCGGCAATGGGCTTGCCCGGCTTTTTAGCTGTGAATGCCACGAGCTGGCCGGCCATCCCGGTAGCGATCATGGTCATACCGACTGTGTATGTGCCGTCGCCATTGTCGCGGTACCAGAGATTGTTCGCGACGTCGTAGAGCAGATCGTCGGGAAGGTTGCAGCCACGAACAACAGGCATGTCCGGTCTCCTTTACTTATAGTGTTTCAACAATATGGTTATGCTGTTCGACTTGCCGCACGGGGCGGGACGAACAGCAGAAATCACCCAATCCTGCCTCCTGCAGCTTCCCGGCGACGAACAGCGCCAGGTGGCGCACTACCATCGCGCCTATGCGAATTCGGTGCGGGGTTTCCGATGCTGCGGGATCATGCAGGATGACGTTGTAGTGGTAGACGACTTCGCGACAGGTTTCGCGGCAGGCGTTGAAGCTCGGATTGCCGCGCGTACCCTGGCGATGCAGGGCGAGAAGCCGGAATCCCTCTACCTTTTTGAGTGTTGGCTCCGAACCTCCGGCTTCGAGCCATTGGACGAGGACCGCTTCGCCGAGTGCCAACAGTTCAGCGGCAGCGTCATCCCCTTCGCAGGCCAAGGCCGCACTATCGCCGCTGATGATTTCGTCGACCCGGATCAGGACGTCATCGATCGACATTGGCATATCCGCAATCATGCAAGCCCCCTTTCCTTGAGCAGCGGCATCGCATCGGAAAAGTTCTCGTGGACACCGACGGTTTTCGGCGAGAGTCCAAGCGCCATGCCGAGAAGCTGGGTGAAATAGAGGATTTTCACCTTCGTCTTTCGTCCGAGGACCTTTTCAGCACGGATCTGATGCATTTCGAGACCTGTATGGCAGGTCGGGCATTCGGTCGCGATGACGTCGGCACCACAGGCTTCGGCGGTCGTCAGCAGGTTCAGCACGAGTTTTGTAGACGTATCGCTGTCGGACAGGACATGTGCCCCGCCGCAACAGGATGTCTTCAGCGGATAGTCGACGTTTTGCGCGCCTGCGGCCGCGAGCAGGTCATCCATGAAATGCGGCTTGGACGTCGATTCCGATCCCGGTCCCTTGTCCTTTTCGGGGAAGATGTGGCGCGGGCGAGTGTACATGCAGCCGTAGTAATTCGCGACCTTCAGACCCTTTAGTGAGTTCTTGACCCGTGCGGCCAGCCCGTCCTCGCCGATCGAGTGCTTGATCCAGTCAAGGGCGTGAATGGTTTCGACCTTGCCCGGTTCATAGATCTCGTGTCCGGCTTTCTCGCTGAGGCGAGAATTGACGCCGCTTGAGGCCTCGTCATGGGAGAGATCATATTCTGCCTTCTTCAGATTGTGATAGCAGCCATTGCAGGGTGCCATCACCGTATCGAGACCCATCTTGTCTGCGATCGAGAGATTTCGGGCCGATAGATAGGTTTGAATCTTGGGATCGATGTTCTTGACTTCCATCGCCCCGCAGCAGTTCCAGTCTTTCAACTCAACAAGATCGAGCCCGAGTTTCTTGCCAACGGCCTTCGTCGAGCGGTTATAAGCGTGTCCGCTACCCTCAAGGGCGCAGCCCGGATAATATCCGACCTTCTTGTATTTTCCGGTCATCGTTCCGCTCCCTCTGCGCCGATACCGAGCGCCTTGCGATTGGTGGTCTCGACTTCCTCGACATAGGCGTGAATCGCGGCGCGCGCCTTGCCCCATCCCCTGGTGCGGGGACGGAAGACTGTCGCAAGTCCAAGCCGCATGAGATAGAAGACGGGGAATCGCCGAACCAGACCTGTGACCAGGGCGACCAGCCAGGGCTGGGTGATTGGCTGGCCCGTGCGGGCGAAGAACTGGCGCAAGACCAGCCCGTCCTCGATCTTGCCGGTGTCGAAAACCTGCTGCGAGAATGCTTCGTCGAAGATCATGGACGGCTTCTTTTCGGTATGGCCCTTGAGTTCAAGCCAATGCGCAGTCGCCTTCATGACGCCCTCGGGGTTGACGTCCCGCGGACAGGCATAGGTGCATTTGTTGCAGCTCACGCACTGCCAGATGATGTCCTTGTCGCGCACGAGCTCGTCTTCCATGCCCAAGCGGATCAGGTAGATCCAATAGCGCGGATTGAAATCGGGGTTGATGGCGTTGACCGTGCATGCATTGGAGCAGGAACCGCATTGCCAGCAGCGGGAAATATGTTCACCACCGGCGAGGGCCTCGATCTCGTTCTGCATATTCTCGTTGTAGTCGCGGAGCGCCCTGGTCTCGATGAAGGTGCTCCAGTGGCCGGAGACATCCACGCCGTCGATCACCAACTTGTCATGCTCGACCAGATTTTCGGGCCGGATCAGCGTTTTCTCGTGAATCGGCATCAGGATGCCTCCATATGAGTAACACGCGGCTGGGTGCCGATTACATGTGCTGTGCCATCGATCAGCTTGAGCCGGGTGCGGCCGGTCTCGCTGTCCACAGCGTCGAGGCCGAGCATCCGGCGCGTATGCATCATCGGATCGCCGGTATTGGCGAAATCCGAGCGAAGATACTGACCACCGCGATCATTGATATAGGCGGCATAGACATGGGCTAGCAGCAGGTCGCAATAGAACTGCAGGTCGCGGAAAATGCCGTTTTCTTTCAGGAAACCTTCGATCTCCTCGAACAGCGTAGCGAAGGTTTGAAAATTGTCCGGTGCTTCGATGCGGACGCTGTCGACATCGTCGGCGAACCAGACTTCGCGCAGGGCCCCGGTTCCCACATTTGTATCCCAGATCCAGCGGGTCATCAGCGGATAGCGCTCAGCTGCGGTGAAGTGCAGGATTTCCGCACCGAGGTCGCGTACCCACCTGTGTTCGCGATCCTGCGGGAAAGAGCCGGTGAACGCCAGCAGCCGGGCATCGGCGGTCGCGACATCCGACCATCCTTCAAGCAGACCGGCAATTCGGCGGCGCAGGTGTTCGAAGCCGTTGATGCCGAGCCATGGCCCGACACGGCGGCGCACCGGCGTAATGAATGCGGCGAGATCCATGAACTCGGTCTCGGTCATGGTTTCGACCCGGCCCTTGCCGAGAATCTCCTCGAACAGCGACGCCTTGAGCACAAGGGCGCTTACATAGCGCTCGATGCCTCCGCTCGGTTCGGCCGCCTCGATCAGATGCTCCAGCGCACGGCGAAGCCGCGGTCCCGACAGATCGAGGGTCGGGGTCTGCGGCGCCGGCGGCGCTATTGCTTTGCGCGCCAGCCGAAACATCATTCCGCCGCCTCCATGACCGGGCTGCGCATCATGTTCATTGCGGCTACCGCTGCGGCGTGACCTTGCGCGATGGAGTCATCGATGGTTTCCGGACCAGTCGCGGCACCCGCAACAAACACGCCCGGACGGGATGTCTCGCCCATATGAAGATAGGCTGACGGCTTCTCCACATAGCCATATTTATTGAGCTTCACGCCAAATACCGCGGAGAGGGTCATGTTGTCGACGTTCGGGTCCATGCCGATCGCATGCACAACCATATCGAACGGGATTGAGATCGGACGCTTGACCAGGGTGTCCTCTCCCTTGACCAGCAAGCGTTTGCCGTCGGATGTCACTTCGGCGATGCGCGCCTTGATGTACTTGACTTTGTATTCCTCCTGGCTCTCCCAGTAATAGGCTCCTTCGAGGAGCCCAAAGGTGCGGATGTCCATGTAGTAGATGTAGACATTGCAGTTCGGCAGCGTCTCGCGAATTTCCATCGCGAGATTGGCCGAGACGGTGCAACAGATCTTCGAGCACCACTCGCGACCGATCTGGCGGTCGCGCGAACCGACGCATAGAAGGATTGCGACACGATCCGGCTCGCGGCCGTCGGACGGACACTTCACGCCGGCACCCGAAGAGAGCATCTGCTCCACCTGAACCGTGGTTACCACGTCAGGATAGGTTCCAAATCCCCATTCCGGCTTGTTGACGCTGTCGAAATGCGTGAAGCCAGTAGTCAGAATCGCTGCACCGGCTTCGACCTTTCCACCGTTCTTGAGCGTTGCAACGAAATTGCCGGGATCGCCGCTGAATGTGTTCACCGTCGTGTTGAGGTGGATCTCGACGAGATCGTTGCCTTCGACTCGGCTCACCATGCCGCCGATCGCATCCTTGGCCCACTCATGGGAGGGGACCAGCTTGGCATAGCCCGAGAGGATGGGGGCACCGCCAAGCCGGTCAGCCTTTTCGATGATGACGGCCTTCTGACCCGACGAGACGATGGCATGGGCTGCCGAAAGGCCGGCGGGGCCACCCCCAACGATCAAAACCGGTTTCGTCATTGAGCCTCTCCTGCCAGTGCTTTGGGTTTGACATATCCCGGTCCGGAGGTGATGGCCCGTTTCGGGTCGTAAAGGGTTTCAATCCGACCGGCCTTGACCTCATCGAGATAGCCCTCGAACTCGGCCTTAGCCTTTTCCCAGTCGATGCCCATCTTTTCCAGCAGTGTCTCGAACGGGGAGGCGTGCCAATGCAGCTGGGCGAGCTTGTAGGGATGGGCGCCGAGTACGAGCGCCGCAAACTGGCAATCTGCCATGACGGGCAGGGCATAGACCTTGTCGACCGCCTTGCCGATCCACTGGTTCTTGTCGAGGGTCGTAATGCATCCGGTGTCGTGTCCCACCATCACATCAGAGCGCGCCTCTTCGACCGCCACCTTGATCTTGCGGTCGATGGCGAAGGAGCGGGTGAATTCGCGCTCGCCGATAATATGGCGGAAACCGAAACCGCAGCAGTCGTACCAGGTGGAATAGTCGATCACCTGAGCACCCATGGTCTGTAGAAGGCCAGTCGTTACCGCTACCCGGTTGCCGTCAAGCACTGTGTCGTCATAGATCACGTCCTCGGGCACCATCTTGTAGACATGGCATGCCGGGTGGACGGTCGCGCGAATGCCGCTCACATCCACGACCTGATGCTCCTTGAGGCGTCCGCGCATGACGTGGAGCCACTCGGAATAATGCACGATCTCTTCCGGGATTAGCAGTTTGCCGTCCACGAGACGGCCGAGTTTACCGAGGATTTGCTTGACCTCGGCGCGCAACTCGGCCGAATGCATCAGGAATATCCGCATTTCCTTGTAGTTGCCGAAGGAGGTGCCGCAGTGGACCAGCGGAAAATAGGTGCCGGCGGGAAGGCCCTGCGCCTTTGCCGAAACATAGGCCTGATGGAAGTTGCGCAGGAATACCGCCGCCAGCGAGACGACGTTGCCAATGCCCGAGCCGTGATAGTTCCACGCCGTACATGAGGTTTGGTCGGTCTCGTCGAGATAGTTGATGCCCATCTTGTTCATCAGCCATAGGACCGAACTGGGATAGCCCGGGATATTGCCACACTGGCCGCAGGATTTGTGATGCCATAGGTTGTTGGTGGGGATCTTCTTGTCCCAGCCATAAAGCGTCTTGGCCATGACCGGATCGTGGCCGTCGGATATGCGGTGGACGAGAATTTCGCCCTCCTTCTCAAGCTGCCACATTATATCGCGGACATCTTCCTTGCGCTCCTTGCCGGTCAGGAGGGCGCGCTTGTCGATCTTGGCTTCGACCCAGTCGGTGGCGCGTCGCGCCTCATCGGTCGAGAGTTTGCTGGGCTTCCATTCGGCACCGAAGCCACCGAAGGCGCCACGTTGCGTATCGTTGTCATGTTCGCTCGGCACGGCAATTCTCCTCTCAAAAATCCCGGGTGGCGGAACGCTATTCGTCGGCGTCCTCGTCTTCCTGCTCCTCAAGCCACTCTTCCCATTCCTCGCGTTTTTCCTCCATGACGTCGCAAACAACGTCGAAGAGGTTCTCGTCTACGGTCTCGAGCTGGTCGAGAACGCCAGTCGCTTCCCAGATCGTGTAAAGCTCGACCGAAGTCTTCAGATTGACTTCCCACGCGGTGTCGAGCGTATGCATCGTGGGCATGGGGATCGCCTTGCGCAGGATCGTCAATGGGGCGTCGATGCGGCTTACGTTCGGCCCCCAATCGGGGAATGCTTCCTTGGTGATCATGTTCGGCGCCAATTGGTTGCCAGTTGAGATCACCTTCAGCAGCACGCGAGAGAACGGGCGCAGGACTTCCTTGGCGGATTCCATGCCGTGCTTGATTGCCACCTCGCGCATGATCATTACCAGGCCGCCGGGCGAATTTTCGAAGGGACAGCGCGCGGCGCAGGTATAGCACTGGGCGCAGGCCCAGATCTTTTCCTGCATCGCATCGTAGATGCCTTCGAGGTTCTCAGTCCAAAGCAACTGGACAATCTCGCGAGGGGAATAGTCGTAATAGTGCGCGGAAGGGCAGGTGGCGGTGCAAATGCCACAGTTCAGGCAGCCGTGAATCTCGTGGTGATACACCGAGTGGCTGCGGATATCGTGGAATATTTCCTCAAGCTTCTGCTGCGGCACCTGGGGCGCATCGGAAACCGGATCACTTATCTGAGCATATGCCTGCAAGCTCCCCTCCCAAGGATTTTGCCTAGAGCATCCCGCTTTCAGTCGAATCGTTACAAGCGGAAAAGACGCTTTAGATTCAGAATATTAGTATGTCAGATTCAGAGTATCGGTGCGTCGCGCACTCACTCGGGTGCGCGGCGTTCTAGTACGTCAGCACTCTGACGTCATCGTCTTCCATGATGTCTTCCATGACCTTGGCGCCGCCGACGATGCCAGCGCATTCGGGGATCAGATCATCGGCCGTCATGTCGAAAAGGTCGAGGTTGGGCGAGCAGCAGTAAAACTTGGCTCCCGCCTCGTGCGCATCCTTGATGAAGTCGTAGACCGTTTTGGGCGACCCTTCCTTGACGAACAGCTTTTCAGCAACGCCCTTTTTCATCAATTGGCCGGAGGTTGCCGTGCAGACGACCTCGACTTCGTAGTCCATGGCGGCTGCGACGGTCGCCTGGAAAAACGGAGCACCCAACTCCTCGCCGTTGCGGGGATCGGTATTGACCATTACTATTATAAGTTTACTCGCCAAGATGCTCCTCCATGCTTGCCGAAAGGTCCTTCCCCTGACCTAATGGGAAGATACATATATATATTACTATATGCAAGTCAATTCGGGCTGCAATCTGAGCGGCAAGGATTTTCTGTAAGCGGGATATTACATAAGGCCGGTATGGGCGCTGATGCCAACCATGAGATCGGTCAACGCGCCGGCAATGTCGCCTTGCGCAGCGCCAAGGGCATCGAGAGCCTCGACCGTACCTTCAGGTGTTTCGGCAAATTCCATGATCAGGTCCTCGGTCATTCCCCGCTTCATGCCCGGGTGACCAACGAAACCGAGACAGTTTCCGCGAACCGAAAATACCAGCGGATCTCCGCTGCCGGCGGTTGCGAGCACGTCCGCGTCGGGAGGTAGAACCGGGCGATCACGCAGATAAAGTGCGTGCGGAAAGGATTGGGGCATGCAGCCACCCAGTACCCCTGGGCGGGAAGCTTCGGCCATTTCCAACAGGAATCGCAACGGAGCCTCCTCGGCACCGCCGCCGCTGGCAACAGCGAGAATGATGGCGCCGAGACCCAGTCCAATGACTGGCAAACCGGCATCGAGAAATGCCTTCGTCAGGCGTATTTCGGACAGCGCGCTGGGCAGGAGATCTCCGCTGACCAGCCCATAGGGCCCACCGCCCAGTAATATCAATCCGTCGAAGCCCTCGGGAGCGGATGGCAATTTGCCGCCCGTCGCGAAGGGGCGGGAATAGAGGAAACGTATGTTTCTCCCCTCGAAATGGTCTTCCATCAGCCCGAGATACTCGGCCTCGGTATGCTGTATGACGCATACTGTCTTCATGAAGGCGCATCTCCAGATACTGCGCGGTTGCCCGCTCCAAATCCTGATAGTCGGCAGACCTAATGTGACGGATCCACCGCGGCGATGATTGTCTGCGCGATATCGGCTCCTGCAACGCCGGGCATCTCGATGCCGAGCGTCTTCATTGCCGCAGCCGCGGCGTCAGCCAAGGCATCGTGGGAAAGCTCAACGCCAACCAGCGCGGCCGCAAGGCGGTCCACGCCATCTGGCGGAAGGCAGGTGAAGTCGCCCGACAGCATCAAGTCAGCGACCTTGCCGCCTCGCGCGAGCAGATGTGCGCGGATCAATCCGCCGGGCGCCTTGTGCATGCTTTCCGTCAAGTGTATCCCCTCGGAAATTTTGACGCCCATTTCCACCAATTTGCGGCCCTGAACGTTGATCCAGTCGGTATCCATCAACGCGTGCTCCGCCTGTTCGATCGCTGCCAGCTCATCCGGCGTCGGTTGGTCGCAAACCGGCTCCACCCCCAGCACCTCGGTACAATTTGCCAGAAACAGTTCCCTGAGTTTGGCGCGCTCGGGCGGCGCAGGCAGCTCTTTCGCCAGTGTCGTCATGTAGTCGTCGAGCGTTTTGCGGAGCTTGTCGCGGAACTTTTCGCTAGGCACCTTCAGGCAGCGAGCCATTGTGGCAGTATCGAAGTCGTACATGAAACTTCCCACCATCACGGTCGCATCGCCAATGCTGGCCGCTCCGGTGCCGCCGATCTTGCGTCCATCCACCTGAATGTCGTTGATCGGGCGATAGACCGCATTGACGCCGATCTGGCGATAGGTACGCACGACCGGCTCGATGAACAGTGGATATAGGTTGACGGCGAATTCCGGCGCTTTCCTGCGCGGATAGATGAAGTGCGTGAAGAGCTGATTGCGGTCGAGGTAGACCGCGCCACCTCCGACGTGACGCCTCAAGATTGGAAGATTTACCGACCTGCAAAACTCCTGATCGACTTCCTTGGCGATTTCCTGATGCATGCCGACGCATACATAAGGCGTTTCGGGCGAGGCCAATGACAGGACAGGATCGCTGGTGTCGGTAATCGTCTCGGCAATTCCATGATAGACTGCTTGGCTGCGCAAGGCGGAGACAAATCCAAAATCCAGAACGCGCAATCGCAACACGCTGCCTTTCCTTCCCTTACAAGAGGATCTGTAAAGATCGCCACAAGGCCTATTTCAGCTTTTCATTTCGGATAATCTTCTGTCAACGCGAGCGCTTGTGACATTTTCTCGCGATATTTCTTGCCGTCATGGGCGTCGACAATTCCTGCTGTCCAGAAAAGCACATCATCCCGACGAGCCCCACAAATGCCGGGTGAGGTCAACCTGCAAGTCTATTGTTTCGGGCGTCAAGACCAGAAGAAGTCCGCAACATCTGGCTGTTACGGACCTTCTGATCTCGGCGCCTGCTGCCCCGTCTCGGTCCCTGGTGTTGGCTTTCTTTAAGTGCGCTATGTGCTCAGGGCCTTACATAGGCATAGCCGTCGGTCTGTAATTCCATCAACCTGACGACGCCCGAGGGAACGATCTGCGCCTCGGACAGCAGTGCAATCTCGTGGCCCGCCTGTTTCGTCATGGCGTCCAGCGTGTTCCCGCAGGCAGAGAAATGGATGTCGGGATTTTCCATCGACATCACGGAGATGCGGTCCTTCACCGGGCTCCCGGCAACATACATGTTAAGGCCAGGGCCGTAGGCCACGATCTCGATAGCCACTTCCTCTCCCTTGGCGGCATAGAGTGCCTTCACGTTCTGCGCATTGTTGAGCGCCATATTCATCACGGCCGGGTCGTTCTCATCCACGTGAATGGCAAGCTTGTGGGGATCTGCGGCAAGGGCGCCACCGACGGACAGAAACAGTACGGCCAGTGCTGCGGTCAAATTGCGAAGCTTCATTTTCGTCTCCTCCAGACGTTTTCACTACAACGACACATAGAAAGATGCGCTTGTATCTATGTAAATGCAAGCATCGCGACCTTGCTGCTGATAACCTCGATGGTCTGTGACGGATCTGCGAAGGAGAGAGGAAGGCAACCTGGAAAGTCATATTCTCGAGGCGCTGAGTCTCGGCCAGCAAAGTCATCCTGGACTGCGCCGGTACGGTGTACCGCTGCCGCATCGTGCGTTCGCGCGCCTCCCGTTTCGCGACCGATAGGATCGGCAGCCGACGGTTCTTGCAATAGAACACCGCCCGCCAGGACGACAGCTGAATCCTCGATGACGACCGGGACACTTGTCCCGGATGCCGGGCTATTCCTTTATGTACGGCTTCCCATCCGCCGCTGGAGCCCTTGCACGGCCGATCAAGCCGGCCACGACGATGATCGTCGCGATATAGGGCGCCATGGCAAGAAATTCCGACGGGATCGGGGTTTGCAGCAGGGCGAGCTTTTGCTGCAGCGAGTCCGCAAATCCGAATATCAGTGCGGCCATCAGCGCGCCGACCGGATGCCAACGTCCGAAAATCATAGCTGCAAGGCCGATAAATCCACGTCCGCCGGTCATGTTTTCGTCGAAGCGGCCCACGGTTCCAAGGGTGAACCATGCTCCGCCGAAGCCGGCGACCATGCCGGCCATGACGACGTTCACATAGCGGGTTCGATAGACATTGATCCCCAGCGTATCCGCAGCGCGCGGATGCTCGCCCACGGCACGAGCCCGCAGCCCGTGGCGCGTGTAGAAAAGATAGTATGTGGCAAGGGCGACCATCACCAGCGCGCCATAGACGAAGAGGTTCTGCTGGAAGAGCATGGGGCCGATCACGGGTATGTCGCCGAGAAGCGGGATCTTGATCGCGCGAAACACGGGCGCGTCGTTCAAGAAACGGTAGTCCTGGAAGACCTGGCTGCTGACATAAGACGTCAGGCCCAGCACAAACAGGTTTATCACGACGCCGGCAATGATCTGATCCATGCGATAAGTGACGACGAGGGCAGCCAGAATAAGCCCGAAGAGACCGCCGATAATGACCGCAGAGATCAGTCCGCCGAACCCACCGATCAAGGATCCCATCAGTGCACCGGTGAATGCGCCGGCCAGCAACATTCCCTCGATGGCGATGTTGACCACCGCGACCCGCTCGGACAGCACGCCGGCCAATCCGCCAAGTGCAATAGGCACGGCTCTCACCATCGTGGCCTGCAGCATTCCGGTCAGAGAGAAGGATTTTCCCGCAGTTGCCCAGACCAGGAAGGCGGCGACGGCAAGTACCAGCCCGAACCCGATCGAGAGCGCGGTCCACCTCGCCCCGCCACGGAAAAACTGGCGCACGCCCAGGAAGGCCAGAACCGCTGCCGCCAGATAGTTGAAGGGCGCAGCGGCGACTACGAGATCCGGAAGAGCCCAGGTATCTGAAGGGCGGGACAGCCGAAATACGGCATTGCCGGCCGTTTCGAAGCTGAAGACGGTTGTCACCAGAATGGAGAGCGCGATAAGTGCGGCTCCCGATATCCGCGCCTGACGGTTCTTGCGTGTATCAACGTCGCGCGCGGAAGATGTTGAATGCGGCGCTGCCGTGGTCATGACGCGCTATCCTTTTGATCTGTCACGGTTTTTCGAAATCCCCAGGGGAAAATTGCACGCACCAGCAGGGGTGCAGCGATGAAGACAATGATCAGGGCCTGAATGATGCCTATCAGATCGATACTAACCCCGGCATCGACCTGCATCTGGCGCCCTCCTGCTTTTAGTGCGCCGAAGAGCAGTCCGGCAAACAGGACTCCTACGGGGTGAGAACGACCGAGCAATGCAACCGAAATCGCGTCAAAACCGATGCCGGCGGAAAAACCCGGTGTCGCGCGACCGAGAACGCCCAGCACCTGATTCGCGCCTGCCAAACCCGCTAATGCGCCGGCTGACCCCATCGCTGTGACGATAATCAGCGGTGCGCGGATGCCCGCGTAGCGTGCTGCATCGGGGTTCTCGCCGCTTGCACGGAACTCAAATCCCAGTTTTGTACGAAACAACAGCCAATAGATTAGGATGACGGCCGCGACCACGAGAAAAAGGCCGGCATGGGCGCGGAGGTTCGGGTCAATCCATGCGAGCAGCCGCGGAAGTTCCGCGCTTTCCATCACCGATTTGGAGATTGGATCGGCCCGTCCCGCCTTTTGCACCCAGGGTAGCCGCAGCATGTAGTCAAGCAGGCGGTAGGAGATCAGATTCAGCATGATTGTGGAGATTACTTCATGCGCGCCCGTGGCAGCCCGCAACCACCCCGCAATTGACGCATAGGCTGCACCGGCAAACGCTCCCGCCAAAAGCGTCAACGGCAGATGCAGGGCCCACGGCAAGCCTTCGATACTGAAGCCCACGATTGCGGCCACGAGACCGCCAACGATGATCTGCCCCTCGGCCCCGATATTGAAGAGGCCTGCCCGGAAGCCCAAGGCAAGGCCGAGTCCGGCCAGGACAAGGGGCGCGGCTGCCGTCAACGTCTCTGAAACAGCGTTGAGCGAACCGACCGAGCCTTTCAACAGAGCAATGTAGGAGCGGCCGATCGTTGCCGGATCGACTGCTGTAGCCAGCATAACCAACGCCCCGATGATCAACGCGACGACGAACGCGAAGATCGGTACGAACACGAGATCCTCGTATTCGGCACGGCTGGGCGCCGCTCGCTGCAAGAGCTTCTCGGAGAGCGTATTACTGCTTGTTTGAACGGTCATGCCTGTGCTCCCGCCATGGCGAGTCCGACGGCGTTCTTGTCGACAGGACCTTTGGTCGCGTCGAATTCCGCAACAATGCGACCTTTGAACATCACAAGAATCCGATCAGACAGGGACAGAATTTCATCCAGTTCCGAGGAGACGATCAATACGCCGTCGCCCGTATCGCGGGCATGCATCAGCCGGCTATGGATATATTCGATCGAACCTACATCGAGGCCGCGCGTTGGTTGCGCGGCGACGACCAGGCATGTCTCTCGTTCGAGTTCGCGCGCCACGATGAGTTTCTGCTGGTTGCCGCCCGAGAGCCCGCCTGCCCTGGTATAAACCGAAGGCGTGCGCACGTCGAAATCGGCAGCATACTTCGCTGCGCTTTTGAACACATCTGGCCATCGGATATTCGGGCCGGATGCATACCGTTCGTCGTAATAGGTGTTGAGCACCATGTTCTCTGCGACAGTGAAATTCGAGATCATCCCACTTCGTTGCCGGTCTTCAGGAATGTGCGCCATACCCATACGGTGACGTTCACGGACCGACGCACGCGTAATGTCCTTGTCGAGGAACACTATCTTGCCGCTGGCGGCATGATGAAGGCCGGTCAATGCCTCGATCAGTGCCGACTGGCCATTCCCCTGGACGCCGGCTATACCGACGACTTCACCGCTCTTGACATGAAAACTAACGTGATCGACGGCGATCTTGTCATCCTCGCTCAGGACTGTCAGTTCGCTGACGTCGAGAAGTGTACGGCCCGGTGCATACGGCGCCTTCTCGACATCGAAAACAACCGGCCTGCCGACCATCATCTCTGCAAGCTGGGCCTCCGTCAGTGTCTTGGGGTCACCTTCGCCGACGATCTGGCCGTCGCGCAACACGCTGATACGGTCGGCGATTTCAAGTATTTCGTTCAATTTGTGCGTGATGAATACGAGCGCCTTGCCGGCGTCGCGCAATGACTTGACGATCTTGAAAAACTCGGTCACCTCCTGCGGGGTCAGAACCGCTGTCGGCTCATCCAGAATCAGGACATCGGCCGAGCGGAACAAGACCTTGATGATCTCGACGCGTTGCTGAAGCCCGACCGGAAGGTCTTCTATGCGGGTGCCAGGATCAACCTCCAGCCCATATTTTTCATTGATTTCGTTGACCTTGTCGCGGGCGTCGGCCAGATCGAGCCAATCGAGCTTGCCGGTGGGCTCGACGCCCAGAATGACGTTTTCGGCGACGGTAAACACAGGAACCAGCATGAAGTGCTGATGCACCATTCCGATCCCTGCCGCGATCGCATCCCCGGGACCACGGAAAACCACGGGTTTGCCATCGATCAGGATCTGACCCTCGTCGGCGGCATAGAGCCCACTCAAGATATTCATCAACGTCGATTTGCCGGCGCCATTTTCGCCCAGGAGCCCAAGCACCTCTCCCGCGCGGATCGTCAGATTCACATTTGAATTGGCGATTACCGGACCGAAGCGCTTGGTGATCCCCTTTAGTTCGATATCCACTGTCGCTCTCCCCCAGGGCCGATGCAAGAAACCGTACCCGCCGCCTGGTCACAGGCGACGGGAAAGGTGCGATCCGGATTACTCGTTGACTTTGATCGAGCCGTCGACGATCGCCTTGCGAATGTCGGAGAGTTCCTGCTTCATTTCGTCGGAGACCTCACTTTCCATGTCATGGAACGGGGCAAGTCCGACGCCGTCGTTTTCAAGCGATCCGACGAGAACGCCGCCTTTGAAGCTATCCTTCATTGCCGCTTCGATGACCGCGTAAACGGTCGAATCCATGCGTTTGGTGATCGATGTGAGATAGACATGCTTCTTTTGCGGGTCGGTCAGATAGAGGTCTGCATCGACACCGATGATCTTCAGCTTGTCTGTCCCGAGCTCATCGGCGAGCGCCGCTGAACCAAGGCCCACGGGACCTGCTACCGGCAGCACGATGTCTGCGCCTTCATCATAGAGGTTTTGAGCGAAGGCGCGGCCGTCATCGAGGGAATCGAAATTGTTCGTGAACAGGCCTTCGCGTGTTTCCGGGTTCCAGCCTAGAACGGCAACCTTCGTTCCCTTCTGCTTGTTATAGTAGTTTGCTCCCCGATAGAACCCGTCCATGAAGATCGTCACCGGCGGAATGTTGATGCCTCCGAAGACGCCAATCGTACCGGACTTCGAAACGCCAGCGGCAAGGTAGCCGGCGAGAAACGCGGCTTCGTCGGTGGAGTAGACCTGGCCCACCACATTGTTGAGTGGCGGATCGTACGAAAAGTCGACGATCGAAAACTTCTGATTCGGATTTGCCTCAGCGGCCTTTTTGGTTGCATCGCCGAGCAGGAAACCTACGGTGATGATGATGTCGCACTGCCCGCCAAGCAGGGAATTGATATTGGCTTCGTAGTCGGTTTCAGCCTGCGACTCTAAGTATCTGGCTTCGACGCCAAGCTTTTCCTTCGCGTCCAGAACGCCTTTCCACGCCGTCTGATTGAAGCTGTTGTCATCAATACCGCCGGTGTCTGTCACCTCACAAGCCGTGAATGCCGAAGCTGCAGAAACAGAGCCGAGCAGCAACGCTGCCGTTACCGCAGCACTCACGAAGAACTTTTCACTGTAGAGCATGATGGTAACCTCCTTGGTTGTATGGCACGTTCGAAATTCTCATCTGAAAATGCAATTGTATCGGCTGTATCGGCAGAAATCCATTTTTGTTAGAAGTAATATCGTTTCGACCTGACTGAATTGACACATATCAACGGGCAAGTGCCGGGATCTTAAGTTTTCACCACGAAGCCGCGCATGCCGATTCATGGATCTGCAACGTAAGGCATCCTGAACGGAACACGCGCCGCACAATGTCATCCACTTGATAGGACTGGAGACGCTTGTGAGAGAGGGAACGGAGTTCAACGAAGGTTTCGATGCATTGCGGGAATTGGCGTTCGATCTGCGGTGGTCGTGGAACCATTCACCGGATGTGCTCTGGAGTCAGCTCGACGCGGAGATGTGGGCCTCGAGCCGCAATCCCTGGGCGATACTCCGCACTGTTTCGCACGACCGGATACGCGAGCTGCTTGCCGACCGCGAATTCTCGAAAGCCCTTTACGACATATTGGCTGAGTATAGGGAGACGAGGCTGTCGCCGGCGTGGTTCCAGCGGGCTTATCCGGCAGAAGCGCTGCGTACGGTTGCCTATTTTAGCGCGGAGTTCATGCTTGACGAGGCGCTTCCGATCTATTCGGGGGGACTGGGCAACGTGGCTGGAGATCAACTGAAGGCAGCTAGCGATCTCGGGGTTCCGGTCGTCGGGGTGGGGCTTCTTTACGCCCAGGGCTATTTTCGCCAGTCAATCGGCCCCGATGGCCGACAGGAGGCGCTTTATCCTGTCAATGAGCCGGAGCAATTGCCTTTGCGGCCTCTGCGTGAGCCCAGCGGAGAATGGCTTCGGCTCGAGATTGAACTTCCCGGTTGCCGGCTGCTGGCCCGGACCTGGGAAGTACAGGTCGGACGAACGAAACTCTACCTCCTGGACTTGAATGATCCGGCCAATCCTCCTGCTCATCGGTGCATCACAAGCGAGCTCTATGGTGGCGGACCGGAAACACGTCTCAAGCAGGAAATGGTTCTCGGGATCGGCGGTTGGCGCCTGCTGCGTGCCATAGGCCTCGATCCTCAGGTCTGCCATCTCAATGAGGGGCATGCCGCCTTCGCAGCACTTGAACGGGCGCGTTATTTCATGGAGGAGAACGGCGTGCCTTTTTCCGAAGCGCTGATGGCAACGCGCGCCGGCAATCTCTTCACGACGCATACGGCAGTCGCTGCCGGCTTCGACCGCTTCGCGCCGGAACTGATGACGAAATTCTTCAAGTCCTATGCCGAGGATCATCTTGGCGTTCCCCTGGACGAACTCCTGGCGCTTGGGCGACGAGATGCGACCGACAAGGCAGAGCCTTTTAATATGGCCTACCTCGCGATCCGCGCGAGCGGAGCGGTCAATGCCGTCAGTGCGCTCCACGAACAGGTCAGCAAGAAGATATTCCAGCCCTTGTTTCCGAACTGGCCCGCTACCGAGGTTCCTGTAGGACACGTGACCAACGGCGTACATGTGCCGACATGGGACTCTGCCGCTGCTGACGCGCTGTGGACGGAGGCGGCAGGCAAGGACCGGTGGCGCGGCGATCTGAAGGGACTCGACGCGGCAATGCGCGCGGTGAGTACTGAAAAGCTCTGGAGCCTGCGTACAGAATCGAGAAGGGTTCTTGTCGAGAAGGTAAGAGCTTGTCATGTGCGTCAGCTGTCCGAGGACGGTGCCTGTGAAAACGAGATCGACGAAGCCCGGAGTATATTCGACTCCGACATTCTCACCCTCGGGTTCGCGCGCCGGTTCGCAACCTACAAGCGCCCAAATCTACTGCTGCATGATCCTGAACGGCTTGCGAGGATACTCACGAACGACAAGAGACCGGTCCAACTGATTCTGGCAGGCAAGGCTCATCCCCAGGATGCCCAGGGACAGGCCCTAATCAAGCTCTGGAATGATTTTGCCAGACGGGCCAACGTCAGATCCAGGGTAGTCTTTTTGCGGGATTACAACATGCTGCAGGCGCAGTGGCTGGTCCAGGGGGTGGATGTCTGGATCAATACGCCGCTGCGACCTTGGGAGGCCAGCGGTACGAGCGGTATGAAGGTCCTCGCGAACGGTGGGCTCAATCTGTCGGAAATCGACGGCTGGTGGGCGGAAGGCTTTTCGCCCGACATCGGCTGGGCCATCGGGGACGGCGCAGAGCACGGGAGCGATCCCAGTCTCGACGGGAGGGAGGCTGACGAGCTTTACGAGCACCTGGAAAAAGATATCGTTCCCGAGTTCTACGAACGGGACGAACAGGGTATGCCTGTGCGATGGGTCGCGCGCGTAAGGGAAAGCATGGCCAGGCTGACGCCACAATTCTCGGCAAACCGCACCGTTCGAGACTATACCGAGATGTTCTATCTGCCTGCGGCGGAAACCTATGCGGCACGTAGCGCAAAATCAGCGGGAAGTGCGCATGCGCTTTGTCGCTGGCGAGCCGAATTGTCCAGAAGATGGCCACATGTCCACTTCGGAGACGTTCGATCAACCACTTCTGGTGACGAGCATCTCTTCCGAGTCGAGGTCTACCTTGGGGATCTCGATCCGGACGCCGTCAACGTGGAACTATATGCCGATGCGATGGCCAACGAACCCCCGTTCAGAACGGTTATGGCGAGGCAGCAACCACGGTCCCAATCCGGCGGCGTGAGCCTCTATCTTGCATCGGCGCCAGCAAGCAGGCCGGCGTCGGATTTCACCCCGCGTATAGTTCCCTTCCATAGCCTCGCCCGCGTTCCCCTGGAGGCAAGCCATATTCTTTGGCAACACTAGCCCGCCGTCCGGTTCCGCTGTCCGACCGCCTCATTTGATTGTTGATGATGCAGCCTCGCGACGAAAGGCGGCAGGGCTCTTCGAGGTCCATTTGCGAAAGGCGCGGTGAAAGGCACTGGGCTCGGAATACCCAAGCTGCGAGGCGATTTCACCGACGCCGCTTGCGCTTTTCAGCAGCAATTCGATTGCGAGAGCCCTGCGTATCTCGTCCTTGATACCCGCATAGCTCTGCCCTTCGCCCTGCAATCGATGCCGCAATGTCGACGGCGACATACGCATCTGGGCCGCCAGTTCCTCGAAACCGGCCCAAGCGGTTGGTGGCGTCTGCCTAAGGCGTTGGCGTACGTTGGCTGCAGGGCCCGCGTCATAGCGATAACGCACGAGGATATTCGCGGGGGCTCCACGCAGGAATTGCTTCAAGGCCTGTTCCGTGCGCGAGATGGGCAGCTTCAAGAGCGCTCGGTCGAAGGAAAGCCGGCTGACGGTTTGCGAAAATCGCACCGGCGCGCCGAAGAATAGGCGATAATCCGCGCCTTGCGGTGGCTCGGCGCAACGGAAATCGACCCTGCGGATCGGGATGCGCCGTCCGACAAGCCAACAGGCGATACCGTGCAGCAGAATCCAGTAGGTGCGGTAAGCGAAGGCCGAGCGCGCCTCGCCGCGGTCCTTCAGGACGATTTCGGCAAGCCCGTCCCTGACGATGAGTTCTCCGCTCGGGTCTTCCAGCATTACGTCGAGAAAACGCAAGGCCCGCCTCAACGCATGCTCCAGGGTAGGGGCGTGAAGGACGCAGTGGCAGAGCAGGGTGAAGCTGCCTCGTCGCATCGGACGGGCGCCCATGCCGAAATATTCGTCGTCGACTGCCGCGGCGACTGCAAGCCATAGAGCACCATAGGCTTCTGCAGAAACCGGCTCATCGAGGACTGCGGGCAGCCCGAGTGAGGCAAGCAGCGGCGTCGTCGGCTTGCCGTGCCGCCGCAGGCAATCGAGCGCCTCCTCAACGAAGGAAGGGGATATCATCCGTCTATCCGCGTCAGCCATTGTCCGCTCCGCAATATGGCAAAATCGGCCGAATAATCAGGACGCTTCTGTCATCGCATGCAATATCGCGTTCGCATACAGTTCGGCAAGATGGACCGGCCAAGAACCGGAATCGTTGGTGAAATGCTGCAGGGAGGACTGCATGACGTATCGAACACCCGCTGATGAGTGCAGCCGAGGTGGTGGACCCGTTTCATGCTGATCGCGGACAAGGTCTTTCTGGTCACGGGTGGCGGATCGGGGCTTGGTGCGGCTGTTGCCCGCTCGCTCGTCGGCGCCGGAGCGCGCGTCGTCATTGCAGATGTCAACGTCGAATCCGGTTCGGCAATTGCCGCGGACCTGGGCTCGAACGCCCGCTTCGTGCGCACTGATGTCACCAATGAGGAAGACGGCGTTGCCGCGGTGAACCTAGCGCTCAATGTATTCAGCCATCTCCACGGACTTGTGAACTGTGCGGGAGTCGCGCCGGGTGAAAAGGTTCTGGGGCGCGACGGTCCGCATCGCTTGGAAAGCTTCGCTCGGGCCGTTTCAATCAATCTCGTCGGCACCTTCAACATGATCCGTCTTGCCGCCGCCGCGATAGAGAGGGAAACGCCGGACGTGGACGGCGAACGGGGGGTGATTATAAGTACCGCCTCGGTCGCGGCCTTTGAGGGGCAGATCGGCCAGGCCGCCTATTCGGCGTCAAAGGGGGGCGTTGCAGCCATGACGCTGCCAATCGCCCGTGAGCTTGCCCGCTATGGAATCCGCGTCGTGTCGATCGCGCCGGGGATTTTCGCCACTCCGATGATGGCGGGCATGCCGCAGGAAGTCCAGGATTCACTCGGCAAGAGCGTACCGTTCCCGCCTCGCCTAGGGCGGCCGGAGGAATTTGCCTCATTGGTGTGCCATATCTGTGAGAACACCATGCTGAACGGCGAGGTGATACGCCTCGACGGGGCCTTGCGCATGGGCGCGCGGTAAAACCAGGTTCATTTTCGGGAGATTGAAATGACATTGCATGATCCGGTGGTGATTGTCGGTTCCGCTCGCACCGCAATGGGCGGTTTTCAGGGTGACTTGAAAGGTTCAACGGCGCCCGAACTAGGGGCCGCTGCAATCCGCGCCGCGCTGGAGCGTAGCGGCGTGAGCCCGGAAACCGTGGAAGAGGTCGTGTTCGGCTGCGTTCTGCCGGCCGGGCAGGGGCAGGCACCCGCTCGCCAGGCGGCGATCGGCGCGGGATTGCCTTTCGCGACGGGCGCGAGCACGGTCAACAAGATGTGTGGCTCTGGGATGAAAGCCGTCATGCTTGCACATGATCTCCTCTGCGCCGGTAGCGCCGCTGTCGCGGTCGCGGGCGGTATGGAGAGCATGACGAACGCGCCTTATCTACTCGATCGCGCCCGTGGTGGATATCGGCTTGGTCACGGACGTGTCATCGATCACATGTTTCTCGACGGGCTGGAGGATGCCTATGACAAGGGACGATTGATGGGTACTTTCGCCGAGGATTGCGCCGAGGCCTATCAATTCACTCGCCAGGCGCAAGACGAATACGCGATCTCGTCGCTTACCCGTGCGCAGAATGCGGTCGAGGGCGGCCTTTTCGAGGCCGAGATTACGCCGGTCACGGTCAAGGCCGGAAAGTCGGAGCAGATTGTCAGCCGTGACGAGCAGCCCGGTAAGGCGAAGCCGGAAAAGATACCGACGCTCAAGCCTGCCTTCCGCGATAATGGGACGGTGACGGCGGCCAATTCGAGTTCGATTTCCGATGGTGCCGCCGCTCTTGTGCTTATGCGACGCTCGCAGGCAGAGCGGCAGGGATTGACGCCGCTCGCGACAATCACGGGTCACGCCACTCACGCGCAGGCCCCCAATCTGTTCGCAACGGCACCGATCGGTGCTCTGAGGAAGCTCAGCGAGCGGACCGGATGGCATCTGAAGGATGTCGACCTGTTCGAGATCAACGAAGCCTTCGCCGTTGTCGCCATGGCTGCCATGCGCGACCTTGATCTGCCGCATGACAAGGTGAATGTTCATGGCGGCGCTTGTGCGCTCGGTCACCCCATCGGCGCTTCCGGCGCTCGGGTCATCGTCACGCTTCTGGCGGCACTGGAGCGGTATGGGCTCAAGCGCGGTATGGCGACGCTGTGCATTGGCGGCGGCGAAGCGACGGCTGTTGCACTGGAACGCCACTAGGGTCGACAGGGAGGATACGAGAAATGATTCTGTCCGAGGAGCAGCAACAGATCCGGGACGTTGCCCGCGAATTCGCGCGTGAACGGCTGTTGCCAGGTGCGGCCGCACGGGACGCGCAACATGCTTTTCCAAGGCAAGAGCTCAAGGAGATGGGTGAACTCGGTTTCCTGGGCATGCTCGTCCCCGATACCTATGGCGGTTCGGATACGGGTGTCGTCGCGTATGCCGCCGCGCTCGAGGAGATCGCCGCCGGTGACGGACCTTGCTCCACGATCATGAGCGTGCACAGTTCGGTCGGCTGCGTGCCGATCCTCAGATTCGGAACCGAGGCGCAGAAAGAGCACTTCCTGCCGAAGCTCGCGAGCGGCGAGTGGATCGGCGGCTTTGCATTGACCGAGCCACAGGCGGGTTCGGACGCCTCCAACCTGCGCACCCGCGCGCGCCGCGACGGCGATCATTATGTGCTGAACGGCTCCAAGCAATTCATCACTTCCGGCAAGAACGGGCAGGTGATCATTGTCTTTGCAGTCACCGAGCCGGATGCTGGCAAGAAGGGCATTACGGCTTTCATCGTGCCGACGGATACGCCCGGATACGAAGTCATCCGAGTGGAAGACAAACTTGGCCTCCATTCCTCCGACACTTGCCAGCTCGCCTTCAACGATATGCGCATCCCGGCGGAATTGCGGCTTGGTGAGGAAGGTGAGGGCTACAAGATAGCACTCGCGAACCTCGAAGGCGGGCGCATCGGCATAGCCGCCCAGTCCGTCGGTATGGCCCGCGCTGCCTTCGAAGCCGCGCGAGACTACGCCCGCGAGAGGATTGCCTTCGGAAAACCGATCATCGAGCATCAGGCGATCGCCTTCCGGCTCGCCGACATGGCAACGAAGATCGAAGCGGCCCGCTATCTCGTACTGCACGCGGCACAATTGAAGGAAGCGGGTGAACCTTGCCTCACGGAGGCTTCCATGGCCAAGCTGTTCGCATCGGAAATGGCGGAAGCGGTCTGCTCGGATGCGATCCAGATCCATGGCGGTTACGGTTATCTGGCCGATTTCCCGGTGGAGCGGATCTACAGGGACGTCCGGATCTGTCAGATCTATGAAGGAACAAGCGATGTGCAGCGTATCGTCATCGCGCGCGGCTTATAAGTGACATCAGGCTCTGCTTTCCGGGAGCGAGTGGCGGAGAGCATCGGAGCGGGCATAGGAGGAGTGAGACGACATGAGCGAGTTCACGCAGCTGAGCCTGCATGTTCCCGAACCGGAGGTCCGGCCCGGCGGGCAGCCGGATTTCTCCAACGTCAAGATTCCGAAGGCTGGGTCCGTGCCCCGGCCGGAGGTGGATGTCGCGCCGGAAGAGATCCGCGACATGGCGTTTTCAATCATCCGCGTCCTCAACCGCGACGGTGAAGCCGTGGGTCCGTGGGCGGGTCTGCTGTCCGACGAGGAACTGCTGGCCGGTCTGCGCAATATGATGAAGCTCCGGGCCTTCGACGCGCGCATGCTGAAGGCCCAGCGGCAGGGCAAGACCTCCTTCTATATGCAGCATCTGGGAGAGGAGGCCGTCAGTTGCGCCTTCCGGAAGGCGCTGAACAAGGGCGACATGAACTTCCCCACGTACCGGCAAGCGGGGCTGCTTATCGCCGACGATTATCCCATGGTCGACATGATGAACCAGATCTTCTCCAACGAGAAAGATCCGCTGCGCGGCAGGCAGTTGCCGATCATGTACTCCTCCAAGGAACACGGCTTCTTCACCGTTTCCGGCAACCTTGCTACCCAATATGTCCAGGCGGTCGGCTGGGCCATGGCGTCAGCCATCAAGAACGACACACGGATCGCCGCGGCATGGATCGGTGACGGATCGACGGCCGAGTCCGACTTCCATTCGGCGCTGGTCTTTGCCTCGACCTACAAGGCGCCCGTTATCCTCAATATCGTCAACAATCAGTGGGCCATCTCCACTTTCCAGGGCATCGCCCGCGGCGGTTCCGGCACCTTTGCGGCCCGAGGGCTCGGATTCGGCATCCCGGCGCTCCGCGTCGATGGCAACGACTATCTCGCAGTCTATGCCGTTGCCCGCTGGGCTGCAGAGCGGGCACGGCGAAACCTTGGGCCCACGCTCATTGAATACGTCACCTACCGCGTCGGCGCGCATTCGACGTCGGATGATCCGAGCGCCTATCGTCCGAAAACGGAATCAGAGGCCTGGCCGCTCGGCGATCCGGTTCTGCGCCTGAAGAAACATCTGATTGTCCGCGGGGCATGGTCAGAGGAACGGCACGCACAGGCGGAAGCCGAGATATTGGACGAGGTGATACAAGCGCAAAAACAGGCGGAAACCTATGGCACGCTGCATGCGGGCGGCAAGCCATCAGTGCGCGACATCTTCGAAGGCGTTTATGCCGAGATGCCCCCGCATATCCGCCGGCAGCGCCAGAAGGCAGGATACTGACATGCCCAGAATGACAATGATCGAAGCCGTGCGCAGCGCCATGGATGTGTCGATGGCGCGCGACGAGAATGTCGTCGTATTCGGCGAGGACGTGGGTTATTTCGGCGGCGTCTTTCGCTGCACGCAGGGCCTCCAGGCTAAGTATGGAAAAACGCGGTGCTTCGATACGCCGATCAGCGAATCCGGCATTGTCGGCACGGCGATCGGCATGGCCGCCTACGGGCTGAAGCCCTGCGTCGAGATCCAGTTCGCCGACTACATGTATCCGGCCTATGACCAGATCACGCAGGAGGCCGCTCGTATCCGTTATCGCTCGAACGGCGATTTTACCTGCCCGATCGTTCTACGCATGCCGACCGGTGGCGGCATATTCGGCGGCCAGACGCACAGCCAGAGCCCAGAGGCGCTTTTCACCCATGTCTGCGGCCTGAAGGTCGTCGTCCCGTCGAACCCCTATGATGCCAAGGGGCTGTTGATCTCTGCGATCGAGGACCCGGACCCGGTCATGTTTCTGGAGCCGAAACGGCTCTACAACGGCCCCTTCGATGGCCATCACGAGCGGCCGGTCACCCCGTGGTCGAAGCATGAACTGGGCGAGGTGCCGGAAGGTCACTACACCATCCCGATAGGCAAGGCGGAAGTGCGGCGCCAAGGGGCAGCAGTAACCGTGTTAGCCTATGGCACCATGGTCCATGTCGCGCTCGCGGCGGCGGAAGAAACCGGCATCGATGCGGAAGTGATCGATCTGCGCAGCCTGCTGCCGCTTGACCTCGACACCATCATACAATCGGTGAAGAAGACCGGTCGCTGCGTCGTTGTACACGAGGCGACGCTGACGTCGGGATACGGCGGCGAAGTGGCCGCTTTGGTCCAGGAGCATTGTTTCTATCATCTGGAAGCTCCGGTCGTACGGGTTGCCGGCTGGGATACGCCCTATCCGCATGCGCAGGAATGGGACTACTTCCCCGGACCTGGCCGCGTCGGACGCGCACTCACCGAAGTCATGGAGGGCTGACCATGGGTGAATTCACCATCAAGATGCCTGATGTCGGCGAAGGAGTTGCCGAGGCCGAGCTTGCGGAATGGCATGTGAAACCCGGCGATACGGTGCGGGAAGACATGGTGCTGGCGGCCGTGATGACCGACAAGGCAACTGTCGAAATTCCCTCGCCGGTCACCGGCATGGTCATCTGGCTCGGTGCGGAGATCGGCGATACCGTCGCCGTGAAGGCGCCACTGGTGCGGATCGAGGTCGCCGACGAAGTGGGTGGCCCGTTGGAGATTGCGACGCAGGAGGCTTCGGCGGCGGACGAAAGCGGGGATTTGCCCTTCGAAGCTTCCGTGGAGCAGCCGGCAGTCGTTGAGAAAAGGGCGTTGCCGGTACCAGCTGGTGTTTCGCGACGTACCTCAGAACAGCCAGAAGTGAAGCCTCTTGCATCCCCCGCCGTCCGGCTTCGGGCCAGGGAGAGTGGTGTCGATCTGCGCCAGGTCCCGGGCACCGGACCGGCCGGCCGCATCACTCACGAAGACCTCGAATTGTTCATTTCGCGCGGCGCGGAGCCGCAACCCGCGTCGACCGGACCGGTACGAAACACGACTGTCGAGCAGATCAAGCTTACCGGTTTGCGCCGTCGCATTGCCGAGAAGATGACGCTTTCCACCTCGCGTATTCCGCATATCACCTATGTGGAAGAAATTGATGTGACCGATCTCGAGGATCTGCGAGCGACGATGAACGGGGGACGCAAACCCGATCAAGCGAAGCTCACGATACTGCCTTTCCTCATGCGAGCGATGGTCAAAGCGATTTCGGAGCATCCGGGTGTCAACTCGACGTTCGACGACGATGCCGGCGTCATCACACGTTACGGCGCCGTCCATATCGGAATTGCCACCCAGACGCCGACGGGCCTGACTGTTCCGGTCGTGCGTCACGCCGAGGCGCGCAGCGTCTGGGATTGTGCTGCCGAACTTTCGCGTCTCGCGGAAGCGGCCCGTACGGGTTCGGCGTTACGCGAGGAACTGAGCGGTTCCACAATCACGATCACCTCGCTTGGGGCGATTGGCGGCGTGGTGACGACACCAGTCATCAATCATCCCGAGGTCGCTATCGTCGGCGTCAACAAGATCATGATGCGGCCGGTCTGGGACGGCACGCAGTTCGTGCCGCGCAAGATGATGAACCTCTCATCGAGCTTCGATCACAGGATCGTGGATGGCTGGGATGCGGCGGTCTTCATACAGCGCGTCAAGGTCCTGCTTGAAACGCCCGCATTGATTTTCATCGAAGGCTGAGTTCAATGAAAGAGATTTCCTGCAAGCTCCTCGTTGTCGGCGCCGGTCCCGGTGGATACGTCTGCGCTATCCGTGCCGGACAACTCGGTCTCGATACTGTCATCGTGGAGGCCGTCAAGCCGGGCGGCACTTGTCTCAATGTTGGCTGTATTCCCTCCAAAGCGCTGATCCACGCGGCCGAGGAATTCCACAAGATCAGCCATATGATGGGTGGTGAAAGCCCGATCGGGATCGGTGTCGAGGGGCTCAAACTTGACCTCGGCAAGACCGTCGCCTGGAAGGACAGCATTGTCGGTCGCCTCAACAGCGGCGTGTCGAGCCTGCTTCGCAAGGCCAAGGTCAAGATCGTGCAGGGCCGGGCAAGGTTCCGCGACGGCAAGACCGTCGAGGTCGAAACGGAAATGGGCATGCAGGTCATACGAGCGGAGACGGTCGTGATTGCGACCGGCTCCGAGCCGGTCGAACTGCCGTTCCTTCCTTTCGGCGGACGCGTAGTTTCCTCGACCGATGCCCTGTCGATGACCTCCCTGCCGAAGAAGCTGATAGTCGTGGGTGGCGGCTATATCGGTCTTGAACTCGGCACAGCTTTCGCCAAGATGGGGTCGGAGGTGACTGTCATCGAGGCCACCCGGCAAATCCTGCCGCAATACGATGCGGAGCTGGTTCGGCCGGTTTCGAAACGGCTGGGCGAACTTGGCGTCCGTGTCCTGACCGGGGCGAAGGCCAAGGGGCTGACGCCGGAGGGGGACGCGCTGTTGGTGGATACCGAAAGCGGTGCGGTGCAACGGCTCCATGCCGACAAGATCCTCGTGACCGTCGGCCGCAGGCCGAGGTCCGAAGGGGCTGGTCTGGAGGAACTCGACCTCGACCGGACAGGGCGCTTCCTTAGGATCGATGACCAGTGCCGGACATCGATGCGGGGTGTCTACGCCATTGGCGACGTTACAGGCGAACCGATGCTCGCGCATCGCGCCATGGCGCAGGGCGAGATGGTCGCCGAGATCGTATCGGGCCGCAAGCGGGCCTGGGACAAGCGTTGTATACCGGCGGTATGCTTCACCGATCCGGAAATCGTAACCGCGGGGCTCTCGCCCGAAGAGGCGCGCACGCAGGGCTACGAGATCCGCGTCGGGCAATTTCCCTTCAGTGCAAACGGGCGGGCAATGACCATGCTTTCCGAGGATGGTTTTGTACGCGTCGTGGCACGCGCAGATACGAACCTCGTTCTTGGCCTGCAGGCCGTCGGTTCCGGTGTGTCGGAACTTTCCAGCGCCTTTGCTCTGGCAATCGAGATGGGCGCTCGCCTGGAGGATGTCGCCGGGACGATCCATGCGCATCCGACCCGCAGCGAGGGATTTCAGGAAGCGGCACTCAAGGCGCTTGGCCACGCGTTGCATATATGAACCGTTTTCCGCGTCACGGATCCTTCGGATCCTCGCTCGTGGACCGGGCTCATAGTCTTGTGTCCACGACCTGCGCGGGAGATGAGCCTTCAGCGTTCGAAGAGACCGACGATTTCGGTGACCGCTAAACAATGCGGCCGGGCCGTTGGCTCCACCTCCCGGCAACGTGGATCGTCACCAAGCTCGAGATGCTCGACGTCAAGGGCGAGCAACCGGAAATAATAGTGATGCGGCCCATGTCCGACGGGCGGGCAGGGGCCTGCATAGCCAATCCTGCCGAAATCATTCACCGCTTGCCGCGACCCGCTCGGAAGCGACGCCTGTCGTGGTATGCCTTGCGCCATCCGCCGCCAGTCGGCCGGGATATCGAAGATCGCCCAGTGATAAAACGTGCCCCCGGGGGCATCCGGATCGCTGCAGGTAAGTGCGAAGCTCTTCGTTCCGTGAGGCGCGTCTTGCCATTCGAGAGCAGGCGAAACATCTTCTCCGCTGCAGGTGTAGCGCAACGGGATGATGGCTCCGTTGTTGAAGGCAGGGCTCGTGAGCTTGAAGTCCATATCAGTGTCTCCCTCCGCACCCGCTCAGGGTCAAGCGGTGATACTACCACGATAATGTCAGCGTGTTACTCCCGGTTCCTTGAATATGATGACCGAAGCGTCGGCATTCGCGATTGAGTGCATGCTCGAGCCAGGCAGTCTCCACTCCGGTAGCGCGTTGAAGGCGGAATTTGTTGAGGCGAAACGGTAGCAGTTCGAGCGCCATAAGCTGATGGTTGCGATCATCGATCTCGACAAAATAACCAACCGTCAAGTCAGGACGGAATTCTTCATTGCCGCCAATGCCTTCATAGTCGTTGATAAAATCGCCACAGCCATAAAGGATAGGCTTTCCCGCATGGACCTCGATGGCCTTGGGGTGGTGCGACGAATGGCCATGGATGATGTCGACACCGGCGTTTTCCAGCAGGCGGTGGGCGAAAGATCGGAGTTCGCTCGACACGTCGTAGCCCCAGTTTGGACCCCAGTGGATCGACAGAAGAACCGTGTCACCTGGCGTTTTCCAGATTTCGATATCTCTCGCGATGCGCGCGATGCTGTCTTCGCCGAAATCCGGGAGGAAGTTCACTCCGCCTCGTTCCGGCCCCGCCGCCCAGCGACTCGAGACACCACTGGACGGACAACCGAAGGCGAAAACGAGAAGCCGCTTGTCCGTGGTGAGATCGATCACCGCCGGCCGCGATGCCGCATCACTGTCCTTGCCAACGCCAACGCCGGCTACTCCGGCCCGCTTGATGACATCGATCGTGTCGGTGAGCCCTTTAGGTCCCCAGTCCAAGACATGGTTGTTTGCCAGAGTGCAGCAGTCGACGCGCGCTGTTGTGATGCAGGCGATATTGTCGGGATGCATTCGATAGTTGATCCCCTTCGGTTCGGGGTCACCGCGATCGGTAATGCTGGTTTCGAGATTGATGACCCGCACATCGGGTTTGCGCCGATTGATCTCTTCCAGCGCGTCGCCCCAGATATATTCGGCAGGCACTGCCCTGGGGATCGTCCCCGATTTCTTCTCCGCCAGATCGACGTAGCCGAGGGCGGAGTGCATGTAGGGCTCGAACAGGGTCGGATCGCATGACTGTGGCATGATCTGGTCAATGCCCCGGCCGGTCATGACGTCACCGCAAAGAAACAACTTCATCGATCGCGATCCTCTGTGGACGAATACCGCACAAAATTGTAGTTTTCAGGAATAG
This sequence comes from Rhizobium sp., assembly GCA_041675415.1. Classification (GTDB taxonomy): domain Bacteria; phylum Pseudomonadota; class Alphaproteobacteria; order Rhizobiales; family Rhizobiaceae; genus Allorhizobium. The sequence goes on along the minus strand of JBAYTX010000001.1, from coordinate 31,934 downwards.
CAGAGACTGCATCGGGCTCAGGTTGAGCCAGATCAATGTATCAATGCGCAAACGGCGCTTCCATTCCAGTCAATTCGACTTCGTTGAGAAAGCAATGCCGATATGGAACCAACACCGCAGCTAACCAGTAGCGATATCCGCCACATCTGCGGAGATCTCCCTGATTGGAAGATCTCCGAGATCTTGGTGAGCGGGGGCGACATTGCCGCGCTCGAACAGGCAAAGGCCTGGTCGATGGGTGATGACGAGACCACGCCGGCGCGGAATCTGGCGCCGGAGGGTCCGGTCGCACGCATACTGGACGTACTTCTGGCCGACGAGGAGCAGGACGAATGGGAGGGGGGGCTGGGGCCCGGCTAGGTCATCGCACCTGGCGGGGTGTCAAGTCCGACTGCTCTGCCATTTTCACATTGTTGTTCCCTGCGCGATTCAAGCGTTGGGACCGATCTGTCTATTCAATTGCACATTGGGAGGACAAGCATGGAAGTCACCCCCCGCATCACGTTTCGCGGTATGGAACCTTCAGCCGCCGTGGAAAAGGCCGTTCACGAGAGGATCGATAGACTGGCCCGCTTTCACGACCATATAACGTCGTGCAGCGTCGTCATCGACGCACCACATAGGCACAGCCGCAAGGGAAAGATCTACCATGTCCGGGTCGACATCAACGTGCCTGGCCGTGAAATCGTTGCAGGGCGTGAGCCGGAAGAAAACCATGCCCATGAGGATGTCTTCGTGGCCATCCGCGACAGTTTCGACGCCGCGCAGCGTCAGATCGAAGATGCCGTGCGCAAGATGAGCACATATCGCGTCAAATCCCACCCGGCGACGCTCCATGGAACGATTGCGCGGCTGGTGCCTGATGAGGGCTTCGGCTTCATCCTGGGGTCAGATGGGCGAGAGTTCTTCTTCCGCAAGGAAAGCATGACGGCCGATAGCCAATGGAATGAACTCGCCGAAGGCAAGGCGGTACGCTTCGCCGAACACGACGGCGAGAAGGGGCCCTATGCTTCGGCGGTCACGCCGGCGTGAGCCAACTATGGACCTGTCCCGGTCGCCAATGGTCTGTTGCGACTTACTGTGATCGACCCTAGAGGTGCCCGAGTTCGAACTCGCTGCACGACATGTCAAACAGCGATAGAGCCTCTTCCAGATAGTCGGGAAGGAGCGGCAAGCCGAGAAGATAATCGGCTGTTTTGCCGTTGCGGGAGCGGGCCGCTTCGGCGCGAATGTCCGCCCAATCGGCAATCGTTCCATCACCGCGCCCGAGCCAGGCCAATGCAACCAGATCGACCTGCTCATCCTCGTTGAGATCGTTGATGAATGATGTCAATTCTTCCTCGACCGGGTCGTCTGGACTGTCTTCGAGGACGGAATACATGTGATCGTCGGAAGCGTTCGATCCGGAATCCGGAATTGTCTGCGCGTCCTTCGCGTCGAATTCCCGTCCCTTGACGACAATGAAGCATATCTTTTCCGGCGATATGGAAAGCTCAGGCAGATCAGCAGTTCCTACTGGCTCGCGTGCCATCGTTTTCTCCCGATAGTTTCTGGTTTACACAGTGGCTCCATCTACGCGGCCAAATATACGCCTAGAATAATTTCGCGCTATCGTTTTCCGTTGCGCTCCTGATTCAACGCCAGTCGGACCGATCAGGTTCCCACACGGGGGGCAAGTTGCCCTCTGGGTGCACTCCACACCATGGGACTGGCTTCCTCTGATTGATATAGGTCACCGACAATGCAATCATGCGTCAACATAGTGAACTTGTACTGACTGGATGAACTGGGAGTTCGGGTGGGAGGCTGAACGAACATGGACGTCATCGTCAAAGACCGCAAGGCCATAGAAGAAGCAAACTTTCAGAACTATGAGGCACTGCGGGAAGCGTTTACCTGGGATGGTGCAAGGGCATTGCTGGACGGATTGCCGGGTGGTGGGCTCAATATCGCCCATGAAGCAATCGACAGGCACGTCGACAAAGGACGGGGTGGGAAGACGGCCATCCGCTGGATCGCCAAGGATGAGAGCCGCCATGACTTCACCTATGCGGATCTGAGGGATCGGACCAGCCGTTTCGCGAATGTCCTCCAGTCGCTCGGTATTTCCAAAGGTGACAGGGTCTATGCGCTGCTTGGCCGCGTTCCGGACCTTTATATCTCCGCTCTCGGTACGCTGCGGCTGGGAGCTGTCTTCTGCCCGATGTTTTCGGCGTTCGGACCGGAGCCGGTGAAGGCGCGGATGGAAATAGGTGGAGCGCGGGTACTCGTGACCTCAGCCGCGCTTTACAAGCGTAAGGTTGCGGCCTGGCGGGACCAACTGGCGCAGCTCGATGAGGTCCTCATCATCGATTGCGACGGCGAGCCGCCCGAAGGCACGCGAGACCTGCGCAAGCTGATGGCGGAAGCCTTGCCGCAATTCGACGTGGTGCACACGGCACCCGAGGACATGGCGCTTCTACATTTCACCAGCGGCACGACCGGCAAGCCGAAAGGGGCGGTGCACGTGCACGAGGCGGTCGTGGCGCACAATGTCACCGGGAAAATCGCGCTTGATCTCCACCCCGATGATATCTTCTGGTGCACTGCCGATCCGGGATGGGTGACGGGGACATCATACGGCATCATCTCGCCCCTGACGAACGGCGTGACGATGATCGTCGACGAGGCTGAATTCGACGCAGAGCGCTGGTATCGCATCCTCGAATTGGAGCACGTCACCGTCTGGTACACTGCGCCGACCGCCATACGTATGCTGATGAAGGCCGGGGCGGCCCTTGTTGCGGACCACGATCTTTCCGCGCTCCGCTTCATGGCGAGTGTCGGGGAACCGCTCAATCCCGAGGCGGTTGTCTGGGGCAATCATACGTTCGGAAAGCCCTTCCACGACAATTGGTGGCAGACGGAAACTGGCGGCATCATGATCGCTAACTATGCGGCTATGGACGTCAAGCCAGGTTCTATGGGCAAGCCGCTGCCGGGAATAACCGCTGGCATCGTCGAAAAGACGGAAACGGGCGTCCGGGAGATCGCCAAGCCCATGACGATCGGACAACTGGCACTGAGGCCCGGCTGGCCGTCGATGATGCGCGCCTATCTCCATGAGGAAGAGCGTTATCGGAAATGTTTCGTCGATGGCTGGTATCTGTCCGGTGACCTCGCAATGCGCGACACGGACGGCTACTTCTGGTTCGTCGGCCGCGACGATGATGTGATCAAGAGTTCCGGACATCTCATCGGGCCTTTCGAGGTGGAAAGTGCGCTGATGGAGCATCCGGCCGTTGCCGAGGCGGCGGTGATCGGCATCCCGGATGAGACCGCCGGCGAAGTGGTCAAGGCCTTTATCGCGCTGAAGCCCGGATACGAGCCGAACGAGGAGTTGGAACTCGACGTGCTGGGACATGCGCGCAGGCGCCTTGGTCCGGCCGTAGCGCCGAAGCAGATAGCCTTTCGGAAGAATCTGCCAAAGACCCGTAGCGGGAAGATCATGCGCCGCCTCCTCAAGGCCCGCGAGCTTGGTCTCCCGGAGGGGGATATTTCGACACTCGAAAGTGATGAAAAATGAGCAGCACCACCGACTTGAAGCCGCATCTGACCCGCGAGCACTCGCTTGGCCTTCTAAAACAGATGATCCGCATCCGGCGGTTCGAGGACAAATGCGCCGAGCTCTATACCCAGGAAAAGATTCGCGGCTTTCTTCATCTCTATGACGGCGAAGAGGCGATATCTGCCGGTGTCATCCCGGTGCTCCAAGAGAAGGATCGCCTTGTTGCAACGTATCGAGAGCACGGGCACGCGCTCGTGCGCGGCGTGCCGATGCGAGAGGTGATGGCTGAGATGTATGGCAAGGCCGAGGGTTGTTCGGGCGGACGCGGCGGCTCGATGCACCTTTTCTCCAGCGTTCGCAATTTCTATGGCGGAAACGCTATCGTTGGTGGCGGTCTGCCGCTTGCTGTTGGCCTGGCGCTTGCAGACAAGTCGCGGGCCGAAGATCGTGTCACTGCCTGCTTTTTCGGCGAAGGCGCCGTCGCTGAAGGCGAGTTCCATGAAAGTCTCAATCTCGCATCGCTCTGGGGACTGCCGGTTCTCTTCGTCTGCGAGAACAACCGCTACGCGATGGGAACGGCGCTGGAGCGGTCGGAAGCCGAAACGGACATCCACAAGAAGGCCGAAAGCTACGCCATAATCAGCGAAGCGGTTGATGGAATGGACGTGGTTGCCGCAGAGGCTGCCGCCCGGCGCGCCATCCATATGATCCGGGAGACCGGGAAGCCCTATTTTCTCGAATTCCATACTTATCGCTTCCGTGCACATTCGATGTTCGACGCGCAGCTCTATCGCGACAAGGCCGAGGTCGAGGTCTGGAAGGCCAAGGGACCGATCGTCCGGTTCCAGACGTGGCTTACGGATAACGGCATCATCCATGAGAACGAAGTGTCGGCAATCGAGGAGGCAATCGATCAAGAAATCGACGAGGCAGTTGCCTTTGCCGAGGCCGGAACCTGGGAGCCTGTCGAGGCCCTGGCAAGACACGTCTATGCCAGTGTCCGGCCGGACGCGCCGGCCAAGGTCGAACCATCGAATGAAACCATCGAGATCAGCTATCGCGATGCCGTCAAGGCGGCGATCGTCGAGGCGCTGGAAAGGGACGAGCGAACCTTCCTGATGGGCGAGGATGTCGGCCGGTACGGCGGCTGCTACGCAGTCAGCAAGGGCCTGCTTGACAAATTCGGCCCGGAACGCATTCGCGACACGCCGCTCTCGGAATCTGGCTTTACAGGGGCCGGCATTGGCGCTGCGGTCGCGGGTATGCGCCCGATCGTGGAACTGATGACGGTGAACTTCTCGCTGCTCGCACTTGACCAGATCCTGAATACCGCCGCCACCTTCCGCCACATGTCGAACGGGCAGTTCGGAGTTCCCGTCGTCATCCGAATGGCTACCGGGGCCGGCAAGCAGCTGGCCGCCCAGCATTCCCACAGCCTTGAAGGCTGGTATGCGCATATCCCGGGCATTCGCGTCCTCGCCCCCGCCACGCTCGAGGATGCGCGCGGCATGCTCTGGACGGCACTCGAAGACCCGGACCCCGTCCTGATCTTCGAAAACGTGATGCTCTACAATCGCACGGACAAGCTCGCGCTCAATGCGGGGCCGGTCGATATCGATCGCGCCGCTGTAAGGCGCGAAGGCAAGGACGTGACGCTGATCACCTATGGCGGATCGCTGTTCAAGACACTCGACGCTGCAGAGGAACTGGCGGGTGCCGGGATCGATGCCGAGGTGGTCGACCTGCGGACCCTGCGTCCGCTGGATATGGACACCGTGCTTGCCTCGCTCCAGAAGACCCATCGTGTCTTGATCGTCGATGAAGGCTGGAAAACAGGCAGTCTGGCAGGGGAGATAGGCATGCAGATTGCCGAACGCGGCTTCTTCGATCTGGATGCGCCGCTTGCCCGTATCTGCAGTGAAGAGGTCCCAATACCCTATCCCGCCCACCTCGAACAGGCATCAATTCCGCAGGCTGCCAAAATTGTGGCCGCGGTCAAGGCGATGTTGGGAAAGGCCTGACAATATGAGCACATTCAGGATGCCGTCGCTCGGTGCCGACATGGAGGCGGGGACGCTCGTTGAATGGCTGGTCGAGCCGGGTGCTGCTGTCAGGCGTGGCGATGTGATCGCTGTCGTCGAGACCCAGAAGGGGGCAATCGAGATAGAGGTTTTCGAGGATGGCGTGTTCGAGGAGAGCCTTGTCGCGGTGGGCGAGAGATTGCCGGTCGGTGCGCCGATGGCGATGATTGCCCATCCGGGCGAGCCCGAGCTGTCGGTCGTGCGAGTGGAATCGGCCCCGCCCCAGGAAACCGCGGAAGTCATCCCTGCGGCGCCCGTTCCCCCTTCCGCGCCGGCAGGCACCGTCGCGGAGAGGCCGGTAGAGCGTGCGCCACCCGAGACGGTATCGCTATCCGGTGCGCGCTTGCTTGTGACACCGGCGGCACGTCGCCATGCGGACCAGGAAGGGATCGATCTTGCGAGCCTGCGCGGCACGGGACCGCACGGCGAGATTGTCCTTGCCGATGTCGAGGTTCAGAAGAAGGTTGTTGAAGGGCCCACGCCGGAGCGCGCGAAAGCGGCGGCCCAAGATACGATGTCCGGCATGCGGGCAGCGATCGCCGCGGCAATGGCGCGCTCCAAGCGGGAGATCCCACATTATTATCTTTCGCATACAGCCGAACTAACGAGGGCCGACATTTGGCTTTCGGCCTACAATGCGGATCGTGAACCAGCCGATCGGATGCTGCTTGGTATCCTTTTCATCAAGGCGGTGGCGGCCGCCGCGAAAAAATATCCGGAATTCAATGGCTATTACGCCGATGGAGCATTCGCGCCGCAATCCGCTGTGCATGCGGGCGTTGCCATCAATATCAGGGGCGGCGGACTTGTCGCTCCTGCCATTCACGATGCCGATCAGTTGGGCCTTCCCTCCCTCATGGAAAAGATGCGGGACTTGGTCGCGAGAGTGAGGGCAGGACGATTTCGCGGTTCGGAACTGTCGGATCCGACGATCACGATATCCAGCCTCGGCGAACGTGGCGTGGAAACGCTCTATGGCGTGATCTATCCTCCGCAAGTGGCGATCGTCGGTTTTGGTACGCCGGTGACGAAGGCCGTAGCCGAGGGAGGAGCCGTCGCGGCGCGACGCGTCGTAGATATCACCCTGGCAGGCGATCACCGTGTCAGCGATGGCCATCGCGGTGCTCTCTTCCTCAACGCAATCGGAGACCAGCTCCAACATCCGGAGGTCCTATGAACACACAAGAGATCAGCGATGCCCTGCGGATGGAATTGCGTCGGATCGCGCCCGATATCGATCCCGAGGTCGTAGACCCGAACGCTCCCCTGCGGGAGGAGTACGACATCGATTCGATGGACTTCCTCAATCTGGTGACCGCCCTTGGCAAGCGGTTCCAGCTTTCGATGCCCGAGGCGGACTATCCGCGCCTGTCCACTTTTGCGGGCATCGTCGCCTATCTGGACGAGAAAACCGGCAAGCGGGCCTGAGGGATGGAGGTTGAAGGCGTGTCGGTCGCTATCGCACTATCTCGTTGGCTGAAATCGGCACGCTTCGGAGATCATGCATCTGCCCCGAACTTCCCGAGGCCGATTTCCGAGAGACTATTGCCCGAGCGGATGACGAACAGTGCATCGAGGCAGTGGGCACGGGCGAATTCGGGGCCTTTCTTCTCGCCCAACACCATCAAGGCAGTCGCCAGTGCATCCGCCTCCATGCAGGTCTGCGCGAGAACCGTTACGGAGGCAACGGGGTTGCGCACAGGTCCTGCGTTGACCGGATCCATCGTGTGCGAGACGGTATCCCCTTCGATGTCGGCCCAGTGCCGATAATCGCCCGAAGTCGCGATCGACGCGTCTTCGAGCGCCATCACGCCCATGACATCGCGCTTGTCCCGATCCGGTCGCTCGATTGCGACGGACCATGGAATATCGCCAGGTTTCAGGCCGCGAGCCCGCATCTCGCCGTCTATGCCCACGAGGTAGGATGTGATGTTGAAACGATCGAGGCAACGGGCCATTTCATCGACGCCGAAACCCTTCGCGATACCGCAAAGGTCAAGGCTGGCCGGCGCATGCTTTCTGACCCTGTTGGCGGATTCGTCAATCTCGAGGGCGTCCGCGGCGGACTTCCTCAGGGCCCCGCCCGTACGGAGGATCTTGGCGCCGTTTATCTCGCGGCCCTGCGGTCCAAAACCCCAAGCATTTACAAGGTCACCGACACCGATGTCGAAGGCGCCGTTCGACATCCGTCCGATACGCAGCGATGCCGAAAGGACGGTCATCAATTCGCGGGGCAGATGGACCCACTCACCTAGAGGTGCGGAATTGAGCCGGGACAGACCCGAATGCGGCTTCCAGTTCGACATTTGGCGGTCAACCGCATCGACGGCGGCAAACAGTGCTGGAGCGAGGTTTTCATCAATATCTCCGGGAGCGAAGAAGATGGCCGAATAGCGCGTTCCCATGGTGGCGCCATTGAGCACATGCCGGCGCGGCGGAGGTGCTTCCCGCACGTCAGTAGACATCTTCGACATAGAGACCTCGTTGCTTCAACGTCGCGATATCAAGACCGAGAGGTCGGATGATTTTGTCCACCGCCGCCAGGACGCCGTGCGCCATGTCGCGCCCGCCGCACACCATGATCTGGGCGCCGCGACTGATCAGCAGACGAATATATTCCGCATCCGTTGCGACCTTGTCCTGCACATAGGCACGATCGGTCGTGCGGGAAAAGGCGGTTGTTATGCCGGTCAGCCTTCCATCGCCGACCCAGTCTCGAAGATCTTGGGCATAGAGGAAGTCCGAATGGGGATCGCGGGCGCCAAAATAGAGATGGACCGGGCGCTGCTTGGCGTTGTTCCTGATGAAGCCCGCCAAGGGACCTATACCCGTTCCAGCGCCGATCAGGATCAAAGGAGCTTTGCCCTTGATCGGACGGAAAGCCGGATTGGGCCTGATGAATGCGTCGATGCTGTCGCCCGGCTGCAGTCCATGGAGGAAACTCGAGCAAAGACCACCCGCCTGTTTTCGCACACAGATCTCAAGCACTCCGCTTTTCGACCTGGAGGCGAGAGAATAGAAGCGCGGCAGGTTGCTACCCGGCGGCAGGATGCCCACCAGGTCACCGGCCTCAAATCGGGGCAGCGACGAGCCCCAAAGTCGTTGCCAGAAGCTGCGGCTTTTCTGTCCTGCTGCAGCGAAGCGCAGGATGGAGGTGGGAGCCTGAACGTCGTCGCCATAGTCGAGACGTTCGATCAACGTTAGCGGTACCGTCCGCGGGCGGTCTGGCGTGTGCACGAGGGTCAGCTTCGTTCCAATCGGACCGCTGATTGCCTCGCCCCAACGGGCGAATTCCTGCGCCGACTGCCGGTCGATCGTGTCCATGGGGTGGAGCCGCGGCCATCCCTTGAGCGCAAGCGCCTCCTCGACGTCGCGAGCGTATTGGCAAAAGCGGGGGAACTGTCGGTCGCCGAACCCGAGTACGGCAACGGAATAACCCGGGGCGGACTCGATGGCGGCCAGTCGAGAAAGGAACTGGTTGGCGGAGGCCGGTGCTGCTCCGTCGCCGTAGGTCGCCGTCAGGATGAACATGCGCTTTGCATTCTGGTAGGTGGGCGCGAGTTGGTTCATCGGTGCAGTATGAACGTGATGCCCGGCCTGCGTGAATGCATTGTGGAGTGTTCGGGCAAATCCCCATGTCGAATTACCCTCGCTGCCGACCAGGATCACCGTGTCGGCCGCTTGCGGTCCGGCATTGTGAGCGATCGAGGGCATGGCCGAACGCCTTTTCCACCATATGAGTGCACCTGTGACGGTGAACACAGGGACCGAAAGAGCCGCCAGGCCAAGGACCAGCGCAAGCCACCAGAGACCCTGGCCCGTGTGGAGCATGAAGATGGTTTCATAAATCTGGCGAAGGATGCCATTCGGCATATAGGAGAGCATTTCGCCGGTCGCCTGATCGATATAGCCGGTGCCCTTGGCGGTGGTCAGTGTAAACACATCGGTCAGGTCCCCTGCATACGGGAATCTCAGTTCCCGCAGGTCGGCAAGATCTACAGTCTGCAAGGGGAGAATGCTGCCGATCGCCATGGGTGCAGTTCCGGCCACGGTGGTCGGGAAGGGCGGTTCGGCATCCATGCCATCGGGGATGAAGCCGAAAGTGGCAAGCGACATGTAGAGGCCTGTGAGCGCGGAAAGCAGCAGGCCGGTTACGGCGATGCGCCCGATTTCCGCGTGCAAGCGCTTGATCCCTGTGCCGCGAATGGGCCGAAGGAGCCGTCGCCAACCACCCAAGCGGGCCGCAAGCATCATCAATCCGGTTGCGCTCAACACCAGCATCGCGAGAGCACCGATGCCAGCGGCGCCGCGTCCGATGTCTCCGAGCAGGAATGCACGGTGCAGATTAGTCACGGTGCGGACAAAGCCGGAGGGAGCGTAGGGCGCAATGCTGGCTCCAGTCAACGGATCGACCACGTCGGCTCCCGGGACATCGGCGTCGAAATAATAAACGATGATGGCGCCCGACGGCTTGCGCACGATACGCTCGACGCCGGGGTATCGCGCCGTCACGGTTTCAGCCAGATCGGCGACCCTGACCTGACCGGAGGCCGGAACCGTAGTTCCAGCCCGTTCCAGCGCGGGGATGACGGCGAGAATCGCTCCGGTGGCCGCCAGGATGGCGACCAGAACGCCCGCAATCAGGCCCGGAAGTGAGTGAACGTAGCGGAGCATGGCACGCCTCGTTGATTATTGCGGGTCACATGTCGTAGGTGAACGTGTCGACATAGCCACGACCGCGCACGGCTTTGCCCGCTCCTTCGGAAGTCAGGGGTACGGACACGTCGGAGGGATTGTCACGCATGTCTTCGACTGCGGTATCGACCCGGATTTCATAGCCGGCATCAATCAATGCGTCGGCGAGATCGAGGGTGATGGATAGTGTCTTGCCGCTGCCAACGCTGGCGCCCGTAATCCCGTCGATCTCGCTGGTTTTCCCTCCGCTGAGACGGCTCCAGTCGCTGAGGTGCTTGTAGTATTTCGACTTGCCGCCGGCCATCCACAGCGTGCCCTTATACTGGCCGGCCGAATCGGTGACGTAGATGACGACATAAGCGCCGTCCCCGCCGTAGTTTTGCAGTTGCGTCGTGAAAGTGACCTCACGGGCCTCAGCCAAAGCCGGAACTGCGATGACCGAAGCAATGGCGAGCGCGGATGCGATCTTGTTCATATGGTGTCTCCGTATCCTTGTGCGTCTTCTTGATATGCGCCTGGACCTGACAGTTGCCTGACGAGGGCGGCGGCATGGAGTTCTGATCTGGGGAGGTGCCTGCCGCGTTGATCATCGACCGAAGGTGCCACAGCGCCGAAGATCGGCAGGCACCGGGATCATCATCGCAACTGCAATTGCCGGTGAAGAATTACTTCACCACGACCGTCGGTCTCTTATTGTCCTTGAAGAGCCCGTTGCTCGGTGGATTGGTGTTGGTGGGGGTGGTTATCCCGTTGGAGGGAGCAACAGCGCCGGGTCGGTTGTCGTCGTCGTCATCTTCGTCTTCATCTTCATGGTCGCCGTTATAGCGGGAATTTTTGACTTCCATATCCACGATCTCGAGAGTGGCAGGATTCACCTTTACCTCGATATCTCTGCCCTCGGCGTCCCTGGCCCTGATCTCGTAGCAACCGTCATCGGTCTTTATCCGCTGTACGACCCACCCGCGATATTCGGCCATCTTCTGGACGACGTTGCGCGGCTGCCAGTCGGCCATGGGGACGTTGCAATCGTCTTCGGCAAGTGCTGCCCCGGAGCCAAAAGTGGCAAAGAACATGGTGGCGGTAAGAACATGGTGTTTCATTGTGCTTGTCCTCTGACATATTGTCTGGACGTGAACTTGCGTCAGTATCCTGACAGTGACCTGAACGGGGCGAAGATTTCCATTCAGCTTGCTGTCAGCATTGGGTGATAGCGGGTGCTGGCGGCAGCCGGATGGCGAAAGGACAAGGTCTTGCGCATATTGTTGGTCGAGGATGACAGTGGACTAGGGGCCGCCGTGCGCGATCAGATCGCAGCCGACGGGCACACCGTCGACTGGGCACAACGGCTCGATGTCGCCACCGATTACATCCGCGCGGTCTCCTATGATCTTGTTCTACTGGATCTCATGTTGCCGGATGGTCGTGGTATCAGCTTTCTGCGTGGCCGGCGCGCGGCAGGGGATGTCACGCCGGTGATCATCCTCACCGCGCTCGATCAGATATCGGATCGTATCGAGGGCTTGGACGCGGGTGCCGATGACTATCTTGTCAAGCCGTTCGATCTCTCCGAGCTTTCGGCGCGGCTCAAAGCAGTCGCCCGGCGCTATTCCGGCAATCCGAACCCTCTCGTGGTGATCCATGATCTGGAAATCGATCTTGCCGCACGCAGCATCATGCGAAAGGGGCGCCCGGTTGCAGTGACGGCGCGCGAGTGGGTGCTATTTGAGGCATTTCTGCGGCACCCAGGGATGCTGCTTTCCAAGTCACAGCTCGAGGAGCGGCTCTATTCCTTCGACGCGGAAATCGAGAGCAACGCTATAGAAGTGTATGTCTCCAGGCTTCGCAGGAAGCTTGGACACGATGTCATCGAGACCGTGCGCGGCATGGGGTACAGGCTGCGACAGTCATGAAGAGGCCGCCCAGTCTCCAGCGTCATCTTGCCCTTGGTCTGGCTCTGGGCGTGGCAATCACGTGGATCGTAGCGATCTTGATCGCCGGGCTAATCGTTCGCCAGGAACTGGACGAGGTTTTCGATAGCGCCATTCAGGAAACTGCGCAGCGTATTCTGCCATTGGCCGTCATCGATATTGTCAGCCAGGAGGAGGCTCGTCCGACGCAGCGTATCGTACCGGTCCGGCCTCACCAGGAGTTTCTGACCTATCTCGTCCGGGATGGAGACGGCAATGTCCTGCTGCAGTCGCATGATGCTGATCCGGGCATATTTCCGCCATTTTCGGCAACGGGTTTTGAAACCACCCTCACGCATCGGATCTATTCGGAATCGGCCGTGCGTGGAACAGTCACGATCATGGTTGCAGAACCTCTGGCACATCGCCGCATGGCGACCATCGAGGCTTCCCTGGCATTGGCCTTGCCGCTCGGTGTACTCATTCCCGCAAGCATATTCGGCGTCTGGTGGCTTGTGCGAAGAAGCATGCGACCAGTGCATGCCTTCGGTGAAAAAATCGAACTGCGCGGCAGCGGCGATCTCAACCCCGTTGACACGACGTTGGTGCCGATCGAGATTCGCCCGATTGCCGAAGGGGTCAATCGCCTGATGGACAGGCTGCGCCGCGCGCTTGAAGCGGAGCGGACATTCACCGCGAACAGCGCCCATGAACTGCGGACCCCGATCGCCGCAGCCCTTGCCCAGACGCAGCGGCTTATCGCCGAAGCCCCTCCGGGGCGGTTGCAGGACCGGGCGCGTGAGATAGAGACCGGCCTGCGGGCCTTAGCGCGCCTCGGCGAAAAGCTGATGCAGCTTGCCAAGGCGGAGGGCGGGGGCCTTTTGTCCGAGAACTCACATAATGTGGTACCGGTCCTTTCTCTCGTTATCGACGATTTCGCTCGCACTCCAAAAGGTGCGGACTGCCTTCGCGTCGCCTTGCCCGGAGGTGCCGTAATGTCGAGGATGGATGCAGATGTCTTTGCCATTCTCGTTCGCAATCTCGTCGAAAACGCTCTGAAGCATGGAGACGCCAAGGCGCCCGTCGAGGTGTCGCTGTCGTCCGACGGTGTGCTGTCCGTAGTCAATGGAGGCCCCATCGTCGCGGCGGACGTGCTGGGCCGCCTGACGCAGCCTTTTGCGCGAGGAGCGACCTCGTCGGATGGCACGGGCCTGGGATTGGCCATTGCCGATTCCATCGCTGCCGGTGCTGGCGCACGGTTGGAATTGCTTTCGCCGGCTACAAATCGCTCTGACGGATTCGAGGCAAGGGTGTATCTCGATAAGCCCTGAGGTGCGGGGGCACGGTCACACAGCGGTGCCGACAAGCGCCCCGATCCCAGCGGTGAGCGCCATGGCGAATGCGCCCCAGAAGGTAACGCGCAACGTAGCTCTGACAACATTCGCACCACCGGCCTTTGCGCCGACGGCGCCGAGCAGTGCCAGGAAAAGCAGGGAAGCAATGGAAACGGTCAGCACCAATTGTGGCGCGGGTGCGATCAGCACCATGGCGAGCGGCATGGCCGCGCCAACTGCAAAGGTCGCAGCAGACGTCAATGCGGCCTGGATCGGCCGCGCCGTGGTCATCTCGGAAATACCGAGCTCATCGTGCGCATGGGCGCCAAGGGCGTCCTTCGCCATCAATTGATCGGCGACACGGCGAGCGAGGTCGGGCTCGACGCCGCGTTTGACATAGATTTGCGCCAGCTCCTCGCGTTCGAACTCGGGCTGGGTTTCGAGTTCCAGCCGCTCCCGTGCAAGATCGGCATTTTCCGTGTCGGATTGCGAACTCACCGACACATATTCCCCGGCTGCCATCGACATCGCGCCTGCGACCAGTCCCGCAATGCCGGCGACCAGCACCTCCGAACTTGCCGCCGCGGCGGACGCGACACCGACGATCAGGCTTGCTGTCGAGACAATGCCGTCGTTGGCGCCCAATACTGCGGCTCGCAACCAGCCGATCCGGGAAACAAGGTGGGTTTCTGCGTGCAAACGACTCATGTTCTTCCCTCTGCGGCTCACTGCCGTCTCTCGTCCGATAGTTCGCCAGCTTGGGCAGACAGCAGGAGCCCGTCAAGGGCTCATGCTCTGCAACGTTTGCTCTCGCATGGGCTCAGAGCGTCGTTTTTTCCTGCGCTGAAAACAGGGCCTGATTGGAAAGCGGGACGATGACGGGAAGACCCGAAGGGGAATTGAGGACTTCCGCATCGATGCGGTAGATCGACCGGATCGCGGGCAGCGTCAGGACCTCACCGGATGGGCCATGGGAGACGAGACGTCCGCCATTCAGCAACATCAGGCTGTCGGCGTGGCGGGCGGCGAGGTTGAGGTCATGAATTGCGATCATCACCAGTGCCCCGGTCCGCGCGACATAGCCCTTCAAGGCATCGACGACGCTCATCTGATGCCCGAGATCGAGGGCACTCGTCGCTTCGTCGAGGATAAGCAGGGGCGGTTCACGCATAAGCCGTTGCGCAAGAAGCACGAGTTGCTGCTGGCCGCCGGAAAGAGTGCTCATGCAGCGCTCTGCCAGATGCTCAAGCCCGAGGGAGGCAAGTACTGCGCCGGCCGCGTCGATATCGTCACCGCGCACGTGCCAGCCGAGCCGCTCGTGGCGACCGAGCAGCAGAACCTGAAGCACGGACAGTTCGGCCTTTACGGCGCAATGCTGCGGCATGAAGCCGATCCGGGCGGTTTCGACCACCTTGTCTTGCCATAATATCGAGCCTGCGTGCCGGATATGCCCGGCTATGGCGCCGAGAAGAGTGGATTTGCCGGCGCCGTTTGGGCCGATGACCCCGACGATCTGTGCCGGTTGAAGGCGGACCGATATCTCCGTGAGGATCCTTGCCCGGCCACGTGTTACAGCGACGTCACAGAGTCTCAATCCGCTGTTCATGATTCAGCTCCCTTGCCGCGCCTGACGATGACCGCAAAGAGTATGGGCACCCCGGCGACCGCGGTAATAATGCCGACCGGTATGACCGCCGCTGGTGAGATCAGCTTGCCGAAGACGGAAGCGGCGATAAGGATGATCGCGCCGGTGATGGCGGCCATCGGCAGCGCAAAGCGATGGTCCTCGCCTACGACGGCGCGAGCGGCATGAGGGGCGATCAATCCGACAAAGCCGATCGTTCCGACAAAGGAAACAGCCGCAGCCGTCATGAGGGCCACAAGCAGGAAGCTGCGCCGGCGCAGTCGCCCAACCGACAGCCCAAGGCTCGCGGCATTGGCGTCTCCCAGCCTCAATACAGTCAGGTTCCATGCGTCACGAACGACCAGCGGAAGGCAGGCGGCAAGAATCAGGCTCGTGACCGCGACGCTGGTCCAAGTTGCTTTCAGCAAGCTGCCGAAAAGCCAGAAGACAATTTGCTGCAATACCTCCGGCGAGGCCATGAACTGCAGCAGCGACTGCATCGATTGGAAAAAGAAGAGAACGGCGATCCCCGCGAGAACAAGGATCTCCGGCGTCGAGCCGCGCAGCACCGCAATGAAATAGACGAGCGCGCAGGCGATGAGCGTCATCAGGAAGGCGGAAAAGGGAACGACGAGGAAACCGGGAACCGGGATGAAAGCGCCGAACATGATCGCCAGGGCGGCGCCAAAACCGGCGGCGGCCGAAAAGCCCAGTGTGAAGGGGCTCGCCAGCGGATTTGAGAGGATCGTTTGCATCTGAAGGCCAGCAAGCCCGAGGCAGGCGCCGACGATTGCGCCCATCACGGTTTGCGGCATGCGCAATTGCCACAGGATGGTGGCGGCCATTCGGTCCGCGCCGTCAGGACCCGCAATTAACCCTGTCCAGATCTCCGCAAGCGGCATTCCCGACGGTCCGGTCACCAGATCCACCAGCATCAGCGATGCGAGAGCGACCGCGGCCGCGCCAAGCGCCACAGCGCGGACGAGGGTTGCGCGGCGATACCCGCCGCGCAATGTTTCAAGCGTCATGTTGAGCGTGGTCATTGACCTGACGCCTGATACGGCAGGACGAAGACCCCATCCGCCTTTATCGGCATCCAGTTGTCATAGTAGCGGCGGATTTCGGCTGCGGGATCAACATCCTTGAAGGCATCCGGATAGAGCTGCTTACCGATATACTGGGCATAGATGTAATCCGACAGGGTGCGCGCGCCGCCATGATAGATGGCATGTACGTTTCCGGTCTTTACGGCCGGCAGGTCCGCCCAGCCGGGACGGTCGAGATAGGCCTTCATACGTTCTCGGGCGTTTCCTGCATCGGCGCCGAAGCCGACGATAACGGCTTGCGGCTTGTCGAGCCATTCCGAGCCAGCCAAGAAGATGAGGTCGGGTTGCTGGGTCAGCACATATTCCGGGCTGAGCGGGCCCCAGTTCTCGATCTGCCCCTTGGCGATGTTGGTGCCTCCCAGCTTGTCGATAAGTGAACCCCACATGCCGTTGCCATAGGTATTCCCGACTTCGGATGGCCCCTTCTGGGCAAGTTCGACGTATACCTTCTTGTTCGTGGGACCTGCAGCCTTGATGCGCCCGTCAATGTCCTCCATGGCCTTTCGGTAATTCGCTGCAAGTTGTTCGGCGCGCTCTTCCGATCCCATCACCTTGCCGAGCACAAGGGTCGACTGAACGTGCTTTTCCAGCGTCTGGGCATTGTAGTCCAGGGTCACGATAGGAATGCCCGCTTCCTCGATCTGGCGGACGCTTTCACCCAGGGCGTCGTATGACCAAGCGGGGAGAATGACGAGGTCGGGCTTGGCCGCGATCACTTTCTCGATTGAGAAAGTGCCGTTCTCGGTTTGGCCGACATCGGGCAGATCGGCGATTGCCGGAATGGCCTCGACGTATTTCGCATACTGTTTGGGACGCCAGTCTTTCCAGGGAGAGAGGGAAAGGGCCGCGACCTTATCCATCGCGCCCGGTCCGACGACCGCCATGAAGTCCTCATAGTAGAACCCCAGCACGACGCGCTTTGCAGGCTCAGCAAGCGTGACTTCCCGGCCCTTGACGTCAGTCACCTTGATTTCGGCCAGCGCTGGCGACGCCAGCATCAACAAAAGCCCGGCAGCTAAAAATTTGATCTTGTATCGCATTGTTTTCCCTCCTGTTTTGGGTACCGCTGCGCGGTACCCTGAATGGTTTTTATGATCACTCGCGACAGCGTCCCGGGCATCATCAGAATATTGAAGCGTCATCAGAATATTGAACGAGTATCTGTGCCGGCTCACTCCGCCGGGCAGGGATTGGCGCTGGCGTCGGCGATTTCCATCAGCGCTCCCTTGTCCACAATGGTAACGATTTCTGGGTGACGGAAATCGATCAGCCCCGATCGCTTCAACTGATTCAGGCATCGGCTAACCGTTTCAACCGTGAGTCCCAGCCAGTCGGCGAGATCAGCCCTGGTCAGGTAGAGGGTGAAGGTCAGGCGTTTGCGTTTTGGAGATTTCGACGTGCGGGCGAACTGGCAAGCCAGGTCGAGAACGGCGGAGGCAACCTTTTCCAACGCCGTCTTGCGGCCGAGCAGAGTCGCGTGCGCCTGAGCGCGGCGCAGCATCAGATGAAGCGCGCGTTCCGCTTCATTGTGGTCAAGGTCTTCGTCCAATTGCTCGAGGTGGGTATAGGTCAGGGTTTCGGCAGAACAGGGATTGCTGTCTCCCTGCGAAAGACCGAACAAGCGCCCTGGGCCGAGGACGTCGACAATCTGGCGTCGCCCGTCGCGCAGAACCTGCGAGATGGCCACACATCCATCGATGAGGCGGTAGCCGGGCGACCGGCGGAAACCCTCGAAATAGATGGTCGTTCCGGGCGGAACGATCTTGCTCTGGTTCGACCGGAGGTTTCGGGCAAAGGAATTCGAGATATCGGGCGGCACGATCCGTGCGGCCTCGTCGGGCATGACTATATTCAGCATGACAGTGATCCGGACTGTGGCCGGTCACATCTCTATCGAGACCATGTGAACGCCGGCCAGCATTGACGAAATCCGCAGCGCGATGCGCCGCGGGGTTCAGGCAATGAGGCCGGAAGGAGGTGCCCTCGGGGAAGCATTGGGCGGAAAGAGCTGACGGTAGAGTGCTTCGAAGCGAACGGGAAGGATGGCTTCGCTCGCCACGCGAATCGGCACACCAGTCGAATCTGCTGGCAGCGGCAGTAGGGTGGATGCGCTTATCCGGCAGGCTTCGCAGTCATTTCCGGAGATATGGCCCTTGCCCTTGCTCGCGTCATCCGCACCGGGCAGGCAGAGATCAGGAATGGTACCGTCGGGAAGCGTGTAGGCTGCCAGCTCGGCAGGTGAGAGCTGCTGCGCGAGCACCGGCGCCTTGTGGGCGAAACCGACGGCAAACAGAGCGAGTGCACACAGGAGGTGCAGCATGCCCCGTATTGTATTGCGCCCATTCGGCATTGTCGATTGATCTCCGATCAGTGCAACAAATAGCTCATCGGACGCACAGAGCGCAATGGCGCTTCTCGCGGTTGTTTGTCTCAGGGCAAAGATCAGTCAATCGGTGCATGGCCGCCGTCTTTTTCGGCGGGCGATCCTCTTTCATCCGTAATCTTCACGCTTGTTCTTCCCATTCCCGACCCTTGTGTCCATGGACCAAACCGGAGGCAGAAGTCATAACAATTCTATGCCGAGGTTTCCGGGTAAAGCTTCTCGAAGAAAGGAAGGCATTGCGCGCCTCGGCGCCTCAGAAAGTCTTGAAAGGCATGCATTGCCGGCGACAAAGTCCGATCGTCGCGCATGACGGAGAACCACTGCCTGCGGATCGGCATGCCGACGACATCGAGCATCGTGAGCTTGCCATATTCGAGTTCCAGGGCAATCGTGTGAGCGGAAATGAAGGCGACGCCGAGACCCGCCATAACCGCCTGCTTGATTGTTTCGTTCGAAGCCATCTCTGTGCCGAGGTCGTCCAGGCGGCCAGGGATTTCGCTCAGAAAGATTTCCAGCGATATGCGGGTACCCGATCCGCGCTCGCGTATTAGGAAATGCTCCTTCGCGATCTCCTCCTTGGTGATACCCCTGCGATGGGCAAGCGGATGATCGGGAGCTGAGATCATCACCAGCGGATGATCGCCGAATACCGCTGAACGCAGCGGGAGATCCTTCGGTGGCCGACCCATCAAGGCGATGTCCACTTCATGATTTTTCAGGCTGGAGATGATTTCAGCCCTGTTGCCGATGGCAAGGGCAATGGAAATATCCGGATGTTCCTTGCGGAACGTGGCCATCATGTGCGGGGCGAAGTACTTGGCGGTCGATACGCAGCCGAGAGTCAGGCTGCCGACGCGCAAACCCTTTATCGCATCGATCTCGTCGTTGAGGACGCGAAGCCGCTCCTCGATCATTTGCGCAGCATCGATGAAGGCCAATCCGGCGGTCGTCGGGCGCAGCCCCTCATTGGTCCGGTCGAACAGAATGATGCCGGCATCTTCCTCGACCTGCTTCAACTGGATGGTGATCGCCGACGGAGTGAGGCCAATTGCATTGGCTGCACCGGCGATCGTGCCGTGCTTCAAAATTGCCTGTGTGGTCCGCAGATGTTTGAGCGTCAGGTTGCGCATTGCGAAACCTTAAAATCTTTTAGCAAATGAGTAAATATAATAAATTTTACTTACAGGCGCTTCTTTGTTTCCATGTGCCCATGCCTGACGTCGAAGAGGAGCGGGCATGGGAGGGAAGACAATGGTTTCGGCCACGCTAGATGCCTATTTGAGTTCCTATGTATCAGGCGGAGATCCGCTGCGTTCGGCTGTCTCGCAAACGGTTCGCCAGTTGGCGCTGACTGCGGCCAAGATGCGCACGACCATCAACCAGGGCGCATTGGGCAGCGCCTTCGCGGGCCATCGCGGCAAGACCAACTCCGATGGCGACACCCAGAAGGACCTTGATGTCCATGCCGACGATATGTTCATCGAGGCCATGCGCCAGGCTCCGATCGGCCTCTACGGGTCGGAGGAGTTGGAGCATCCGGTTATTCTCGATCCGGCGGCTCCCCTTGCAATTGCCATCGATCCTCTGGACGGATCGTCAAATATCGACACGAATGTCTCGATCGGGACCATCTTCTCCATCCTCCCAGTGGTAGGTGAACCGGTCAGCGAGCCGAGCGCCTCGTTCTTTCAGCGCGGGGACGCCCAGCTCGCTGCCGGCTTTTTTATCTATGGGCCGCAACTGGCGCTGGTCTTGAGCGTCGGCAGTGGCACCCATGCCTTCGTCTTCTCGTCGCGGCTCGGCACATTCGTTCAAGCCTACGAGAGTGTGGTGCTGGCGCCGCGCACACAGGAATTCGCAATCAATGCGGCAAACTATCGTCATTGGGACGAGGCCGTACGGCTCTATGTCGATGACTGCCTGAAAGGGACCGAAGGCCCGCGCGAGAAAGAATTCAACATGCGTTGGATCGCTTCGCTGGTGGCGGAGACCTATCGCATCCTGATGCGCGGCGGCGTGTTCCTCTATCCCGGCGACAAGCGCAAAGGCTACAGCGAAGGCCGTATCCGGCTGATTTACGAAGCCAACCCGATCGCCTTCCTGATCGAACAGGCGGGTGGTGCGGCCACCGATACGGTCAATCGAATTCTCGAATTGACGCCGAGAACTATGCATCAGCGCGTACCGCTGGTCTTCGGCTCCGCGCGCGAAGTTCACCGCATCTCTCGTTACCACACGGAGCCGAGCAATATCGGCGAGCGCGCTCCTCTCTTCAACAATCGCGGCCTGTTCCGGGCCTGAACGGGAGGATCTTCGAATGTCGACCAAGCACCCTATCATTTCCATTACGGGATCCTCAGGCGCCGGGACCACTTCGGTGAAGCGGATTTTCGAACAGATCTTTCGCCGCGAAAACATCGAGGCGGCCTTCATCGAGGGCGATGCGTTCCATCGCTACGACCGGCAGGCAATGAAGATCAAGGTTGCCGAAGAGCAGAAGAATGGAAATCCGAACTTCACTCATTTCAATGCGGAAGCGAACGAGCTTGAGACTCTCGAGGCGGTATTTGAAGAATACAGCCGCCGTGGCACCGGCAAGACGCGTACCTATATTCATGATGAAGAGGAAGCGGCCCTATACAATGCTCCGGCCGGAACCTTTACGGAGTGGCGCGAATTCCCCCCGAGCAGCCTGCTGTTCTACGAGGGCCTCCATGGTTGTGCGGTCACGGACAAGGTCAATCTTGCCCGCTACGGCGACCTGAAGATCGGTGTCGTTCCAGTCATCAATCTCGAATGGATCCAGAAGATCCACCGTGACCGGGCAACACGCGGCTATTCCGCCGAAGCGGTCATGGACGTCATCCTTCGCCGGATGCCGGATTATGTCCGTTATATCACGCCGCAATTCACGTTGACGGATATCAATTTCCAACGTGTTCCGATCGTTGACACGTCCAATCCGTTCGTTGCGCGTTGGATCCCGACAGCGGACGAATCGATGCTGGTCATTCGTTTCGCCAAGCCGCGTGGCATCGATTTTCCCTACCTCCTCTCGATGATCCACGACTCCTTCATGTCGCGTGCCAACTCCATCGTCGTTCCGGGCAACAAACTCGATCTCGCCATGCAACTCATCCTGACTCCGTTGATCATGCAGTTGATCGAACGCAAGAACCGCGCTTCCTGAGGAGAGACCGATGAACGAACACGCTATGAAAGTAAGTCCCGACGCCGTGGTCACGACTGACCGCGACATGGCAAATGCCATCCGGGCTTTGGCCATGGACGGCGTCCAGAAGGCCAACTCCGGTCATCCGGGCATGCCGATGGGAATGGCGGACGTCGCCGCGGTGCTCTTCAGCCGCTTCCTCAAGATCGACCCGTCGCATCCGAACTGGCCCGACCGTGACCGGTTCGTCCTCTCCGCAGGGCACGGTTCGATGTTGCAATATGCTCTCCACTATCTGATCGGCTACCCGGATATGCCGATCGAGGAGCTGAAGCGGTTCCGCCAGCTTGGTGCGCGAACTGCCGGTCACCCTGAATATGGGCACACGCTGGGCATCGAAACGACGACTGGGCCATTGGGGCAGGGCATTGCCACCGCCGTCGGTATGGCCCTGGCAGAACGTCTTGCCGCAGAGCGATACGGTGCCGACCTCGTCGACCACTATACCTATGTGATTGCTGGCGACGGATGTCTGCAAGAAGGGATCAGCCACGAGGCCATCGACCTCGCCGGCCATCTCAGGCTCTCTCGCCTGATCGTGTTCTGGGACAACAACTCGATCTCGATCGACGGACCGACCAATCTGTCGACTTCGACGAACCAGCTCGCCCGGTTCGAGGCGGCGGGGTTCGATGTCCAGGACATCGACGGCCATGATTTCGGGGCGATCGAGCGTTCCCTTCGGCAGGCAAGGCTGTCGGGCAGGCCCTCGCTGATCTCCTGCCGCACTGTCATCGGCAAGGGTGCGCCCAATCTACAAGGCTCGGAAAAAACCCATGGAGCGCCGCTCGGTGACGCCGAAATCGCCGCAGCCAGGCATGAGCTGCAGTGGCCCTATCCGCCCTTCGAAATTCCGGAGACCATTCTGGATCGTTGGCGTGGTGTAGCAGTGCGCGGAGCGGAGGAGCGGCGCAAGTGGGAAGGGCGGCTCGCGGCATCGCGCAATGCCACCGCCTTCACCAATGCCATGAAGAAGGAAGTCCCTGCCGGGCTTTTTGACAACCTCAAGCAATTTCGTCGCGAGCACGCGGAAAAGGCGACCATGGTCGCCACGCGCAAGGCGTCCGAAATGGTGCTCGGTGTCATCAACAATGCCACGGAACTGACCATCGGCGGATCGGCGGATCTGACCCATTCCAACCTGACCGTGACCAAGGGCATGGACGATGTCACGGCGCGGAATTTCGCCGGGCGTTACATACACTACGGGATACGCGAACACGGCATGGCAGCGGCAATGAACGGTTTGGCGCTTCATGGCGGATTCATTCCCTATGGCGGTACGTTTCTGGTGTTCTCGGATTATGCGCGTGGCGCCATGCGCTTGTCCGCGCTGATGGGCCAACAGGTGATCTATGTCATGACGCATGACTCGATCGGGCTTGGCGAGGACGGCCCCACCCATCAGCCGGTCGAGCACCTCGCCATGTTGCGCGCCACACCTGGCATCGACATCTTCCGGCCCTGCGATATCATCGAAACGGCGGAATGCTGGGAACTGGCGCTCCAGTCTCGCGACCGGCCGAGCGTTCTCGTCCTGTCTCGCCAGAACCTGCCGATGCTTCGGTCCAACCAGAGCGACGACAACGCTTCGAGCCGGGGCGCTTATGTTCTGCGTGAACCCGAGGGGCCAAGGGCAATTACTCTGCTGGCAACGGGCTCGGAGGTAGAGATTGCCTGCGCGGCGGCCGATGCCCTGCTTGCCGATCATCAGATTTCAGCGGCGGTGGTTTCGATGCCGTCCTGGGAATTGTTCGAGGAGCAGACGCCTGCCTATCGGCACGCCGTGCTCGGAACAGCACCGAGGATTGGAATCGAGGCTGCGGCGCGTCTCGGATGGGACCGCCATATCGGGGACGCCGGTGCCTTCATCGGCATGAACGGTTTCGGGGCCAGTGCCCCCGCGCCGGAACTCTACCGCCACTTCGGGATCACACCGGAAGCCGTCGTCGAAACGGCACGGAGCCTGATCGGCTGACAGACGCACGACACGAAAGGATCATGGGATCATGGCACGGATTACACTAAGGCAATTGCTCGACCATGCAGCGGAATTTGGATACGGCGTCCCTGCTTTCAACATCAACAATATGGAACAGGGCCTGGCCATCATGCAGGCCGCGAAAGCCTGCGACGCGCCGGTCATCCTGCAGGCCTCGCGCGGCGCACGCTCCTATGCCAACGACATCATGCTCGCGAAGATGATGGAAGCGCTGGAGCTGATGTATCCGGACATCCCGCTCTGCATCCACCAGGACCACGGTGATCGGGTTTCGACCTGCCTTTCCGCCATCCAGCACGGCTTCACCTCTGTGATGATGGATGGCTCGCTGAAGGAAGACGGCAAGACGCCTGCCGACTATGCCTACAATGCCGGCATCACCGCCGAAGTGGCGCGACTGGCCCACATGGTTGGCGTCTCGGTCGAGGGCGAACTCGGTTGCCTGGGCTCGCTGGAGACCGGCCACGGCGAGGCGGAGGATGGCCACGGCTTCGAGGGCGCGCTCGACCGCTCGCAATTGCTGACCGATCCGGACGAGGCGGCCCGCTTTGTCGCCGAGACCGGCGTCGATGCGCTGGCGGTGGCGATCGGCACCTCGCACGGCGCCTATAAGTTCACCCGCAAGCCCACCGGCGAAGTGCTCGCCATGGACGTGATCGAGAAGATCCATCGCCGCCTGCCGGACACGCATATCGTCATGCACGGCTCCTCCTCGGTCCCTGAGGAGTGGCAGGAGATCTTCAACGCCCATGGCGGCGCAATGCGCGAGACTTATGGTGTACCGGTCGAGGAGATCGTCCGCGGCATCCGCTTCGGTGTGCGCAAGGTCAATATCGATACCGACCTGCGTCTGGCCGCCGCCGCCGAATTCCGCCGCGTCGCCGACACCCGCCGCGATGAATTCGATCCGCGCAAATTCCTCAAACCCGCCATGGATGCCATGGCCGCCGTCTGCAAGGCCCGCTTCGAGGCCTTCGGCACGGCGGGCAATGCGTCGCGCATCAAGGTCATCCCGATGAGCGACATGGCCAAACGCTATGCAAGCGGCAGCCTGAAAACCTCCAACGCGCGGTCTGAAGCCGCCTGAACTCCCATCCGACCAAGGAAAGGACAGTGCCATGAACGCCGATGCGAAAACCGAGATCAAGGGCAAGGAACGCTACAGGGCGGGCGTCCTGAAATACGCCCAGATGGGCTATTGGGACGGCCACTACGAGCCGAAGGACACCGACCTGATCGCTCTCTTCCGCATCACGCCGCAGGAAGGCGTCGATCCGATCGAAGCGGCGGCCGCCGTCGCCGGCGAAAGCTCGACCGCCACCTGGACGGTCGTCTGGACGGACCGGCTTACCGCCTGCGACCAGTACCGCGCCAAGGCCTATCGGGTCGATCCGGTACCGGGAACGCCTGGGCAGTACTTCTGCTACGTCGCCTATGACCTGATCCTGTTCGAGGAAGGCTCGATCGCCAACCTGACGGCATCGATCATCGGCAACGTCTTCTCGTTCAAGCCGCTGAAGGCCGCGCGGCTCGAGGACATGCGCTTCCCCGTGGCTTACGTAAAGACCTTCAAGGGGCCGCCGACCGGGATCGTCGTCGAGCGCGAACGGCTCGACAAGTTCGGCAAGCCGCTGCTCGGCGCCACCACCAAGCCGAAGCTCGGCCTGTCCGGCAAGAACTACGGCCGCGTCGTCTACGAAGGCTTGAAGGGCGGACTCGACTTCATGAAGGACGACGAGAACATCAACTCGCAGCCCTTCATGCACTGGCGCGACCGTTTCCTCTACTGCATGGAGGCCGTCAACCATGCCTCCGCCGTCACCGGTGAGGTCAAGGGCCACTACCTCAACATTACCGCCGGCACGATGGAGGAAATGTACCGCCGCGCCGAATTCGCCAAGGAACTGGGCTCGGTCATCGTCATGGTCGATCTGATTGTCGGCTGGACGGCGATCCAGTCGATCTCGGAATGGTGCCGGCAGAACGACATGATCCTGCACATGCACCGTGCAGGCCACGGCACCTATACGCGCCAGAAGAACCACGGTATCTCGTTCCGTGTCATCGCCAAATGGCTGCGCCTCGCCGGTGTCGACCATCTGCATGCCGGCACCGCCGTCGGCAAGCTGGAGGGGGATCCGCTGACCGTCCAGGGCTACTATAATGTTTGCCGCGAAACGAAGAACGAGATCGACCTGCAGCGCGGGATCTTCTTCGACCAGGACTGGGGCGACATCAAGAAGGTCATGCCTGTCGCCTCGGGCGGCATCCATGCCGGCCAGATGCACCAGTTGCTCGATCTGTTCGGCGACGACGTGGTGCTGCAGTTCGGCGGCGGCACGATCGGGCATCCGATGGGCATCCAGGCGGGTGCTACGGCCAACCGGGTGGCGCTCGAAGCCATGGTGCTTGCCCGCAACGAGGGCCGAGACATCGCCAATGAAGGCCCGGAAATTCTCAGGGCGGCCGCCAAGTGGTGCAAGCCGCTCGAGGCAGCCCTCGACACCTGGGGTAACATCACCTTCAACTACACCTCGACGGACACTTCGGACTTTGTTCCGAGCGTCAGCGTCGCCTGACAGAGCGAGAGAAAAGGAGAAACGACAATGCGTATCACCCAAGGCTGCTTCTCGTTCCTGCCAGACCTCACGGACGCGCAGATCACCGCGCAGGTTGAATATTGCCTGCGCAAAGGCTGGGCTATCGGCGTCGAGTACACGGACGATCCACACCCCCGCAACACCTATTGGGAAATGTGGGGCAACCCGATGTTCGACCTGAAGGACGCCAAGGGCGTGATGATGGAGCTCGACGACTGCCGCAAGGCTTATCCCCAGCACTACATCCGTCTCAACGCCTTCGATTCCAATCGCGGATTCGAGACGGTGACGATGTCCTTCATCGTCAATCGCCCCGACAAGGAACCGGACCTTAGAATGACGCGGACCGACGGTCCTGGCCGCTCGCAGCATTACTCCTGGTCGACGACCGGCTGACGAAAGGACAAGAAGATGGCAATGCCCGAGACAACCGTGACGCAGGAGAGCCTACCGACCTCGGTCGACCTCGCCGAGGAATACCGGAGCTCGGGCGTCGCCGAGATCCTCGAAGAACTCGACAATGACCTTGTGGGCCTCAAGCCCGTAAAGCGGCGGATTCGCGAGACGGCGGCCCTGCTGCTCGTCGAGCGCGCCCGCCGCGCCATGGGGCTTTCCCATGAGCCACCGTCGCTGCACATGAGCTTCACCGGCAATCCCGGCACCGGCAAGACGACGGTGGCCCTGCGCATGGCAAACCTGCTCCACCGCCTCGGTTACATCCGCAAGGGCCACCTCGTCTCGGTGACGCGTGACGACCTCGTCGGCCAGTATATCGGCCACACGGCGCCGAAGACCAAGGAGATTCTCAAGAAGGCCATGGGGGGCATGCTGTTCATCGACGAGGCCTACTATCTCTACCGGCCGGACAATGAGCGCGACTACGGCCAGGAGGCGATCGAGATCCTGCTGCAAGTCATGGAGAACAACCGCGACGACCTGGTAGTGATCCTCGCTGGTTACTCTGACCGGATGGACCGCTTCTTCGAAAGCAATCCGGGCTTCCGCTCGCGGATAGCCCATCACATCGACTTCCCCGACTACGCCGACGACGAACTGCTTTCGATCGCCGAGACCATGCTGGAGAGGCAGGGCTACCAGCTCGATAACGAGGCGACGGCCGTCATGGCCGACTATATCGCGCGGCGCCGCAGCCAGCCGCATTTCGCCAATGCCCGCTCAATCCGAAATGCGCTCGACCGGGCGCGACTGCGCCAGGCCAATCGGTTGTTCGAAGAAGCGAAAGGGCCGGTCAATGCAGAGCAGCTGTCGACCATTATCGGCCGCGACATCGCCGTGAGCCGCGTATTCGCCATGAAGCCGGCGGCAACTCCAGAGCATCGTCAGGAGACACCATGAGCCAGAAGACCATCATCGCGCCTTCCGTTCTGTCGGCGGACTTCTCCCGCTTGGGCGAGGAGGTGGAAGACGTCATTGGGGCTGGCGCCGATTGGGTCCATCTCGATGTCATGGACGGCCATTTTGTTCCCAACATCACATTCGGACCGCAAGTCATCAAGTCGATCCGGAAACGAACGGATGCCGTTTTCGATTGCCATCTGATGATCGCGCCCGCTGATCCGTATCTCGCTGCTTTTGCTGATGCGGGCTGTGATTACATTACCGTTCATGCTGAAGCGGGACCGCATCTCGACCGCTCGCTTCAGGCCATTCGCGCGCTGGGCAAGAAGGCCGGCGTGTCGCTCAACCCCTCGACGCCGGAAAGTGTCATCGAATACGTGCTCGACAGACTGGATCTCGTCTTGCTGATGACGGTCAATCCCGGGTTCGGCGGACAGGCCTTCATTCCCGCCGTTGTCGAAAAGGTACGCCGTGTGCGCGCGATGATCGGAAGCCGTCCGATCCACATAGAAATCGATGGTGGGGTGACGCCCGAGACGGCGCCGCTGGTTGCCTCGGCCGGAGCGGATGTTCTGGTGGCGGGCTCGGCGATTTTCAAGGGGAACGACAAGACGACCTACGCGGAAAACATTGCCGCGATCCGCCACGCCGCGGACATGGCGATCAGTCGCAAGGCTGCCTGAAAAGGTACACCGCCTGGCAAGCAGACGTGAGGGGAATGGATGGCAGCGACCACACCTTTGTGCAATTTCGGCTGGAGAGCCGTCGACGCGACTTTGCAGAACATTGATGGCTGGACCTGCTCCATTCTCGAACAGGCCGGCCCCCGTGGACTCGTTGTGGCTTTCATATGCAACCATTGTCCTTATGTGAAAGCCGTGATCGGCCGCATCGTTCGCGATGCCCGTGATCTGGAGGCGGCCGGCATCGGATTCGTCGCGATCAACTCCAACGATGCTGGTGAGTATCCGGCGGATTCGTTCGAGAACATGAAGATCTTCGCGGAAGAACATGCGCTTCCGTTCCCTTATCTATACGATCCCGGTCAGTCCGTGGCCCGCATCTACAAGGCCGTGTGCACGCCCGATTTTTTCGGCTTCAACGCTTCCGGTGAGCTGCAATATCGGGGCCGCCTCGATGCCTCACGAAAGGAAGGAGGGGTGCCCGGACTAAGACGCGATCTCTATGAAGCCATGCTTGAGGTCGCAAAATCAGGACATGGTCCGGCCGAACAGTTGGCGTCCATCGGCTGCTCGATCAAATGGCGGCAAAGCGCCTGACAGCCGAAGGGGCTGTCCGAACTCGCGGCAATCCTGTCGCAAAGGTCCTGTCGCGTTCCAATCCGCTTACAGGTCGCGACCGGGCTTGCACATGTCGAAGCCCCTCGCCGACGCAGTGCATGATATGGGCGGTCGAGATTGACGCAGCCATGTGATGCCTCTAACCTTCAATCAAATTTCTCATCCGGGCACCTTGGGAAATCCGATGGAATGACGTTGCTGCCTTGATCACGGCAGCAAGCGATCAGAACGGTTTTGGATTGGTAGGTGCGGCATGGATATCATCAATCTTGTCCTGACGATCTGTCTCATCACGGCGCCTGACCAATGCCGGGAGGAGCGGCTGCGTTTCGAAAACAGCGGCAGTCTGCTGAGCTGCATGTTTCTCGCGCCGACGCAAATCGCGAAATGGTCGGAGGAGCATCCCACCATGCATGTGGTAAAATGGAAATGTACCTACCCGTCCAGGGAAATCGATATCTAGGAACGGGCAGACGGCCGATTTGAAGTCTGGGAGGAAATCATGGGCAGGAAGATCAGGGGGTGGCGCTGGCTTGCGCTGTCATTGACCTTGATGTTTGGGCAGGCCGCGTTTCAGCCTGCCGAAGCAGCTGAAACGGTGCGGGTTGGGGTTCTAAAGTTCGGTACTGTCAACTGGGAACTCGACACAATCAAGCACCACAAGCTCGATGAGAAATACGGTGTCGACGTCGATATTCGCTTCTTTGCGGGCGAGGATGCCACGAACGTGGCTATGATGGCAGGGGATGTCGACGTGATCGTCTCCGACTGGCTGTGGGTATCTCGTCAGCGCGCGTCGGGTGTCGACCTGACCATGGTTCCCTATTCGACATCTGTCGGCGCACTGATGGTAAGGGAGGATTCTCCGATCAAATCGCTTGCCGACCTGAAGGGAAAGAAAATCGGTGTTGCCGGAGGCCCCCTGGACAAGAGTTGGTTGTTCATCCAGGGGCTTGCCAAGAAGGAATTCGCGGCTGACCTCGCGCAGGAAAACGAGATCGCCTACGGCGCGCCGCCCTTGCTTGCTGAAAAGGCGCAGCAAGGTGAACTCGATGCTGTCCTGAACTTCTGGCACTATTGCGCCAGGCTCGAGGCCAATGGCTTTCGCAGGCTGATCGGCACGAATGAGGCCGCAAACGCGCTGGGCGCGTCGGGGCCGGTTTCGGCTCTCGGCTATCTCTTCCATGAGGCATGGGCAAATGCACATCCCGATGCGATCGAGGGCTTCGTCAGGGCGAGCCGGGACGCAAAGGCCCTTCTTGGGAGTTCGGATGAAGAGTGGACGCGATTGGCGACGGTCATCAAGGCCGAAGGGCGCGAGCTTGAGGTGCTGCGCGATCGGTACCGCGAGGGCATTCCCAATCGGCCGATCGAAGAGGAAGAGGAGGATGCGAAAAAACTCTATGCAGTGCTGGCGGAACTCGGCGGGGATAAGCTCGTGGGGCCATCGGAAGTGTTGGTGCCTGGGACATTCTGGAGGGCAAAGTGACGCCGGTTTCGATGCGCTCGCTGCCTCCGCAGGAGCCGTTGCCGCAGAATACGCCGTTGCGTCGCGGTCTGATGCCGACGTTGACTGCGCTGGTATCGTTTGCAGCACTTCTGGCCGTCTGGCATCTGGCAGCGATGACCTGGCCCAGCCGTTCGTTTCCGCCACCGCTGGATGTGTTGCGAGCGTTCCTGCACGACTTCGGAACGGGCGAGCTTCCGCATCACTTGGCTATCACCCTCTGGCGCGTGGGTGCCTCTTTTCTTCTGGCGATGGTGATCGGTTCGGCAACCGGCATCTACCTTGGGAGCCATCGGCGCGCCGACCAGTTTCTTCAGCCCTGGGTGATCCTGTTTCTCAATATTCCCGCGCTGGTGATCATTGTGCTGGCCTATATCTGGTTCGGCCTTACCGAGGCGGCAGCGATAGGCGCTGTTGCTGTCAACAAGATTCCGAACGTGATCGTCACCCTGCGGGAAGGGACGCGCGCGCTGGACCTGCGCTATTCCGACATGGCCCGCGTATATCGCTTCAATATGCTGGAGCGTTTCCGGCATGTCCTGTTGCCGCAGCTGCAGCCCTATCTCACTGCCGCCGCACGTTCCGGTATCTCGCTGATCTGGAAGATTGTCCTTGTGGTCGAGCTCCTTGGGCGGTCGGACGGGGTCGGTTTCCAGATCAACCTCTATTTTCAGCTTTTCGATGTCGCGGCGATCCTGGCCTATACTTTGGCTTTTGTCGGCGTGATGCTTTTCATCGAACTTGTAGTGGTACAGCCCCTTGAACATGCATCCACCCGCTGGCGCCAACGCGCGTCTTAAGATCGACATCCTGCACAAGTCATTCAGGACGTCGAATGGCGGCACGCTGGATGTCCTCCAGGACCTGCACATCGAGATCGACGAGAATGAGTTTGTGTGCGTGATCGGACCGTCCGGCTGCGGTAAGACGACGACCCTGCGCGTGCTTCTGGGGCTTGACCGGTCCTTCGAGGGGACGATCCAATTGCCGGGAGTGGAGAACCCGCGCATCGGCGCGGTATTCCAGGAACCACTGCTTCTGCCTTGGCGGACCATCGAAGAAAATGTCCGGCTGGCGCTTCCGAAATCCATACGGGACAAGAATCTCGACACATTGTTCGCAACCCTTGGCTTGTCGAAGATGCGATCGTTTTTCCCCTCCGAGCTTTCGCTAGGGCTCGCGCGCCGCGCGGCGATTGCAAGAGCTCTGGCGATCGAGCCTGACCTCCTCGTGCTCGATGAACCCTTCGTTTCGCT